>JAADHV010000027.1 GCA_013151635.1 Deltaproteobacteria bacterium | reverse complement strand
GACGAGGTCTCCTTTGACGGCTCAGCATATCCGGTTACTTTCCCCCCCCGCAGGATTGTAGCTTTATGGCAAAGTGCCTGTATCTCATCTAATTTATGACTGATATAAAGGATGCTGCAGCCTTCTTCTGAGAGTTTCCTCAAAGTTTCAAACATTTTAATGACAGCCTGGGGTGTCAATACAGAAGTCGGCTCATCCATAATCAAAAGTTTGGGCTTCTGGATCAGGCATCTGACAACCTCAACCCTTTGCCTTAAACCAACGGGAAGTGAATGAACAAGCCTTGCAGGGTCAAGAGGAAGACCGTATTTTTGTGAAATATCAACTATTTTCTGTGAAAGCCTTTCCATATTAATTTTATTTTCCATGGCAAGTGCAATATTCTGGGCAACACTAAGCGTTTCAAACAAGGAAAAATGCTGGAATACCATACCGATGCCAAGTTTTCTGGCATTGGCGGGGTTAGCAATATGAATATGATTCCCTTCCCATATAATGTTTCCTCTATCAGGCCTGACAACCCCGTAAATGGCCTTCATCAAGGTGCTTTTTCCAGCACCGTTTTCACCCAGGACAGCATGGATTTCACCTTTGGCTACTTTTAAATCAATTGAATCATTGGCGACAACAGAAGGGTATATTTTGGTAATCCCACTAAGTTCAAGACGAGGAATTGCATCGGGCGGGGTGCTGCCTTTTTTTCCCAAATCAATGTTATCCATTTAATAGAATCCCCTGAATTGAATTAATGTTATTCTAAGGAATCACAAATTTATTGTGGTGTCAATAAAATTTTTTAGTAACACTTAAAAATAATTTGAATATTTAAACGATATTGTGCAATCACGACATTGTTTTAACTTAAGGCAAAGCTGATGCTTTAAATTATGTCCCTGATCGCGGTTCCGTTTGCTGCCCTGATTTTTTTCAGATAATTATAAATAGTGAAGTTGGAAACCCCTAACCTCAATGCAACCTGGCTGACCACACCCCTTATCTGGAATGCCCCTTTTTGTTCAAGGATTTTAACAAGCCTGATCTTTTCATCCGTGATCATGGAGGCTGGCCGTTTACCGATTTCTGACACTGCCTGTTCAAAAAGAGAGTCAACCGTATGGTTTATGGAAAAAGACATTTTTTCAGGCCTGTTATCATTGATATCGCCATTGATTTCTTCAGATACATTTTTATTGACAAACGACCTTAAAAGCTGGATGGCATTGTGATGATCCGTTGTGTTAAAATTAATACAAAAGGCGGCAATAACATCGCCTTTGCTGTTCCGGATATAGCTTGTGGAAGACTTAAGCTCCCTGCCGTCATCCGTGAGGGTCATAAAGCAGTGCCGGTCCTTTACTGCATTGCCATCCCGGATCAGGTGTCTGGCAACCACATCCGTCACCGGCGCCCCTGGTTCTCTTCTTGTGACATTACCCGTAATGTAAACAAGGTGCATATGCCGGGTTGTCAAATCATGAATTGCCACTTCACAACTATCACCAAACATTTGAGTCATTAAATTTGCCAATTGTTTAAGGGTCGTGAAAATTTGCTCTTTTTCTGTTGTCATAAAATTTTTAATTTCCTATAACTTATTGTTTTTTTTAGTTAAACAGAACCTTATCAGGATTCTATGCTTTTTTCAACCGCCTTTAAAATGTTCTGATATCCTGTACAACGGCAAAGATTTCCGGCGTGGGCTTTCCGAATCTCATCATGACTTACTTTTTTACCATGGCACTTTTCTTTAAAAGATGTGGTTGCCATAATAAATCCCGGCGTGCAAAACCCGCACTGCACGGCACCTTCGTCCACATAAGCCTGTTGGACCATAGATAGTTTCCCGTTTCTTGCTTCGCCTTCCACGGTTCTGATTTTCCTGCCATCTGCCCAGATGGCAAGATAAATACACGAATCCACCAGGACATCATCCACCAAGACGGAACAGGCCCCGCATTCCCCAACACCGCAGCCTTCCTTAACGCTTTTAAGACCCAATTCTTCCCTTAAAACTTCCAGCAGGGATTGTCTCATATCGATAACAAGAGTTCTTTCTTTACTGTTTATGGAAAAAGTAATCTGCCTGAAACCTTTGATGGTCATGTTAAATCTCCTCCCCAGCTCTTTTTAACGCCTCTTTTGTTGCCCTGACACAGAGTTCTTTGATGATATTCATTCTAAATTCCTTTGTTGCCCGCCAGGAAGTCCTCGGGTTTACATCCTTTTCAACGGCCTGTGAAATATCCTGCAAAAGCTTCCGGGAAACTTTTTTATTTCTCATAGTTTCCTCGGTTATCTTACAGCGCATGGGCACAGGACCTGCAACACCAAAAGCAATCCTGTAATCTTCTAAAACATGGTTTTTCGTTTTAAGACTGACCGCGCACCCTATGGTGGCAATATCCATGGCATTCCGCATGGCATACTTGTAATAAAAACCGGAACTGCCCTTATAATTTTTCTGACTGATCCTGATATTTGTTAAAATCTCGCCCTTTTTCAAGTCAACCCTGCCAGGGCCAAAATAAAAATCAGAAACAGGGATGTTTCTTTTTGTCTTTCTTCCCCTTATCTCCAGAACAGCATCTAGGGCAAAAAGGCTTGATGCGCTGTCCGCACTTGTCACCCCGTTACAGATATTGCCGCCGATTGTAGCGACATTCCGGATCTGCGGACCGCCGACACTTTGGGCTGCATCTTTCAGCATGGGGATATGTGTTTGAATAATACCAGATTCGATAATATCATTGAATACAGCACCTGATCCAATCAGGATATCGTTATTTTCATCCAGTTTGATAAACCGAAGCTGGGGCAGGTCATGGATATCCACAAGTTCGGAAAACCCTTGTTTTCCATGCCTTAATTTAATGAGTATGTCAGTTCCCCCCGCAATGAGCCTGGCTCCGGGGTTCTCAATTAAGAGGGCAATAGCCTCGTCAATTGACCGGGCTTTTACATGTTTTTTCAAATCAAACATTTTTAGCTCCTTATAGAACCAATAAGGCCGTTTTTCTGAAAAAGGACAAACAGGTTACGGGGCGACATGGGCAAAGAATTAATGCAGACTCCTGTTGCGTCAAGGACTGCATTGCGTATGGCAGGCGGTGGCGTTATCACGGGCGGCTCTCCAAGGGATTTATTTCCATATCCTGAAGTGGGCTCAAATGTTTCAACAAAATCATGGTGAATTTGGGGTATATCCATAAAAGTTGGAAACTTGTAATCCAGAAGATTGTTATTGTAGACATAACCTGAATCAGGATCAATCAGGACTTCTTCTGAAAGAGCAGCACCTATCCCCATGAACACACCGCCATGCACCTGGCCTCCTGCCTGGACAGGATTTATAATCACGCCGGCGTCATGGACATTAATAATTTCATTGATCTTGATTTTAAAAAGCGGGATATCAACTGTGATATCAACGAATGTACACCCGAATACAGGGGCATTTGCAGTGGTTTTAAAGGAAACTTCAGCCGTTAACTGGCAGCCGCGCTCTTTATGATAAAAACTGTCCATGCTCAGGGTTTTCATATCCATGACAACATTATCTGTATTTACATCAATAATATTGCCTTTTTTAATATCAAGGGCTTTTTTTCCTTTTCCTGTCATTAAACAGGCATGATTAAGAATTTTTGTCTTGAGTTCATTGGCTGCCCGGAGTACGGCATTGCTGACAACATAGGCCTGCCTTGAAGCATATGCCCCTGTATCAAAAGGAGAGACGTCCGTATCCTGTGCCTGGACAACCCTTACATCCTCATAAGGCAGCGACAGGGTTTCTGCCACCATCTGGGCGACAATCGTATCTGATCCCTGCCCGATCTCGGTGGCACCGACCTGAACATGGACGGTTCCATCCTGGTTCAAGGCAATCCTTGTTCCTGCAATTTCCACACAAACAGGATAGGTGCCGGATGCATAACTTAAACAGGCGACCCCAAGTCCCCTCCTGACCGGGCCTTTCTTATACTTTTCGTATTCTTTCTTTTTATTGTCCCAATCCATGAACTCTTTGCCTTTGATAAGGCATTCGGCCATCCCGCAGCTTAGAATTTCTTTGCCGGATAAAAGGTTCATATCACCCTGGCGGGCAATATTTTTCAACCTGAATTCAACAGAATCAATACCGATTTTTCTTGCAGCATCTTCTGTTGCACATTCAAGGGCATAAATAATCTGCGGGGAACCATATGCTCTCATGGCCCCTGCCACCGGAATGTTGGCATAAAGGGTTCTTGCATGAAATCTTGTTGCCATGCGCGGATATAATGAGCTTTGCTTGCTGCCGCCGGCCGAGGCAATGGCATGGCCGTGGGAAGCATATGCACCCGTGATGGAGATAACATCCATTTCCCTGGCCGTCATGGTGCCGTCATTCATTACACCTGTTTTCACTTTTACAAAGAATGGATGACGGTTCCTGGTCCCAAGCATGCACTCCTCACGGGACAGATTGATCTGAACCGGTTTCCCATCAAGTTTCAATGTCAGGAATGCAACCATGGGTTCCAGGATAACATCCTGTTTATTTCCAAACCCGCCCCCGATAAAAGGTTTTATGACGCGGACCCGACTGAGCTGTATACTAAGGGCTTGGCCCACGATCCGTCTGACAATATGGGGAATCTGTGTTGAAGATACAATTATGATCCGGTCAATATCATCCATGTAAGCATAGGAAATATGGTTTTCAATGTGGCAGTGCTGGACCATTGCCGTCTCAAATTTTCCTTTGATCACATGGTCTGCCTTTTTAAATTCTTCATCCACATTCTTGCCAAAGGCGAATTCGTGTTCTCCGACAATATTGGACGACCCTTCATGAATCTGTCTTGCTTTTTTATCCAAAATTTTTAAAGGCGAGATAAGGGGCTCATATTCCTGGTATGAAACCTTGATCATTTTCAAGGCCTGATCAGCAATAATATTATCTTTTGCAACGACAATTGCAATTTCATCCCCCATGAACCGGATATCCCGGGTCAGCAATAACCGGTCTTCCACATCCTTATGCTCCGGGTCCACAGAAAAAGGATGGCCTGCCGTGGCAAATTTGTTTTCAGGAACATCATCAAATGTAAAAATTGCTTCCACACCTTTCAGGTTTAATGCCTTTTTTACATCTATTGTTTTTACCCGGCCATGTGCAATAGTGCTTCTATAATATCTGGCCACAAGCGTTCCGGGTTTTAAAAGATCCTGGGTATACTCGGCCCGTCCCGTGACTTTGGCTATGGCATCAATCCTTTTTACCGGTTTACCGACTGCCATTGGCAACATGCCTCCTTAAGATATTTTCTGACAATGCATTTGCTTTTTCAAAAATTTTATTTTCATCAAAACCTGTCAGCCTGCCTTTGTTCACAACAATCTGTCCATTGACAATGGTATAGTCGGTTGCATGGTTAAACCCGGAAAAAACCAATGCGGCAACAGGATCTGACAATGCTCCTGCATATTCCATTTGTCTGACGTTAAAAACAGCAAGGTCTGCTGCGAACCCGGATTTAATCCGGCCCAGTTTATCAAAATTCAATAATTTAGCACCATTTTGGGTTGCCATTTTCAACACATCAGTGGCGTTTATTGATGAGGCCCCGTACCGGACACGCTGAAGAAGCAGGGCATTCCTGATTTCGCCCAGCATATCCGAAGAATCGTTTGATGCAGACCCGTCAACCCCCAATCCTATATTAATACCCTTGCCGGACATTTCAACAACCCGGCAGATTCCTGACCCAAGTCTCATATTGGAGGTGGGACAGTGGGCAATATGAGTTCTTGTCTCTTTTAAAAGCCTTATTTCATCATCATTGAAAAAAATACCGTGGGCAAAAGATACATCATTGCCTATAAAGTCACAATCTTCCATCAATTCAAGCGGTCTTTTGTTGTAAATCTGAATACAATAATCATTTTCATCTTTTGTTTCAGCAAGATGTGTATGCAGCCTCACTTTATATTTCCGGGCCAGCGCGGCTGTCTGCTTCATCAACTCTCTTGTCACGGAAAAAGGACTGCATGGTGCCAGGACGATTTTTCTCATGGATCTTTCAGATTCATCATGAAATGTATGGATCACTCTTTCACAATCTTTTAAAATCTTGTCTTCTGTCTGCACCACTGTATCAGGAGGAAGTCCCCCGTCCTTTCTGCTCAGGGACATGGAACCCCGTGTCGGGGAAAACCGCATCCCCAGAATTTCAGCCGCCTTAAACTGTGTTGCCATGATATCGCAGCTGATATTATCAGGATACAGATAATGGTGGTCTGTTGAGAGTGTACACCCGGTTTTTAAAAGCTCGCCCATGGCCAGCAGGGAAGAATAAAAAATGGCTTCTTCATCTATATATTTCCAGATTTCATAAAGATATACCAGCCAGTCAAAAAGCTTGGCATTCTGGACAGCAGGAATATTCCTGGTCAGTGTCTGATAAAAATGATGATGGGTATTAACAAACCCCGGCAATACCACGTGATCTGAACAGTCGATGATTTTTATGCCGGTTTCGCGGCCTGTCTCAAGGTTTTCCCCCATTGATTTGATGCATCCGCCCTGTATAAGGATGTCATTATTTTTCAAAGGTTTATCTTCAGAACCCGGCCAGATATGAAAACAATTTTTTAACAATATGGTTTCTTGATTACTTTCTGTCATATCAAACTCCAGTATATGTTTTAAACCAAACCAGGATAATCTTTCAAGGATATATATAAAAATCCAAGTTCGGCAGCTTCTGTCAAATCAATTTCCCGGTTTTCCGGGGATTTGAATTCAGCACCGGTCACCTGGAAGGTTTTTTTATCCATAACAGCCTTAATTGCCGCAGTATCATAAGTATAATCGTTTTTATTTTCTGTTAAGACAGCCTTTGTTCCATTTTCTTTTTTAAAAATAGATCGGCCTTGCAGAAAATACCCGGCAGGTTCTTTTTCAAAACCACCCCGGGAAAGATAAAATTTGGGTTTATCCGTATAAGGTGACCCGGATGTCGGGCAAAAACTTGTGCAATTACCGCACTCATTGCAGAAATCACCAATATTTATGACCTGGTTCTCCTGGGAAACCATAAATGTTCCCAGTTTTTCAAGACAAGAACGACCGTTTTTAAAAACCGCTTTAAATGTTGGCGCTTTGAACGGATGGATTTTATAAGAGACATTGGCCCTGTTGGGGCATACTGTCGTACATATATTGCAGACAGTATCGCATAAAAGGCATCGTGATGCTTCTGCAACCGCCATTTCCCCGGTCATGGTACCAGTGACAAGATCAAACCCTTCGCGCTTTGCAAGGTCTGTTTCAATTAAGTCCGAGCCATATATTCTTTTAGCAAGTTTTGTGTCAAAGAGGTTGATGTCCTTTTCCAAAACCTGGTTATCTGCAAACACCCTGCATGGGACAGCCGCGTCCGTTAAAATACTTTTCACGGCCTTTTGACCGTCTGCAATGGCTTTTATCAGGGTTGACGCTCCTCTTACAGCATCACCGCCTGCATACACATTATCCATTGATGTCCTGTAAGTTTCAGGGTTTGCCTCCAGAGCCTTTCCATCTAAAAAAGGGATCACAACCTTTTGGCCAATGGCAGAAATGACAGTGTCCGCATCTATCACAAAATCAGAACCTTCAATCACAACCGGCCCTGGTCTTCCGCTGGAATCGGGTTCCCCCGGTTCCATCCTGTGGCATTTTATTCCTGACACACAGCCATTTTCAGACAGGACACTTTGCGGTGCAACCATTTCCATAATTTTAATGCCTTCTTCTATAACCGAATCGATTTCTTCCCTGTCCGCAGGCATTTCTTTTATGGTTCGCCGGTATAGAATCATAACTTTTCCGTTTTTACCGGCAAGCCTTCTGGCTGTTCTTGCCGCATCCATGGCCGAGTTTCCGCCGCCGATAATTACGATATTTGTTCCTGTTTCAACTTTTTTCCCCTGTCTTACGGCACTTAAAAGTCCAAGCTGGTCATAAACCCCTTTTGCATCGGCACCGTCAATATTCAAAGGATATGCTTTTAATGCACCCACGGCAATATAGACATAATCATATTTGTCCCTTATTATTTTAAAGGCCTGTTTGTCTATGGATTTTCCATACTGGACATTGACACCAAGGGAAACAATCGTGTCAATATCTTTTTTTATGCTTGAATCATCCAGCCGGAAACTTGGGATAGCGTCTGCTGCCATCCCGCCGCCGAATTGTTTTGCCTCAAAAAGATCCACTGAAAACCCGTTCATTTTAAGAAAATAGGCCGCACTGAACCCGCTTGGACCACCCCCGATGACGGCCACACTTAAGTTATTGTCTTCCATAGGCTCAAGCTCGGGGATTTCAGGGTTTTGCCGGGCCACAAACCTTTTTATTTCACGAATCTTAAGCGGTGCATCATAATTGATTCTTGTGCATTTCTGTGTACAGGGATGATCGCATACCATTCCCTGGACATTTGGGAAGGGATTTGTTTGAAGGATTACCGAAAATGCCTCTTTAAACATACCCTTTGCAGTATAGTACATATAAGACGGCACGTCCTGGCCTGCCGGGCAGGTGCCTTTGCATGGGGCACTGATGCAGTCAAAAGGACAAAGGGCCCGGGATGTTTTTATGTTGGACCAGGGAAAACTTTTTTTGTGGTAATGCCTGTTGGTAACCACCCTTTCAGCATAATCATTAAGATTGCTTAAGGCTGCCTCTTTTTTGCCGTCCCCATCTGCTGCGGTCTTTTTAATAAAATCTCTTATTGAGGATGCATTTTTTTTGGCAAAAGCTTTTTTTGTCATGTCCAGATACTGGGCGATCCTGCCGTATCCGCCGGGCTTTAAAATATCGGAACATACGGTTACAGGTTTTAGACCGCAGGACAGGATATCTGCAATGTTAAAACAATCTGCACCTGCTGAAAAACTGATATCCAGATTTCCATTGAACTCATTTTGCAGCCTTTTGGCAAGGTTCATGCTGATCACATGGAGAGGCCTGCCGCTCATGTAAACCATTTGTTCATTTTCCGGCAGCTTTGATTGATTGTTCCGGGTTTCAAGCGTATTGGTAAGCTTAATGTTAAATTCAACTCCACAGGCTTTTGCCTTTTTTAAAAGGTTATTGATCAGCCTGACCCCTGCATCATATTGAAGGTCATGTTCAAAGGCAATATCCGGAACCATTATCTCAAATCCGAGTTTATTGTTTAAAATATCCCTTAACTTATCCTTTCCTAAAAGAGTCGGGTTTAATTTAATGGTAGTATTGAGTTTTCTTTTTTCAATAAAATAAGAACCAATCTTTTCGATTTCATCGGGCGGGCAGCCGTGCATGGTTGAGATGGTGATATTATCGGACACGGTTGAGGGGATCTCAAGATCAGCAGCTTCCGGGAAAATAGATTGAGCCGTCAAAAGCTTTTCAGAAATATGCTCTTTTGCATTGGCCATGCCATCCAGGAAGCCTTGAACCCCTGGGCTTAAAATTCCTTCCAGGTTGTAGCCTACACTCATGTTGAAAATAAATCCGGGTTCTGTTTCCAGGCCGATCTCCAATTTTTTCTTTAAGATATAAATGGCAACCAGGGCGTTTAGATATTCATGATATGTTTTTTCAAGCGTAAGTTCCTGGGACCATTCACAATTATATCCTTCATCTTCCATGCTGATGCACGGCTTTGTAATTTCAAGCTCGTCCAGGACCTGGACGGTTTTCAACTCGATATATCTGGCTCCTGTCAACCATGCACTTATTATATTCTGTGACAACTGGGTATGGGGCCCTGCTGCGACACCAACAGGTGTTTCAAGAAAACGTCCATATCGATCCATCCTGAAAACATCATCATCAGACGGGATAAAAAAGAGAGATTTTGGAATCCCGAAAATTTTATCTGTTTTTTCTTCCCTTTTAATCCAGGTTAAAAGCTTTTCCAGGGAAAGGCAGGTAAATGTATCACTCATAATGCCTCCTTAAATTTTATTTATTTTCACATTGTTTTAGAAAATTCTTTTTGTTTCCCTGTTCAATACCTCCATCAGCTTATCACCAGGATGTTTAAATTTGCTTAAAAAAATCATTGCAGCTATCACATAAGGCTTGTAACCTGCCTGGATATACATGGGAACCCTGTATTGATCAAAAACATCGGCACTGACTTCTCCCTGCCGGCAGCTTACACCCGTGATATCAGCGGGCAGACAATGCATGTAAAGGGCTTTGCCGTCTCTTGTGGTGTCCATAAGATCGCGTGTGCATTCCCAGGAAATAAATTTCTTATTGTTTTCAAGGCATTCTTTTTCAAGATCCTTAAGGCCCGAATCATCTCCGGACCGCAGAAGATCAGTCCTTTTTTCCATGACAGCATAAGGAGCCCAGCTTTTTGGATAGACAATGTCAGCGTCTTTAAAAGCATCCTGCATTGAGGACGCAATCTCAAAAGATCCGCCGCTTTTATTCGCATTTTTCATGGCCACCTCAACAACATCATCCATGACATTATAACCTTCCGGGTATGCAAACCTGACATCCATACCAAATCTTGTCATCAAACCTATAATGCCCTGGGGCACGGAAAGCGGTTTGCCGTAGGAAGGAGAATAGGCCCAGGTCATGGCAATTTTTTTACCTTTGAGCCCGTCAATCCCGCCGAACCGGTTAATCAGGTGGAGCGCATCAGACATGGTCTGGGTGGGATGGTCAATGTCGCACTGCAGATTAACCAGCGTAGGCCTCTGGGCAAGGACTTTTTCTTCATGCCCCTGCTGCACGGACCTTGCCACTTCTTTCATATATGAGTGGCCTGCGCCTAAATACATATCATCCCTGATGCCTATGACATCGGCCAGGAAAGAAACCATGTTGGCTGTTTCCCTTACTGTTTCTCCATGAGCAACCTGGGACTTTCCCTCATCCAGGTCCTGGACATTCAGACCAAGTAGATTGCAGGCAGACGAAAAGCTGAAACGGGTACGAGTGGAGTTGTCCCGGAAAAGGGAGACAGCAAGCCCTGAATCAAAAACCTTTGAAGAAATATTATTATCCCTCATTGCCTTTAAAATTTGTGCGACCTGAAAGACAGCATCAAGTTCATCATCTGTTTTTTCCCAGGTCAAAAAAAAGTCGTTCAAGTACATATTATTAATATCTTTTGATGCAAGTGTTTTTATATTTTCAATGATCTTGGTCTTATCCAATTTTTCCTCCGGGTATTTAAATGTTTTGTATTATATTGACTGTTTTTGTTAAAAAATTAATTAATTAAAAACGCTTTCGCTTTATAAATTTTCCAAATCCTTTTTTTCCTGTGAATTTTTTATCCCTTACAATGACTGCTCCCCGTACCATGGTCATCCGGGGCCAGCCAAAAACATTGATTCCTTCATAAGGCGTATAATCAACATTTTCATGGAGCATTTTAGAAGAAATACAGATTTCTTCTTCCGGGTCAATAATGATAAGGTCTGCATCCGAACCTTTTTTAATCACACCTTTTCTGGGGTATAGCCCCATTATTCTGGCAGGATTTTCAGAAACTGCTTTTACAAACTGCTGCAAGCTGATTTTATTTTCCAGCACCCCTTTTGAAAAGAGCAGGCCAAGTCTTGTTTCAACGCCCGGAATCCCGCCGGGGCATTTTGAAAAATCCCTGGATGCAAGTTGTTTTTTCAGCTCAAAATCAAAAGGGCAATGATCACTTGCAATAACTGATATGCTCTCATCAGAAAGCCCTTCCCAAAGGGCTTTCTGATCTTCTTTCCGCCTTAAGGGGGGGCTCATGACATATTTTAAACCCTCGTGATCGGGTAGATTATAAAGGTCTTGTTCAAGAAGAAGATACTGGGGGCAGGTCTCAGCAAAAACAAGCCTGCCTGATTCCTTTGCCTTTTTTACGGCCAAAGCTCCTTCTTTTGTTGAAAGGTGAACAATATACAAAGGTGCATTGCCGGCTTCCCCAGCCTTGTTTATCACTTTTTTAACGGCAATGGCTTCAGCTTTTGAAGGTCGGCTTAAGGCATGATAAATTGCATCTTTCCTGCCTTCCCGGATATATTTTTCTTTTAAAGACTTTATAAGGCAGTCATCCTCTGCATGGACGGCAATAAGCATGCCGCTATCTTTTGCTTTTTTAAAAACATCCGCCAGCATATCGCCGGAAAACATATAATCATAGGTCATATAAGCTTTCAGGCTTGTAATGCCCTGGTCGGCAAGTTTGGGGATATCATTTAAAACCTGGTCATCCAGGTGCTGGAGAACCCCGTGGAATGAATAATCAATCACAGCATTCCCGTCTGCAAGCCCATGGTATTTTTCAATCTGGTGAAATAAAGAACACCCTTCCGGGCCAAAGCCCGGATGATCAATAATGGTGGTGGTGCCTCCCATGGCTGCGGCCACGGTTCCCGTATAAAAATCATCCTGGGCAATGGCAATGCCGGTATCAAGATTAAAATGGGTATGCACATCAATCCCGCCCGGAAGTACATATTTCCCTCTGGCATCAATCACCTCTGCACCCGGGGCGGCAATGTCACTGTTGATCCCGGCAATTATTTCACCTTTGATAAAAAGATCAGCCTTTATGATCTTACCGGGTGTTACAACAGACCCGTTTTTTATCAGGGTTCTTTTAGGTTGATGTTTCATTTTAAGTAAGTTTTTCCCAGAGTTTTGTTCCCATTTCCCTTGCAAAGCTTAAAATATCTTCTTCACTGGCACTGACAAGTTTTTTATTTTCAACGATCAATTTTCCTGAAGAAATAAGGCTGTCCACATGGCAGGAGTCAATACCAAAAACAAAATGACCTAAAAAATTATCCTTATTCATGTTTGTTGGAGTATTGTAATCAAGGATCACAAGGTTGTTGTCGCCATCACCCCGGAAATGATTTTCCCTGGTAAATCTATGAATGTTTCTGAAACGATCATATATCCCGGGAAAACTTATACCTTCTGTTCCCTGCCCCACAAAAAAAGCAGCTTTGGCACTCCTCAGCATATCCGAGTGCATGCCGTCCGTTCCAAGCATGATGCGGTCCCCAAAACCTTTGTAACCCATGAGTCCGACATTGTTATTCAAGTTACTTTCAATATTCTGGGCCACCCAGGCCTTTGAATTTTTTAAAAGCTTTTTTTCTTTTTCAGAAAGGTGCAGGCAATGACCGAAAACTGATCTGCCAAGATCAAGGGCACCAGCATCAAAAAGCCTTTGAACCACCCTTTTATTATAGGTTTTCAAACAATGGTCCTGGTCTGCCAAATCTTCTGCCACATGGATGTGAATACCTGTATCATGTTCATGAGCCAGGGCAACGGCTTTTTCAAGCAAGGTGTCCCCCACGGTAAAAGAAGCGTGGAGCCCCACATGGCCAGGATTCCCGGCCACAAGATAATTTCTTGTTTCTTCCAGCCCCTTATCCCTTATTTTTTCACCGTCACGATCCGATATTTCATAGCAGAGCAGGCAGGACAGGCCAATGGTGTCAAAGGCTTCCTTAATGGTAAAAAGAGACCCTTCCACGGCAAAGGGAGATGCATGGTGGTCGATAACAAAGGATATGCCGTTTTTTGCACAATAAAGGGCAGAGGCCAATGCACTGGCCCTGATCATCTCAAGATCAAGATTTTTATCAAGATGCCACCAGACATATTTTAAAATCTCAACAAAATTTTGTGGTGCCTTTGCCGGGGCCGGCATTCCTCTTGCCAGGGTTGAATAAATGTGATGGTGGCCGCAGCCAAAGGATTTGGTCACATATTTTCCTTTGGCATCAATAATTTTTGAATCAGCACTTAAAACAGGCATGGTGTTAAAAAACCGGATGCCGCCCTTTTTACCCTCAATTACTTCAATATTTGTTTTCGTAAACTCAAGGCTTTCCCAGTCAATAAATTCTGCATTTTTAATATAAAGAGTCATTATCTTATCCTTTGTCCGACAGGAAGTTCATACCGTCTTTTCCTGTCAAATTTATAAAGGGCATTAACAGCGGCCGGTGCAGTTGGAACAAGCCCTATCTCACCCACGCCTTTAGCCCCCAAAGGACCCATCGGGTCCCTTACCTCAACAGCCTTGACAATGATATCCGGCATTGATTTGATTTTAGGAATACCAAGTTTTACCATTTTTGAAGATTTAAGATACCCCTGGTCAAGCGTTAATTTTTCTGTAAATGCATACCCGAGTCCCATCATGACAGCTCCTTGAATCTGGCCTTCAAACATGTTGGGGTTGATCACCCTGCCTGCATCGTGGGCTGCGACCACTTTATCCACTCTTCCCTTATCATCCAGGCAGACAACCTGGGCTGCATAGCCATATGCAAAATGTGTCATGGGGTTTTCTACATCCCTGCCCGGTTCTGTTGTCCAGTCACAGCGCCACTGCCCCTTGTATTTTTTTTTAACAAGCTGTGACAGGTCTGAATTTTTTAAGGCGTGTTTAAGTTTTCCAGCGGCTTTGAGCAAAGAATTTCCAAGAAGAAATGTGCCACGACTGGCTGTTGTGGTGCCCCCCACAACCTGGGAATCCGTGCTTGATACCACTTCAATTTCTACATTATTAAGCCCTGTCACATCACTTAAAATTTGTTTGGCAATCGTGTCAATGCCCTGGCCCATCTCGGTCCATCCGTGATGGATAATGAGTTTTTTATCTGAAACCACTTCAATCACGGCTTCGCTTTCATCAATCATACCGTTTCCAAACCCTATATTTTTAATTCCAAGCGCAATACCGGCATAACGGGCGCTGTCATATTCATCCTTAACAGCAAGAAGGCATTGTCTTAACCCGACACCATCACCTAAGACCTGGCCTGTCGCAGTCATGGAACCCTTTTGCAGGGCATTATCATACCTGAACTGCCACGGGTCTGTTCCGGCTTTTTCACACAACTCATCCACCATGGATTCCATGGCAAAGGTGACCTGGTTTACACCAAACCCCCTCATGGCACCGGCAGGAAGATTGTTGGTATAAACAGCCCTGGAAACCACATCCACGACAGGCACATGATACCCGCCTGAAGCATGGCCCGCCGCCCTGTTCAACACCTCTCCGCCAAGAGAAGCATAAGCACCTGTATCACCTGTAATTCTGGCCTTGAGCGCCGTGAGCATTCCGTTTTTATCACAACCCAGTTTATAATCCATGATAAATGGATGTCTTTTCACATGCATGCGGATTGACTCCTCCCTTGAAAGGCCCACTTTCACAACTTGATTGAGGTGGTGGCTGAACACAGCAGCATGCCCTTGAACCGTTAAGTCCTCCTTGCCGCCAAAAGCACCGCCACATGGCACAAGGGTTACCACAACCTGTTCTATGGGCAATCCCAAAAGATTGGCAATGGCATGCCTGTCCTCATATATGCCCTGGCTTTGGGTATAAACCCGGATACCATTATTTCCAAGGGGTTTTGCTATGGCTGTTTCAGTCTCTAAAAAAGCATGTTCAACAAGCTGGGTCCGATACTGCGCAGACACGACATGGGCCGAGGCTTGAAAAGCCTTCTCAAGATCGCCCCCCCTTGAAAATTCGGTAACTTCAAGCAGGTTTCCCGTATCATGTATTTTTATCTTATCCTTTAACGCTTCAAAAGGATCTATAACAGGCTCTAATACTTCATATTCGATATCAATCAACCGGCATGCTTTCCTGGCAGTTGTTTCATCTTTGGCCACAACACCTGCAAGCACATCACCGATAAACCTTGTGGTCTCGCCCTCAACAACCATGACAGGCCAATCCTGGCGGATCACTCCGGTTATCCGGTCACCCGGGATATCCCCTCCTGTAAACACCCGGATAACACCCGGCAATTGTTTTGCTTTCAGGGTGTTGATGCACAAAATTTTCGCTCTTGGATGGTCGCTGAATCTAAGAGCCCCGTACACCATGCCGGGAAATCTCATATCGTCTATGAATCTGCGTTCTCCAAGGGCGGTCTTATAAGCATCATGTTTAGACCTGCTCGTACCTACGCCCCCATTGTCATCCAAGTCAATCCCGGTTTTATTCCTAAGGCTTTTGGCCGCAAGGATAACGGCTTCAATGATTTTGGCATATCCTGTACACCTGCACAAATTTGCACCCAGGGCTTTTTTAATTTCCCCCCTGCCAGGGCATGAATTCTTTTCCAGAAGGATTTTAGTCCTGGAAAGAAAGCCGGGTGTACAGAATCCGCACTGGACCGCGCCCTTTTTTACAAACGCTTTTGCAAGGGTGTCTTTCAGTTCAGGGTCAAATCCCTCTATTGTGATAATATTGGACCCATTTAATTTTTTCATGGGCGTTCTGCAGGAAAGTGCAGGGTTAGAATCTATTTCAATTAAACAGGCACCGCATGCCCCTTGGCCGGAGCATCCGTCTTTTGGAGACAAAATCCCCTGGCCCTGCCTTAACCATTTCAAAAGTGAAAGGTTTTCATCGCCCCGGAAATTTGTTGGTTTTCCATTTAATGTAAATTGAATCATAAAGGTATCCAATAATATTATAAATTGTTCAAACCCTTTGGCTGCCTGTAATAATCATTATCTCGCAATATGGGTGCCGCTTTTTCCTATGATTGTTTTCTCCCAATGATCCGGTTTTGTAATAATTGCCTTTTTGCCGCCATTTTCCAGGAACCACAAAATGGCCTGGATTTTCGGCAGCATGCTGCCGGGTTCAAAATGCCCTTGCTTAAGATAGGTTTTTGCTTCGTTCACCGTGATCCTGGACAAGGGTTTCTCATTCTTCCTGCCAAAATTGAGGCAGACATGATCAACACCTGTTGAAATAATTAAAAGGTCCGCACGCAAATTTACAGCCAGCAATGCAGATGCAAAATCTTTGTCTATCACGGCCCCTATGCCCTCAAGACAGCCATCCTGGTTTTCCAGCACCGGGATGCCGCCCCCACCTGCTGCAATCACGCAAAAACCGTTATCCACAAGAGTTTGGATCATATCCATTTCAACGATCTCAACAGGCCTGGGAGAGGCCACAACTCTCCTGAATCCCCGGCCTGCATCCTGTACCATTTCCCAGTCAGGGTGGTCTCTTTTAAGTATTCGGGCTTTTTTCCCACTATAAAACTGGCCTATGGGTTTGGTTGGCTGCAAAAAACCCGGATCGTTTTTTGACACCCTTATCTGTGTGACAACGGTTACCGCCTTTTTCTGAATATTTTGTTTTTTCAATTCATTACCAAGGGCCTGCTGGATCTGGTAGCCAAGGGCACCCTGGGTATTTGCAACACAGCTTTGCAAAGGTACGAAATGAAGGCCCTCATGCTCATAGGCTATTTCAGACCTTCTTAAAATAAAACCGACCTGGGGGCCGTTGCCATGGGTAATAACAATATTATACCCGGCTTTAACAATCTCGACAATATGGTGGGCAGTTTTAGTAATCTCGTGGTACTGGTCTTCAACTCGCAGGTGATGTTTGTCACGTATTAATGAATTTCCTCCTATGGCAATAACGGCTAATTTTTTCACAGCTCACCCTGTAACCTTATACGTTTTTTACCTTTTGTTAATTGTTTCCATGTACATGGATGGAATCGCCGCATACATGGCGGCCGCTTCCACTAATTCAGATTTCCAGGTTTTTTCATTTGGAGCATGGGCCTGGTCTTCATGACCGGGGCCAAAACCGATACATGGAATACCATACCGTCCCATAATGGATACGCCATTGGTGGAAAAAGTCCATTTATCAACAACCGGTTCCTTGTCAAAAAGGTTCTTATAGGCCATTACAAGGCTTTTGCAGGCATCATGGTCCTGCTCCAGTACCCATGAGGGGAAATAAGCTTCGGTCGGATATACAAGACCGGTATAAGCGGGCCTGTCATAATCATACATGGAGACAACCGCCCCGGCGGATTTTACCGATCCAAGCGCCCTTATTTCCTCTAATGCACCTTCAAAGGTTTCCCCCCGGGTTAAGCGCCTGTCAATGGAGATGATACATCCGTCTGCAACCGCACATCTTGACGGCGACGAAAAAAATATCTCGGAAACCGTCAGCGTACCTTTCCCGAGAAAATCATCAGTCTTTAATTCTTTTTGAAGGTTTTGAAGATCATTTAAAATGGGGCCCATTTTAAAAATCGCATTATCCCCTCTTTCAGGTGCTGACCCGTGACAGCTAACCCCTTTTGTTTCAACCTTGATTTCCATGCGCCCTCTCTGGCCCCTGTAAATCCGGCATGAAGTCGGTTCTGTTGACACCACAAATTCCGGCCTGATTCTACTTTCCTGAATAATATATTGCCAGCAAAGCCCGTCACAGTCTTCTTCCTGGACAGTTCCTGTGATAAGAAGAGTATAATCATCTTCAAGCCCCAGATCTTTTATGATTTTCCCGGCATATACCATTGAAGCCATACCGCCCTCCTGGTCACTGGCCCCTCTTCCTATAATAATTTTTTCATCCTCGAACCCTTTATATGGGTCATGCTCCCAATTATCAGGATTTCCAATACCGACAGTATCAATATGGGCATCCATGGCAATCAGGTTCTTTCCTTTCCCTATGTAACCAAGGATATTACCCATGGGGTCGATCTCAACCTTATCAAATCCCACATGTTCCATTTCTTTTTTAATCCTGAGTACCACATCTTTTTCATTACAGCTTTCACTTGGAATAGCGATCATGTCCCGGAGAAATCTGCTGATATCCGCTTTATAGTATTCTGCTCTTTCCAATATCTTATTATAGTCGGGTTTCATTTTAAGTTCCTAAAATTTTTCAAGAAGTCCGGTTTTTTTATTAAATTCTTCAATCAAGGCATCGATTTCATCTGCTTTATCAATGATGGAAGTCCAGTAAGACTCATTATACCATTGCTCCTGGATCTCTTCATAGGATTTGCCCTGCTGTTCAACCCAGGTGTAGTATTTCAGGTTATGAATTCTCTTTTTGCCGTAATATGTAAGCTCTTCCATATTATCAATGGTAAGGCCAAGAAGGTCTTTTTCATAAACCACCCTGGCATCGGAATCTGTAAAAGCGCCGCATTTCCCTGTCATTTCATTGAGCCTGCTTTGATACATGTCCATTGAGTCTGTCAGCACAGTGACCACCAGATCATTTTGGGTCAGCTCATTGTATTTTGCAAATTTAATGGCAGATGCCAGGTTTGATGCGCCGGAGATTCCGACCAGGTCAAGGTTGTTGATAAAATCATCCGGCATCCCTTTTTCCCGGAGCAGTTTTTTCCCGGCAGGTTCATTAAAAAGCCGGATTAAATTCATTGGCACCTGGTCATCCATTGCAACAACAAAATCCGTATTTCTGGCATTATGAATCCAGGGGATATGTTTGTCTCCTATTCCTTCTATCCTGTGGGCGCCAAAACCATTATTTAAAAGAGTGGGGCATTGAAGGGCCTCGCTTGCCACAATTTTGCATTCAGGAAATTTCTTCTTTAAAAAATCACCGGAAGCTATGGTGCCGCCGGACCCTGTCGCAGATACAAGTCCCCTGACCTTATTTCTGTCATTCATTAAGCTTTTTAAAACCTTCAGCATTGCAGGGCCTGTCACTTCATGGTGCCAGAGATAATTGCCCAATTCATCAAACTGGTTGAAAATGACCAAATCTTCCCCGGAATTTCCAAGCTCCCGGCATTTATCAAATATCTCTTTTACATTGCTTTCAGACCCGGGGGTTTTAATAATCCTGCCAGCAACCTTTTGCAGCCACTCAAAACGCTCCTGGCTCATTTCCTCAGGAAGGATGGCAATGGACTCGCATCCAAGCAGGGCTGAATCATATGCACCGCCCCGGCAATAGTTACCCGTGGAAGGCCAGACAGCTTTCTGCCTGGAAGGGTCAAACTGACCTGTAACAAGCCGCGGTACCAGGCACCCGAAAGCTGCGCCGACTTTATGCGCACCTGTCGGGAAATACTTCCCCACAACAGCAATGATTCTTGCATCAACTCCTGTTAATTCTTTTGGAAATTCCAGATAATTTACCCCTGCATATCCGCCACCATGCGCTTTAGGTTCATTTTGCCAGGATATCCTGAACAGATTTAAGGGATCCAGGTCCCATAAACCGACATTTTTCAATTTATCTACAATTTTTCCAGGGATCAAGGATGGATCCCTTTGCTGTTTCAGTGTCGGTATGATGATATTTCTTTTTTTTGCAAGTTCCACACTCCTGTTCAGGGCTTCCGGGAAAACGGTTAGATCAATCATATTTTTTCTCCTGTGTTTAAGCAAATTAAAATCTTAAATCCGATGCAATTTTTTTAAATTTATCCAAAGACGGTTCAACCTTGAAGTATTTCATTCCTGTGAGTTCTACAGCTTTCATAGCAGTTTTAATATCCTTTAACCCGCTTCCTGTATTTATAAACACCACTGTTTCGTCAGGCTTTAATATTCCTTTCTGGGAAGCCTTTTTCACGCCGGCCCAAGTAGCTGCACCGGCCGGTTCCGCAAAAACCCCTGTTTTTTTCGCAAGATCCGGTATGGCTCTGATAATTTCTTCATCGCTGACCTTGATATATTCACCCAGGGTTGAATTTACGGCATTCAAGGCTTTGATACGGTCTCTTGGCAGGCCCGCACTTATACTGTCAGCAATGGTATTTGCATTGATCGAAGGTTTTTTTACGATATCTTCATTATTTTTCCAGGCCTGGTACATATAGCTGCTGCCTTGGGCCTGGACCCCTATCAAACGGGGCATTTTATCAATCCAGCCCATTGCCGAGAGATCTTTTAAACCTTTATGAATACCGCCTATAATACACCCGTCCCCTACACTGACAAAAACCACGTCAGGGGCTTTCCAGGCAAGCTGCTCTAAAATTTCAAATGAACAGGTTTTCTTTCCTTCCGACATATAAGGGTTATATCCTGTGTTCCTGTTATACCAACCATATTCATTGGCAGCATCCAGGCATAATTCAAAGGCATCATCATAGGTGCCGTCAACCAGGACCACTTTGGAGCCGAACATGAGAAGCTGGGCAACTTTGGCTCTGGGAGCTGTGGCAGGGACAAAGATAATATTTTTCTGACCCACAGAAGCGCAGAGCCCGCTCAGTGCTGCCGCAGCATTACCCGTGCTTGCAGTGGTTACAATTTCAGCGTTGACTTCTTTGGCCTTTACAACCGCAATCGCGCTTGCCCTGTCTTTAAATGATGCTGTGGGTAACCGGCCATCGTCTTTTAAATAAAGCTTCTTTACGCCCAGTTGTTCTGCAAGGGAATCAAGTTTGATAAGGGGGGTGTTGCCCACAAAAATATTCGGAACCATGATTTTTTCTCCAACAGGCAGAAAAGGCTTGTAACGCCATATGGATAAGTCCTTATCTTCGGCAAGTTTTTCCCTTGTAAAAACTTTTTTTATGGCATCATAATCATATTGAATATCCAGGATGCCTTCATTTCCATGATCCGGGCAGACATAGTCAAAGGCGCCCTTTTCAAAGGTCTTGTTACAGATGGTACATGTTGCATGACTGACATATTTCATATTGTCCCCCGGCACAAAAAAATATCTATCCTTCATTTTAAATAATATAGAATAGATGTCAATAATTTTTTTAGTTTTTTATTAAAATTTTTTAGTTTGTGTTCAAATAAATTGCAATAGATACAATGGGTACACAGAAAAAATGCCTTGAAAAAACCAGCCGGAATTGTTATAGAAAAAACCATGCCACCCGTTCATCTGATCTATTATCACTTTATCCTTTTATTTTTCACCGGACTTGCCGCAGGTTTTGTTGACTCCATTGCAGGAGGAGGCGGCCTTGTTTCCCTTCCCGTGCTTTTATCTGTCGGCCTTCCGCCGCAGGTTGCCCTGGGAACTAATAAACTCCAGGGGAGCTTTGGCACTCTTTCCGCAGCATATAATTTTATTAAAAAAGGGACCATCACATTAAATGAAACCCGAAGGGGTATTTTGTTTACACTCATTGGCGCTGTGATTGGTGCTTTGGCCATTCAACAGATAGACGCCGGATTTTTAAATCACCTTGTCCCTTTTCTGCTGTTGTTTGTTTTTATTTATACGCTTTTTTCAAAAAATCCTGATCAGACCCGGTCAAAGCCAATGATGTCAAAAAACCGTTTTTTTTTACTATTCGGCCTGGGCCTTGGATTTTATGACGGCTTTTTCGGGCCCGGGACCGGCTCTTTCTGGACAGGGTCACTTTTGATTGTTCTTGGGATGGATATGACAAAAGCCGCCGGTATGACAAGGATAACCAATTTCACCAGTAATATTGTCGCTTTGTCCATTTTTATCAGCAGCCGTAATGTTCTATATTCTGCAGGGCTCTGCATGGCCACAGGGCAGGTAATCGGTGCCCGTATCGGATCAAGCCTTGCCATTAAAAACGGTGCCCGGTTTATCCGCCCCATCTTTCTGCTGGTTGTACTCGCAACAATCATCAGGCTGATTTACCTTAATTACTTCAGATAAGGCGTATTGTGGAAACATGAGCCTGGAGCATTAACACTCTGACACTCAATGCGCAGAACAACATCAATATCAATAGTGTCATGAACGGCTCTGGCACCGCCAAACTGGCGCTGAAATACGGTCAGGACGCCGTGGCGGCGGGTAACACCAGCACTTACAATATTCATGCTCCGGTAAATTTACCGGCGGGGAATAACTTCAGTACCCAGCAAGGTTCCGATGGTACGCTGATAAGCTATACCGTCAAAAACCACACTTTTTCAAAGTAAGGGAATGCCTTAACCTTTAACAGGCTTTAAAAAATATCGACTATTTCATAATATTTAAAGGTGACCTCACCATTTTTATTTGAAACGATATTTTTTTCACTGATACTGCCCCGGCATAAATACCGGGATAAATATTTCACTGCGGTGATACCTTTTCCCACGCGGGAGCAATCAACAATCCATTCTTTGGGCAAATACCCATAAAAAAGTATTAAGAGTAATGTCCTGGGAGAAAATGCTCTTTGACCGATATTGCTGAATTCGGATTTAACATAAATTTTAACCATGCTGAGGGTGCCGGCAATAAGCTCCTGGCAGCTCAGCTCTACATTATGTGTAAGGAAAAATAGATCTCTGGCCCCTTACACCACACACAATAAAATATATACTTGTGTGTAAAGATTAAAGGAGGAAATACTATGGCTACAAACCTTGCACTGGACGATACTCTGATTGAAGAAGCAAAAAAAGCTGGAAAACACCACACTAAAAAAGGTGTCGTTACCGAAGCCTTACATGAATATATCCAACGTAGAAAACAATCTCAAATTCTTAATATTTTCAATACAGTGGAATTTGACAAGGATTATGATTACAAAAAGCAACGAGCTGTACAATGAAAGTAATAGTTGACACTTGTATTTGGTCGTTAGCTCTCAGAAGGAATACTGTTAAGGATAATGCGTACATAGAGGAACTTAAAAATTTAATTGCAGAAGTTCGTGTACAACTTATTGGCCCAATCAGACAAGAGCTTTTGAGTGGTGTAAAATCAAAAAACCAGTTTCATGTTTTAAAAGAACATCTTCAATCCTTTGACGATATTTTGCTATATTCAGGTGATTATGAATTAGCGGCAGAGTATTATAGTGCAGCAAGGAAAAAGGGCATCCAAGGCTCGGATACTGATTTTTTAATTTGCGCAATTTCCACAAGACGAAAGATGCCAATTCTAACAACAGACAAGGCTTTTACTAATTTTCAATCTATTTTTCCAGTTAGTCTGCACCTTCCAAGAAGCCAATAGAACTACATACTATTATTCATAGAGACACTTAAAAAAATGTCCGTATTAAATAAAGAATAACAAGACTGATAATTTTACCGATCCCGGGTACGGAGTTTAACAGCATATGGCTCTGATAATCATTTATTTTAGCATGCTTTTTAATATACCATTCCACCCCGGAAAGCTGTTCATCATAAAAATTGATCAGCCGGATATCAAGATCAACGTTTTTCTGAACATTTGGATCGGAAAATCTGCTGTCCACAAGCTTGCGATTACTTTTATATCTCATATCCCTTGGATATACAAATGTCACAGGAAATGTACCGCCCCTGATCAGGCTTGCAATCTTATGGGAATCAACTTTATCATTTTTGGTTTTACCTCCATGGATAGCTTTCATGTACAAAGCATAGCCCAGAATAAAATCAATGTTGTTATCTTCACAAAAATCTGCTACCCCAATACCAGGAGAACATGCATTCTACGGCAACGGCCACTGAGCAAGGCGTTATAAGAGAAATAAAAAATAATTAAAAAATGAAGCAATCAAAATGCCAATAATAACCGTAAAAATTGCAAAGGGACGATCTGTCACGCAGAAAAGAGAATTAGTTAAGGCTATTACGGAGGTAATTGTTAAAACCTTAGATGTCAAAAAAGAATGGGTATCTGTACTGATTGACGAATTTGATAGAGAAAACTGGGCAACTGGAGGGAAACTTCACTTGGATAAATTTGGCAAAGGATTTGGTAAGAAAAAAACAATAAACAAATAATCAAGATTGTCTTATAACCCTTTATGCGAGGATCTCACAAACGTTTGCAATTTTTATGGGCCTGCACATGGTGGCCCGGGGTTGCAATGCTTTTAGGAATGATTTGATCCGGCATTCCGGCAATAGATACTGATTGTTCTGATACTTCCTGGTGTGGGAAGTAACAATTATTTCTTCGGGCTCTCTGGATATGGGCAGTTCCGGTTCAGGGATATCAAAAAGGGGAAACTGGCCATCGTCCATGGGTGTTTTTTCTGTTTTATGACCAAAAAGTTTGTCCTGAAGACAGTTGATCTGCTCTTTTAAAATTCGATTTTTTTCGAATAAATTCAGGGCAATCTTTTTGAAATCCTCCAAGTCAAATATTTCAAAGGCTTGTGGGCTTGATTGTGCAAAAAAGCACAGATCATCAATTTGAACGTTATGTGCAAAGGAAATAATCTATGAAAGAATCATTAAAACCCGGAATTGAGCACGAATTAAGTTTTAAGATCACCGATCAAAAGACAGTCCCTGCACTATACCCTGAGTCCGAAGAATTTCAGGCCATGCCGAATGTTTTTGCAACGGGTTACATGGTTGGTTTTATTGAATGGGCGTGCATTCAAGCAGTCAACCCCCATCTGGATTGGCCACATGAACAGACAGTTGGCATTCACATCAATGTGAGTCATATTTCTGCAACCCCTCCAGGTCTTACTGTAACTGCAAAAGTTATATTGAGAAAAATCGATGGTAGAAAATTATTATTTGACGTGAAAGCTCATGATGGGGTTGACCAAATTTGCAGGGGCAGCCATGAGCGTTTTGTCATCTGCCAAGAGAAATTTAATAAAAAAGTTTCAGAAAAGGCTGAACCGGTACGCATTGACTCGCGTTAAATGTTAACCATAGCGGTTCTATTGCCTCACGAATAATGTTACCCAAAACAGATTATTATAAAATGTGGGGATGGGGGGGTAGAGCACGAGAATAAGATCAATATTGTTATCTTCACAAAAATCTGCTACCCAATACCAGGAGAAGACGCATTCAACGACAACGACCAGATCATCAAGGTATAGTATGCCGCTTTGAAGGGGAAGGCTCAATTAGTATTGAAAAACATCTGCACAACGGTATCCATTTCGTTACCCGGGAGGGCAGACATAACGGTGAGGATCTATGATTGGCAGTAAAGTTCAAGTGGAGATAAAGAATAAGATCGCGTTGGTGACTATGAATCGTGCCAGAAAAAAAAACGCGTTTGATGAGTCCATGTTCTCGGCTCTGGAAAATGTTACAGATGAATTGAAACAGAATCTTCCCAGGGCTATTATCATAACCGGTGATGGAGACGAAGCGTTTTGCGCTGGATTTGATGTTAATCCTGAAAACCCTTTGGTGGCTGCCTTCCTTGAAGTTCTGGACAGTAATGATATAGAACCGGCCAGGAGATTGATCTACCGTATTAGAAAAGCAGTTGACGGGTTTATTTCTTTACCCGTTCCTATAATTGCCGCAATAAATGGATTGGCTTATGGGGGAGGAATGGAGCTGGCAACCAGATGCGATTTGCGGGTGATGGACCGAACAGCCCAACTCTGTTTTTCAGAAGTACGATTGGGTTTAATGCCGGATTGGGGTGGAGGTCCTTATTTAACTAAACTTGTCGGAAATGCCATTGCTTCAGACCTCATACTGACAGCTCGTACGGTAAATGCTGAAGAGGCTTTAAAAATTGGTTTGGTCAACCGTGTGAGTAGTGAAGGACGGTCAGTTGATGAAGCATTAAACCTGGCAGAACAAATCGCACAAAACGGGCCCAAGGCCGTTCGTCATGCATTGGCAGTAATTCGACAGAGTCAGGGTCTGTCTTTGGGAAAAGCACTTGAGCTAGAGGCTGAAATGGCTGCTGAACTTATTGTATCAGGTGAATGTGTGCATGGCGTCACAGCGTTTATGGAAAAGAAAAAACCCAAATTCCCCGATTGAATTAAAATACTGTTTGCCCCCCCCCAAAAAAGTAACTTAACTGGTGTTTATTTTTTTGGAGAAGATCATCTGAAAAAACAGATTGTCATTATCCTTGACGTGGTGTGGCATTATAACCGTGGCAAGCTGCACTGTCCAATAGGATTTAATTTCAAAGCCTATGAATAATTATTATAATTATTACTGATTATTTTTATTGATTATTATTGGTGGAGGCGGCGGGAGTTGAACCCATACCCGTGCCGAGCCAGCATGCCTTTCAAGTGTCGGTGATCCATATCCGATCCACTTTTACTTTTCAAATTCAAAAAAAAGCATAGATTTCTACCTATGCTTTTTTTGTTTCTGCCTATTAACAACTAATTCTATAGTTTTAAGGTGGAATCAATCATGAAGATACTTTCAGCTGAACAATTTTGCCTGACCAGATTTCTTGTTGGGAGGCAAATTATTATGCCAGCACACCCCCTACCCCTTTTAAGAAAACTTACAA
>JAADHV010000043.1 GCA_013151635.1 Deltaproteobacteria bacterium | reverse complement strand
CAGTATCGTAAATATTCGACCAACCCATTCACTGATTATTTTTTCAGCGAAGTTCTAAAATACTTATTGAATTGAGACACGCCAATATGCAATACGTCCTGATATTGGATGTTCCCAGGATAAAGGAAAATGGGATGGATTAATATTCCGAAATAATAAAACTTTAAAAGGCAGCATAAAAACAAAAAAGTTAAATGCCGCTATGGATACAAAAAGTATTTGGAGGATGTCGTGTTTAGGTGATTGATAGCAACGCCGGAAAGACAGGAGCTTTGGAATATTTACATGCGCCGTCCCTGAATACGCTTCACCAGTCATTGACTGGTTCCTGCATTTCTGGTATTATGCTTGCGTATTATTATATTTAACTATTTCAAAATTTCAATAATTTTGTCTTTTTCTCAAATCAAAGGACACGACATTGGAAAGATCAAGTGATCCTGCCATTCTTGTTGTAGACGATTCAAGCTTTATCAGGACAACTGTAAAAAAATCCCTTGAATCAGAAGGGTTTCTGATTTACACAGCCAATGACGGAGTACAGGCGTTAAAACTCCTGACAGGACCCCAGGCGCCTGAAATTGATATTGTCCTGACAGATCTAAATATGCCCAACATGGATGGGGAACAGCTCTGTATCAGGATAAAGGCTGATGAAAAACTCAAAACAATCCCTGTTATCTTTTTGACCTCCCAGGCCAACCAGAAGACAGAATCCATGATTTTCAAGGCCGGTGCCAGTGATTTTATTGCCAAACCTTTTATCCGTGAATTGCTTGTGGCAAGAATTTATGTGCACCTTCAAAGCCAGGTATCAAAAAAATATCTTGAAAAACTCATTGAAGAACAGACCATCCATTTAAAACATGCCAAAGAGGAAGCTGAAACAGCCAATGTTGCAAAAAGCTCGTTCCTTGCAAACATGAGCCATGAAATCAGGACACCCATGAACGGTGTGATTGGAATGGCAGATCTCCTGCTTGAAACAAAACTTTCAAACGAACAGGTTGATTATGCGGAATCCATCCGCCAAAGCGCTGATGCGCTTTTAAAAATCATCAATGACATCCTGGACTTTTCAAAAATAGAAGCCGGAAAAATGGAACTTGAAGTCATTGATATTGACCTTGGCAAGACACTCAATGATATCAGCCAGATAATGGCCACGAAAACCCAGGAAAAAAATATTGAATTTATCTGCCTGATTGAAGAAAACGTCCCCAATTTTCTTAAAGGAGATCCCACAAGACTCCGCCAGATTATTATCAACCTTGCAGGAAATGCTGTTAAATTTGTTGAAAAAGGCGAAGTCCTTTTAAGGGTCTCTTTTGTAGGGGAAAACGACAACAGGATCACATTGAGATTTGAAATCATTGATACCGGAATAGGTATTTCCAAAGAAAAGATCAACCAGTTGTTTATGTCTTTTTCCCAGGTGGATGCCTCCACCACAAGGAAATACGGTGGAACAGGTCTGGGACTCACAATTTCCAAACAGCTTTCAGAATTAATGGGCGGGGAAATCGGGGTTGAAAGCACTGAAGGGGAGGGTTCTAATTTCTGGTTTACGGCCTGCTTTGAAAAACAGGCAGGCATTAAAGACAAAACCCCTAAAATACCACCCGGAATAAAGGCCTTAAAATGTCTGGTCGTAGATGATACAGATTCCTGTAGAAAGGCCATGAAGCTTCATTTATCTTCCCTTGGATGTATGGTTGAAATTGCCCAGAACACCATCATGGCCATGGAAAAACTCATGGATGCAAATCATGGGGGCAAATCATTTGATACCATCTTTATTGATATGGAAATGCCCGATATTGACGGGATAGAATTTGCCCGGCGACTTTTTAAAGATCCAAACATAAAAAATACCACCCTGATTCTAATGACCTATACCGGGAAAAGGCTTGATAACACTACACTGAAATCATTGGGATTCCACAGCCAGATCGCAAAACCAGTCTATCGCAACCATGTTCTTGAATGCTTAAAAGAAGTATATGGCCTTGGTTTACATAAAAAAGAAATTGAAACAAGATTCGGGATTGAAGAGCCTAAAGCCACTGGTGGAAATGTGCCGCACAGTCTATCCATCCTGCTGGCGGAAGATAATAAGATGAACCAGAAAGTTGCTGTAAATATGTTAAAAAAACTGGGTCACAAAATCACCATTGCACAAAACGGAAAAGAAGCTGTTGAGATGTTTAAAAAAAAGGACTTCCACCTTATTTTAATGGATGGTCAAATGCCGGTCATGGACGGCATGGAAGCCACTAAAGCCATCCGGGAACTTGAAAAAAAACAAACCGGATCAAAAATCCATATCCCCATTATCGCTTTAACCGCAAATGCCATGAAAGGAGACAGGGAACGATTCCTGGATTCCGGAATGGATGATTATATTACAAAACCCATCAAGCGCAAAGCTCTTGAAGATGCCATTATTGCCTGCTCGGCAAAAGACAGGATCATTAAAAAACAAATGTCGAGAAATGACATTATTGATCTTGAAGAGCTGATCAATAACATGGACGGCAATAAGAACCTGGTCAAGGAATGCTTTGATGATTTTTATCAAAATCACACTCCCATGCTCAATAACATCAGGGCCGGAATAGATAAAAATGATCCCCGAAAAGTAAAGGAATCGCTTTTAACATTCAGGGATTCAGTCAAAAACCTTTCCTGCAAGATGCTTATGGATGCAGCATTCTCACTTGACCGGGCGTTTAAGAATAAAAACACATCCCTGGTGGAAAAGGAGTTTGACAACCTTTACCAGTCCTGCCTGGAATTAAAGGATTTCATTGTCAGGTATTCTGTAAAAAATCTATTCATGAAATTCCTGCTCGTGGATTTTGAGTTTGTTTCCAGGAAAAAAGCCCATAAAATCCTTTCCCAATACGGCGAATGCCATGTTGCCATCAATGGTCTCGAAGCTCTGAATGCCTTTGTAAGAGCCCACAATAAAAATGACCCCTATAACTTGATTTTCCTTGATATTGACATGCCGGATTTTGATGGGAACCAGGTATTGGAAAAAATCCGAAAATGGGAAAAATCAAGAAACATTGTAAAACCTGATATAGCAAAAATCATTATGGTATCAGCAAATAAGTCTTTTAAAACACCGCCGGAAACCGGATTTGAAGCCCATATGGTAAAACCCATTAACCTTGGCAAACTTGCAAAGGCTTTCAAACAGGTCCACTATATTTAAGTTTTAATCCGGGTTTCAGGCTTTAAATAATTCTTTATCCCGTGCGCTGAGCATGAAATTTTCCAGGTTGACTTCTTCAAAGGTTCCAATGGTTTCCCTGATCTGTAAAAAATCACTGAAATATTCCATAAATATTTCTGTAATTCCGGGGTCAAAATGCCTGCCTTTCTCATTTCTTATAATATCAAGCGCCATCTCGGGAGGGTAGGGATCTTTATAGGGCCGTTTTGATGTCAGGGCATCAAAGGTATCTGCAATTGCCACAATTTTACAGGAAACCGGGATATCTTCTTTTGATACCTGGTTTGGATATCCATTACCATCGTATTTTTCATGATGACAAAGCGCGATGTCTTTGGCCATTTTTAATATCCCTGACTTTGACCTGGATAAAAGCTTTGCGCCTATGGTGGTATGTGTCTTTATTATCTCAAACTCTTCAGGGGTGAGGTTGCCGGGCTTTAACATGATTTTGTCAGGAATTCCGATTTTGCCCACATCATGCATGGGGGCGGCATAGTAAATATTGTCGATTTCTTTATCGGGCAGACCAAGTTTCCGGGCCATCAGCCGGCTGTACTCACCTATCCTTACGATATGATCGCCGGTATCTTCATCCTTGAATTCCGAAGCCATGACCAGGCGATGAATGGAATCAACATATGCCTGTTTAAGTTCTTCATGGGAATTCCTGGCTTCCTTTTTCAGGCGCCGTTCTCTTAGGACACGGTTTACCCTTAAAATCAGTTCCTGAATGGAAAAAGGCTTTTCAACAAAATCGCTGGCACCTATGTTGATCATCTCATGATAGTGATAACTTTTCACTTTTCCTGTCATGATAATCACATCAGATGAATACTTTTCAAATATTTTTCCGGAAAGTTCAATTCCGCTCATACCCGGCATATCAATGTCGGAAACCACCACATCAAAATATGTATGCGACATCACATCCAGTGCCTTGCAACCACTATCTGTTGTTTTACACTCAAACCCGGCTGTTTTCATGGCCTTCTCAAATAAAAGCCTGATACCGGGATCATCATCGACAATAAGGATGCTTGACTTTTCAAGTTCTTTATTTATTAAATCATGCATAATGCAAAACCTTGGAGAAGTGAAATGTGCGGATGATTATTTTCAAATTAAATCTTGATTTAATAGATCACCGATGTCAAGAAAAAACAGATTTTATTTATTATTCCCTTTTTAATCTGAATAAGGTTTACTCAAATCTTGACAGGAAATCTTTATTTTCATCAGAATCAGGTTATCCTATCGATAAAATGAATTTTTTAGAATTCATACAGGATTCAAATGATATTCATATATAATTCTAGCGGTTTATAATTTTATGACTTTTCCCGGTTGATGGGGCTTTGCAATATGTAAAGCTATATTTGAAGTGTTAAGGCTTTTCAGGACCTCTTCAGCTGCTTTTCGGGGGCAATTATTCTCTTCACTCAAATGGGCCAGGATAACATGTTTTAAAGCCTCTGTCTTAAGTTCCGATACCAGGGTTTTTGCGTCCATATTGGACAGGTGGCCCGTCCTGCCCTTGATCCTTTGTTTCAGGTGCCACGGGTATGGACCGTTAATCAACATGTCAGAATCATGGTTTGATTCAAGATATAAAATATTACTGTTTTTTAAATGCTCTTTTACAAGGCCTGTGACAATGCCAAGATCAGTGGCTATTCCTATTTTATATCCATTGTATTCCATTGTCAGCCCGACAGGGTCTATGGCATCATGGGAAATGGAAAAAGGGCTGACAAGCATTTGATTTATTTCAAAGGGAGTACCGCATTCAAAAAAGCAAAACTGTTCAACTTTTCCAAGACCCTGCCGGCATGCCTGATAGGTTTTTTGCGTAATATATAAAGGTATATTAAAGCGGCGGCTCAATACGCCTGCGCCTCTTATATGATCGGAATGCTCATGTGTGATGATAATGGCGGTAAGGCTTTCAGGAGAAAGGTCCACAGCACTGAGCCGCCGTTCGATTTCAACACCTGAAAGTCCTGCATCAACCAGGATGGAAGCATTCCGGCATGAAACAAAAAGGCTGTTCCCCCTGCTGCCACTTGCAAGGGGACAAACACAAAAAGAATTATTTATCATCTTTTTTTGCAGCTTTATAACTCAGCTTTATTTTCCCGTCCCTGGTAACATCCAGGACTTTTACAGGGATGACTTCTCCTTCTTTCACTACATCAGTGACTTTCTTGACCCTGTAGTTTGCAAGCTCTGAAATATGGACAAGCCCGTCAGTACCTTGTTTAATATTTACAAATGCACCAAAGTCGGTAATTTTAACAACCGTACCCTGATATATTTCACCAATCTCGGGGTCAAGAGCAATATCCGACACCATTTTTAATGCAGCTTCGGCATCTTCTTCATTTTCAGCGGCAATCTTTACGATCCCTGAATCATTAACTTCAATAACAGTATTAGTGTCAGCCTGGAGAGCCCTTATCACTTTACCGCCAGGGCCTATGATATCCCTGATTTTATCGGACTTAATCTGAATGCTTACAATTTTGGGTGCATGGGGAGAGACTTCTTTTCTTGAAACTTTAAGGGTTTCAAGCATTATATTCAGAATATGCATCCTGCCTGATTTAGCCTGGTCAAGTGCTTTCTGCATTATATCCTTAGAAAGTTCCTTAATCTTAATGTCCATCTGAAGGGCTGTGATCCCTTCTTTTGTTCCTGCCACCTTAAAATCCATATCCCCGAAATGGTCCTCATCTCCCAGGATATCCGAAAGTATCACAGTTTTGTCACCATCCTTAACAAGTCCCATGGCAATTCCTGAAACAGGCGATTTTATAGGAACACCACCATCCATTAATGCTAAAATCCCTGAACAGATAGTTCCCATGGATGAACTCCCGTTGGACTCCATGACTTCTCCTACAAGGCGGATGGTATATTCAAACTCTTCCGGTGAAGGAAGAATTCTTTCAATGGCACGGCCGGCAAGGTTTCCATGTCCGATATCCCGCCTGCTGGGGCCGCCAGGGCGCCTTACTTCTCCCACTGAAAAAGGAGGAAAATTATAATGAAGCATAAAAGACCTGGTTTCATTTCCCATCAATGTTTCAACCCTTTGTTCATCCATGCCGGAGCCGAGAGTTAAAACTCCCAATACCTGGGTCTCGCCCCTTGTAAAAAGAGCTGAGCCGTGGGGCCGGGGAAGAATTCCCACTTCACAGTCGATTTGTCTGACTTCATCAAAGGCCCTGCCATCAATTCTCTTATCCTCTTTCAGGACAATATTCCGGCTGACCTTTTTAACGCATTTACTAAAGGCCTCTTTTATATCCCTGGCCCCGTCCGGAAAGGTTTCGGCAAAATGTTCAACAACTTCATCTTTTAATGCACTTAGCGCCTTCCCGCGCTCTATCTTTGTTTTGATCTGGACTTTTTCATGGATTTTATCCTTTGAATACTCCACTACTTTGGCAACCAGATCTTCATCCCTGGCAGGCGGCACAAACGGTCTTTTTTCTTTTCCAAGGGCTTCTTTTAATTGAACCTGCAGGTCAATTATGGGCTGCATGGCTTCATGACCAAAAAAGATAGCATCCAGCATATCTTTTTCACCAACAATATCAGCCCCGCCTTCAACCATGACAACACCGGTTTTCGAACCCGCCACAACCAGTTCGATATCGCTCTCTTTCATCTCTTCAATAGTCGGGTTGGCAATAAACCTGCCATCTATCCTGCCCACTTTAATTCCTGCAATGGGTCCTGCAAACGGGATATCGGAAATTTCCAGGGCAGCCGATGCACCCACCATGGCAAGGGTGGCAGGCTCATTGATCTTATCCATTGAAAGGACTGTGGCTATGACCTGGGTTTCAAAATTGTAATCATCCTCAAAAAGAGGCCGTATTGGCCTGTCAATCAATCTTGCCGTCAGGGTTTCTTTCTCAGAAGGTCTGCCGATTTCACGCCTGAAATAATTTCCCGGAATTCTCCCGGCTGAATAAATTTTTTCCTGGTATTCAACAGACAGAGGCAAAAAACTTATCTCAGCTTTTGGGTCTTTTGAAGCAACCGCCGTAACCATCACCACGGTTTCCCCATATTTTACAATTACCGAGCCTGATGCCTGTTTAGCGATTCTCCCGCTGGAAATGGAAAATTCTCTTCCATTGATGGTTGTTTTAAATACTTTTTCCATAATTTCTCCTAATGATAAAAAAGGCAGCAAATTGTAAGGAAATTTTTCAAAAATAATAAACCCGCATGTTTGCCATCAAACATAAACTTAATGGCAAACATGCGAACTTATTTAAAAAATTCCCTGAAAATTGCCGCCCAAATAAAAATAATAAAAATAAACACCCGGTATTTGACCCAAAATTTGTCAAAAACCGGGTGTTTGTCATTCTATCTTCTAAGTCCGAGTCTTTCAATTAAAGAACGGTATCTGTTAACATCTTTTTTCTTAACATAATCCAGAAGGCTTCTGCGCCTTCCTACAAGGATGAGAAGCCCCCGCCTTGAATGATGGTCTTTTTTATGAACTTTAAGATGTTCCGTAAGATAGCTGATACGGTGGGTTAAAATGGCAACCTGCACCTCTGGTGAGCCTGTATCAGACTCGTGGAGCTTGAACTGTTCAATCATCTCCTCTTTGTTTTCCGCTAATAAAACCACTTTAAAACTCCTTTAGTTGGAATAAATAAACATGGTAATTTAATGATCTGCTTTTTTATGATTTCCCATCCGATATTCCATTCAGAAAAAAGAAATGCAAAACAAATCATCATACCATCACAAATATGTATAACCTGTTGTAAATACCAGTTAGGTTAAAAAAACGCAACAATAATTATACTCCTGCCTGTTTTGCGCCAATTTTATTATCGCCAGAAGATTATTGTTGCCATCAAGTACTCTGACTGGTTGATCAGGCTTTGCCAAAGAGGTTCCGGTCTCTGACCTTAAGAGCTTTTGGCCATACTGAATCTTTTGTGCAATCGGTTTATCCACAAAAATTGCCGGCATAAACCAGAGACAATCCGATAAAGGGATAATCCTTTTTTGGGCTGCATTTTTATCAAGCATTTCAAAGGCATCAAGTTCAATGGCATCTTCAAGCTTAAACGCGCTGGAACCTGTTCTGCAAAGTTTTGAAAGGTGGGCACCGACCCCAAGTTTTTGCCCGATATCAAAGGCAAGACTCCTGATATATGTGCCTGACGAGCAAAAAACCTCAATATCAAGGTAAGGCAATTCAATATTCATGACCTTGATGTTAAAAATTTCAATCTGCCTTGGGGGTTTTAATATTTTCTTTCCCTGGCGTGCCAGTTTATACAAGGGCTGGCCCTCATGCTTCAATGCTGAAAAGGCAGGGGGCACCTGGTCCTGGATACCGGCAAACGATTTTACAGCCTCCTTGATATCCTCTTTTTTGAGGGCATCCATAAGGGCTTTCCGGGCAGTAAAGACAGTCTTGCCTGTCAGGTCATATGTATCTGTTTCAAGTCCCAGGCAAACCCTTGCAATGTATGTTTTGCTCCCGTCAAGGAAAAACCTGGATATCCTTGTACCCTTGTTAACCGTACATAAAAGCAGACCTGTTGCAAAAGGGTCCAGTGTTCCCGTATGCCCGGCCTTTTTTACTCCGATAGCTTTTTTCACGCGTGCAACAACACGGGCTGAAGATATGCCTTCAGGCTTATGAATCGCTATAATACCATTTTTCATTTAATTTTTTTTAAGACTGTTGTTCGTCCGGAGTTCCGGATGAGGCGGATTTAATGAGTTCATCCATTTTGGCTGCCTTGTCAAATGAATCATCATATAAAAATTTTAAATCCGGCATATATTTCAATCCTAGCTCAGGAGCGATCCTTTTCTTGATAAAACCCTTAGAATTTTTAAACCCGTCCAAGACGTCCTTGATTCTCTTCTTATCGCCAAAAACAGTGATATACACATAGGCCACCCGGAGATCAGAGGTCATTTTCACGCTGCTTACCGTGGCCATTTCAATCCTCGGGTCCTGCATTTTCCTGCTTAAAAGCCCGGTTATGGCACGCTGAATCTTGCCGCTGATTCTTTCGGCTCGTAAATATGGTTTCATTCTTTAATTAATCAGCCTTGTACTTTCTTTCTTCCACTTCATAACATTCAATGACATCATCCACCTTGATGTCATTATATTTTTCAAGACCTATACCGCACTCATACCCTTGTTCCACTTCTTTAACATCATCTTTAAACCGCCTTAGTGATGAAATCTGTGTGTCACACTTGATAACTCCATCCCTTAAGAGCCTTATCTTTTTGCCGCGGATCACTTTTCCTTCTGAAATACGGCACCCTGCAATGGTGCCCATTTTCGGGATTACAAATGTATCACGGACATCTGCCCTGCCAATAACGATCTCATGGAATGTAGACGGCATCATACCGTCAAGGGCTGTCTTGATATCATTTATCACATCATAAATAATATCATAAAAACGCATATCCACGTTTTCATCCTTGGCAAGTGTTCTAATCTGGGGGGTTGGCCTGACATTAAATCCAACAATAATGGCATTGGATACTGCTGCAAGTGCCACATCAGATTCATTAATTGTCCCGGTACCGGAATGAACGATTTTAATGTCCACTTCTTCTTTAGCCAGATCTTTTAATGAATCATTCAATGCTTCAATAGAGCCCTGCACATCTGCTTTGACAATAAGCTTGAGTTCCTTGATTTCAGCAGCCCCGAGATTTTCAAACATCTTTTCAAGATTGGCACGGCTTTTCTTGGCAAGTTCCTTTGCCCTTTGTTTCTGCATCCTGTGCCCTGCGATCTGTTTTGCATCCTTATCTGAGGCAACAGCAATGAACTCATCCCCGGCATTGGGTATCCCGTGCAGTCCAACGATTTCAGCGGGGGTGCTCGGGCCTGCCTTATCAATCCTGTTTCCCCCGTCATCAATCATTGCTCTGATCCTGCCGGAATGAAGTCCGCATACAACGGGATCGCCATCTTTCAAGGTTCCCTGCTTTACGAGAACGGTTGCAACCGCTCCCCGGCCTTTATCAAGCCGCGATTCCACCACATAGCCCGTGGCTTTCCTGTCAGGGTTTGCCTTTAGCTCCAGAACCTCGGATTGTAATAAAATCATTTCTAAAAGTTCATCTATACCCTGGCCGGTCTTTGCTGAAACTTTAACAAAAATAACATCCCCGCCCCATTCTTCCGCAAGCAGGTCAAGTTCCGAAAGCTCTCTCATTATTCTGTCAGGATCAGCCCCGGCCTTATCCATTTTGTTGACCGCAACTAAAACCGGCACACCTGCGGCCTTTGAATGGTTTATAGCTTCTATGGTCTGGGGCATCACCCCGTCATCTGCCGCAACAACAAGAATTACAATATCAGTTACCTGAGCCCCCCTTGACCGCATCGCAGTAAACGCAGCATGTCCCGGCGTGTCAAGAAATGTAACCTGCCCGCCGTTTACTGTTTGGACATTATAGGCACCAATATGCTGTGTAATCCCACCTGCTTCGCCTTTTGTAATTTTGGATTTTCTGATAACATCCAGAAGCGATGTCTTACCATGGTCAACATGCCCCATGATTGTGACAACCGGTGCTCTCCATACCATTTTACCATCATCATCATTACCGTTTGAAATATTGAGAAGGGTTTCTTCTTCAAAAGATGCTTTTTCCACTTCAAAATCAAATTCTGTTGCAACCAGCACTGCCGTATCAAAATCAATGGTTTGATTCACCGTTGCCATAACCCCCATGGTCATTAATTTGGCAATCATCTCATTTGCTTTGATACCCATTCGTTTTGCAAGTTCGGAAAGTTCAATGGCCTCATCAATTTTAATGCGCCTTTTAATGGCTTTAGGTGTTGTAATCTGGGTTTTCTGGAATTTTCCTTTTTTCCCTCTTGAGTCCTTCCGACCGCGTTTTTTCCTGCCACGGCTACCCTTGTACAATGCATCCCCTTCAATCACGGATTTTCTCTTACGCTGTTTTCTTTTCCCGGCAGGCTTGTCAGGACCAAACCCGGGTTTTCTTTTTTCTTTTTTGCGTTTTCCTGTATCTGTTTCGCCAGGAACTGGAACATCAATTGCCGGAGCAGGCATTGCAGGTGAAGGTGCTGGCGCGTGTTCTTTTCTTTTAAACGGTTTTTTGGGTATACCCCTCTTTTTGCTGTCATTTTTTAAACCACCCCGTTTCTTATCTTCTCCGGGTGTGGATTTCCTTAAATTTTCAAGAACTAAAGGATCTGCAATTTTAACAATCTTGGCAGGAGTTGATCTTTTCTTTTTCTTTTTCTTTTTGATCTTTTTCTCTTGATCCTCACTATCCACCGGTTTAATTTTCTGTACGGCAGCCTCTTTTCCTTCTTTTTTTAAAGGAGTTTCTTTGGATTGCGTCTTATCCGGCGACGTCTTTTCACCTTTTTCAACATCTGGTTTTTCTTCTCTTGGCAAAGGGGTTTCAATTTTTTCAATTAAAGGTTCAGGTTTTTTCTTTTCAGGCTCCGGCACAGGTTCTTTTATTACAACCGGTTTGATAATTTTTGCAGGCTTAGTCTTTTTAATCTTTGGTTTTGCTCTGCCTTTTTTGGAAACAGGCTCAGTTTTTCGAATTTCAGGTTCCCCTTCAATAACCTTTTTTTCAACTTCCGGCTGCCTGTCTTTTTCTTTTCCCTCTAAAGGTGCCTTTTTTTTACGAATAACAGCCTTTTCCGGCTTTTCTTCTTCTTTAACTTCCGGCACAACAATCTCTTCAACTTTCTGCCTGCGCCTGCGGATGACAGATGGTTTTACTTTGACATCGGATTTTCTCTTATCTTTTCCCAAAAGGCTTCTTTTAATTGCGCTAACAGCACTATTTTCCAGAGAACTCATATGGCTTTTAACTTCAATTTTCAATTCTTTCATTTTATTAAGAAGCGCTCTGTTCGTCATGTTCAGATCTTTAGCTAACTCGTATACTCTGACCTTCGCCATTTGTTGCCCCCAAGTAATACTCTTTTTTATATTCTTTTTCGCCTGCTGCCCGTAAATTATTTAACACACTTCATCATTTTTTTTCAGTATCTTGAATTTTGTTATCATCTTCTGGTGCCTGGTCCAGGTCTTGCTCCAGGTCTTGATCTTTTTTTCCCAGTTCTTTTTCCAGGATAAGTTTGGCCTCTTCAATCATTTCGACAACCACGGGTTCTTCAAAGCCGCTTATTGAAACTATATCCTCGATTTCAGCTTCAGATATATCCAATACAGAAGAGTAGCCACCCTTAAAAAGTACTTCTGCCAGGGGCAACCCCACCCCTTTCAGTTTCATAAGGCTGTCATAACCTTCTTTCAGTTCCCGGCTGTACTCTTCCTCACTTGTCACTTCAAGGTGCCAGCCTGTTATTTCACAGGCCAGGGAAACATTCTGCCCGCCCTTGCCAATGGCTATGGAGAGGTATTCATCGCTCACGATAACCTCCATAGATCTATTATCTTCATCAATAATCACCCTGGCAATTTCGGCAGGCGACAAGGCATTGCAGACAAATCTTGCTATATCCGGACTCCATTGGACAATATCAATTTTTTCACCACGAAGTTCCTGGACAATATTCTGTACCCTGTTTCCCTTCATGCCCACACAGGCACCAACAGGATCGACATCCGAATCTATTGAAGAGACGGCAATTTTAGCCCTTAATCCCGGTACCCTTGCAGCTCCACGCAGGGTGACAATCCCTTCAGACACCTCGGGAACTTCGGTCTTAAACAATTCGACTAAAAACTCAGGATGGGTTCTGGACAAGATAACCTGTGCGCCCTTTGATTCTTCCAGCACATCCAGGACATAGGCCCTGATCCTGTCTCCGCGCTTATAATTTTCTCTTGGCATCTGATCCCTGGGCCTTAAAACCGCTTCAGCCTGCCCCAGATTGACAATAATACTGCCCCTGTCAAAGCGCTGAACAATACCGTTCAGGATTTTTCCTTTTTTATGGATAAAATTTTCATAAACAGCATTTCTCTCAGCTTCCCGCATTTTCTGAATAATGACCTGTTTAGCAGACTGAGCTGCAATCCGGCCGAATTCTTCAGTATCTATCCTGATACCCAGGCTGTCACCGATTTCGCACCCGGGGTCATATTCATACCCTTCTTCAAGGGTCAGTTCACTGTCATGGTATTCAACTTCTTCTACTACTTCTTTAAAATGGAAAACCTCAACATCACCGCTCTTAGCATCATAGTGGACTTCAATATCAGCCCTGGGCCCGATTTTCTTTCTGGCTGCTGAAATAATGGCCTCTTTCAAAGTGTTAATCAGAACTTCCGGCTCAATACCCTTTTCCCGGCTTACCTGGTCAATAACCCTTTTAATATCTGTGATAAACATTACTAAGCGTTCTCCATATTACTGACCTGCAAGTATTGCTTTGCTGATCGCATGGTCTTTTATCTCAACCTTTTTCCCGTCAACAGCAATTACAACAGAATCATCATTAATTATCTCAAGGATTCCTGTAAACTTTTTTTTGTTCTCAACCAGCTCATTTGTCTGAATTTTTACTTTCTCACCCTTGAAACGCTGAAAATCCTCTTTTTTATTTAAAGGCCTGTTTGGCCCTGGAGAAGAAACCTCGAGCCTGTAACTGCCAATATCCTCAATCTGGACATCAATTAAGTCCCCAAGCTGGCGGCTGACATAAATACAATCATCCAGTGTTATTCCAGTGGGTTTGTCTAAGAAAAGGCGAACAATATTTTCCCGGTTCCCTTGGACATATTCCAAATGAACAAGCTCAAAATTTTCTGCCCGGCACAATGGTTGTGCTACTTCTTTAATTTTATCAATCAACATGGTGTTGTCTTTCTTCTGCCTGACCCCCATATATGGCTCTGAACATAAAATTTTTTTATGTCCTCAAATACAAAAACGGGCAGATGCCCGTTCCTCACTACAACATTAACAAAATCCTTACCAAATATCACTAATGGCTCAGATCAAATTTAACTCCAATCAATGGAACAAATCTGCCATCCTTCCTTTAAAAGATGGAGCGGGCAACGAGACTCGAACTCGCGACATCAAGCTTGGGAAGCTTGCACTCTACCAGCTGAGTTATGCCCGCATTAGCAGATCAATATATCAGTGACTTAAAACTTTGTCAATAATACTTTTGCCTGGAAAAATAAGCATTAAAAATCACTTGTGCAACCCATCCTGCCGCTTATTCCGGCAGGTCTGCATTAAACTTGTCAACAATAGCCCTTGATATGTTCAAGTGCAGTTTTTTAATATTTTTTTCCCTTAATGTTTTATTTGCCGATCTGTAAACCACCCTGAAAGACAAAGATTTTTTACCCTCCAAAAGAGGGCTGCCCTCAAAGGCATCAAAAAGAAAAACTTTCTCAATCAAAGATTCTTTTTTTGAAATAAGCTCGACCTGTTTCAATATTTCACCAACAATTACAGATCTGTCCACAATAATTGTAAGATCCCTTGAAATAGATGGGAATCTTGGCAAAAGCTTTGTTTGAGTAATTTCAGGTATCAAACCCTGAATGGCCTCAAGATTGATATCAAAAATAAATGCGTCCTGTTTCAGCCCGTAATTTTTCAAGACCTTTCCATCTATTTTTCCAAGGGTGCCCAAAATGGTATCACCGGATTTAACAACGGCAGCATACCCGTTTTTATAAAAAGGGCATGATTTATCTTCGATCTTTTCAAAAACCGGGTTCTCGATCATAAGCGCTTCAAGAAGACTTTCCATCACACCTTTTAAATCAAAAAAATCAACCTCACTCTTTTTTGAATACCAGGACTGATCAGACCGGGTGCCAGTCAAAAGGCCTGTAATCATTTCATCCTCTTCCGGCAAAGATCCCTTTTTTGTAGCAAAAAATATCTTGCCAATCTCAAAGAGTCTTAAGGTATCCGTCTGCTGGGAAATATTTTTTTTCATTGTCTCAAGAAGCCCTGGTATAAGGGAGCTTCTTAAAACAGACATCTGATCGGAAATAGGGTTTAATATAGTTTCAACTCTTCTTCTTTTATCGTTGTCCGGCAGATTTAATCTGTCACATGAATTTTCATTGATAAAATTATAGTTAATAACCTCGGAAAAAGAAAACCCGGCCATGGCCTGCCTGATCTTTTCTCTGAGGCTGACCTTTAAATCCAAAGGCCTGCCTTTAGCCGGGATCAAAGGGTAACTTGTCTTGATATTATTATACCCCCAGAGCCTTGCCACTTCTTCGGAAAGGTCTTCAGGCCTTGTCACATCCACCCTGAAAAAAGGCACACCGACTTTAAGCCTGGTATCACTTATCTTCTTAACCTCAAATTCCACAGATTTCAGGATTTCTCCAATTGCATCAGCGTCCAGGCTTGTGCCCAGCCTGACATTCAAAGCATCAGTATTCAAATCAATCTCAAGCGTGGCTGGTTTTCCAGGATGTTCATCAATGATATCTTTTGCAATGGTTGCACCACAGATTTGCGCCATAAGGGAAACAGCCCTGTTTAATGCCCTGACCGTTCCATCGGGATCAACTCCCCTTTCAAACCTATGGGATGCATCACTTGCAATTCCTGTTATCTTTGCTGTCCTTCTTATTGAAACAGGATTAAAATACGCACTTTCAACAAGTACTCTGGTTGTTGAATCTGAAATTTCAGAATTTTCACCACCCATTACCCCGGCAATGGCCACCGGTCTTTCACCGTCACAAATCATGAGCATATCAGACTCAAGCGTATGGTCTTTGCCGTCAAGCGTGGTAAACTTGATCTCACTGCCTGCTCTTCTAACGATAATATTCCCTTCTGCAAGCTCATTAAAATCAAAGGCATGAAGGGGCTGGCCGGTCTCCATCATAACAAAATTTGTAATATCAACCACGTTATTGATGGGAGCAAGTCCTATGGATTCTAACTTTTCCTGTAACCAGAACGGAGAGGGTCCGATTTTAACATCAAATAAAAGGCCTGCTGAGTATCTTGGACACAGGTCCGGATCAATGATTTGAACTTTGGCATAGTCATGGATCAATTTATTGCCGATTCTATCTTCCGGCAGCGTAGATCCCGGCAGCGTTACCTTTTGCTTTGGTTCCATGAAAGCTGCTACTTCACGGGCCACACCGATCATACTCAGGCAGTCCGGCCTGTTGGGGGTCAAATCAATTTCAAACACCGTATCAGACAGTTTCAACGCTTCTTCAAGAGGGGTTCCCGCAGGGGAATCACCCTCAAGTTCCATAATACCGGAGGCATCGGTATCGAGCTTTAACTCAGATGCACTGCACAGCATACCAGCGGAAACTTCTCCCCGAAGCTTACCCTTTTTAATTTTCAACCCCCCGGGAAGTACCGCTCCGGGAAGTGCGCACGGCACATACATACCTTCTTGTACATTGGGGGCGCCACAGACAATCTGAATGAACTTATCCCCGCCCACATCAACTTTACAGACAGAAAGCTTGTCCGCATTCGGGTGCTTTTTAACCTCATCGACCCTGGCTACAACGATGTGGTTAAGGTAATCATACCTTGCTTCAACCGCATCAACCTCAAGACCTGCCATGGTCAGCTTTGCGGAAATATCATCCACATCAAGATCAACGAATACATACTCTTTTAACCAGTTTAGACTGACTTTCATATTAAAACTGCCCTAAAAAACGCACGTCGTTTTCATAAAATTTTCTGATATCATCAATACCATATTTAAGCATGGCCATACGTTCAATGCCAATACCAAAAGCAAATCCGGTATACTTGTCCGTATCATACCCCACATTTTCAAAAACAGCAGGATGTACCATCCCGGAACCTAATACTTCGAGCCATCCGGTTTTTGAACAGATCCGGCAGCCTTTTCCCTTACACATGACACAACGGATATCAACTTCGGCACTTGGTTCGGTAAAAGGGAAAAAACTTGGCCTGAATCTTAAAGAGGTGTCTTTATCAAAAAATTGATGGACAAAAGTAGTCAGAATCCCCTTTAAGTCACCAAAAGAAATATTCTCATCCACCATAAGACCTTCAATCTGATAAAACATGGGAGTATGAGTGATGTCAGAGTCACACCTGAAAACCTTGCCCGGTGAAATAATTCTCACCGGTGGTTTGCAGCTTTCCATTACACGGGGCTGGGATGGTGAAGTGTGAGTTCTTAAGACAATGTTTTCCGACACATAGAATGTGTCCTGCATATCCCTTGCAGGATGATATTTCGGGATATTCAAGGCCTCAAAATTATAATAATCCGTTTCAACCTCCGGGCTTTCGGCAATATTGAACCCAAGCCGTAAAAAGATATCACTGATCTCTTTGGCCACCTGGGTTATGGGATGAAGGGAGCCTCGCGGGACCGGACGTCCCGGCAGGGTCACATCAATACCTGCAAAATTCTTATCATTAATAGCCTCAAGCTTTAGAAAGGCTGTCTTAAATGCTTTTTCAAGCTTTCCTTTAAGAATATTCGCATTCTTGCCGGCACCCGGGCGCTCGTCCACAGGCAGGCAAGAAATATTTCTTAAAAATTTAGTAAGCTCGCCCTTTCTGCCAAGATATTTAATGGAAAGCTTTTCCAGCTGATCCGGATCAGAGGCTTTTTCTATGCTTTCAAAGGCCTGTTTCTCAATATCAAAAATACTGTTTTGCAAAATACCCCCACAAACCGTTTAATCAAAGTTAAACTTTTGCACTTGCAAGCGATGCCAGCTGGGAAAAGGCGGCCGGATCTGAGATTGCGAGTTCAGCCAATACCTTACGGTCCAATTCACTGCCTGCCAGTTTAAGACCATTTATAAATTTGCTGTAAGAAAGATCATTCATCCTTGCTGCGGCATTAATTCTGGCTATCCAAAGCTTCCTGAAATCTCTTTTACGCACTCTTCTGTCCCTGTATGCATACATTAACGCCTTATCAACAGCGTCTGCTGCCGTGCGGTATAATTTGCTTCTCCCGCCCCTGAAGCCTCTTGCAAGCTTAAGTACTTTATTTCTGCGTCTTCTTGCCTTAAATCCTCTTTTGACTCTCATTTTGTCAAACTCCTCAATTCTTAATCAATATTGATCCGGATGCTGTCTACCCATTGGGTAACAAGCGTCTGACTTCTTTCATATTATCCTGATCAATCATTTGATCTAACCTGAAAGATCTTTTTCTTTTAGTGGTTTTCTTGGTTAATATATGACTGGAATGGGATTTTCTAAATTTAAATTTCCCTGATCCTGTTTTTTTAAAACGTTTGGCAGCAGCTCTGCATGTTTTAATTTTAGGCATTTTATCCTCTCCTGTATTACAATTTTCTAAAAATTAAGATGGTGGTATATATTTTAAAAACGCACAATATACCACCATACATTTACTATGTATTTTTAAGCAGTTGCTATTGTTCTAAAGTAATTTTAGATTATATAGGCCCCAAAAGCATGGTGATAACGCGGCCTTCAAACTTTGGGTGCTGCTCGACCTGTGCAAATTCTTCTGTCATGGCAACAATTTTCTCCAGAACGGCATTTGCTTGTTCTTTAAGCATGAATTCCCTTCCCCTGAAAACCATTGTTACCTTAACCTTGTCATTTTTACCGATAAACTTCCGGATGTGCTTGACCTTGGTTCCAAGATCATGATCATTTGTTTTCGGCCGTACTTTTATTTCCTTAATCTGAGTACTTTTCTGTTTGCGTTTAGCCTCCTGCTTTTTCTTGGTCTGCTCGTACTTGTATTTCCCAAAATCCATTATCTTGCAGACAGGCGGCTTTGCGTCCGGTGAAACCTCAACCAGATCAAGGGATTCCTCACCGGCAACCCTTAAGGCCTCCTCAATGGGTATAATTCCTATCTGCGTACCATCAGAGCCGATAACACGAACCTGGCTGGCCCGGATTCCCTTATTCACATTTGCCTGAGCCTGTCTCCCTCGCTTAGATATTCTACACCTCCTGCAACTACACGATTTTAATTTATATTTCGATAGAACAAGTATAACCCTGCGATTATAATAGTTTGCATAAAAAAATGCAAGCTATTATTTACTTTAAACTCTTTTCTCTTTTACATTCCAGTGTATAGGCTTCCAAATAACTATTTTTCCAATATAAATTACCCTCTTTATTAAAAAAATTATAAAAAAGATCAAGGCTTTTCTGGCGCAAGACCCCGGATACAATATTCATGTTGCAATTTTCATACAAAGGGGGCAGTTTTTTCAAATTGCACATGGTACCTCCCCCCATGGGATCTTCATATGCATACACAATCTTTTTTATGCCAGACAGGATAATTGCACCAAAACACATGAGACAGGGCTCCATGGTACAAAAAAGAGTCGATTTTTCAGGATCAAACCGGCTGTCGGAATTTTCAAGGTGTTTCAAAGCTCTTATCTCGGCATGATCTATTTCGCTGAAAAAAGGTTTATCCAAAGCAGTTCCGTGCCTTGCACCGCCTGCAATAACCTTTTCATCCTGCACAATTACGCAACCCACAGGGAACTCACCCTTGTCAAATGCCTTTCGGGCCTGTTCCAATGCAAGCCCCATGAAATATTCGTACTCCAATTTAAATCATCTCTCCTGAATGAAATATACCCTTATACCAGTACCAACGACCAAACATATGCATAATGCCTTCAACTTGCTTTTTTTTGCAAATGCTGTATTTTATTAAAAATTAATAAATATTCAATATTAAAGAAATATTCAATATTAATTTATGGCACTTAAAAAAAAAATACACATTAAAGAAGACGCCTTTGGAAAAAATCTCTGCATACGTGAACAGTTTCAAATCAGGGAAAAAAGTTTTCTTTCAAAATACGGAACCTTAAGTGCTGATGCAAGAAGACGAAACAACGATGAAAACACCTGTAATATCAGGACCCCTTTCCAACTTGACAGGGACAGCATAGTTTATTCAAACTCCTTTAGACGTCTCAAACACAAAACCCAGGTTTTTCTTTCTCCCTTAGGAGACCATTACCGGACCCGGCTCACCCACACTCTTGAAGTAGCTGAGATTTCAAGGAATATTGCCAGGGCCATGCGCCTCAACGAAGACCTTGCAGAAGCGATTGCTCTTGGCCATGATCTCGGACATACGCCGTTTGGCCACGGTGGTGAAACAGCCCTTATCGAAATTTATTCTTCTCATTTTTCCCATTCAGATCAAAGTTTAAGGGTCGTGGATTCTCTTGAAAACAAGGGAAAGGGCCTTAACCTGACCCGGGAAGTCAGGGACGGTATTCTCAAACATTCAAAAGGCTTTGGCAATATCATTCCCACAATCCCCGGTGAGACAGCTATTACAGTTGAAGGAAGGATTGTCAGGGTGGCGGATATCATTGCTTATTTAAACCATGATCTTGATGATGCTCTAAGAGGCAAGGTCATTTTTCCTTCTGATGTCCCTGACATATGCGTTAAAAAACTCGGGGAAACGCACTCCAGAAGAGCCAGCATAATGATTGAGCAATTAGTATACAACAGCGGACCACAAAATGGAAAATTCATTCTTAATATGGGCAAAGACACATTCCATGCCATGACAATACTGCGCAAATTCTTATATGACAGAGTCTATCGTTCGCCAGCAGTCCATAATGAATTTGTAAAGGCAAAAAAGGTAATTATAGGTCTTTATACCTATTTTTTAGATAATCCCGATGCCCTGCAAAGAGAATTGGAAAAAATGGAAATGGCCCCATGGGATTCTAATAAAAATCCCCTTAAAAGATCTGTATGTGACCTTATCGCCAGTATGACCGACCGGTATGCACTTGATCTTTACTCCAGAACTTTCTTTCCAAAACCTTTGGTCTGATAAAATTGCCATGACACATACCACTTCTGACACCCTTGCCTCCTTATACGGCCTTATGGATGAAACCTGGGATAAAATTGCCTCGGCTTATAATTTCAAATGCAACGGCTGCAAAGACAATTGCTGTAAATCCTTGTTTTTCCACCATACCTTTATAGAACAAGCATATTTACTCCGCGGTTTTAACCTGCTTGACCACGGCCTCCGGAAAAAAATTTTAGACCGGGCAAAACAATACTGCAAAAAAATATTTTCCCAAACCTCTGGTATAAAAAGCATGAAAATTTACTGCCCTGTAAATGAAAACGGCCGCTGCCTTCTATACCCCTACAGACCAATGATATGCAGGCTTCACGGGCTGCCCCACGAACTCAACAGACCGGGGCTTAACACTGTCAAGAGGCCGGGTTGTGATGCCGGTCTGTTTAACGACAAAACATACATACAATTTGACAGGACACCTTTTTATCAAAAGATGGCCCGGATAGAAATGATGTTCCGCCAGGATCAAAACAAAACCGGTAAAATAAAACAGACAATTGCCCAGATATTATTGTCACAATAATATTTTTTATTTGATATTTTGTTTGATATGGGCTCTGTAGAACAAAGAACGGTGGTATTGATGGCAGGACCAGATTTTATGTGATTTTGACAAAAAGGAGTTCCATGGAAATAAAAAAAAAGAAAATTGTGACAATTGGCGGCGGGAGCGGTCAATTTATTTTATTATCCGGGGTTAGAAACATAGAGGCAGCACAGATTACAGCCATAGTTTCCATGGTTGATTCAGGGGGAAGTACCGGAAGATTAAGAGATGAACTTGGAATTCTCCCGCCAGGGGATATTTTAAAATGCATCCTTGCATTGTCGCCGCACCAGGATACCTGCCGATCCATCTTATTGAAACGCTTTAAAAAGGACCGCCGCCTGGCTGGCCATAGTGCAGGCAACATGCTGTTGACAATGCTTTCAAGATATACGGGGAATTTCCCGGCAGGTGTTGCCGCCCTTGCTGAAATACTCGATGTTAAAGGTTCCATACTTCCTGTTACAATAGACCGTGCCACACTTGTTGCCGAGTTGACCGACGGAAGAAGAATCTATGGAGAAGAGGCCATTGACCTGCCAAGGGGAACCCAGCGCGAACAAATCAAGGATGTCTTCCTGGTTCCCCACCATCATGACTCGATTGCGGTATATCCACCTGTCCTGGATGCCATTGAAAAGGCCGACTATATTTTTATCGGACCTGGTGACCTGTTTACCAGCATTATCCCTAATCTTATAGTTCCAGGGGTAAAAAAGGCTATCCAAAATACATCTGCAAAAATATATTTCACTATTAATATTATGACAAAATTCGGAGAAACCCATCATTTTTCAGGAAAAGATTTTGTTATTAAACTAGAAGAGCATATCGGCCGTATGGTAGACGGCATTGTTGGCAACAATAAAAGACCCATACAAACAATACTTGATACCTACTCCGAACAGAAATCCGGGTTTGTTAATTTCAACAGGACAGATCCTTTCTGGAACCACCGTGAAATTCACCTGGTTAATGTTTTAGATACCAATGCAATGATTGCCAGGCATGATCCGGAAAAACTTGCCCGGGTCATCCGGAAAATTCTTTACAAGCCCGAATGATTCCGGGTTACAGGTAACCTTCATCAAAACTGAATAATATTTAATACTGATTTTTTAATTTTAAGTATTGACACAATCAGAAAAAATGAATATAGTTTATAGCATGAACTATGATAAGACAAAAAATACAGACGTTACTGAATACCAGCTCAGGGAATTTCAAAACCTGATCAATATTATTTTTCATTGCTGCCAGGAAAGACTTGCGTACCAGAGCAGGAAATTTTGTCTTCCTGATGCAGAACTCCGCTGCCTGATATTTTTCAATGATGAAAAATACCTGACATCAAAAAACATATCCTTAAAAATGAAAGTCGGGAAAAGCCGCATGACAAAAATTATTGCAGGCCTTGAGGAAAAAAACTTGATCAGGCGCATTAAAGACCCCGAAGACTCACGCATCTTCCTGATCAGCCTGACATCTTCAGGCAAAGCAAAACTTGCAGAGATAAAGGCGTTTCAAGATGATTTGCATCGCGTGGTATTATCACAGGTCAATGGTCAGGAGAGAAAGAAACTACTGGCGAATCTTGATCTTTTAAAGGCATGCATGGAATCGGGCAAAGAGTTTATGATGGGTTTTAATGTATTATTTTAAATAAAAAAATTTAAACTCACAGTTCATAGTATGAACTTTTTAATTTTTATTCTGGAGGTATAAATATGGAAGAACTGCAAAAACAGATTGATGAACTAAAGGCGCAGATGGGCGCCATGGATGCCAGGATAGCCGGCAATAAACTTTCCATGATCGTATTCAGCGGGGATCTGGATAAAGCACTTGCAGCATTCATAATAGGGACAGGTGCCGTGGCCATGGGAATGGAAGTTGTAATGTTTTTTACTTTCTGGGGAATCCCCATACTAAGGGCAAAAAATAAAAAAGCCAAGGGTAAAGACCCTGTCAGTAAAATGTTTGGTGCAATGCTGCCAAAAGGAGCGTCAAACCTGAAGCTTTCCAACATGAATATGGCGGGCGCCGGCACAGCCATGATGAAAAGCCTCATGGCAAAAAAAAATGTTGCATCAATGGATGAGATGATCGAGATGGCAGGTGAACTGGGTGTTAAAATCTATGTCTGTGAAATGTCCATGGATCTTATGGGGTTCAAACCAGAAGAGATAATAGAATACCCGGACCTGACATATTGCGGTGTTGCAAAATTTCTTGAAGAAGCAATCAACAGCAAAATCCAGTTGTTTCTTTAATTTAAAAACACTTGAATTTAATAAGCCCTGCCTGATTTACAGACAGGAATTAAAAAAAGGATTTAGAAAATGAGTAATGAAATCAAAGCAGACAAGACCCTGGATTTAAAAGGCCTTCCATGTCCAATGCCGGTCGTTAAAATAAGCAAAGGAATAAAAGAGGTTGAAGTGGGCCAGGTGGTAGAGGCTGTAACAACAGACCCGGGTTCCCTGACAGACTTTCCTGCATGGGCCAGAACCAATGGACACGAGATTATTGATACGGTGCAAGGCGATAAGGAAATAACTTTTTATATTAAACGTATTGTTTAATATGAAGGAGAGATAAAAGTGGATACCCTGAATTATATTATTCTTGTGCCCATGGTATACTTTTCCTTTGCTGTATTCGTGGCAGGGGTTTTGTACCGGATAGCAGCTATTTTAAAAAAACCTTCCATAACAATTCCTTTGAATGTATACCCCCAAAAAAAACCTGCATGGCTTCATGCTTTGGCGGATACCTTCCTTATGCCCGCAGTTTTTAAGGCTAAGCCTGTTATGTGGTTTTTCCTGATTGTTTTTCATGCCTCAATTTTTCTTCTTATCATAGGGCATATTGAACTTATCCATAGCTTCAGCATTTTCCAGATAATTGAACATGACATATTTTTAGGCAGGGGATTTGTCGGGCTGACCCTTTTTATCTCGCTGCTGTATTTTCTTTTCAGGCGTTTTTCATCCAATGCAAGAAACCTGTCTGTTCCGGAAGATTATTTTCTTTTGATCCTGCTTTTGCTCACTATCATTCTTGGAAGCGAGCTTGACTGGGCAAGGACCTGGTTCGGCTATCAGGAAATGACAGTTGATGGCTACCAGACCTACCTTAAAAGCATGTTGTTATTTAAACCGGATATTTCCGATGTCACCTATTCCGGGCATACATTCATGCTGGTTTTCCATGTGTTCTTTGCCAATTTGTTTATCTTGTTTTTCCCTTTCAGCAAAATGATGCACGCAATATTCACAATACCCCTTAATAAAATCAGGAGAGGCTAAAATGGAAGAAAATTTACGTGAAAAACTCCTGAAGGCATTTGAAGGGAAACTTACAAAAACAATTGCAATGTACCTTGAAACATGCTCCAGATGCGGGATATGCACAACATCATGTCATGTTTTCAATTCCATGCCCCGCCCTGAATACTCGCCTGCGGCAAGGGCCGAAGTCGTTCGAAGGCTCTATAAAAAGTATTTTAAGCTTCAAGGAAAGTTCTGGCCTTCCCTGGGAGAGGCAAAGCCGCTTGATGATACAGCCTTGGACGATCTTGACCGGGCTGCCTATTCTTGCACCGGGTGCAGAAGGTGCATGACATTCTGCCCTTTTGGAATCGACACGCAGCAAATAATGTCCATAGCAAAGCTCATCCTTGTTGCGGCACATGCCGAACCGGAAATACTTTCAATGCTGGCAGATGTTTCCATATCAAAAGGAGAGTCCATTGACCTTATCAAACAAGGGTTTATTGACGGCCTTGAAAGGCTGGAAGGCGAAGTAGTTGAAAAATGGAAAATTGATGCGGAAAAAATCCCAATTCCGACAGAGGTTCAAGAGGCTGATATCCTTTATGTTGCACTGGCCGGAGCCCATTCAATTATCCCGTCTGCAGCGATTTTCAATGCAGCCTGTGAAAACTGGACGCTTAGCTTTTTTGAAGCGGTAAATTTCGGCGCATTTGTAGGTGACCCCGGAAAAACCAGATTGATCATGGACCGCATTATAAATGAAGCAAACCGTCTCAACGTAAAAGAGGTCTGCATATGTGAATGCGGGACTGCCTTCAGGGTATTAAAACAGATGTCAGGGAAGCAGTCTTTTAAAATTTCATCAATTACTGAGGTTCATGCAAGGTACATAAGAGAAAAAAGAATAAAACTTGAAAAGAACCGGTTTAAAGGGATAATAACATATCACGATCCTTGCCAGATTGCCAGGAATGCCGGTATCATGGACGAGCCGAGATATATTATAAAACATCTTACGGATAACTTCACAGACCTGTCAAAAAAGCCTGAAGAGAATTGGTGCTGCGGTGGCGGGGGCGGGCTTGTTGCCATGGGCCAGGACAGCCATGATTTCAGGATGAAATCATCTAAAGTAAAAGCTGACCAGGTCAAGGCAACCCATGCCTCAATACTCGTAACCGCCTGTGAAAACTGCCACTCCCAGCTGAGTGATTTAAACAAGTATTACAAGATGGGTGTTGAAGTTAAATTTTTAAGTTCAATGGTGGCCGACTCGTTAATATAAAATCAATGCTCTAAAATCCCCCCCGGCATGGGGGGGACTTTCTCTCCTGCAAGCAGATATCCTCCGTCAAGCCTTAAGATGCTTCCGGTCATGTAGGGGGCATCTTTAATAATATACAGGCATGCCTTAACAACATCCTGTATATTCCCTGTTCGATTCAGCAAGGTGTGATTAATCAAAGAGTTTTTTTCATCCCGGGTCAGGACTTCTTTCCATCCCCGTGTCCCCCTAGCATGGCGGGTGTCAAAAATACCCAGCATGATTTCATTGACACGAATACTGGGTGCCCCCAGCCGGGCCCAGGTTTCCGTCAGGCTTGAAATCCCCCGGTTGGCAGCGGCATACCCGTCATTGAAAACAAGGGCGGCAGGACCTGAGCGCCCGACAACACCTGCTATGGAAGAAATATTAATAACAACTGCACCTTCTGCTTTTTTCAACAAGGGAAAGACTGAAGCAAACACCCACTTTTTAGCCTTGAGAGTGGTTTCAATTTCAAGGTCCCACTGGTCCTCGGCATATTCACCGTGAACCGTGGGCCAGCCGCCACGTTCGATGTTATTTATCAGGATATCCAGATGTCCATATGTCTCTTTAATAGTGAAGGCAAGCCTTTCAATATCTTTAATCTTGCGAAGGTCGGCTTCAATGATAATATTTTTTGCTCCGGATGCTGAAAAATCTTTTTCCATACTTTTAAAGGCATCTTTCCAGTCATGGCGCGTCAAGACAAGTTTTGCGCCCTCTTCTGCAAGGGCAAGCCCGATCCCCTTTCCTATCCCTTTCACCGCCCC
>JAADHV010000135.1 GCA_013151635.1 Deltaproteobacteria bacterium | reverse complement strand
GACCGTTCAGTCAAGAATATATTAAACATAAATATTTTGTCAACCAATATTTTTTATTTTGATTAACAAAAGCTTATAAAAACAATATTTGAAAAATAAAAATGATTAGAATCAAGATAGGGGAAGAATAGCCATAATGCCGGTATTCAATCAACGACAAACATTTTTTTCTGCCCATTGACTCATGTTAAATGCAATCATTACAGTAGGATAACTGACGCTCGTCAATTATATATCCCTTTAAAAGCATTGCTATATTATTTGCATTCCCGGGAAAGTACAGTGGAATAAAACAATATTTTTCCCCCTTTTTTTGGAACCCTTAAGGAACAAGATTTTTGGGCAAAATAGCGCATACTTGCATAATCATTCCTTTTAAGGGCTGACAATGCCTTTTCAAGGTATTCTTCCGCCTTGCACTCGATTTTCAATAATTTATCAAGATTTGTTTTACACCTGTGGCATTTCGCCCGGCCTGTGTATCTTGCATTGCATACAGGGCATTTTTCCATGATTCTTGTATTCTTTTAATCAATATAAAAGAGAATATCCTCAAGTTCCTCGCTTAGTTCTATTGCTTTGTCAAAGTCTTTTTTGTCAGCCAGAAGCTTTATATCTTCCATTAAATTGATAATTTCATCTTTGTCCTCGTCAGGTGCAATCCCAAGTTTTTCCTGTGCCGACTGCAATGTTTCAGCGATCCTGGAAAGTGTATCTTCTTTTTGGACAAACTCGTCGTCAGCAGCTTCAATTGAAAAATTGTCATTATAAAGAGTATTAATTTTATTTTTTAACTGGATGATTTGCTCTTGACTGGTATTGGAAAAAACATTTTCCAGTACCATATTGATCTTTTTTCCTGTATCTTTTTCCACGGCTTCAAGTTTCAGGATACCGTTAAGATCCAGATCATATTTTAACGTAATAACACTTCCTGCAGGGACTTTTGAAAGATCAAACAAATAACTGCCAATAAGGATATTGTCCAGGGCATTTTTGTTTTCCCCCTGGAAAACTTTGATCAATGCGCTTTTCTGGTAATCCACAACCGTCTGAAAGGCTTCAGTTCTTGAGGCCGGTAATTTTGTATTTCTCTTGATCAGGGGGACAAAACAATCATCATTAAGTTCGCCGTCAATCTCTCCAAATGCGGATGTTCCGAATGTGTAGGGTGTTATGTCAATCACCACACTGGAAATATCTTTTCCCATTTCACGCCCTGCCTGAATACCAGCGCCAAGGGCCACACAAAGGTCAGGGTCAATGCCAAGGTGTGGTTCTATCCCGAGCTTTTCTTTCAAGAGTTCTGAAACCATTGGTATTCTTGTGGAACCTCCGACAAGAAGGATTTTATCAATATCCCTGGGCCTGAGTTTCGCATCCTCCAGTGCAGCAGTGACAGACATGATTGTTTTTTCAAGGTATTCTTTTATCATATCCTGAAACTTGGTCCGGGACAATTCATATGAGGGGTGGACTCCTTTTGTCAAATGGTCTTCCTCAATACTGGCAAACGGTCTGGTTGAGAGCATTACTTTTGCTTTTTCAGCACTGTTCTTAAGGCTGGCCATGGCTATTTTGTCATTGGCGACGTCCCCGCCTTGGGTGTCTTTTATAAGCTTAACAAGAAACCGGACAATCAGATTATCAAAATCATCCCCGCCAAGATCAATACCAATTACAGGCTCTATCATGATCACTCCTGTTTTATTTATCTGTTTACGATTACCCGGGCCGGTCTTATCACTTTACCTTTTCGTTTAAACCCGCCGCAGATTTCATCTATTACAATACCTTTTTTCAAAGTGCTTATGTTTTGCGTGTCCACTGCAATCATCATTTCAGGGTTAAATTCAATATTATTCGTACCAATGGGAAACGTGTCCAGCATGGCAAGGGCCAGGTCAAATTTTTTCAACACCACTTCATAGCCTTTTATAATACTATCTTGCTTTTTCCTGTTAAAAACAAAATATGGGAAAGATATTTTTTCCCCTGCTTCCACCCCCCTTACAAGGGAATCCCTCACATCCAGAAATGCGCTGATTGCTTTTTCCTGTGCATTGTCAATAATTTTTTCTTCCATTGTATTAAGTTTGTTTATTTTTTCTTCCAGCAAAGAAATCATGGCCTGTCCCTGCAGGGCAAATTCATTAAACCCTTTAAGGCACCTGATATTTTTCGATTGCTCCCTGTTTTGAATCTGGATCTTATTTTTAAATGATACAAACTCGGCAAGCAATGTGTAAAGGTCGCACCCGGCCTATGGTTTATCAGATTTGGAGCCTTTTGAGTCATCCACCTGGAAAAGCCAGGCTTTTCTTAAAACAATTTTAAATCCACTCGTTTTCATTTTTATCGGCCCCTGCAATATCTTTAAGTCCCGGTGATTTTCTTTTAAGATCAACTTCCCGGACAAGATCATCTAAAGCATCTGTCCTGGCAATAATATCTTCAAACCGTGAAGGCTGTGTTAAACTGCCCTGGAAATGACAAAGCGCTATATAATAAAAATCAAAAATTACAGATGTTTTTGGATTGGCAGCTTTTCTTCTTTTTTCAAGTTCAATAATAACTATATTTAAATAATTATGTTCAACAAGATCAATAATTATATTTGTAAAATCACCGTTGCCCAGGCTTGATAGAAGCTGTCCTTTCCCATCTATCAGGGGAGAAGCAAAAAAGGGGTTCCAGAAAAGCATATGATATGTTTTTTTTAATGATTTTAAAAGAGAGTACAACTCATTGGAAGAAAAGATCTTGACCTTTTTCTTAAAGGAATTAAAAATTGAAACAAACCCTCTTGCCTTTTCCGGTGCCACTCCTGACGGATCTTCCATATCAAGCTTGAATAAAAGCAGGGTTTTCATTTTTTCATATAAGCTAAAATCCTTGGTGTTTTCATCAAAAATTTCCCTTGAAAATTTATTTGTTTTAACCGCATTAGAAATCAGCTTTTTTTCTGTAATATAAATATTAAGGGACCGGATATTGAATTTTTCAGCTTTCCCAAGATCCTTGTCTACGAGGTTAAAATTTTTTCTTTTAAGGTTTCTTACACTGGCAATAATAAATGACAAGGCATATTTTTCCCGGACCTGCATATCATGGGGGGCTCTTGAATATGCCTGCAAAAGAATATTTTCAGCTTTTCTATAAGCATTTTTTAAATAAAAAAGATGGGCAAGCTTCAGGCAGGCAAGATGGTCTTCCGGGAAAATATCAACCATTTTCATCAAACAGGGTTCAATAAATTTCCTCATGGCCTGCAATTCCATGGGAAGATCCATGATAATTTCATAAGCCTCCCGGTTTTCCGGATCAAGGTCAATTGCTTTTTTTGCAACCTGGCAGATAACCTTTTCAGTATCTTTACCTAAAACATCCAGGGGTATATCAAAGAACTCAAATACCGCTTCCAGTTCTTCAATATAATCATATACAAATTCAGAATCATGTTTTAAGGCTTTAATGATCTCCAAAAGCACAATGGATCGGGCGATTTGACTATCGTTTTATCAGGGAACTCTTTCTCAATATTTTCAAGGTATTGCACAGAATAAAAAGATAAAAAATTTTGTCTTACACTGATAGCCTTTGCAATTAATTGATTTTGCAGGGTTTTAGAAGGAATATTACTTTTAAGAAGTTTTTTAAACGTATTAAGGTCCATATTTATCTGTGATTTCCCGAAACCGATTATTTCCAGGAGATGAATCACAGCTTCTTGCGGCCTGTCAGGAAGCAAAACTTCAGACAAGGACTTAATCCATTGATTGATATTTTTTATATCCCCGGTTGTAACGGTTTTTTCAAGATTGGCTTGAAAGGTTTGTTTATGGATGGCTTCACCCATTGCAAAGACTTTCATATCAGAGTAGGGTGATTTCCGTGGTATGGATCTCATTGCCTTTAGAGCTTTTTCCCATTCTCCTTTATCCATATTTTTGACCGCAACTTGAATATAGCCGATATCCTGTTTAAGCCGTGACTCATCATTCATGCCGCGCACAATATCAAGGCTGCTGCCTGCCACAAGCCTGCTGCCAAGCTTTGATTCGATTTCAGGTAAGGGCTTGTTGGTTTTAATATATTTTTTATAAATCTCAGCACTTTTCCAGACAGGGAGAAACAAGATGCAGTCTTTTAAAACCCCAGGAGTAATAACAGGTATATCAGAAAATATTTCAAGAGCCATACCTTAAACAGCATCTGCCTCCCCTGGCATTTTGTTGACCTTAAGCTGCCTTGACCTTAAACAATATGCATGAAAAAGTTTGGGCATAACGGCATTAAAGGGTGCCTCCTTTACCCGGGCTTGTCTATAGGCCTGTATTGCGTCACGGATATTTAATTTTTTTATGCAGGCATCTCCCCTGGAAATCAATTGATCAGCAGACATGTTCCTGAATTTTTTATTCTCTTTTAATCTTTGTTTTCTGGTTTTACCGGTTTTCTTATGTTTTTTCTTTTTTGCCATCTACCTTCCTGAATCAAGTTCTAAAATTTACAAAAAATTTCATAAACCTTAAAATTATCTTTTAAATCATTTCAAATCCTTTTTAATTTATGACAATTTCTTTTGCAATAAATAATTTTTCTGTTTAAAAACAATTGCCGTAAAATATCCTGGCCCCTGACTTGAAAATCTTTAATTAAATCATTATATTAATTTGTTTGAATAAATTAAGAAAGAAACAGGGGTTTAAAAAATGCCAATTTACGAATATACATGCAATGATTGCAAGAATAAATTCGAAGCTCTTGTCATGGGCGGCTCAAAACCTGAATGCCCGGCTTGTGAAAGCCGGAACCTTGTAAGGTTGATGTCTGCCTGCGGATTTATTTCAAAATCATCAGGCCCGGGCGGTGAATCCCGGGTCAAATCGGCTGGTTCATCGTCCTGCGGTGGCTGTTCATCTTCTAATTGTTCTTCCTGCGGGGTCGGATAGGCTTTTATGAAAAATAATATATGCATTGGTACCAGGGGAAGCAAACTTGCCCTGTGGCAGGCTGATTTTATTAAATCCAGGATCGAAAACATCTTCCCGGATTGTGATGTCAGGTTAAAGATCATCAAAACAACCGGGGACAGGATCACTGACCGGCCCCTTGCCATGGTGGGCGGTAAAGGATTGTTTGTAAAGGAAATTGAAAACGCACTTTTAAATCAGGAAATTGATATTGCTGTCCACAGCATGAAAGACATGCCGGGCGAATTACCCGAAGGTCTTACCATAGGGGCCATCCCTGAAAGAGAGAACCCGTTTGATGTGATGATTGCAAAAGACGACCTCCTTTTAGAAAATTATCAAAAAGGGGCAAAAATCGGCACTTCAAGTCTCAGGCGGGCTTCCCAGATCAAACATATCCGCCCTGATGTGACAATTTCCTCCATACGGGGCAACCTTGATACCAGGATCAATAAGTTAAAGTCGGGTGAATATGATGCCATAGTGCTCGCGGCAGCAGGTCTTAGACGTCTGGGCCAGGAAAACGAGATAACACAATTTCTTGATGAAACAATCATGGTCCCGGCTGTTGGCCAGGGCGCACTTTGTATTGAAACAAGAAAAAATGACCCGGAAATTTTACCTGTTATGGAAAAACTTGACCACCATGACACGAGAATCTGTGTAACAGGCGAACGGGCGTTTTTAAAAAGGATAGAAGGCTCCTGCCATATCCCGGTGGCCTGTTTTGCCAGAATTGCGGGCAAAGATAAAATAAAGGTGACAGCAATTGTTGCATCTGAAAACGGTGAAAAACTAATCAAAGAACAAATTATTTCCCCAGTGACCGAAGTTAAAAACCAGGGAAAGGCTCTTGCCGACCTGGTTCTTGAAAAAGGCGGGAAAAAAATATTGGAGAGTTTAAATCTAAAATGACTGATAAGACAGGCAAGGTATATCTCATTGGTGCAGGCCCGGGTGACCCCGGGCTTTTAACCATTAAGGCAAAAGAATGTATCGAGAATGCAGATGTTGTAGTCTATGATTACCTTGCATCTCCTTTTTTACTTGATTATGCCAAAAAAGATGCCCAGGTTATTTATGTGGGTAAAAAAGGCGGGGACCATACCCTTACCCAGGATAAAATTAACCTCCTGCTTGTGGACAAGGCAAGGCAGGGATTTGATATCGCAAGGCTGAAAGGCGGTGATCCCTTTGTCTTTGGCCGGGGAGGCGAAGAGGCACAGATGCTTCTTGGCCACGGCGTGCCCTATGAAGTCATCCCGGGTGTCACCTCGGCAATCGCAGCACCTGCCTATGCAGGGATACCGGTAACCCACAGGGACCATACCTCTTTTGTGTCCTTTATTACAGGCCATGAAGACCCTACAAAAAAAGACACCAGCATGCAATGGGATGTATATGCAAAATCCAATGCAACACTTGTGTTTTTAATGGGGGTTAAAAATCTTGAAAACATTGTAAAAAACCTGGTTGAACACGGCAAAGCCATGGATACGCCGGTTGCCCTTGTAAGATGGGGGACAACAGCCAGGCAGCAGACTGTCACAGGAACCCTTGAAACAATTGTTGAACGGGTTAAAGAGGCAGAACTCAAATCACCAGCCATTATTGTTATCGGCCATGTGGTTTCTTTAAGGGACGAACTTGCATGGTTTGATAAAAGGCCTTTGTTTGGGAAAAGAATTGTGATCACAAGAGCCCGTGCCCAGGCAAGCGATCTTGTTTCAAATCTGACAAAACTCGGTGCCCAATGCATTGAAATTCCAACCATTCAAATTGCTCCGCCCAAAGATAGCGGGCCTTTAAAAGAATCTGTTAACAACATAAACAATTATGACTGGCTCGTATTTACCAGTGTCAATGGTGTTGAATTCTTTTTCAATACATTGTTTGATACGGGAAAAGACGTAAGGGCGCTGGGGCACCTTAAAATTGCATGTATCGGTCCTGTTACAAAAAAAAGACTGAAAGAATACGGCATCATAAGTGATATCCTTCCTGAAACATACAGGGCAGAAAGTGTAATTGATGCTTTTTCAGGTATTGATATGACAAATAAAAGGGTATTGCTCCCCAGGGCAAAAGTGGCAAGGACAGTCCTGCCTGAAGAATTGACAAAAATGGGGGCAAAGGTCCATGAGGTTACAGCTTATGAAACAAGGCTTTTTACCAGCAAAAAAGAAGAGCTGATCAGCCTTCTTGAAAATAATGAAATTGATGCTGTTACCTTTACCAGCTCTTCTACTGTATCCAATTTCATGTCACAGCTTGAGCCAAAAGATGCAAAGCTGCTTTTAAAAAATGTTGTAACCGCAAGTATTGGACCCATAACTTCCAAAACGGCAAGATCACTTGGCATAGAACCTGACATTGAAGCTGAAGAATTTACTATTCAAGGGCTTACGGATTCACTTTTAGCCTACTATGAAAGCAGGCAATAAAAATGATAGCCGGTAACCGCACCATTAATTACCTTCGAATTTCCGTCACCGACCGGTGTAACTTCAGGTGTCAATACTGCATACCATCTTCACCATTCAAAATGATTCCACATGAAAAAATTGCCAAATATGAAGAAATATTAAAGATTACCAGGCTTGCCTGCGAACTTGGCATCACCAAAGCCAGGATCACCGGGGGAGAACCCTTTGTAAGAAAAAATATCTTTTCATTTTTAGAGAGGCTTTGCGCCATTGAAAGCCTGAAAGATATTTCCATCACCTCCAATGGGGCATTGCTGACAAGGGAAAAAATAAAAAAACTGATCGATTTTGGAATTAAACGGCTTAATTTCAGCCTTGACACCCTGGATCCTGTCAAATTTGCCAGGATCACAGGCAGGGATAGATTCCATCAGGTCTTTGACACCATTTTCACATCTCATGAATTAGGAATATCCCCTGTAAAAATCAATGCTGTCATCTTAAGGGGAATCAATGACGATGAGATTGAAAATATTACGGCCTTGACATTAAAATACCCGTTCCATATCAGGTTCATTGAGTACATGCCCATGGGAGATTCTGCAATTGAAAAACAGCAACAGGTATTGACCAGGGAGATTAAAGAAAAAATCGAATCAAAATTCGGGAAACTCATCCCGGTTAAACGAAATGCCAATGACGGCCCTGCAAAGAAATTTCAAATTCAGGGAGCCAGGGGAATTGTGGGTTTTATCACCCCGATAAGCTCGCATTTCTGCAGTGACTGCAACAGGCTGAGATTAACATCAAGAGGAACATTGCGTCCCTGTCTTTTAAATAACTATGAAAAAGACATTATAAATCCGCTTCGAAACAATGCAACTGATGATGAGCTGAAAGCGATTATTCTTTCTGCCTTGACAAAAAAACCCTCTTTCCACGGGCTCACGGATCAATCTGTAAAAAACATGCCCATAAGCCATATGACCTCCATTGGCGGATAATTATCTGCCAGGTTTGATTTTTAAAATCAAATTTTAAAAAAATTAAAATATTTTGAACATTTCTATTTTTCCGGTGTCAATAGTTAATAGAAAGAGCAAATGCCCTGCAATTGCTCTTTTATTAATACTAAAATGGAGGATAAATAATGAAAAAAATAATCGCAATTACAACCACTGTAATATTGTTTGTATGCTTATCCACTGTATCTGCAAGTGCAGGTGCGGCAAGGCGCCATACCATTGAAGGATTTATGCTGGGCACCGGGGTGGCGATTCTGGGCGCGGCCATCATCAACGGGATAAACAAGAATTCAAACCGGGAGAATTACAGGTACGCTGAAATACAGCGTGATCATTATAATAGACGTCACGCAAGGCACCGGTATCACAGACCAAGCGGCTATTGGGAAATAGAAAGGATATGGGTGGAACCTGTTTATGAAACAAAATGGAATCCGGCCCATTATGACCGCAGGGGAGACTGGGTCAGCGGCAGGAATGAAAAATTCCTGGTAAAAGACGGGTATTGGCAGGAAGAAAAGGTATGGGTAAGGTATTAATAAAACACTAACACGACATTTGATTTATTGTGAACAAACAAGAAGGCACCGCAGATAATATTGATGAACCAGATCTTGTTGAACGGCTGAAAAAAGGGCAACAATGGGCTTTCAATCTTCTTGTCAGGCAATATCAGGACAGACTTTTAAAAATTGCCTACGGCATCACCCTTGACCGGGAGGACAGCCTGGAAGTTGTGCAGGATGTGTTTATCAGCGTCTTTAAAAACATCCAGACCTTCAGGCAGGACTCAAGCCTTGCCACCTGGCTTCGAAAAATCACGATAAACCAATGCCTGAACTGGAAACGGAAATGGAAAAGAAGATTTAAGTGGAGCCATGATTCCATTGAATCGGAAAATGATCAAGACCTGTTTTGCGAAAATATAAAAAACCATGATCCTGAAATGCTGTTTTGCGAGAAACAATTTGAAAGAAACCTGATGGAAGCGATTAAGGTGCTCCCGGAAAAGATAAGGCTGGTTTTTGTTTTAAATGCTTTTGAAGGACTATCATATAAAGAGATTGCAAAGATACTTAATATTAAAAAAGGAACGGTCAGCTCGCGGCTTTATTTTGCACGAAAAAACCTTATTGATTTACTTGAAATAAGGGATTAAACAAAGGGCTTCTTATGAAAAAAACATGCAGCAGATATACGCCGGAAAAAATCAGCAGGTTTGTTGACAATGAACTTAGCCAGGACCAATATTACGCGGTGTCACAGCACATTATCCATTGCCCGGATTGCAACCGTCTTGCAGGACAATACAAGTCGCTCTCTGCTGTGTTTAATGATCATGCGGATCAACAGAAGCTGCAAATCAACCCTGACAGGCTCAGGCAAAAATTATTGCAAAACACGCCCTGTTCAAAGAAAAACTTATTGGGAAATATTTTGGTATTCTTCAGCAAAAATATTTACTTGCAACTTGCATCCATTGCTGTAATATTGATCATCTGCCTGTTCTCGTTTCAAGGAAGCCTGTTTGGCCCGACGGGTCCAAGTGCGATTGTAACATCGGTTGACACAGATTTTACTTCCGTTATGATTATTGAAACTCAAAAAGAAAAACATACCATCATATGGTTTTCTGAAACCTGATATAAAAGGGGAGTCATGGTCAAACTAATAAAAATAATATTAATATTTACAGGGATATCATGTTTTTATTTTTTCTCCCGCCCGGTGTTTGCAGCAGGCCGGGTTTTAACTGATGTAAAGGTGATTCATGCTTCAATGGGCCCCGGACATATTGATCCAGGCCTGAAAAAAATCATTTCAGAACTTGAATCTGTGTTTAAGTACACATCATACAGGCTTTTAAAAGACCGGAGGTTGAACCTGGGCTTTAACCAGGAAGGCCGTGTAGATCTTCCAGGAAAAAGGACCCTTATAGTCATGCCAACTGATATGGATGGCAAAAGGATCCGCTATCAAATCAATATTAAAAAAAATAACCATTTGATTTTTAAAACCCGGGTGCTATTGAGAAACGACAGCAGCATCACTATTGGCGGCCCCAAATTCAACAATGGTTTTCTTTTATTTAATATTTCCGGATCAATGCGGTGATAATTTATTTTTCAGGTGTATTCTATTTCTATAAAATCTCAGCCAGTACAACAGAAATATTATCTTTGCCCCCGTTGGCATTGGCATCATGGATGAGGTTCGCAACTTTTTCTTTGATGCCTGTCCCTGATCCAACTGTTCTTGTACCAGTGAATGATCTGTGGTCAGCTGTTTTAAATTCCCCTTGCGGAGGCGATAGGTCCGGCTGTCACCCATGTGGCCAAGAACAAAATGTGGGGGGCTAAATGCCAGCAATTCTGCTGTGCACCCCATGCCCTTACACGCTGTATCATTTTCTGCATACTTTAATATACTGTCATTGGCAATTTGAAAAGTTTTGTGAACCAGATCAGATCCCATTTCATCACTATTATTGAAAAATTCTGTCCTTTATCAGCGACTTGAAAAGGATATATACCCTTGTGAGACGTCCCTGTCCTGATCAAGCATGGGGATATCAAGAAGAAAGCCATCCTTTTTGGATTCGATAAACGGAAGCAATGAAATCGTTTCGTCCAAAATGTTTTGCACAAAAATAATCCAATCGATTTAAAAAATTGGTATCAGGCACAATAACAGAGAATAGTTCTCTTTAAAACCAGACTTTTTTTTAGACCTCTAACCCTGCATCATTTTTGGGTCTGATGACCATTCTTGATTTTTCAATAACCTCATGGGAACAGTAGCTTCTAATCTTGAGAGAATCAACCTTTTTTTAAACTGGGAAAGGCGCTATTAACCCTGTTAGCCTATTTTATTAATTTAATAAAATCACCTGCCATTATGATTATCCTGTTTAAAATCATGATTCATATTGACTTTCTTTGCGATGCAACTTAAAAAAAACAAAAAGGATAAATATAACAGGCTTGAAAATACATATATGACAATTCCAAAATCAATTTTAGAACGGTTAAAACAAAATGAAATAAAGGCAAGAAAATTTCATGAAATTGAAATAAGCATCTTAACCATATTAAATTTTCAGGATTTCATTGAAAAGCTATTATTTGAAATCAGTTCAAAATTCTCAATTCCTTATACCTGGCTTTCCATCATTGAAGAAAGCAGCATTTCCAAATATCTCAGGAACAATCAAAATTCAAAACTCTTAAGTGCATCAACAGCTTTTTTATCCAGGGAAGAATTCTCAAGGATTTCGGGTAACAGGCTCAAGCCGCTTCTATCCAATAAAAATCTCAATGAATTCCGGGCGTTGATCCCTGAGGCTTCAAATTATGAGATAGGCTCCATTGCCATTGCACCTATCACCCTGGATGGCGAAATTGTCGGGAGCTTTAACCAGGCTGATAAAAATATTTACAGGTTTGAACCCGGCATTGATATTTCCTTATTGGAACAACTGGCGCTTAAAGTATCTTTATGCCTTTCCAATGTGACAGCGCATGAACAATTAAAATTTCTTGCATTCCATGATCCTTTAACCGGGCTTTTAAACCGGGGCGTTATGGGAAGAGTCCTTGAACGGGAATTTCAGCGGTCCAAAAGGTATCATATTGATCTTTCTATTATTTTCCTGGATCTTGATGACTTTAAATCCATTAATGATAATTTTGGCCACGATAACGGGGATATGGCCTTATGCCACACTGCAAATTGCCTGAACAGCCTGAAAAGGGATTCTGACATTGTGGCAAGGTTCGCAGGCGATGAATTTGTAGTTATTTTACCTTCCACAAATAAAGCCCAGGCAAAAAGCTATATCAACAGGGTACAGCACAAACTTGCAAACCAGCCGCTTGCGGCAAATAATACCAGCTTTTATGTCAAATTAAGTTATGGACTTTCTTCTGTATTTGAAAATAACATGGACTCGTCGGCAATACTTTTAAAGGCTGCGGATAAAAGACTTTACCAGGCTAAAAAAAACAAATAATTCCTAACTGCAGTATTTTAAATCCTTGATAAAATTATCAACTGCTTCCTCTTTTGTTGCCCATGATGTCACAAGCCTTATGGCTGAGGTTTTTTTATCAATATTTTCCCAGACATAAAATCCGTATTTTTTGTTCAGATTTTCTATTATCTTATTTTCAAAAATTGGAAAAATCTGGTTTGTAACCGGTTTATATAAAAATTGGAATCCTGCTTGTGCGATATTCCGGGATAACTTCAAAGCCATTTCATTGGCATGTTCAGCCAGTTTAAAAAACAGGCCATCTTTAAACAACTCAAGAAACTGGACTCCAAATATCCTTGATTTTGCAAGCAATGCCCCGTTTTGCTTCATGTGGAACCTGAATCCCGCTTTTAAGGTCTCGTTATTGATAATGACGGCCTCGCCTGCCATGGCACCGTTTTTAGTACCGCCAATATAAAAAAGATCAACAAATTCTGATAATTCTGCCAGGTTGAGATCATTTTCATAAGAGCATAAAGCACTGCCAATCCTTGCACCATCAAGGTATAATATCAATCCTTTTGATTTGCAAAACAAAAAAAGAGCTTTAAGGTCTTGCTTATTATATATTGTTCCTGTTTCAGTGGCATTGGAAATAAAGACAAGGCGGGGCTTGACCATATGCTCATCTGTGTGCAGATCTAAAACAGCCTGGATATCTTTGCAGGATAATTTCCCGTTTAAGCTTTGTGCCACATTAATTTTATGCCCTGTGTTTTCTATGGCACCTGTCTCATGAGTATTAATATGGGCCGTACCTGCGGATATAACAGATTCGTACGGTTTTAAAACAGAAGCAATAACAACAGTATTGGCCTGTGTTCCACCGGAAATAAAATGAATGTCTGCCCTGGGGTTACGGATTTTCTGCTGCAGTATATCAATGGCTTTGCAACAATAAAGATCGTGTCCATAACCCTCCTGCTGCTCTGCATTTGTTTTTATCAGCGCATCGAGAATACTGGGGTGCATTCCTTCTGTGTAATCATTTTTAAAATTGTAAGTCATTATCAATCTCCTGCTTTCTAAAAAACTTTTATTAATTTAAGACTCTTTTTAAGACCGGAAAAGATAAACGCAAAAATCCCCGGCAAAATTTTCTGCCGGGGATTAATATACTTTTTTTATAAAAGACAGATCAGATGATATCAGTCAAAAATTAATTCGATCTGTACCATTGGGGCAACATCCCCTTTTCTTGGACCAAGCTTGGTAATTCTTGTATAACCACCCTGCCTTGAACTGAATTTCCGGGTAACCTCATCAAAAAGGATATGAACAACATCTTTTTCCCGGATCACGGCAAGAGCCTGTCGTCTTGCATGCAAATCCCCTCTTTTTGCAAGGGTAACCATCTTGTCTGCAATTGATCTTAAGCCTTTTGCTTTTGCTTCGGTGGTTTTAATTTTATCATGCTTGAACAAAGAAGTTACCATGTTTCTGAACATAGCCTTTCTATGGCTTGAGGTTCTGTTTAATTTTAATACTGATTTTCTATGTTTCATAGAATATTATTCTCCTTCCTGATTGTTCTCATCTTCCGGCGGTTCAAAACCTTCAAGATCCATACCAAGTGAAAGATCCATGGAAGAAAGGACTTCCTTTATTTCATTTAAGGATTTCCGACCAAAATTTTTGGTTTTAAGCATTTCTCCATCTGTTTTCTGAACCAATTGATAGATAGTATGGATTCTGGCATTTTTAAGGCAATTTGAACTTCTTACGGATAATTCAAGCTCATCCACGGACCTGTAGATATTTTCATTAAAGCCTTTTTCGGAATCCTCTGAATTTTCATCAACATGATCAGGTTCCATATCCTCATCAAAATTGATAAAAGGATTCATTTGCTCTTTAAGAATTTTTGCAGCATATGCAACTGAATCATCCGGTGTTACCGAAGCATCCGTCCATACTTCAAGGGTCAGCTTGTCATAATCGGTTTTCTGTCCTATCCTGGATGTTCCCACAACATATTTTACACGCTTGATGGGGGAAAACACACTGTCAATAGGAATGGTCCCGATGGGAGCGTCCTCATCCTTGTTGGCAGAAGCAAGAGCGTAGCCTTTTCCGGTTTTAACAACCATGGTCATGTTCAGCACACCATTTTGGGAAATAGTTGCAATATGCTGCTCCGGGTTAAGGATTTCAACCTTGCCGTCCGGGCTTACAATATCAGCTCCCGTGGCTTCGCATTCACCCTTGACACTCAATGTCAATATCTTGTCCTCAGTGTCAGAAACCGTCAACTTCAGCTCTTTTAAATTTAAAATAATTTCGGAAACATCCTCTCTAACATCAGATATCACGCTATATTCATGAAGAGCATCATCAAATTTAACAGATACAATGGCAGCTCCATATATGGATGAAAGGATAATACGCCGCAAAGAGTTTCCAATGGTGATACCATATCCCCTTTCAAGGGGTTCACATACAAATTTACCATATGTTGAAGTTGTGGTAACGTCAAGCTCCTCTGGCTTGATCATCTCTCGCCAGTTCACATATGCAAGTTTTTCAGATGACATTTATATCTCCTGAATAAATATTGGGACAAACCATATCAATGATTTGTCTATTTTGAATAAAGCTCTACAATTAATTGTTCCTGAATCGGAAGCGTTATATCTTCTCGTACAGGGACACCGACAACTTCACCTTTGAAATTCTCTTTATTAATTTCAAGCCATTGCGGCACACCGCGTCTTACTATGGCATCGAGAGAATCGGAAATAGTCTGAATTTTTTTTGATTTCTCACGAAGTTCAACCACATCGCCTTTTTTAACCTGGTAAGATGGGATATTTACTTTTTTACCATTTACCAGAAAATGGTTGTGCTTTACAAAGTGTCTTCCCTGGTTTCTGGAATTAACAAATCCCATCCTGAAAACCGTATTATCAAGCCTTGTTTCCAAAAGGCTTAAAAGGTTTGTACCTGTTATACCTTTCTTTCTATCAGCTTTTTTAAATGAAATCCTGAATTGCTTTTCAGATATCCCATAAAGCCTTCTGACCTTCTGTTTTTCCCTGAGCTGAATCCCGTAATCAGATATTTTAGTTCTTCTCTGCCCATGCTGCCCCGGTGGATAGCCTCTTCTATCAAAACTGCATTTATCTGAAAAGCAGCGGTCGCCTTTCAAAAAAAGCTTCATATTTTCGCGTCTGCATTGTCGGCAAACAGCACCTCTATAGTGTGACAATGTTTTTCTCCTTTATCAAACCTTTAAACTTATACTCTTCTTCTTTTTGGCGGCCGACATCCATTATGGGGAATCGGGGTAACGTCTTTGATCATGGATATAGTGAATCCAAGGGCATGCAACGCCCTTAAGGCGGATTCCCGACCAGGCCCCGGGCCTTTAACATATACGCCTATGTTTTTCATGCCGTGTTCCATTGCTCTTGCTCCTGCGTCTTCTGCCACAAGCTTTGCTGCAAAAGGAGTGCTTTTTCTTGAGCCTTTAAATCCCTGCATGCCTGCACTGGACCATGAAATGGTGTTACCGTTTTCATCGGCAATTGTGACGATTGTATTATTAAACGTGGATTGAATATGCACAATGCCTGTAGAAATATTTTTTCTTACCCGTTTTCTGGATACAGCTTTTTTAGACTTTTTTGCCATAATTAATATTACCTTTTAAGATTATCCTACTTTTTCTTTTTAACCGCAGTCCGTTTAGGACCTTTTCTTGTTCTGGCATTTGTACTGGTTCTCTGCCCACGACAGGGAAGTCCTCTTCGATGGCGCAGCCCTCTATAACAGCCTAAGTCCATAAGCCGTTTAATATTCATGGAAACTTCGCTTCTAAGTTCACCTTCAACCTTAAACTCGGCATCAATGACTTTCCTGATGTCATTAACCTGTGCTTCTGTCAGGTCATTTGCTTTTGTAGTAGGATCAATACCTGTTTTTTCAAGTATTAGCTTTGATCTGCTGTTACCTATTCCATAGATATAGGTTAAAGCTATCCATGCATGCTTATCTCTTGGTAAATCTACTCCTGCGATACGTGCCAAATTTCTTTCCCCCTATCCCTGCCTCTGTTTATGGCGTTTATTGATACAAATAATTCGAACGACACCACGTCTTTTTATTACTTTGCAATTTCTACAGATTTTTTTTACAGATGCTCTGACTTTCATCCCTTTACTCCTAATCTAACATTGTTATATCGTATAAAATATATTATTTATTTAAATCTATATGTAATTCTGCCCCTGCTTAAATCATATGGTGAAATCTCTACTGTCACCCTGTCCCCTGGCAGGATCTTAATAAAATGCATTCTCATCTTACCTGAAATATGCGCAAGCAGTACATGCTTATTTTCAAGCTCTACTCTGAACATGGCATTGGGTAATGTTTCAAGCACTTTCCCGTCAACTTTAATGGGTTCTTCTTTTGCCATAGTTTTATCAATCTCCTTATTTCTTTAGAACATTTAAACAGGATTTACTTGCTTCTTATTCTCTTGCTGCCGGATCTTCCCAGAAATCCCTCATAATTACCTGTTATCAGGTGGGACTCTATCTGGGAAATAGTATCAATTGCCACTCCCACCACAATCAAAAGGGCTGTGCCGCCAAAATAAAACGGAATATTAAATTTCCGCATTAAAAAGGTTGGCAGAACACAAACAGCAGAAACATAAACAGCCCCGCCAAGGGTAATTCTTGTCAACACCTTATCGATATATTCAGCCGTTCTTTTACCAGGCCTGATGCCTGGAATATATCCACCGTTCTTTTTCATGTTTTCAGCCACGTCTTCAGGGTTAAACTGAATCGCCGTATAAAAATAACAAAAGAAAACGATAAATCCGATATAAAGCAGGTAGTACCAGAGTGTGCCCGGGCTGAACATGGCTGCAACGGTTTTCATCATGGGAATATTTATAAATTGTGCCAAAGTTGTAGGAAACATGATAATAGAGGAAGCAAAAATAGGAGGTATAACGCCGGCAGTATTGATTTTAAGCGGAAGATGAGAAGTCTGCCCCCCGTACATTTTTCTTCCGACAACACGTTTGGCATAGTGGACCGGTATTCGTCTCTGTGCCTGCTCCATGTAAATGATGGCAGCAATAACGGCAACCATGAGAACTATGAGGATAAGTATTGCAAAAACTCCCATTTCTCCAGTTGACATAAGTCTCAGGGTGTTACCCATGGCAGACGGCATCCTTGCAACAATACCCGCAAAAATAATCAGGGAGATACCGTTTCCAATACCCCTTTCTGTAATCTGCTCACCAAGCCACATGATAAAAGACGTACCGGCTGTAAGCGTTATAATAGTAACAAGCCGGAACCCCCAGCCTGTGTAAGGAACAATCGGCACACCTGCGGGTGAGGACATGGATTCCAGACCAACACTGATACCAAGGCCCTGAATAATACTCAATACAACAGTTCCGTATCTTGTATACTGGGTTTTCTTTTTCCGGCCGGCATCCCCTTCTTTTTTAAGCTGCTCAAGCTGGGGTACTACAACCGTCATCAGATCTAAAATAATAGAAGCACTGATATAAGGCATAATTCCTAAAGCAAATATGGAAAGCCTTTCCAATGCACCTCCTGAGAACATATTGAACATGGAAAACAATGTCCCTTGAGCTGAAGCAAAAAAAGAAGCAAGCGCTGCACCGTTAACGCCGGGTGTTGGAACATGAATCCCGACACGGTAAACAAACAGCAAAGCAAGTGTGATAAAAATCTTTCGTTTAAGCTCAGGAAGTTTAAACAGGTTCTGGTAGCTGTTCTCGAGCATTTATTATATCCTTACAATACGTCGTTAATGTTTATTCTATACTTCCGCCGGCAGATTCAATTTTTTCTTTAGCGGTTTTGGAAACAAGAATATTTCTTAAAGAAAATTTCTTGGTTGTTTCACCCATGCCAAGAATTTTAACGCCATCAACACGGCCTTTTACTATTCCTGCATCTTTTAAGACATCAATATCAATGTCCGTGCCATCTTCAAACCGGTCTAAATCCTTTACATTTAAAACAGCATTTTTTGTTTTAAATATATTAAAAAAACCTCTTTTTGGAAGCCGTCTGTAAATAGGCATCTGACCGCCTTCAAATCCGGGCCTTACATTGCCGCCTGATCTTGCTTTAAGGCCTTTATGGCCGCGGGTACTTGTTTTACCCATGCCGGAACCAGGTCCTCTGCCCACTTTTTTCCTGTTTTTTCTTGATCCTCTGACCGGTGCTAAATCATGAAGCTGCATATTACACCTCCTCTACTTTCACAAGGTGTGAAACTTTTTTAACCTGGCCCCAGATTACCGGGTCAGAATTATGTTCAACCACATGATTCATTCTTTTTAACCCGAGGGAGCGAACAATCCGGCCATGCTTGGCAGGTCTTCCTATAGTACTTTTAATCTGTGTGATTCTAATTTTATCAGCCATTTTTTATCAACCTCTTATATATCTTCAGGTCTAAGACCACGACGTTTTGCCACTTCTTCTTTTGTACAAAGTGATTGAAGACCTGCCAGTGTTGCCCGTACAATATTTTGAGTATTATGTGTTCCAATACATTTTGTCAGGATATCGGTCACACCGACAGCTTCAAGAACCGCACGGATCCCGCCACCTGCAATCAGGCCGGTACCGGGTGATGCAGGCTTAAGCAATACCCGGCCTGCTCCTGCCCTGCCGACAACCTCAAAAGGAATGGTTCCGTTGAGCAATGAAATTTTGACCATATTCCGTTTTGCTTTTTCCAGGCCTTTTTTAATCGCCTCAGGTACTTCCTTTGCCTTTCCGAGGCCATAACCGACACTGCCCTCACCGTCACCAACAACAACAAGTGCGCTAAAGCTGAAGTTTCTACCGCCTTTTACAACTTTTGCAACACGATTGATCCTGACGACCTTATCAATTAATCCATTATCTTCCATTTGCTGTCTTGCCAAGGGTATTCCTCCAAAATTTAAAAATTCAATCCGGCTTCGCGAGCCCCGTCTGAAAGCGCTTTAATGCGACCATGATATAAAAATCCATTCCTGTCCAGGACAACTTTTGCAATTCCCTTATCAAGAGCCCTCTTGCCGATAAGACTTCCAACCGCCTTTGCAATTTCAGCCTTTTTGCCCTCTTTTCCTATTTCTTTAAATTCCTTATCTAGGGTAGATGCAGATACCAGTGTAGTCCCTTTAGTATCATCTATGATCTGGGCGTAAATATGCTTTGCACTCCTGAATACACTCAATCTTGGGCGATCCTGATTACCTAAAATATTTTTTCTGATTCTTTTTTTTCTTTTAAGCCTTGATTTAAGCCTTGGTGATGTATTTCCCATAATCTTTATATTCCCGCCTTTTAATCCTTACCTGCAGTCTTTCCAGCTTTTCTCATAATTCTCTCGCCTGCATACATAATGCCTTTGCCTTTGTATGGCTCCGGAGGCCTGAGAGCTCTTATGTTTGCTGCCACCTGGCCAAGAATTTCCTTATCAATACCTGACAGAGTAACTTGAGTGTTCTTTTCTACATTTGCCGTTATTCCATCAGGAATCTTAAAATCAACCGGATTGGAATATCCTACATTGAGTATCAGGCTATTACCTTTTACTTCCGCACGATAACCAATACCGGAAAGTACAAGTTTCTTCTCATACCCGGTTGTAACACCGGTAACCATATTGGAAATCAAGGTTCTGAATAATCCTTGCAGGGCTACTTTTTTCTTGTCCCCTGTATCTGTATCAACTGTCACAATATTGTTATTGCATTCTATTTTTACAGCCGGATGCAATTGACGTTCGAGATTACCCTTGGGTCCTTTAACTGAAATCATATCACCGTTTAGGGCGAACTGGACCTTATCTGGAAGCTGAACCGGCTTTTTTCCTATTCTGGACATAGATTACTCCTAAAACTACCATACGTTACAAAGAATTTCACCGCCGACGTTCGCTTCTCTGGCCTGTTTGTCTGTCATCAACCCTTTTGAGGTTGAAACGATTGAAATGCCCAGGCCGTTTAAAACCGGCTTAATCTGTTTTGATCTGCTGTAAACCCTGCAAGACGGTTTACTCACTCTTTTAATACCAAAAATTGAAGGCTGACCTTCTGATACGTATTTTAAATAAACCCGAATCAACCCCTGTGTCTCATTCTCAAGAAACTTGAAATCCTTGATATATCCTTGTTCTTTCAGCACCCGCACCATTTCCAGCTTAATTTTTGATCCGGGGATATCCACTTTAGCAAACTCTGCTTTACCACCATTTCTTATGATTGTCAGCATGTCTGCAATTGGATCACTACTTGCCATTTTAAATCTCCTTAAAATCCGCTGATATAATTTTTATTAAAACCTGAATATTACCAACTCGATTTGGTAACGCCCGGCAGCTTGCCTTCTGATGCAAGTTCCCTGAAACAAATTCTGCAAATACCAGCTTTTCTAATAAATCCTCTTGGTCTACCGCATAAGGGGCATCTGTTATATGACCGTACTGAAAACTTTGGTTTTCTTTGCGCCTTTACGATTAAAGCTTTTTTAGCCAAGCTTTCCTCCTTAAGATCCTTAATTTTTGAAAGGCATCCCGCAAAATTTCAGGAGTGCTCTGCCTTCCTCATCTGTTTTAGCTGTCGTTACAACTGTAATATTAAGACCTTTGATACTGTCGGTCTTATCATAGTCAATTTCAGGGAATATAATATGCTCAGTTATGCCAAGGGTATAATTGCCCCTGCCATCAAAAGCCTTTGGTGATATTCCTCGAAAGTCCCTGACACGTGGTAAAGCTATATTCACAAGCCTGTCAAAAAAATCAAACATTTTTTCTCTCCGCAGGGTAACCTTACACCCGATAGGCAGGTCAGCACGAAGCTTAAAATTTGCAATCGGTTTTTTTGCTCTTGTAATTACGGCCTTCTGACCGGCGATCAACGCCAGTTCTGCGGCTGCCGGATCAACGATCTTAGGGTTCCTGACCGCTTCTCCAAGTCCCATATTTAAAACAATTTTTTCTAGTTTAGGTACCTGAAACTCATTTTTATAGTTAAAGGTTTCCTTAAGCCTGGGAACAACCTCGTTATTGTATTTTTCCTTAAGAGTTGACATTTCTTCTCTCCGCCTTTGGTCTTAAGAATCTATCTGCTGGTTGCATTTCTTACAGATTCTGACCCGTTTTCCATCTTCCAATGTCTTCATTCCGATTCTTGTGGGTTTAACACATGAATTACACATAACCATAAGATTAGAAATATGAACAGGCATGCTCTTTTCCACGATACCGCCCTGGGGGTTTGCCTGTGTTGGTCTCTGATGGACTTTAACCACATTAATATTTTCAATAACGACCCGGTTGGTCTTTTTAACGACCTTAAGCACCTTGCCGATTTTGCCTTTATCTTTGCCGGTCAGCACTTTGACCTTGTCATCTTTTTTCAATCTGATTTTTATCATTTGCATAAGAATTTTTCTCCAAAACCCGAATAATTAAAGCACATCAGGGGCCAGAGAGACAATTTTCATAAACCTTTTTGCCCTTAACTCTCTTGCCACCGGGCCAAAGATACGCGTCCCTACCGGTTCATTTGATTTTGATAAAACAACAGCTGAATTGTCGTCAAACCTGATCATTGAACCATCAGGCCTGGGGATTTCTTTTTTTGTCCTGACAATTACTGCCTGAATAATGTCACCCTTACTCACTTTTGCATTGGGGATAGCTTCCTTGACAGAGCATGTGATGATATCACCAATGCTGGCATACCGCCTCTTTGATCCGCCAAGTACCTTGATGCAGTACAGTTCCTTTGCACCGGAGTTGTCTGCTACAGTTAATCTTGTTTCACTCTGAATCATCTTTCAACTCCTTTAATCAAACAGCTTTTTTAACGATTTCAGTAATCCTGAAACGTTTCAGCTTACTCAAAGGTCTTGTCTCTATAATTTTAACAGTATCACCGATTCTGCATTCATTTTTTTCATCATGGGCCTGGTATTTTTTATACCGTTTCATGTATTTTTTATAAATCTTGTGCTGAACAAATCTTTCAACCTGAACTACAACTGATTTATCCATTTTATCTGATACGATAAGACCGATTAGCTCTCTTTTATTTTTTTGAATAGTTTCCATAGTAGTTATCTTCGCAAATTAGCTAATGTTTACATTCATTTCTCTGGATATTGTGTAAAGCCTTGCAATATCTTTTTTGGCATTTGAAAGTGTTGCCGTGTTCTCAAGCTGTCCAACATCGTTTTGAAAGCGAAGATTAAAAAGCTCTTTTTTTAATTCCGCAAGCTTTTCTCCAATCTGGTCTGCTCCCATCTCTCTTATTTCACTGACTTTCATCTTACTTACTCCTTTCCACAAAGCGGGTTTTTACGGAAAGTTTTCTGGCAGCAAGTCTCATGGCTTCGATTGCAACGTCTCTTGGAATGCCTTCCATCTCATAAAGTATTTTACCCGGTTTCACCCTGGCAACCCACGCATCTGTCGCTCCTTTACCTTTACCCATCCTGACTTCCGCAGGTTTCTTTGTAACAGGATGGTCAGGAAAAAACCTGATCCAGCTTTTACCTGCCCTTTTTGCATGACGGGTCAACGCAACCCTTGCAGCTTCAATCTGTCTTGCATTTAAATAACCGCATTCAGTTGCCTGGAGGCCGAAGTCACCAAAGCTTAAAGTGTTGCCTCTGTCTGGTGAACCCTTTGTTCTTCCACGAAACTGTTTACGGAATTTTACATTTTTTGGACTAAGCATTTTATTTGTCTCCTAATCGCCTCTATTTTGCCAACGCTTGTTCACCAGGACTTAATACTTCACCCTTAAAGATAAAGGTTTTAATTCCAATGGTTCCGTATGTGGTTCTTGCTTCAATAAAACCGTAATCTACATCAGCCCTTAAGGTATGAAGCGGAATACGACCTTCTTTATACCACTCCGTCCTTGCCATTTCAGCGCCGCCTAAGCGACCTGCACAAATTATTTTAATTCCCTTTGCCCCGAACCGCATGGCAGAGGATACACTTCGTTTCATCGCCCTTCTGAATGCGATTCTTCTTTCCAACTGCAAAGCAATATTTTCCGCAACCAGCTGGGCATCAATTTCAGGACGTCTTACTTCTTTGATATCAATGAGTACCGCAGGGTCGAGCATTTTTTCAAGCTCCTGTTTAAGAAGTGCAATTTCACTCCCTTTTTTCCCGATAATAATACCGGGCCTTGCTGCAAATACTCTAAGCCGGATCTGTTTTGAGAACCGCTCTATTTCGATTTTTGAAATACCAGCATGATAGAGTTTCTTTTTTAAGAACTTTCTGACCTTAAAATCTTCTTCAACAAACGAGGCATATTCTTTATCCGCATACCATCTGGAATCCCAAGTCCTTATAATGCCTAATCTTAAACTGGTAGGATGTACTTTCTGGCCCAAGCTTATTCCCTCCTATTTGTCAGTATCTTCAACAATTACTGTTAAATGACTGCTTCTTTTTAAAATTCTGGCCGCTCTTCCCCTGGCTCTCGGTCTGAACCGCTTCATGGTGGGACCATGATCAACAAATATATTTTTAACAACCAGTTTATCCACATCAAGCTCATTATTATGCTCGGCATTAGCGATTGCAGACTGCAGGGTTTTATAAATAATTCCTGCGGCTTTAAGCGGCATAAATTTTAAAAGAGTAAGAGCCTGTTCGGCATTTTTGCCTTTTACTTCATTAATGGGCAACCGAAGCTTAAACGGTGAAATCCTTGTATATCTTGTAGTGGCTTTAACTTCCATATCAATATCCTTTAATAAAGCAAGAGATTATCTCCTGGATCTTTTATCTCCTGCATGCCCCCAAAATGTTCTTGTAGGTGAAAACTCACCAAGCTTATGACCGACCATATTTTCTGAAACAAAAACCGGTATGAATTTTTTACCGTTATGTACAGCAAATGTGATACCGACCATTTCAGGGAATATGGTAGATCTGCGTGACCAGGTTTTGATAACTTTGTTGCTTTTAGTTTTACTTGCTTCCAGAACTTTTTTATAAAGCTTCGGTGCAATGTATGGTCCTTTTTTTAATGATCTTGGCATAATAATTCACCTATTTATTTTCTCTTAGCTCTTCTTTTAACAATATACTGATCAGTTCTGGCACTCTTCCTGGTTCTCTTGCCTTTCGTCGGAACACCCCAGGGTGTACAGGGCTGCCTGCCACCGGAAGACCGTCCTTCTCCACCGCCCATCGGATGATCGACAGGGTTCATTGCAACCCCTCTGACATAGGGCCGCCTTCCCATCCACCTGGTTCGTCCTGCTTTACCAATCTTAACATCACCATGTTTTTCATTGCCCACTCTGCCAACAGTAGCTTTGCATTTCAGGTGGATCATTCTTACCTCACCTGAGGGCAGGAGGACCTGGGCATAACTGCCTTCTTTTGCCATAAGCCTGGCATAGGCGCCGGCACTTCTGACGATCTGGCCGCCTTTATTCTGTTTCAATTCAATATTATGAATCCTTGTACCGGTAGGGATGTTTTCAAGCGGCATGCAGTTACCGGGCTTAATATCAGCATCCGGGCCTGTTTCCAGAATATCACCGACTTTTACCTCCAAAGGAGCTAAAATATATCTTTTTTCACCATCAGCATAAACAAGAAGGGCAATCCTCGCACTCCTGTTCGGATCATACTCAATGGCCGATACTTTTGCCGGGATACCGTCTTTGTCCCTTTTAAAATCAATTATACGATACTTCTTTTTTGCTCCGCCACCTCTGTGTCTTGCAGTAATTCTTCCGTAAGAGTTACGACCGGAACGTTTATTTAACTTTTTAGTCAGACGTCTTTCAGGTTTGATTTTGGTAATTTCTTCAAAAGAAAGGTATTCCTGAGAACGTCGTCCGGGAGATGTCGGTTTTGTCTTAATTATTGTTGACATATATATACCTCTTTAAACACCTTCAAAAAAATCAATTCTTTGTCCTGGCATAAGTGTAACTATGGCTTTCTTCCAGTCGTTTCTTTTGCCGATGATCCTACCGCGCTGTTTTACTTTTCCCTTTACCTGTACGGTTCGGACCCGCTTAACCTTGGCATTGAAATTTTTCTCCACAGCATCCTTGATTTCAACCCGGTTTGCACTTTTCACTACTTTAAAAGTAACCTGGTTGTTCATTTCTTTTTGAAGGGTTGTTTTTTCCGTAACCACAGGGCCTCTGATAATATCATATCGTCTCATCTCAGCTCAACCTCCCCTCGATGTTTTTAATAGTCGATTCTACTAAAAGAAGGTTTTTAAACTTTAAAATATCATACACATTAAGACCCTCTGTTCTTATAACTTTAATGTCCGGAATATTTCTTGAAGACAACAAAAGGTTTGAGTCATCAGAATCAGAAACAATCAACAAGTCAGAAAGCTTAAGTGTGTTGAGAACATTAGCAAGTTCCTTTGTTTTAATTGCCTCCAGGTTAAAATTATCAATTACAAAAATGGTATTGTCTTCAGCTTTTGAGCTTAAAGCCATTTTCAATGCAAGTTTTCTTACTTTCTTGGGCACCTTTATCGCATAGGACCTTTGGGACGGCCCGAAAATAACGCCACCACCTTTTCTTAAAGGGGATTTAACAGAACCCGCACGTGCATTACCGGTTCCTTTCTGTCTAAAGAGCTTTTTTGTACTGCCTTTCACCATACCCCTGGTTTTACACGCAGCAGTCCCTTCCCGTTTTGCAACGAGCTGGAACCGGACAACCTGGTGAAGAACACTTGTTTTGACGGGTGTGTTGAAAATCTCGTCAGGAAGCTGAGCTTCAGACACTTTTTCACCTGCACTGTTTAATACATCTACAGCAGCCATATTCTTCCTCATAAATTTTGATCAGCTATGCATCACTGCGGAAATCTTAATGCAATACCCATAGCCGCATTTTAATCTTATACTTAAACTGATTATTTTTAATAATTATCTATCAGTCTTCCGCACTTCCAATATTCCTGTCTTAAAACCCGGCACCGGGCCCTTAACCAGCAGGAGGTTATCTTCGTGCTTAATATCCACAATTGTAAGATTCTTCACTGTCTCTTTGTTTGTACCCATGTGACCCGGAAGCTTCTTTCCTTTAAAAACTTTTCCAGGCCAGGCACTGTTTCCAATAGATCCCGGTTTCCTATGGTTTCTGCTACCATGTGTTTCAGGACCACGGCTGAAACCGTGCCGTTTAATCGTACCCTGAAAACCGCGCCCTTTTGAAATCCCGGATACATTCACTTTATCTCCTACAGCAAATATATCAATTCCGATGGTATCACCTGCTTCAACACTTTCAACATCATCAGTTCTGAATTCTCTCAAAACACGGAATCCTTTATCACTGATTTTTTTCAAATGCCCTGCAATAGGTTTGTTCAGTTTTTCAACTTTCTTTTCATCAAATCCAAGCTGAAGAGCATTATAACCATCGGATTCTTTTGTTTTAATCTGGGTAACAACACAAGGGCCTACCTGCACAACAGTAACAGGAACGAGCTTACCATCCGAGGTAAACACATTGGTCATACCGATTTTTTTTCCAAGTAATGCACTCATAAATTGGTTCCTGTTATTGATCTATAATTTAATTTCAACATCCACACCAGGCGAGAGATCAAGTTTCATTAACGCGTCAACTGTCTGCTGGGTGGGTTCCAGGATGTCCATCATCCTTTTATGCGTTCTGATTTCAAATTGTTCCCGTGATTTTTTATTCACATGGGGAGAACGCAATACAGTAAATTTGTTTATCCGTGTGGGAAGAGGTACCGGCCCTACGATTCTGGCCCCGCTCTTCCTTGCAGTATCAACTATATCTACTGAAGACTGGTCAAGAAGCTTATGATCATATGCTTTAAGCCTGATTCTTATTTTAGTTTTCAACATGATAGAAATGTTCTTCCTAACTTATTCTACAATTTCACCGATTACACCGGCACCGACAGTACGTCCGCCTTCCCTGATTGCAAACCTGAGCTCTTTTTCCATTGCAATGG
>JAADHV010000026.1:7479-14155 GCA_013151635.1 Deltaproteobacteria bacterium | reverse complement strand
ACCATTGACAAAGCCCCTTATCATCGTAGAGTCTCCAACAAAAATAAAGACTTTAAAAAAATATGTGGGAAAAGAATTCAAAATTGCTGCAAGTGCAGGACATATCCGGGATCTTCCGGTTAAAACCCTTGGCATTGATATTGATAAAAAATTTAAGGGCAAATATGTCAATATAAAAGACAAAGCCAAAGTTATTGCTAATTTAAAAAAATCAGCCAAAGATTGCAAAGAAATTTACCTTGCACCTGACCCGGACCGTGAGGGTGAAGCCATTGCTTTCCATATAATGGATATCTTAAAGAAAAAAGACAGGGTTTTTCACCGTGTACTCATCCATGAATTAACAAAAAAAGGCATCCAGGAGGCATTAAAGCACCCCTTAAAGCCTGATGTTCAAAAATATGACGCCCAGCAGGCAAGAAGAAAACTTGACAGGCTGGTGGGCTACCAGATTTCTCCTTTATTATGGCAAAAAATCCAGAGAGGATTAAGTGCAGGAAGAGTGCAGTCTGTTGCAGTCAAAATTATTTGTGACAGGGAACGGCAGATCAGGCAATTTGTTCCGGAAGAATTCTGGACAATTACAGCAGATCTTCTTGCCAAATCTCCACCCGCGTTTAATGCAGGCCTTATTAAAATTAACAACAAAAAGTCAAAAATTGATAATGAAAAGCAGGCCACTGCGATTTTCAAAGACCTTGAGAAAGCACAATTTATTGTCCGTGAAATCAAGACCAAAACCATTAAAAGAAACCCTTTGCCACCTTTTATAACAAGTAAGCTTCAACAGGATGCCATTAACCGGTTAAGATTTTCTGCAAAAAAAACCATGATAGTTGCACAGCAGCTTTATGAAGGCATTGAGATAGGAACCGGGGGACCTGAAGGTCTTATCACCTATATGCGTACCGATTCAATCAGGATTGCACCGGATGCAGCAGAAGAAGCACAGCAATTTATAGCCCAGACCATAGGAAAAGAATTTGCTTTAAATAAACCCCGTTTTTTTAAAAATAAAAACAAAGCTCAGGATGCCCATGAAGCAATCCGGCCCACATCGGTTTTTAACACACCTGAAAAACTGAAAAATTTTTTATCTCCTGACCAGTTTAGACTCTATGATCTGATTTGGAAACGATTTGTTGCTTCACAGATGACGCAGGCAATTATTGATCAAAAAACAATTTTAATCCAGGCTACTCAAAAATATTTATTTTCAGTCAGTGGTTCAACTATCAAGTTTCCAGGCTATATGAACCTTTATTCCCAGAATAACGATTCAAAGGAAAAAGACATTCAAGCCCTGCCCGATGTAGAAGAAGGCAGCATGCTTAAAACTTTGCAGATTTTTCCCAAGCAGCATTTTACAAAACCGCCACCACGTTTTTCCGAGGCATCGCTTGTTAAAGAACTTGAAAAAAACGGGATCGGGCGTCCCAGCACATATGCTACAATCCTGACAGTAATCCGGGATAAAGGATATGTTGATTTCATAAAGCGGTATTTTGTGCCAAGTGAGCTCGGGTTTATTGTAAACGATCTATTGGTCCTGTCTTTTCCTGAAATCTTAAATATTTCTTTTACAGCTCAGATGGAAACCAACCTTGATAATGTTGAAAGCGGCAAATTAGATGAGGTTCAATTATTAACCGAATTTTATGAACCATTTAAAAAAAGCCTTGAAGCTGCCAGTGAAAACATGGTCAGTGTAAAGGGTGTCGGGGTAGATACTGATTTAAAATGCCCCTCCTGTGGGAAACAATTGAATATTAAAATTGGCAGGAACGGTCATTTCCTTGCCTGCACAGGGTATCCCGAGTGTTCCTTTACAAGTAACTATCTTCGGGATGAAAAAGGCAATATTTCAATTGTTGAGAAAATTATTGACAATACCAAAGTCAAAGATTGTATTAAGTGTGGCAAAGCCATGGTTCAAAAGGAAGGACGTTTCGGAATGTTTCTTGCCTGCACAGGGTATCCTGAGTGCAAACATACTGAATCAGTCAATGGTGAGCAAAGCCGGAAAGATATCGGTGTCAAGTGCCCTGTAAAAGGTTGCCGGGGATCAATTTTAGAAAAAAAATCAAGAAGGGGAAAAACCTTTTTCGGATGCTCAAAATATCCGGACTGCACATTTGCATCATGGGATAAACCTGTTGATAAGGCCTGCCCTGATTGCAATTCATCTTATCTTGTTGAAAAAGAGACCAAAAGGGAAGGCAACTTTTTAAAATGCCCTGACAGGGACTGCGGTTTTAAAGAGCCTAAATAATACCTGGCCGGAAAATCGCATTTTTTTAAGATTGTTTATGTTGAACCAAAAAAATATTTTCAAACTTTTTAAGTTCAAACTATTTATTTGTCCATTTTTGTATTGCCTGGAATACGAGATCTCTTTTGATTGGTTTGGTCAAAAACTCATCCATTCCGGCATCATTGCATTTTCGTTTGAAATCATCAAGTACGTTAGCGGTTAATGCAAGGATTGGAATTTTCTGCAAGGATTCATCTTTACTTTCAAAGGAACGGATAAGTTTTGTGGCTTGAAATCCGTCCATTATGGGCATGTTTATATCCATAAATATCATGTCATAGGCATCAGGGTTTGAAATATATTTTTCCACGGCTTCCTTGCCGTCAGAGGCTATATCAATCATATATCCGGCTTTAGAAAGCATAAGATTCGTCATTTTCTGGTTTACAGGATTGTCCTCAACCAGCAAAATGGAAGCAGAAGATTTTTTATTTTCAGATAATAAGTGTGCTGTAACAATCTCATCCTCATTACTTCCGGCAGGGCTGATATTTGCCTCTTCCATTCCAATGACATAGGAAATCATTTCAAATAATTTTCTTTTTGGAACAGGTTTGGGTAAAAAACCTTTAAACCCGGCTTTCCGGAAAGTATCAGCAATACCGGGAACAGGGATTGAACACGCAATAAAATCAAATTTACATTTATTCAGGCAAAATTTATTAATTTTTTGAAAAAAAAGATCATTAGTCATGATTTTAAGGTTTTTTCCAAAATCAATGACTCCAATATCAAACTCATGATCGGTATTGTTTCTTAAAAATGATTCAAGCTGTGCAAAGTTTACATGGAAAACCTGCATACCGGCAAGGTTGAATTCATGGGAAAAGATCTTATATGTCTCTTCTGATGTGGTTGAAAGCAGTACTTTTTTGCCTTTTAATTTTGCAGATCTGACCCTTTTTACCTTTTTATTTTCCGTAATTTTAAAGCAGGAGGTAAAATAAAAAGTCGAGCCTTTGCCTTCAACACTCTCTGCCCAAACATCCCCTCCCATCTTGCCTGCAATATTTTTACTGATGGCAAGGCCCAGGCCGGTTCCACCATATCTGTTGGTGATATCATCTTCAGATTGAATAAAAGGGTTAAAAATTTTTTCAAGCTGGTCTTCTGCTATGCCAATGCCACTGTCTTTAACGCTGATCGTCAGCATGGAGAAATTTTCATCTCTTTTTTTTGCATCTATACAAAGCTTTATTCTTCCTTTGCATGTAAATTTTACAGCGTTTCCAAGAAGATTCAGCAAAACCTGCCGGAATCTGTGGGGATCGCCTATAACCTGGCCAGGGACAGAATCTGCAATAGAACAAATCAACTCGACTTTTGATTCATCCACTTTGGTTCTGATTACGTCAATGGTATCAAAGCAAAGGACTTCAGGATCAAACTTTATATTTTCAAGACTCAGCTTACCTGCCTCGACCTTGGAAAAATCAAGGATGTCATTTACAACAGACAAAAGAGTTTCACAGGAAAATCTGGCATTCTTTAGAAAAGATTTTTGTTCATCATCCAGGGATGTATCCAGAAGCATGTCAGTGTATCCTACAATCCCATTTAACGGCGTTCTGATTTCATGGCTCATACTGGCAAGAAAAAAAGTTTTTGCCTGAGAAGCTTCCTTTGCTTCTCTTGCCAGAATATTTGCCCGGTCTATGGCAATGCACAATTCCTGGTTGGTTCTTTGCAGTTCGATTAAATTTTCCTTCTCCCTTGCAATCCTCTTGATCCTGGCAAGGGTGGAATTCAGATTAAAAGGTTTGGTCATATAATCCGAGGCACCGGCGTCCATAATATCAACATAGGAGTACTCCGCTCCATAGCCGGTCATGATGATAACATCAATTTCCGGGAAATCGGTTTTTATTTTTTTGAGTAATTCGACTCCATCCATCCCTGGCATGGAAATATCTGAAATAACAAGTTCAAACTCTTCTGACTTTAGAAATTCAATCGCCTTTTCTGCATCTTCAACCCCCCTGCATAAGAATCCGGCCCTTTCCAGAGATCTGATTAAAACCAGTCGAAGGCTTGCTTCATCATCTACTACAAGGATTTTCCTGATGGGAAAATCCTTATTATTCTGAGCCTGGTTATTCATTTACCCTTTCGACATATTCGCGGGTCCTGGTATCAATTTTTACTATCTGTCCTTGTTCTATAAAAGGAGGAACCTGCACTTCAAACCCTGTTTCAAGAATGGCCGGCTTTGTGCTTCCTGTGGCAGTATCGCCTTTTGCCCAGGGTTCCGAGTTGACAACTTCCAGGTTGATAAAGTTGGGCAGGGTAACGCCGATGGGCAAACCATTATAAAGGAGAATCGTGCAGACGGTATTATCTTTGAGCAGGTCGATTATATCCCCTAATTGTTCTTTTGAAAGAAAATGCTGTTCATAATTGGATGTATTCATGAAACAACAAGTATCCTGGTCCGAATAAAGATATTCCATTTCCTGTTCTTCAAGATCAGCTTCTTTAAACTTGTCGCCGGACCGGTAGGTACGTTCGAACTGGGTTCCTGTTATCATATTTTTTAATTTGCATTTATAAAGGGACTGGCCCTTGCCTGGTTTTTTAAATTCAAAACCGACAACAACATAGGGTTCGCCATCTATTTCAAACTTTAAACCCTTCCTTAAATCACTTGCCAAATACATGAAATGCTCCTAAGGTTATTTTTTAAAAAATTAAATTTTATTATTATTTCATCTTTAATCATATTAAGTGTTAATTGGCAACCTTCAGATAAAAACAACTTGCTTTTTTATCTTTATTATAGGAAATATTATGACTTAGAAAAATTATTAATACAGGGAAATTGTTATGATCATCGTTATTGATTTCGGTTCACAATTCAATCAGCTTATTGCAAGAAGAGTCAGGGAAAACGATGTATACTGCCAGGTGGAACCTGCAAGTATCTCCATAGATAAATTAAGGGAACTAAATCCCCAGGGGATTATTCTTTCCGGCGGCCCTTCAAGCATTTATGAAAAAGACAGCCCGAATATTGATGAATCACTTTTTGATCTTGGCATTCCCATACTTGGAATCTGCTATGGGATGCATTACATGGTTCATACACTTGGCGGAAAAATTAAAAAAGCTGACAAGCGGGAATATGGCTTTGCAAGTCTTGATATTAAAGAACCCGACCCCATATTCAGCGATATGGAAACAGGTTTTCAGTGCTGGATGAGTCATGGGGATTCTGCCGTAGAACTGCCGGACAACTTTGTTGTTACAGCTTCCACTAAAAATACGCCCATTGCCGCCATAGCAAACCATGAAAAAAAACTTTACGGGCTTCAACTTCATCCCGAGGTCGAACATTCCATAAACGGCCCGTTAATGATACGCCATTTTATATTTGATGTCTGCGCCTGCAAAAAGAGCTGGACCATGAAATCCTTTTGTGATGGTGCCATTTCCCAGATTAAAGAAGCCGTGGGTGATAAAAAAGTGATCATGGGGCTTTCCGGCGGTGTGGATTCATCAGTGGCTGCGACCCTTATTCATAAAGCCATCGGCAAAAATTTATTTTGCATCTTTGTTGACAACGGACTTTTAAGAAAAAATGAAAAAAAGGGCCTTGAGAAAAACCTGATTAAAAACCTTGACCTGAATATCAAATTTGTAAATGCAAAAGATAAGTTCCTAAGTGCATTAAAAAACATAACCGACCCTGAAAAAAAAAGAAAAATTATCGGCAACCTTTTTATTGAAGTGTTTGAGGATGAAGCCTCCAGGATAGATGGGGCCAGGTTTCTGGGCCAGGGCACCTTGTACCCTGACATAATAGAATCAAAATCCGCCTTTGGCGGGCCCACATCCATCATTAAATCCCATCATAATGTTGGCGGCCTGCCGGAAAAAATGAAACTGAAACTGATTGAACCCTTACAGCTTCTTTTTAAAGATGAAGTCAGGAAGCTTGGGGCACAACTTGGCATTAATGATGATCTTATCTGGCGTCAACCTTTTCCGGGCCCTGGACTTGCCATCAGGATCATGGGAGAAATAACCGGGTTCAGACTTGAAATTTTAAGGGAAGCAGATGCTATTTTACTTGAAGAAATCAGAAAAGCCGGGCTTTATAGAAAATTATGGCAGTCTTTTGCAGTTCTTTTGCCTGTAAAAAGTGTGGGGGTAATGGGAGATAAAAGGACCTTTGCCAATTGCATTGCCATAAGAGCTGTCACAAGCAACGATGCAATGACGGCTGACTGGGCAAAACTTCCCCATGATCTTTTGGGTAAAATTTCCAACAGGATTATCAATGAGGTTGAAAATATTAACAGGGTAGTTTTTGATATCACATCCAAACCTCCGGGAACTATTGAATGGGAATAAAATAATTTA
>JAADHV010000026.1:0-7412 GCA_013151635.1 Deltaproteobacteria bacterium | reverse complement strand
GCGCTTAAAGGCCGTGACGGTGAAATTCCGGTGTCGGCATATCATGAAGAAATCAATACCTTGAAAATAGATAAGCTTTCCAACAGGGTGACAATTATTTCCATCATTATTCCCTTTCTGATCGGTGCGGTTCTCGTCTACGCCTATCTTGACATAAAAAAAAGGATGGTTGATGTCGATCTTACAAAACAAACCCAGCTTGAAAGAATCTCACAGCAATTGGAAGAAAAATTAAATGCCCTTGATGTAAAAATAGCAAAAAACCGGTTTGCACTTGATAATAAACTGCCGGAGATTAGCAAGAAAACCGTTTCAATCGAAGGGCATATCGCCAAATTGACAAATGAAAAAGCTGATAATAAAGCAGTTAAAAATAAATTTAAAAAACTTGAAAAACAGGTGGCCAATAATGCCAACCAGGATAAAACAAATACCCGGACCATTGAAAGAATCAACAAACAGATTCTGTCCACAATTAATGAGAATCAAAATAAATTTGATGAAACTGCTAAACAAATAAAAGATGAAATAAATCTTTTTAAAGAAGAATTTGATGCAAGACTGCTGGAGTTATCAGACTATGAACAGCAAATAGGTGAACTTAGAAAAGATACAAGTCTTCTTGATAAAAAATTTAAAGCACTTGAACAAGACATAGTTTCAAAGGCTGTGATTGATAAAAAAATCAATCTATTGAAAACCGACCTGACCAACCAGGTGAATTCTTTAAACAAGAAACTTGCAGCCAGCATATCCCGGCTTCAAAAAGACCTTGACCGGCTTTCAAAATCCATGTCAGTCAAGGCTCCAAAAAATATTAAACCCGCCGGCAAACCAAAACCCCGGATAAATATTGATTCGTCCGGTTCTACTGATATTAAAGAAGAATCCTTGACACAATAATTTTCAGGTTAAACTTCCATTGATGTCGTCAGAGGAAAAGGAAAAATCCAGGATTCAGGCTGAAAATCAGCTTTTAAGTCAAAATCTTGGTTTTCTGCAGCTTTTATGGAAGTTCAATATCTTTTTTCCCATATAAAAAAACACCGGGCGGTTTCTGAGGCTCTTGGAGCTTTACCTTTAAAAATAACCGGTCCTGATACAGGAAAGACTGATGTGAATGATATTCAGGAGGTTACATTTGAAACAGTTTTATTCCACTGCAAGAATCCGGATATCAATACTATAAAATGGCATGGCAGAACCCTTACCCTTAAAATTAATTCAGGGCAAATCGCCTGTATTAAATTTGCCAGGTCAAAAGAGAATGCATCTCAACTCATCAGAGAAGCGCTCTGGTTGTCCTATTTAAGACAAAATCCGCCCTGTCATCACTCAAAATTTAAAATTCCTGTTCCTGTCAGAATCCATGATAAATCATTCTTCAGATTGACCAGGCTGCCTGACTGGGTTTTAAAAAACCGCGACCTCTCCGATGAATATCTGGCCATTGTTTTTTTAGCAAAAAAAGAATATTTCCTTTATGCCAATGAACCAGGTTATTTTAATGACCAAAATGACACGGTAAAAAAAAATTTTGCAAAAACGCTTGGCTGCTTGGAAAACTAACATCAAAAGGAATCATACATACAGCACTTATCCCTCTGTTTCATAACAGGGTCCAGCAGTCCAGGCGTGAAGACAGGGGCGTTTATATGTGGGAACATGGGGGAAGGCTTGACAGATGGCTTGAATCCACCCGATATCCCAATTTTGCCAAATCCGGGTTAAGGGATTTTGAACATTTGATATCTATTGAAGATACAAAAAGACTGCATCACTTCATTGGTGAACACATCCTGGGGTTTATTCTGGTTGCAGGCAGTTTTTTTAGAAATAAAGCCCCGGAAAAAACAGGATTTGATAAAATGGGACATCCTGTTGATACACGTAGTCTTTTTGACAGATCTTTTTTCCTGCAACTGTTGAAAAATATCAAGAAAGGACAAAGTAATATTGTTATCAACACAGGACCTCATTTAGGGGGATTTAACCAAGCCATTTCAGTTCCTGAACTGATGGATTTTCTTTTTTGTCTGTCGTCTCTTTGTATATCAGACCGATATATCATGGAAAATAGGTTGAAAGCTTCTTTAAATTAAGGTATGTATAACGAATTCTTTGGGGAAAATCAAAAAAAGGAATAAAAATGTCTAAACAATACCCGGAATGCCCGCTCTATAATCACGCAACTTGCAGAGAATTACATAATCCGAAACTGTGTGCCATTATACGCGATGATAAAACCTGCTTAAAAAAACAGCAAAAACCCAAAAAAGAGACATCAGACGACACCTCATCGTAGTTTTATTCAATCACCAGCCTGTCACCCGGATGAATCACACCTTTTATAGAAAGATTATTTATTTTTAAAAGTAAAGAAAGAGATATCTTGTAGGCTTTAGCAATTCCAATGAGACTTTCCCCGCTTTTAACAATGTGGAATTTGGGTTTATAATCTTTTTCCCAGTTATTATATTGAACGGCAAAGCTCTTTTTAAATCCTTTTGCTTTTCCTTTTGGTATTAAAATTGTATTGGTGCCTTTATTGAGATAATACCCCCGCAATTCAGGATTGTAATCTTTAATTTTTTTAAATGGTATGGCAGCAGCCCCTGCAATCAAGGCAATAGGAATTGGAAAATCAGATTTAAAATTTACTTTGTCAAAAGTAAAAACAGGATACAGATCTGATTTTTTTAAATAAAATCCGTAAAATTCCGGGTTTTCAATAATTAACTTGGCACAAAAAATTTTAAAAATATATCTCTGGGTTTGCAATGGAAGGTATAAAGAAAAAAAATCATTGCTTTTCTGGGCTTCAATTTCTTTTTTTAAACCGTATTCACCCATATTATATGCTGACAGGGCCAGGAGGTATGATCCGAATTCTTTTTTTAAAAATTTTAAATATCTGCAGGCCGCACCGGTTGATTTGAAAATATTTCTTCGTTCATCAACTTTTGCATTAATTTTAAGGCCGTATCGTCTCCCTGTCGTCTTTAAAAACTGCCAATACCCCACAGCACCTTTAAAAGAACTGGCATGGGGTCTTAACCCGCTTTCAACTAGCGGAACATATTTTAAATCAAGGGGTAAGCCATGTTTCTTTAAAATATTTTCAATGTGAGGAAAATATCTTGCAGCCCGTTTAATCCAGAGGATCACCTGTGGTCTGTTCCATAATGCCAGCAGCAGTTCTTTTTCAAGTCTTTCTTTTACATCCTGGTGGTCAAGAGGGATCTTAATGCCGCAATAGTTTATCTTATTTTCAAAACGGATGCTTTGAATTAATGAAGGAAACTTATGGTTAGAATCTTTATCTTTCAAAGCCTCGGCACCTGAACAGACCAAAGGGAATAAAACTGACAATATAATTGTTATAAAAAGATTGCGGCATAAAGATTTGAATTGCATATAGATCAATCCGGATATTAAAAATTCTTATTAGCCGGATAATCTCAGAATCAAGTATCAAAGTCAATGGAAGTGTTTTGCTTTAAAAAAAGGAACTGATAAAAGAACTTACTTGAAAAATTTTAATAAATCCATACTTTATGGGAGATAATTTTCCAATTAAAAAAGAGATGTGATCAAATATGACGATCCAATGGTTTCCAGGACATATGATTGAAACTCAAAACCTGCTTGAAAATGCTATATCTAAAGTTGACGCTGTTCTGGAAATTTTAGATGCAAGACTGCCCCGGGCAAGTTCCAATCCTTTTGTAAATAAAATATGTAAAGGTAAATTCAGGTTAAAAGTATTAAACAAAAAAGATCTTGCAGACCCTTGGCAAACAAAATTATGGTTAGATTATTTTGAAAAAAAAGAAAACAAGCCTGCTGTTGCAATTTGCGGCACTCAAAAGTCCCAGGCATATGAGGCATTGAATTATTGTGTTGGGAAAATTACCAGGAACCGGGCCAGGAAATTAAAACTGATGGTTTTAGGTATCCCAAATACCGGCAAATCCACTATTTTAAATGCCCTGGCAGGAAAAAAAATTGCCAAAACAGGAAATGTACCTGCAATCACCCGGCATAAACAAAGAACAAGTTTAAAAAATAATATAGATATCTATGATACACCCGGAATATTATGGCCGGTCATAGAACCTCCTGAAAAAGCCTGCATCCTGGCTGCAAGCGGGGCAATATCTGATACTGCCATTGATTATAATGATATTGCATTTTTTGCAGCTAATCAATCAGAAGATATCCTGATTTAATAATGCAAAGGTATCCCTTTTTGAAAACCTTGCCAAAGGATGAACTAGAGTTTATAGAAAAGATCGGTGCTTCACGGGGATGTTTAAAAAAAGGAGGGCTTGTGAATTATCAAAAAGCTTCTGAAACATTGATTCGTGAGCTAAGAGCCGGTAAAATAGGAAAAATCAGTTTTGAAACCCCAAAGGATATTGAACATGACAATAAAAAAAATATTAACTAAGCGCATTGATATTCCAGCCCCCTTAAAACTTCTTTTTTCAATAGTCATTTTATTATCATATTTATCCTCTGCAGGGGCAACTGCCGGACCACAAATCAAACCCGGGCCTGAACATTCTTCCCAGTGTGTTAAAATCATACGTGCGCTGGAACGTTATCATTACCTTGGAAAAAAGCTTGACAACAAGATGTCCTCAACCATCCTTGACAGATATTTAAAAAGGCTTGATCCAGGAAAACGACTATTTACCTTAAAGGATATTAATTTATTCGAAAGATATCGATTCCTTCTGGATAATGAGCTTAAAAGGGGTAATCTTGATACTGCTTACAATATTTTTAATTTATACATACAACGGTCAAAAGAAAGGCTTGAATATATTTCTTCCATGTTAAAAACATGGAAAAAGGATTTTGATTTTAATAAAAATGAATCCATGGCCATAGACAGTGATTTGAGGCAATGGAAACTCAATGAACAGGAGCTTCACTCATTTTGGAAAAAAGATTTGAAAAACCAGATTATTTCCATGATGCTGGATGATCAGGATAAAACTTCAATAACCAATACCCTTGATAAAATATATTCAAACAGGCAAAAACGCTTATTGCAGACCGATTCAGATGATATCTTTCAAATTTTCATGAATAGTGTTACAGCAAGTTTTGATCCTCACACCCAGTTTTTCCCACCAAGGGCTTCCGAGGATTTCGATATTCATATGAGCTTATCACTTGAAGGTATCGGGGCCGTACTTCAAACCGAATATGAATATACAAAGGTTGTGCGGCTGATTCCCAAGGGCCCTGCTGCAAAATCAAATTTACTCATGCCGGGAGATAAAATAATTGGTGTCGGACAGGGGGTAACAGGAGAAATCCAAGATACGATAGGGCAGCGTATTGATCATGTTGTCAAGCTGATCAGGGGGCCTAAAAATTCGTATGTGCGACTGAAAATTATCCCTGCAAAAAAGAATAATTCAACAAGGACTATTCAAATAAAAAGAGACCGTGTTAAATTGGAAGAACAATCTGCCCAGAAAAAACTTATCACAATCAGGCATAACAACCAGGCCTTGAAAATTGGTATTATTGAAATCCCTAATTTTTATATTGATTTTAATGCCTATCGCCGGGGTGATAAGGATTACAAAAGCACAACAAAAGATGTTAAAAAATTATTACTTGAGTTAAAGGAAGAGAACATAAAAGGATTGATTATTGATTTAAGGGATAATGGCGGCGGAGCCTTAAAAGAGGCCAGCCAGTTAACCGGGCTTTTTCTTAAAACAGGCCCGACAGTACAGATTAAAACAAAATACCGAATCACGAGATTATATGATGATGACCCCGCCGTCGACTACTCAGGGCCTCTTATTGTATTAATTAATCGAATGAGTGCATCAGCTTCCGAAATTTTTGCAGGGGCTATTAAAGATTATCACAGGGGTTTGATTGTCGGCACAAGAAGCTTTGGCAAAGGAACAGTGCAGGAATTACAACCGCTTGGGAAAGGCAAGCTTAAAATTACAACTGCAAAATTTTATCGTGTATCAGGAAAAAGTACCCAGGACCTTGGTATTGTACCGGATTTAAAATATCCTCAAATATATAAGATTGACGATACAGGAGAAAGCTCTTTAGAAGGTGCCCTGCCCTGGGATACAACCATCAAAACTGCCTATAATTCTTATCGGGATCTTCAACCCATTAAAAAAAAGCTCACCCTGCTGTATAAAAAAAGATCACTTAAGAACCCCGGGTTAATATATCTTAAAAAAAGAATCGGGATTGCAGATAAGATCAATTCAAAAAAATCTATCTCACTCAACCTTGCAGCTCGGAAATCAAGAAAAAAACAATATGAGAAATCAGAACTTGATATTGAAAATGATTATCTTAAGGCCGTTGGCAAAAAACCAGTTAAAAAATTTGACCGGGAAGACACAAAAATAAGCAGTTTCAAAGAGATCCTGATGGACCAGACCTACCTTGTAATGGCAGATTTTATTGATCTCTCCAAAACTCTTGGTTTTTCATGGTAAATTAATTACAGGATGGAATTTTCCTTTAAAATAGGAATAAAAAGGCTGCCTTTTTATGCTGCGGCCGTAATTCTTGTTCTAATATTATCATTCCCGGCAATTATTACCCGGACTATCAATTCCTCTTATATTAAAAACAAAATTTCTTTATTTATATATCAAAAAACCAATACTGAAATTGATCCTTCTAAATTTTCTATCAGTGTATTTCCTAAACCAGGCCTGAATATAAATAATTTTAATTTTATGCCTGATAATAAAATTAAAATCAATATCGATTCTTTGAAAATCAATATCGATTTTCAAAAGCTTTTGCATGGCATTATCAATATAGACCAAATATCAGTTACTCATCCTATAATCAGCATGGATAATACCATAAATAAAAACCAGGTAATATTGCCGGCTGATTTTTCGGTTGCAAAATGTATCCAAGGTTTAAAAAAATTATTTGATTTCCTGCCTGTGAGCCAGGATTCTTTTGAATTTATATTTAATAATGCAAGCTCCCCGTACTTCGGGAATATGGATGGTTCTGTCTATCTTACCAAAAAAGAAGAGATTATTTTAAACACTACAATAAATAATGTGGCATTAAGCCCGTCTTTAATCAGAAATGTCTCTTTAGAAAAATATTTTAACCTGGGTTCAATTGAATTTAATCAAATAAAAATCCAGGTAAAGTTTGGCTCTAATAATGAAATTCATGGTCGTTGCAGTTTCATTGAACCAAAGTTAAAATCTAAAAATAATAAATTGGTATTTGGTTCAAACCTTATTGATTCATCCTTTAAATTGTCTGATGATGATTATAAAATTGATATAAAACCGTTTAAATCAAATTTTCCAAAGGGATCAGTTGAAATCCATTTTGAAAACAACCGGGTTAAAAAAAACTCTTCTTTTTTGGTA
>JAADHV010000113.1 GCA_013151635.1 Deltaproteobacteria bacterium | reverse complement strand
CTATGAAAATTATTTTCGATGATTATCTGGGGCAATGGAATTATAGAGCGGTACCTGAAAAAATATAATTATGTTCAATTTATTTTATATTTATCCCTGATAATACCTGACTATATTACAGTAAACACTTTAATTATGGTTGACTTTGTATCAAATGAATCATAGAATATCCCTGACTTTATATTGCTTAAACAAACGAGGGCGGCATGTTTAAAAGGGATATCTTAGGAAAATTATCAGCCTGGGCTAAAAAAAAAGATCGCAAACCATTGATTCTGAGAGGTGCACGCCAGGTTGGCAAAACCACTGCTGTGAAGATATTTTCAGAACAATTCGATCAATATCTCCATCTGGATCTTGAACAGAAAGAAGAACGGAGAATATTTGAACAAGGCTATCCTATTGAAGAATTGATTCAGGCAATCTTCTTTTATAAAGATCAGGTGAAGCAGAAAGGTAAGATCCTTATATTCATAGATGAAATTCAGGCCTGTCCACCTGCTGTCTCTTATCTCAGATTTTTTTATGAAGTATTTCCAGATTTATACATTGTTGCTGCCGGGTCTCTTTTGGAAACACTTATCGATACTCATATCAGCTTCCCTGTAGGAAGGGTGGAATATCTTGTGATGAAGCCATTGAGTTTCAAGGAATTTTTAAATGCTTTAACCGAAGAAAGCGGTCTGGATATTATAGAAAATAAAATCCCTGCTCCTAATTTTGCACATGACAAACTAATGAAATTATTCCATACCTATTCAATCATTGGGGGTATGCCGGAAATCATCCAAAAGTATTCAGATCAGAAAGACATCATCGCATTGAATAGTGTATTCGACAGTTTAATCGTTTCATATATAGATGATGTTGAAAAATATGCCCGAAATAATTCAATGGCAAATGTCATCCGTCATGCTGTTTCAAATGCATTTTATGAAGCGGGGAGCAGAATCAAATTCCAGGGGTTTGGAAATTCAAATTATAAATCAAGGGAAATGGGCGAAGCATTAAAAGTATTGGAAAAAGCCATGTTGATTTATCTTTTATATCCTTCATCTTCTGTTAAACCTCCTTTACTGCCAAATATGAAAAAATCTCCAAAGCTTCAGGTCCTTGATACGGGAATGTTGAACTATTTTGGCGGGTTACAAAAAGATCTATTTGGAACAAATGATATTGATTCTGTCTATCAGGGTAAAATAGCAGAACATATTGTCGGACAGGAGCTTCTGGCGGCTGAGACATCTCCTTTATATAAACTGTATTTCTGGAACCGGGAAAAAAAACAATCTAATGCTGAAGTTGACTTTCTTATTCAGCATGAAAATTTGATAGTACCTGTTGAAGTCAAGTCCGCTGCTACGGGTCGACTCCGTTCTTTACACCAGTTTATAGACCGTGCACCACACAAATATGCTGTAAGAGTTTATTCAGGGAAACTGGAAGTTGATCAAATAAAAACCTTAAACGGAAAAAAGTTTACCTTGTTAAATCTTCCGTTTTATTTAACCGGATCAATTCCTGAGTACCTTGATTGGATGATCTCCCTATAGCGAAGTATGGCGGGGAAAAATGTAATTCAATAACCGTATTGGTGTGGATAGATGATATCATTTTATGATGTTGACTTCAACGGCTGCTGTCCAACTCGCTTGCAGCAAAACTTATTGCCATCAAGCGGGTTATATCCAATAGTGGAAAACAAACACCGGGTGTGGATAATATATTGATTGATACACCCCGAAAAAGATGGGAAACGCTGAAGAATCTTAATCTTCCCGAGTATAAGGCAAAACCGCTGAAACGCATTTATATCCCAAAGAAGACTGGTAAGAAAAGGCCATTAGGCATGCCGGCTATGCATGACCGAGTGGAACAGGCCCTTTATCTGCTGGGACTTGATCCGGTATCTGAATCCACGATTTATTGGTCGCCCTGCGGCTCGCCTTTCGCTTTGTTCAAGCCCCTCGGACGGCCCCTCACGGTTCCGCCCTTGTTTTCGGCTAATACTTATGTTAACAGGACTCACGTATAGGGGACTTTCATCCCATAAGTTATATTTTTAGAGGAATTAATTTATGGTGTCAGAACTAAGAGACAGTGCAAAACGTGTACAGGAATTTCTTTTAGCCAAGGGCTTCTCTTTTGATGTTAAAGAGCTTCCTGGTTCAACCAGAACTGCGCAAGAGGCGGCTGATAGCATTGGTTGTACAGTATCTCAAATAGCTAAATCTCTTGTGTTTAGAGAGAAGGAAACAAACCTTCCGATACTTGTCATCGCATCTGGTTCAAATCGGGTCGATGTAAAGAAAATCGAAAAATCAACTGGTTTGAAACTTGGCAGAGCTGATGGAAAGTATGTCAAAGAGAAAGTCGGGTATGCCATAGGTGGTGTGCCACCAGTTGGCCATAATGAATCCTTAAACACCATATTAGATCCAGATCTTAAGAAATATGAAGAAATCTGGGCGGCGGCTGGTACCCCTTTTGCTGTTTTTCAACTGAAGCCTGCTGATTTAGAATCTCTCACAAAGGGGAGATGGGTTGATTTATCAGAAAAAATATAACGAACAGGGATCATGTGAGGAACGAACCACTATCTTATCCCGTGGTTGGACAAGCCCTGCAAAATTTACGATGTGGTCTATATATAAGAAAATATCTTCGAGTATAAAAAAGCGTTGCACCTTCAGAAGGATAGTCAATTTCAAGGCGCGCGGGTACATTAACCTAACCTGGACAAGGCAGAACCAAAAAGGTTTTAATAACTGCCAAGTAATGCTATAGTAATTTTCGTATTATACCAATGACAAAGGATCAAATTATGTAGTTTATTGATCAATATTCCAAGCAGCTATCTTTACGCAAATAAGATTATGATTTTTGTAAGCGCTCAATAAACTCCCCCTCTTTTCATGCATGAAAAGTTATGGCATAGAATCTGCAGTTCTTTGAAAATTGAATTATTTATATTCAGGATTGTTTACCCCAATGTTGCATAAAAATTTTAACCTTCGGGAAAGCCATGAAGATACCAGTATGGTTCAAGTTTGTTTGCCTTGGCTGTTTCTATCAGGCTGTAAACATGGAATTAACAGAGGAGTAATTGATAATTTTTTACTCCTCCGAAAGTTGAGCTATTAATAATCGAGCGAAGAAACCTCAAGGGCGTGTTTTTGAATAAAATTTCTTCTTGGTTCCACTTCTTCTCCCATAAGAAGGGTGAAAATTTCATCTGCCTTTTCAGTGTCTTCAACATCCACCTGGAGCATATTTCTTTTTTCAGGATTCATTGTGGTTTCCCAGAGCTGTTCGGGATTCATTTCTCCAAGACCTTTGTAGCGTTGAATATTAATCCCTTTTTTGGCCTCTGACATTATAAATTCAAACAAGCTGTAAGTGTCATCAAAATAATACTCTTTTTTTACCTGGGCATCAGACTGTTTGGCAGATATGCAAAAAGGAGGTTTATCAAAATGCTTTATTTTTTCATATCCCTTTAACATTCTCTTATAATCGTTTGTAGCTAAAATTTCCCTGCCAACCCTTAAAAGTTTTTGTTTGTCTTTCTTCTCATATATATCCATCTCAAAGATATTTCTCTCATGGTCATACTCTAAATCACCCGTTAAATATCCATTATTTTTAAGATCATCGGAAAGGGAAATAAAATTTTGCTTTTCCTCGAGAAAAAATTTATCTTTCACTCCGTTTTTTATCAGTGTAAGCAAAAGATCTGTATCCATATCCCTTTTTTTCAAGAGGTTCACAGCATCGTAATAGTCAGATAAATTTATCAGAAAAGAAAAAAAATCTTCTTCCAAAAGGGGTTCTTTGTTACCATTTAGAAAAATCTCCTTTTGCCCTGCAATTCTTTTTACAAGATAATCAGAATACTCTTCTTCATTTTTCAGGTATACCCCGCTTTTTCTTGAGCCCACCCTGAAAAGGGGGGGCTGGGCAATATAAAGATATCCTCTTGAAACCAGGTCCGGCATCTGCCTGTAAAAAAAAGTCAGTAAAAGGGTTCTGATATGTGATCCGTCAACATCAGCATCAGTCATAATCACAACCTTATGATATCTTATTTTTTCAATATCATATTCTTCACGGCCGACACCGGTTCCAAGCACTGTAATCAGGTTTTTTATTTCATCACTTCGCAAAAGTTTATCAAACCTTGCTTTTTCAACATTTAAAATTTTACCCTTAAGGGGAAGAATGGCCTGGAAACGCCTGTCCCTTCCCTGTTTGGCACTTCCGCCCGCAGAATCTCCCTCCACGAGAAATAATTCCCTTTCTTTAGGGTCTGCATACTGGCATTCGGCAAGTTTACCGGGAAGGGATGAATCTAAAAGGGTTCCCTTTTTCCTGGCAAGTTCCCTGGCTCTTTTTGCCGCATCCCTGGCCCTTGCCGCATCAACTGCCTTTGCAATGATTTTCTTTGCAATATTCGGATTTTCTTCAAGATAATGCCCAAGTTTTTCATTTAAAAGGGATTCAACAATTCCTTTTACTTCATTATTCCCAAGCTTTGTTTTAGTCTGGCCTTCAAACTGTGGTTCCATGAGTTTCACGGAGATAATAACGGCAAGGCCTTCTCTCATGTCATCGCCGCCTATTTTAATATTCTGCATATTTTTAGGCAGGTTGTTTGATCCGGAAGAAATATATGAATTTACAGTACGTGTTAAAGCACCTTTAAAGCCTGATACATGAAATCCTCCTTCAATCGTCCTGATATTATTGGCAAATGAATAAAGTTTTTCCTTAAATGTATCATTATATTGAATAGCAACCTCAATCTGAACATCTTTTTTATCCCCTTCAATATGAATGGGATCGTGAAGAGGAGTGCAGGATCTGTTTAAATATTTAACAAAGGATACAATTCCTCCTTCATAAAAAAAATCTTCTTTTTCAGCAGACCTTTCATCTTCAATAATAATTCTGACACCCTTATTTAAAAATGCAAGCTCCCTCATTCTCCTTGTAAGGGTTTCAAAACTGAATTCATTTTCATTCATTATTTCAAAATCAGGACTGAATGTAATCTTTGTACCCTGCTTATTTGTATCACCTTTAATGGTAAGCTCTGTAGTCTTAATACCTTTGGAATAGGACTGGTAATAAATTTTTTGATTTTTGTAAACTTCCATTTCAAGTTTGCTGGAAAGAGCATTCACAACAGATATTCCAACCCCGTGCAGCCCGCCTGATACTTTATAGGAATCTTTGTCAAACTTGCCACCTGCATGGAGTTTTGTCATGACAACTTCACAGGCCGGTATATGTTCTGTCTCATGCATTTCAACCGGGATTCCGCGACCGTTATCTTCCACGCTTAAACGCATATCAGGGTGAATAGTCACAAAAATCGTATCGCACTGTCCTGCCATGGCCTCATCAATACTATTATCCACTACTTCATAAACCAGGTGATGAAGGCCTTCCAAATCAACATTTCCAATATACATGGAAGGTCTTTTTCGTACAGCTTCAAGGCCCTCAAGTATTTTTATGCTGCCTGCACTATACTCTTTGGTTACTTTATTTTTATTCATGATATATGCATCGCCATTATTACGCAAATTAGTTTATCATCATCAAGACCCTTTATTATACAGGGGCTTTTATTATCCTTAACATTTATAACAACAACATCTTCTTCAAAAATACTTAAGGCATCCATAAAATATCTCGGGTTAAAGGCACTTTTAATCTCTTCACCACAATATGAAACCATCATCCTTTCTTTTGATTCACCTATATCAGGGTTGGTAATTGTGACCACAAGCTCGTTGTCCTTGAAGTTCATGATCACGCTCTTATAATCATCAGAAGTTAAAATAGAGGCCCTTTTCATAAGGGTTGAAAACATGGTTCTATCCATTTCAATTGGAATCATGCTTTCATAATTTATTACGGGTTTATACTCTGGATACTCTCCTTCAAGAAGCTTTATCATGATGGATTCATTTTCATTTTGAAAAATAAAATGATTTTCTTTAATTCCAATTTTTATAGTGTCTTTACTTGTGTCAATAAATTTGCTTAGCTCGGACAAACCTTTTTTGGGAATAATTACACTTTCATCCGGCAGTAAAAGTTTTCCGTTAAACCTTACATCAAAGCAATTCAGCCTTCTTGAATCCGTTGATACGATTCTTAATTTTTCATCATCCCCGTTATAAATTTTTTCTATCAGTGACCCTATAACATAGGTTCTTTTTTCTTCACCCGAGTAATTTATAATAGAGGATACATCAACCATTTTTTTCAGGTCTTTTGAATTAATTTCAATAAAATCTATGTTTTCTATAACAGGGGTCTCAGGGAAATTTTCATAATCTGATGATACAATATGATAGATACTGTCCCCTTCTCCTATTTCCACCCACCTGTTTTCTATTTCATTAATTAAAATTTTATTTTCCGGATATTCTCTTATAATCTCAAAAATTTTTTTTGAATTAATGGATAAAATACCTTCGTTTTCCACCTGGGCTTCATAGGTTCCAAGAAAAACAGTTTCAAGATCATTGGCAGTGATAGTGATATTAGACCCCATTGCCTTGATAAGTATATCAGATGTAATGGTAAGATTGGTTTTTCTTCCGGTCACTCCCTGGATTTTTGAAAGAACATCTACAATTTCTTTTTTATTAAACGAAAATTTCATTTAAGTTCCTTTTTTTAAAATTGCACATCCTTAAATATTTATATCAAATTATTTTATTTATCAATTATTAATGGTTTTATTAATTAATTATTTAAAAGTAATA
>JAADHV010000081.1 GCA_013151635.1 Deltaproteobacteria bacterium | reverse complement strand
TACCGCTGCCAAGATGCCTGGTCGAGCAATTCTCCTGTTGGAAGACTATTGGCATCCCTGTACAAAAGTGGACTGATAATCCCGTAACGCCATAAACCCAGTTCAAATTTTTCGTCATTTTGTCCTGTCATTCGATCCTCCTGTATTAAAAAGTTAACTTCATGAAGAATCGCTTAACAAAGTGACTGATTTTATTAAATATACGTTTTGTGTTGGTGGATTTTTATCTGAACCTTTCCGGGTAAAAAGCCCAGGAAAAATCCCTGGTAAATGATGTCCAAAATTTACCAGGAGACAAACGGGGAGAGGAACGAATGTCATATTCCTGCTTGAACCAATCCCGGATGCTCAAAGCTTTTTTTATCCACCCTTGCATCCGTGGCCAGTTACTGCCGGTATGCCTGGCAATTTTAGCAATAGTTTCTCCTTGCTCATACATTGTAAGGACATACATCAACATGCATAAAGATGCCCGGATTATTGGCAACAAGGCATGAGGAAGAATTGAAAACGTTTTCCGTGGACATAAATCATTATCACAGCGAAAGCGCTGGATATTTATCAATTCATCATTAAATTAAACAGATATCGGCTGTAAAAACCCCATTTTATATAGGTATGACGGTTCCCGCAGTGGGGACAGCAGACAAGTGCTGCACAATTTTCTCTTGTAATTTCTGACAAAACAGTTATCAATGAGTTCCAGGTCCGGGACATGTGTTATTTTTCCTCTCTTTTTATTTTGGCCGATAAAATAATGAGGGTTTATAACACATGCCCCCCCTCTTATCCCCCCTAAAAGGGGGGAGGAGGATGAAAGGCATAGGGCGGTTCCCGCTGGCTGCTTTAAAAAACGATGGATCTTCTTATCTTTTAATACCTGAATTTTCTCACATTGGTAATATAACTTGGGAATTTATGCGGTATTTTTGGGATATTAAAGCGACTCTCTACAATAAATATCAAAATCATATGGTGATGATTGTGCCATACTAAACCTGAAATAATGGTAAGATTTTCAAGTTTCTGCCCTTTAGGGTATATATTTCATTTGAAAATTAAATATGGTTGTATAGTATATAGTATAGAAGTTTTGTTGAAAAAATACAACGGGTGTTGAAAAATATAAACAATATAAGAATGATAAAAGCGGAGAGCCTAACAACAACATGCTGACGTTGCTACAAGATAAGTCGCTTTTAATATTGTTGGGTATTGACCCAACCTGCTGTATTACCGGCAGTTTTCTATTTCGGCGTGCATTACCAGTAATGGTTTTGTGCGAAGCTCGATTAACAATGAAACCCTTGGCTTTATGCCAGGAGAGGAAATCGTGAGATGACCTCAACTCTGGAAGCATCAATTCGGATGGGAGCTAGGAATGGTGGTATGCGTAACATATGTGAACTGTTATTAAACGTCGTTATGTTCAACAGGCCAAAGATGCTGGCAGGCCTGGGCCAAAATGGCAAGAGGTATGGATAGAGTGTTCGTCAGTCACGCTACGTAATCTATGATTCCTCCGGCGGACAAACAGGCGCTAACCCATCGTGTATTAAAAGCGGAACTTGGTAAGCCCGTATTTTTCCTTCCCTGGAAGGACAGCAAACCGCAAGGTTGGCCTATGGAGGTGCGCGGGTAGAGGAAGCCAGAGAAAGCGAACGCTGTCCTGTAATGGGGCAAATTTGCCCGGCCACGAAAGTGTGCAGACTTCTGACACGGCGTTGAATCACGTGAAACGATTTGAACGGAATAACCGTACTGGTGTGGATGATAGTAACAGCAATGTTACTGACGGCCGTACGGACTTGAAAAAGTACCCCGTATACAACCGCGTACCGTGAAGGCAGTTCTTGACTGCCGGGTTTTGGAATCCCTTGAAGAACTGGTATTGCTTGCCCCAAAAGGTGAAATAATGCTCAGGAATGCCGTGAAAACAATAACAGGCAGGTATCCAGACAGGCCTATTTTCGGGGGTTTGGAATATTATTTGCCACATTTATTACCCTTGTTATGGTACCATGCCTTTATATGATACTTGAAGATATTAAAATTTTGTTTGTTTCAAAAGAAAACCCAAGGAAATAAATATTGAGTACATTTAATTTGAATCGTGTAATAAATCCGGAATCAATTGCCGTCATAGGCGCCAGTGTAAAAGAGGGCAGCGTCGGCAGGATAATAATGAAAAACATGGCATCAGGCGGGTTTAAGGGGAAAATTTACCATGTGAATCCAAACTGTGACACTGGTGCCGGAGTAAATCTGTTTCCTGATGTACATGATCTTCCGGATGATATAGACATGGCTGTAATAGCAACCCCCTTTGCCACCATACCGGAAATTCTTGAAACTTGTGTAAAAAAGAATATGGGTGGTGCTGTAATCATTTCCGCCGGGGATGAAATCTTTAGTGACCCGCAAAAAAAAATAGCAGTTCAAATTAAGGACATTTCACAGGGTTCCGGATTGAGAGTGATCGGGCCTGACAGTGTCGGGATCGTTAATACCTCCCCGGGGGTGAACGCAAGTTTTATGCACAGGATGCCTCTTCAAGGTAAAATTGCGTTTTTGTCTCAAAGCGGGGCGGTCTGCACCTCTGTTCTTGACATGGCCATACGTGAAAACGTTGGATTTTCCCATTTTGTGAACCTTGGCACCATGCTGGATGTAAGCTTTGCAGATATGATTGATTATTTCGGATCTTTATACGAGGTGGACAGTATTGTCATGTACGTGGAAGATCTTACGGATATACGGAATTTTATGAGTGCGGCAAGGGCGGTTTCCCGTGTGAAACCTATTATTGCATTGAAATCCGGTCGTTCTGGCCTGAATTTCCCTGTTTGTGAGGACGAGGTCTATGACGCGGCTTTTAAGCGGGCGGGAATTCTCCGTGTGAAAGAGTTTGAAGCGCTTTTTGACTGTGCTGAATTCTTGGCAAAGCAAAAGCGCCCCAGGGGATCGAAGCTTGCCATTGTATCCAATGCCGGCGGCATAGGCGTAATGGCACAAGATGCCCTGGAAGACCACGGGCTTAAACCGGCAAAGCTTTCCTGTGATACTGTAAATTGTCTTGAAAAGGTGTTGAAAGACAATTGGAGCCGGACCAACCCCATTGACCTGTTAAGGATTCCATCACACAGCCAGTATATAAAAGTTGTAAAAATATGCATGGATGCCCCTGAAATTGATGGGCTCCTGCTTTTGAGTTCTCCCGTGGGAACCCTTGATTCAGCACCCCTTGCAAGGGAATTGACAATGGTTTTGAAAACAAGTTCGTGCCCTGTTTTTACTTCCTGGATGGGGGGGTTTGATATTGATCATTCAAGGGCAATTTTCAACCGGGCGGGTATTGTAACATATGAAACTCCTGAGCGGGCAGTCAGGGCATTTGTAAATTTATACCGATACGGTAAAAATATTGAAATGCTTCAGCAAATTCCCTACAGGACAGATAAAAGGCTTGAAATCAACAGGCAGGTGGCCCGTGAAATAATAGAAAAGGGAGTTTTAATGAAGGATGGAAAGCTTTCCAAGCGTCTTGCAAAGGATCTTGTTTCATCCTATGGGATTCCTGTGGGCAGCAATAAAGCAGCCAAAACAGCAGATTATGAGTTGAGCATCAGTGCTGTCTGCCACAAGGATTTCGGCCCTGTTATCCGTTTTGGCATGGGGGGAGTCATGACTGATGTATTCAAGGATATTTCCATGGCCTTGCCGCCTTTGAACCGGCTTCTTGCAAGAACAGCCATAAAAGAGACACGTATTTCAAAAGTGTTTCATGGATATAAAAATATAAAAAAGCTGGACATGGCATTGCTCGAAGAGGTATTGATCCGCTTAAGCCGCCTGGTTACGGATTTTCCTGAAATAAAAGCGATTGACATCAATCCGGTCCTTGTAAAAAACGGGAAGATGATGGCTGCCGACGGCCGGGTAACTCTGGGGAAAACAAGCTTGAAATCCCCTTCACATCTTGTGATCAGCCCCTATCCATATTGGCAGGAAAAGACATTCAGGATAAAGGGTGATGAAACAATATTTGCAAGGCCTGTAAAACCAAGCGATGCCCGGCAAATGATCGACCTGTTTTATGAATTGTCGCCGGAAACAGTCTATTTAAGATTTTTTTCACCCATTAAAAAAATATCCAAATCCATGCTCATTAAATTCACCCAGATTGACTATGACAGGGAAATTGCCCTGATAGCATTTAAAGGACCGGTTAAGAAAAGAAAAATTGTGGGGGTCGCAAGGATCATATTTGTGCCGGATGGTAAAAAAGGGGAATTTGCGGTTGTCCTGGCCGATAAGTGGCAGAAAAAGGGCCTTGGAATAAAACTGCTGAGGCATGCCCTGGCCTGTGCCGGGCGATACGGCCTTTTACAGGTTTTTGGATTTGTTATTACAAGTAATGCCCCCATGCTTAAAATGGGTGAAAAACTGGGGTTTAAAGTTGAAAGAGATCTTGCTTCTTCAGAATACAAACTGACCATTGACCTTGACAGCCTTAATAAAGCTTAAGGACAATTATTTATTTTTAATGGAAAGTTTTAAGATAGACTGGTTTATACGTTCAATAAGACTGTCTTTAACACTTTTGCTGAAAATAATATACCGCCTGTTTCCAGGCGGGATGTCCGGCTTTGATATTGAAACAAAAAGGTTTTCATCAAGGTTTGCCTTTTGCAGCATTACGCTGATTTCTTCAGGCGCAATAAGCATGTAAGAAGCCCTGTCCCTGTTGATTAACCTTGGTAACAGCGACTGGTTGCTGGCGATTCCATGAATAGCGGTGCCATAGGTATTTATCCATGTATCAATAATGACCCCATATGAAAAAGAATCAATCTTTGCCAGTATTAATGACCTGTCCGAAAATACATCCTTAATGGTATTATGCCGTTCAAACAAATGCTGTTTGGACCTTGTAGTCAATAAAACCATGGGTCTGTTCCGGTAAATGGGCAGGCTGAACTTGGCAAAGGCTTCCCGTTTTTTATTTTTAAACCACCCGATGGAGCAGACTTTTGTTTGTGGGTCCTTGATATAGTGCATGATTCTTGACGGTGAGCTTTCAATAAAAACAGGTTTGATTCCGGCTTTTTGAAAAATCTGCCTGGTCATTATAACCAGAAAACCCTGCGCACGGTTTTTGACGGTGTCATAGTAAGGCGGCCGCTTAAAGTATAATACGGTCAAGGTCTGGCCATAAACCGATCCAAGCGGTATCAAAAGAATGACAAGGAGAATGACGGTGATGTTTTTCATATTGTTTAAGTTTTTATATGAAATTAAAACCAATAATTATTAAAGTTATCATACTATTTATTGTCCGTAAATAAAATTCAGAATTTATAAGGTCTCTTGCAGAAGCTCAAATAATCTGGTAGATTTTTCCGTCAAGTCAATTTATTTTGAAAATAAAAGAGATTCTTAAAAAAGAAGACATAGTTCTTCCGGAAAATAAAACATGCCTTTTGGTTTTAAAAATCCTGATCCGGCCTTCACAGGTTTTCAATTTCTTGAAGATTTGTCCACAGCCTATTGGTATTCCCAGGTTATGTTCACGGCCCTTGAACTTAAATTATTCGGTCACCTGGATAATGGCATTTGTTCAATACGTTCCATCGCCAGGGCAGCCGGATGCAGGGAACCTGAATTGACCCGGCTGCTCAGGGCCATGGAACGTATCGGGCTTGTCTTCTGCCGGGACGGGAAATGGTATAATGTCCAGGCTGGCACCATGTTTCTAGTGCCGGGGAAAAAAGCATACATGGGGGATTTTTTTTTATACCGGCAGTATATACGTCCCCAATGGGATAGGCTGACCCGGAAGGTATCACCCAAAAAGGAAAATGGTATTGCCGAGCTTTCCTATGAAGAGAAAAACCTGCACTATGTCGCCGCCATGGACACCCTGGTCCGGCAGAAAGCCCGGGAAATTGCCGGGTTTTTAGAACTTGAAGAAATCAACGGTGTTATACTGGACATCGGCGGCGGGGCCGGCAGCCTTATTCGAGCCATACAAGCCTTGAAGCAAAAAATGCCGGCCGTGCTGTTTGATATCCCGGAAGTCATTGAAGCCGCTAGCAGATTGTACCCGGACCAGAGTGACTGGGAAGGGATCACCCCTGTGGGAGGAGATTTTAGAACCTATATGTTTAAAGAAAAATTTTCCCTGGTCTGCATCAGTAATTTTCTCCATGCTTATGATCCTGATGAAGCAAGGGAATTGCTTTTAAAATCAGTCTCACTTCTGGAACCGGACGGACTTCTGGTCATCCATGATTATTTCCCGGACCGGAAAGGAGCTGCCCCCCAGAAAGGGGCGCTCTATGACCTCAGTATGCTGCTTAACACTTATAACGGCGTTTGTCATGATGCAAAAACAATTATCCAATGGCTCCATGATGCAGACATTAGAACTTTTGTTATAAAAGATCTGTCTACAGACACCTCTGTGATTATGGCCGGGAAAAACAGGATACTGAAGGTTGCGGCAGCCCCATGGCAGGAGTTTGCATCGGAAGCGGGGTTTGAAGACCTGATCGAAATTTTGCCAGAGGATGTGGTCACGGTTCCCTGGGCAAGGAAAAAGTGTCAGTTCGGATGTGAAGGGTTCGGAAAAAATCTTCAATGCCCTCCTCGGGGCATGGATCATCAAAAGACCCGCAAGCTGCTGGATTCCTATACATCAGCCTTTCTTGTCAGGGGAACTCCACCTGGCAATCAATTCCATACAGCCTTGCTCTCGCTGGAGAAAAAAGCTTTCCTTAAAGGATATC
>JAADHV010000109.1 GCA_013151635.1 Deltaproteobacteria bacterium | reverse complement strand
CAGGGTTATATGCAGGTCTATTTTTAGCGGCATTACTTCCACCCTTATTCAAATTTGATCCTTTTACTTACGGGTTTTCAAAAAAGAACTATCCGGAAGTTATCGTAAAGACAGATCAGTTTAAAAAAATTAACATTATTATAAATAATATCTGGGTGGTTTTATTTGGAATCTCAATCATTTTATCCGCGATAAAATATTCCGATGACGGGGGCATGCAAGTCATAATTTCAAGCATTGTCCCTATTGTTATACTGCTTGCCGCCGGCATACCGGTGAATAAAAAATTACCCTTGATTTTAATGGAAAAAATTCCGGGTGAAAAACTGTATTTCAAATCGATAAAGGATTTATTTGAAGCAATGCCTTATGCAATAAATAAAGCACTTGCCAAAGGAATCGATACGATTATTCAATTCCATTTAACAGGGCATGAGCCAGTCAATGGATATTTGACCATAAAAGATCTTCAATGCACATATACTAAAGGCATTCATCCAAATCCAAAAACAACGATCAAGTCTGATTCTAAACTTTGGCTTGCAATTTCAAACAACGATGTTTCAGGTGAACAAGCCTTTATGAATAATGAATATACTGCTGACGGCGATATAAGCATCCTGTTAAAATTAGATGAACTGTTTTCACCACATAGGCAAGCTTAAAAAAGGAGATGCATATCATGGAAAGCAAATCATGGATTAAACATTATGATCAGGGTGTGCCCGAAACAATAAGGTATCCAAAAATCACCTTAACCGACCTGCTTCAGATTCCAGCCAGCACCTGTCCCGATAAGGCTGCTACGATATTATACGGCACAAAAATGACCTTTTGGGAACTTCGTGAAAACTCAATCCGTTTGGCTAATGCCCTGGCTGGTCTCGGAGTTAAAAAAGGAGACCGGGTGGGTATTCATCTGCCCAATACGCCACAGTATGTTATCGCTTATTATGCAACCCTTTATCTGGGGGGTATCGTTGTCAATCTCAGCCCTCTTTACACATCTGATGAGCTGGAAAAGATGCTGAATAAAACCGGGATGACGACTCTGATAACCTTTGATATGGTGATTGAAAACGTCCGCCCCATTGTCTTAAAAACACCACTTTCAAGTGTGGTTGTCACAAAAGTCACTGATTTTATGGACGGCCTTGAGAAAAGCACGCCTGAGAAATTAGGACTCAACGATAACTGGTACCATTTCTCACAACTTATTGATAATAGTTTGAACACTAAGCTTCCGCGTGTTCAACTGAGTCCGGATGATCCTGCTCTTATCCAGTTTACGGGTGGAACCACGGGTATTCCAAAAGGTGCTGTTCTTACGCATGCCAATATTGTGGCTGGAGCCTATCAGGTTATGACCTGGAGTACTTATATCGATAAGATTATTCCAGCAGAACAACACTCGACCCTTGCAATAATTCCATATTTTCATGTTTTTGGGAATGTGGTAGGACTTAATCGGGGCATGCTTGCTTGTACTAGTCAAATACTTGTCCCTCGATTTGATGTTGATGAACTTATGAATATTTTAGAAAATCATGATAACATCACCTTTTTTCCTGCTGTACCGACAATGATCAACGCAATTATTAACCATCCAAAATCCAAGACAATGCCTCTTGGTAAAAAATTTTGTGTTCTCTCCTCCGGAGGTGCTCCCATGCCGGTTGAATTGATTGAACAGCTTAATGACCTTGGCATATTTTTTACTGAAGGCTATGGGTTGAGCGAAACCTGCTCCCTGGCTACAGTTACACCTGTAATCGGCATGAAGAAACCCGGTAGCATCGGCATTCCTCTTCCTGATATGGATATTAAACTAGTCGATATTGAAACTGGAGAAAATGAAGTGCGACAAGGTGATCCTGGAGAGATAGTTGTAAAGGGACCTGTTGTTATGCAGGAATATTGGAATGATCCAAAAGAAACGGCAGCTCAACTTCGGGATGGATGGTTGTATACCGGTGATATTGCCATTCGCGATGAGGACGACTACTTTTTTATTGTGGATCGGAAAAAAGATATGATCATTGCCGGCGGATACAATATTTATCCAAGAGAGATAGACGAGGTGCTTTTTACCCACCCTAAAATTCTTGAGGCCATTGCGGTTGGTATTCCGGATGATTATCGGGGAGAAACAGTAAAAGCCTATGTTGTTTTAAAGGAAGGAAAAACTGCAAGCGAAAAAGAGATTATAGACTTTTGCAAGGAAAAACTTGCAGTATATAAAACACCTAAACTGGTAGAGTTTCGGGATTCTTTACCCAAATCAGCAGTGGGGAAAATTTTACGAAAGATCCTCAGGGATGAAGAAGCTGCAAAGGATGTCAGAAAGGCCAATTTATCCGATATGAAAAAAGACGAATAAAAAAATAGGGAACTTATAAACAATGAATGGTTATCATGGCAAACTATTAGAAGTACATCTGGGAACACAATCAATAGAAGAAAAACCCCTGGCAGAAGAATTTCTGAAAAAATACATCGGCGGTGCCACACTCGGTGCCGCACTGATATATAGCCGAATAAAAAAAGGGATGGACCCTCTTGACCCTGAAAGCCCTATGGTCTTTGCTACCGGTCCATTCACAGGATCACCCATACCCATGGTCAGTCGTTATGCAGTCTGCGGGATTTCACCGCAAACAGGTTATTGGGGAGAGGCAACCAGTGGCGGTACCTTTCCTTTCAGATTAAAGGGTTCGGGATATGATGCAATCATTATAACGGGTAAGTCAAAAGAACCGGTATATTTGAAAATTGATAATGAGAAAGCTAAAATTCTGAGTGCCACTCATCTTTGGGGCATGGATAGCTATGAGACTCAAAATACTATTAAAAAGGATTCTGATGATCCAAAAATGGGTGTTGCCTGTATTGGTACGGCAGGTGAGAAAATATTGCGTTATTCCTGTATTATGAACGATGAGGGCCGAGCTGCCGGTCGTTCTGGAATGGGTGCGCTTATGGGATCAAAAAACCTTAAGGCTGTTGCAGTACAAGGGAAGATTAAACCTGAGCTGTCTAATAAAAAAAAGGTGCGTGAATTAGTTAAAGAGGCTGCTGCTAATATTAAAAAGAATGTTTCAGCTCTTGTTTTAAGAGAAAACGGGACTCTTTTTTATATGGATATGGGTTTAACCTTAGGTGATACGCCAGTTAAATATTTTACAAAAAGTTGTTTTGACGCAAGTAAGGTTAACGCTAAGGCACTTAAATCAAATTACACAGTTAAAACCTTTGCCTGCCAGGGGTGTCTAATAGGTTGCGGTCATAAAATTGAAGATTTTAAACCTGATATCAAAACTGTTGATGGTCCAGAATATGAAACTGTTGGTGCTTTCGGGCCTCTGTGTCTGAATTCAGATATGGACTCAATTATTCTAGCGCATCACCTTTGTAACACACATGGAATTGATACGATTTCAGCAGGTGTTTCCATTGCCTATGCCATGTATCTGTTTGATATCGGAGTGTTAAATTATGAAAATTGTGGAATGGATATCAAATGGGGTGATAGTGCTACTATTATAAAACTTTTAAAGATGATTATCGATCAGAAAGGTATTGGTGAACTGCTCTCGTCAGGTACTCTTGCCATGGCCCGGAAATTTGGTCGCGATGAAGGAGAGGCGGCTCAAGTCAAAGGTCTTGAAATGCCGATGCACGAAGGTCGTGCGTTTCATGGTGAAGCCATATCAATTGCCACAGGTCCTAGGGGCGCCTGCCATCTGAAAGGAGATTATTATAATGTAGATTTCGGAGAGATCGTGCCGGAATATGATCTCAAACCAGGTGACAGGTTTGTATCAAAAGGAAAGGGGGCAGCGGCTGCAAAATATCAAAGCCTTAGAGAACTTTTTGACTCTTTGACCCTGTGTAAGTTTGCTCCATATTCTGTGGCACTTATTTCACAAATATTGAAAAATATCACTGGATGGGATTTTTCGGCTGAAGATCTGCTGGCCGCCGGTGATCGATCAATGTGTATCAAGAGGGCCGTTAGCAATAAGATGGGTCTTACACAAGAAAAAGATTGTTTGCCTGATATTTGCAGCAAAGCTCTGGATGAAGGCGCTACAGCAGGTATTGAACCTGATATGGATATCATGCTTCAAGAATATTACACTTATCGTGGCTGGAATTTCGATACAGGATGGCCATTCAGAGAAAAACTTGAAGAACTGGGTTTGGATGAAGTAGCTGCAGATTTGTATAACGGGTAATTACGTACAAAAAAATAATCAATATTTATAAATATTAAGGAGAAAAATATGAAAGTTATTGCACTTAATTCAAGCGCGCGTATCGGCGGAGAGAGTAAAACCGAGTACATGCAGGAGCATCTTCTCAAGGGTATGCAGGAAGCAGGAGCGCAAGTTGAAGTCATCAATCTTTATCAGAAAAAAATCAAACATTGTATTGGTTGTTTTACCTGTTGGACCAAAACTCCTGGAAAATGTATTCATAATGATGATATGACAAGTGAGATCTTACCCAAGTATCTTGATGCTGACATTGCTGTGCTTGCAACCCCCCTTTATAAATATTCAGTAAGCTCGATTATGAAAACATTTATGGATCGGGCATTACCTGCTTTAATGCCATTTTTCGTCGAAAAGGATGGAGTTACAAGCCATCCTTACCGTCATGAAATTCCTGAAATTGTGTTGCTTTCCGTAGCTGGTTTTCCAGAAGATTCAGTATTTGTCCCCCTTCATGTCCTTGCAACGAAGTATTATAATAATAAACTTTTAGCAGAGATTTACAGACCCGGCGCAGAAGCTATGGTAAGGGCTGCAAAAGCCGGGAAAGCAAGTAGTGCAAATGATATCATGGAAGCAACGGTACAAGCTGGTCGCGAACTGGTTGAGCATAGGAAAATATCGAAAAAGACAATGGATCGTGTGCTGAAACCGTTTGGTAATTTAGAAACGCTTCCACCTCTGGTCAATGCATTCTGGCAAAGTTGCATAGACGAGAAAGTTACACCGAAACAATTTGAGGCAAAAGGAATGGTCCCACGGCCGCCATCCATTGATGTTTTTATAAAGATTATGAAAATGGGATTTAATTCCAAAAATGCCGGGGACACTAATGCAGTAATCGCGTTTGAATTTTCAGGGAAAGTGACAGGAGATTGCTATTTTACAATTAAAGATGGGAAATGCAAGTCTGAGACCGGAAAGGCGAAAAAGCCGGACTTAACAATTATGACTCCGTTTGAAGTTTGGATGGACATCCTGACGAAAAAAGTGGATGGCGCACAAATGTTTACAGAAGAAAAATATAAAGTGGAAGGGGATATTACCTTGCTCATGAAAATTAAAGAGTTATTTGGAAGGTAACTGTTTTTCCATAGTGAGGAGTTTTTTTAAAGTGGATAATCAAACTGTATTAATTGACAATGTAGATGCAATCAGAATACTAACGCTGAATCGTCCCAAACGGTTAAATGCCTTAAATGATAATATGCGCGATGAGTTGATGAGTGCGCTATTTGAAGCTCAGACCGATAATTCGGTAGCTGGGATGGTTATCACAGGAGCCGGGAATGCTTTGAGCGCCGGAGCAGATATTGAACGTTTCAAAGCTGCTGCCTCCAATAAGAACAAAAATAGTTTCAAGAATATAGTCCGTTTTGTACGGGCTTTTTCCGACTTTTCCAAACCGCTTATTGCTGCAATTAACGGTTATGCCGTTGGTTGGGGTCTGACAATGCCTTTGATGTGTGATGTACGTCTTTGCAGTGAAAATGCAATTTTCTCCTGTGGATTTGTCCGAATCGGAGTCACGCCCGAGTTTGGATCATCCAATCTGCTTCCTCGAATTATCGGATTGGGCCGGGCTATGGAAATGGTGTTGACCGCCCGGCAAGTCACTGCAACCGAAGCTTTTGACATGGGATTAGTGACGCAGGTTACGCCACAGGATAAACTGATGGGCAATGCCCTGGAAATGGCGGTTAAAATCACAAGTTTTCCGGAACCTGCGGTAAGGCTTTCTAAAGCTGTAATAAGACACGGAAGTCAATCAACGCTTGATCAGACCCTGGGTCCCGAGAGTGAGTATTTTAAACATGCCATGGCAACTCCCGAGCATTTGGATGCTGTGAAAAAAATGGCAGCCGGGTTCAACAGGCCATAATATACAAAAATACGTTTTAGATAGTGTTTGAAAATTAAAAGTAATCATAAAATTTAATAAAGTGAGGAAAAAAAAATGACTGAAGAAAAATCAACCAACAAATCTAATGTTCAAGATTTTAATACTGCAAGAGAAATAATTGAAGGTATGCCGACAGTATTCAATGCTGAAGCGGCAGAAGGCGTAAATACAACATATCAGTGGGATGTTACCGGTGATGAAGAATTTGCAGCTCACATACAGATATCTGATAAGCAGTGTACTTATCATGACGGACCTGCAGAAAACCCCGGAATTGTTATTAAAACTCCGGCAGATGTATGGATAAAAATATCCAAAGGCGAACTGGATGGACAGCAGGCATATATGACTGGTCAATACTCATCGCAAGGTGATCTTATGTTGCTTTTGAAATTGGTGGATCTTTTTCCTGCTGGATAAATCACTAATTGGATATAAAAAAGAAAGACGTTTAAAATGGGACATTTTAAAATTAATATAAAGGATATTTTCTTTATCCTTAAGGAACAACTTTCATATGGGAATCTTTGTTCCCTTGACAGGTACAAGGGGTTTAACGAAAAGGCCTTTGATCTTCTGGTGAATGAAGCCATGAAGTTTGCAAAAGGTATTATTGATCCGTTGAACATGATTGGAGAAACAAATGCTCCCAAACTTGCAGAGGGTCAAGTGAAATGTACACCTGAATTCAAAAAAGCATTCAGGCAATACGGTGAAGATGGCTGGACAGCCCTGTCCCGTGATACTGATTACGGGGGGCAAGGGTTCCCGAACATGATGCGCATTATTATTAATGACATAATGTACGGTGCCTGCCAAGCCTTTAATATCGCTCCCAACCTGACTCACGGTGCGGCACATCTCATAGAGACCTTTGGGACAAAAGAACAAAAATCCACCTATGTGCCTAAAATGTTTGATGGCAAATGGGCCGGAACCATGTGTCTGACAGAATCGGATGCAGGGTCTAACCTGTCAGGTATCCAGACCACTGCCTGCCCTGATGGCGAACAGTATAAAATTAAAGGTTTTAAAATATTTATCTCCTGGGGAGATCATGATCTCACGGACAACATCATCCATCTTGTCCTCGCACGAATTGAAGGAGCGCCCAAAGGCAGCCATGGCATATCCTTGTTTATCGTTCCAAAAATGTGCGTCAACCCGGACGGCACCCTAGGGGAACCCAATGATGTGATTTGCACGGGAATCGAGGAAAAAATGGGGCTTCATGCATCCCCCACTGCGAGTTTAAGTTTTGGAGCCAGGGACAATTGCATTGGATATTTATGCGGCAGGAAAAATAAAGGCCTATCCCATATGTTTCAAATGATGAATGCAGCCAGAATCAACACTGGTGTCAGTGGTCTGGCCATTGCCAGCACTGCCTACCGGAATGCTCTGGTTTACGCAAAAACACGAATTCAAGGAAATGATATAGGCCCCCAAAAAAAAGGAAGAGTTACAATCATCAAGCATCCTGACGTTCGCAGGATGCTGCTGTGGATGAAGGCTATGGTGGATGGCATGCGATCTATGATTTATTCAGGTGCCTATTGGGCGGAGATGGCTGAAGAATTGCCCCAGAGTAATGAAAAAAATCATTATATAAATCTTATTGAGTTCATGACGCCGATTATTAAGGCTTATTGTTCGGATATGGGATTTAAGGTTTGTGAAACAGCAATACAATGCCTGGGGGGCTACGGATACTGCAAGGACTTTCCACTAGAACAATATTTACGGGATGTTAAAATAATGTCTTTGTACGAAGGTACTAACGGGATACAGGCAGCAGACCTTATGGGCAGAAAAATGACGATTAATAACGGGGCATGTTTTTTAGCTTTTAAAAAAGAGTTGACCCTGTTTTGTGAGAAAAATAGGACAGATGAAATTTTGGGTTCCAGAATAAGGGCATTAAAGGGAGTTGCAAACAATTTGTTTGAAACAGCCCTTACATTGAATGCATTACAAAAAAAAGATCCGCTTCAATTTGCATCCTACACATACCCTGCACTAATTTCATTTTCAGAGGTCACCATGGTATGGCGTTTATTGGATATGGCACTTGTAGCACAGGCCAGTCTTGAAAATACGAAAAAATCACAATCATTTTATAAGGCCAAATTACTACAGGCCAGTTATTTTGCAGATATGACTCTGCCTCTTATACAGGCGGGACTAGAAACTTTTGTTCGTCCAGGCCGCGAAATTTTGGATATTGCAGATAATGCATTTTAATAAAAGGAAAAAATATGAACGATAAGGTCGTTATTATTAGTGCGGTTCGCACACCTGTGGGTAAATATATGGGTGGACTGAAAACTGTTCAAGCCTATGATCTTGCGGCTCTTGTACTCAAGGAAGCTGTTAAAAGTACGGGTATTGACCCTGATCAGGTTGATGAAGTTATTATGGGTCAGTCCTATCAGAATGGCGAATATGTCAATATCGCCAGAATGGGTCTGCTCACAGCAGGCTGGGCAGAAACTATACCGGGGATTACGATTGACAGACGATGCTGCAGCGGTCTTGATGTGGTTCGGTTCAGCGCCTCATTAATTCAATCCGGGCAGGCCGAAATTGTGGTTGCAGGTGGTGTCGAGAGTATGAGTAATAGTGAATTTTATCTGCCAGGCAGCATAAAATGGAGAGTAGGCAGTCAAAAAGGAATGCCAAAGGGGCATGGCAATCTGTCGACCTGGGCTCTTCCTATGTATGACAGAATACAAAGGGCCAGGGTTATGTCACAACCTGAAAAGCGTTATGGACTGCTTCCTTCCATGATGTCCTGGGCTGAAACAGCAGCCCGGGAAGAAAGTATCAGCAGGGCAGACTGTGATAAATGGGCACTCTTGAGTCATCAAAAAGCATGCAGAGCCATATCTCAAGGAAAATTTGATAACGAGATGATACCTGTTACGGTTCCATTACGAAAAGGTGCTTCCACTGTTGTGGACAAGGACGAAAACCCTAGGCCTGATTCATCCATGGAACAACTTTCCAGGCTTGAACCGATACTTGGTGGTGTATGCACAGCTGGAAATTCATCGACTGAAAATGATGGTGCTGCTGCTGTAATTCTTACAACTGCCAAAAAAGCTAAAGAGCTTGGTGTGTTACCTTTTGCAAGTCTAAAAAGTATTGCAGTTGCAGGTGCTGATCCGACCAGGGCTTATCTCACAGTTCCAGCTGCTGTTGAAAAAGCACTTGCTACAGCCAAAATAGATATTGGACAAATGGATCTTATCGAAGTGCAAGAGGCCTTTGCAGCCCAGGTGCTTGCTGATTTGAAGGTTATGGGTATGCGTTTAGACGATCATGATAAGGTCAATGTCAACGGATCGGGCATCTCTCTTGGTCACCCTATTGCCTGTACAGGTACACGGGTTCTGGTGTCCTTGCTTCATGAAATGCAGAAACGAGATGTTCAATTCGGACTTGAGACTATCTGTGGTGGCGGTGGGCTGGGTATTGCAGCTGTACTTGAGCGTTAGCAAAAATTTTGAAAAAGGAGACATATAACAATGGTTCAAATAATTGCCGATCGCAGGGATGTAGATTTCAATCTATATGAGATATTTAATGCACAAGAATTGTGTGACCATAAAAAATTTAAAGAATTTAATCAAAAAACCTTTAATATGATTGTCAAAGAAGCGCGTAATTTTGCAATCAAAGAAATGCTGGCTGTTTATAAAGACGGAGACGAAATAGGGGTTAATTTTGAGGACGGAACGGTAAAGGTTCCGGATAGTTTTCACAGGGTTCACAAGCTGTTTTGTGAAAACGAATGGACAGCTCCTGCATCAAACCCTGAATTTGGCGGGCAGGGACTGCCATATATGGTTGCAGGTGCCATCAAGGAATATATGATGGGTGCAAACTGGCCACTTTATGCTTATGCTTCTATGGGTGTGGGTACCGGCAGGATGATAGAGACTTTCGGAACTAAAGGTCAGATAGAGACCTATCTCAATAAACTTTATACCGGCAAATGGGGCGGGACCATGTTGCTGACCGAGTCTGATGCCGGAACAGATCTTGGTGCATTGACTACCACTGCTGTAAAAAATTTTGACGGCACCTATTCTTTAACAGGCAATAAGATTTTTATTACCAATGGGGAACATGATCTATGCGAGAATATCATTCATCCGGTTTTGGCCAGAATAAAAGGTGATCCTGAAGGAACCAAAGGCATATCCATATTCATCGTGCCAAAATTTCTGGTTAATCCTGACCTGAGCCTTGGTGAACGAAATGATATTCTTTGTACAGGCGCTGAAGAAAAACATGGTATCCATGGCAGTGCCACTTGCAGCCTGGCACTTGGAAGCAAAGGTAATTGTGTCGGATATCTTCTGGGAGAAGAGAGAAAAGGGATGAATATCATGTTCAACATGATGAATGGCGCACGCTTAAGTACGGGTGCCCAGGCCATGGCATATGCATCAACAGCCTATCTTTATGCCCTTGATTATGCCCGGAATAGAATACAGGGAAAAGACCTGAAAGATATACTAAACCCAAAAGCCCCTAGTGTTCCCATCATCCACCATCCCGATGTGCGGCGAAATCTTTTGTGGATGAAATCGTATGTAGAAGGCTTGCGCAGCCTTATTTATTATACATTAAACTGCATGGACAGGTCAGGATGCGAGATTGATAAAAAAAGACAGGAAAAGCTGGATAACCTTATAGAAATTTTGACGCCCATTATTAAAGGATATAGTAGTGAACGCGGATATGAGGTGTGCATCCAGGCTATGCAGGTATTTGGCGGAGCTGGTTATATTAGAGACTGCCCGGTTGAAGCACTTGCCAGGGATTGCAAGATTACCTCCATTTATGAAGGCTGTACAGGGGTCCAGGCCATGGATCTTCTGGGTCGTAAGGCTGGGATGAATAAAGGCGCAGTGTTCATGGATTTTATTGGTGAAATTAAATCTGTCATTGAAAAAGCCAAACAAGATGAGAATATCAAGGATACTGCACAAAGAGTAGAAACAGCTGTTAATCGTTTTCATGAGATTGCATCCCATCTGGGCAGGAAAACTAAATCTCTTGAAATAGATGTAGCATTTGCCCATGCTACCCCTTTTATGGAGATTATGGGTGATATCTGTATGGCATGGATGCATTTGTTACGTGCTAATACAGCTTCATATAAAATAGCTGCCAAGCCCAAGAAAAGAGATCGTGATTTTTATACTGGACAATTAAAAACAGCTGAATTTTTTATCCATACAATATTGCCTGTAACCATGGGGAAAATGGATGTTGTTGCCGATACTGTATCGACTGCAATTGATATTCCGGAATCATCCTTTGGTGGACTATAGGAGTTTATAATGGAAAATATATTTTTTAAGAAAAGAGAACATGTTGCCATTGTTTCAATTAACCATCCACCTGCAAATACATGGGATTTAAAAACCATGGAAGAGTTTGGACAGGTTGTGGATCAGGTTGAAAATGATCCTGAATTCCGGGTTATGATTATAACAGGTTCTGGCGAACGGTTTTTTTCTGCTGGATTTGATGTAAAGGATGCGGCCAACACCCCTAAGATAAGTCCCATGGGACGTTCGATCTGGAAACAGATAGACCGGTTTTCTAAACCGGTCATCGCCGCCATTAACGGGACTGCTCTGGGTGGAGGTTTTGAACTGGCTCTGGCGTGTCATTTCAGGTTTATGACTGATTCTCCCGAAGCTGTCATTGGACTGACAGAACTGAACCTTGGAATAATTCCAGGGTGGGGCGGAACCCAGCGAATGGCAAATTTAATTGGTTATAACAATGCCCAAGAGATGATCTTGCTGAGCAAAACAATTTCGCCGGAGCAGGCCCTGAAAATAGGGCTTGTGTACCAAGTATGCCCTCCTGATCTTTTAATTGATATTGCCCTGATATTTGCTCAAAATTTAGCAAAAAGACCACCCATAGCAGTTGCTTGTGTTCTAAAAGCAATGTCTGCAGGAAAATATGAAGGCATTGATCAAGGGCTTAAAATTGAAGAACAGGGAAGTCTTTATGTTAGAAACACCGAAGACTGCAATGAAGGATTTACAGCATTTCTTGAAAAACGTGACCCGGTTTTCAAGGGAGTCTGAAAAACTAAATAAACATAAATCAACTCATAGCAGATATCCAGGCCAAAATAAAATTTAAAAAAAGCGCAATTGCCATTTAGTGCGTCATAACAAATAAGAGGGGAATAGAATGACTAGAAAAATCAGAAAGGCTGCTGTTATAGGATCAGGTATAATGGGAGGAGGAATTGCAGCATTGCTTGCCAGTGCCGGCATTGATACTCTGCTTCTGGATATTGTCCCATTTGATTTAAATGAAGATCAAAAAAATGATCGTGCAGCAAAAAATAAAATTGTACAGGCAGGTTTTGATCAATTGAAAACAGGAAAACCTGCAGCTTTTATGTCAAGTCAGGATATGCAGAGGATCTCTTTAGGAAACCTGGAAGATAATTTTGAAGAACTGGCTCTTTGTGACTGGATTGTTGAAGCAGTGGTTGAGAATCTTGAAGTGAAACAATCCTTATTTAAACGGATTGAAAAAATTCGCAAAGCAGATGCCATTGTAACAAGTAACACATCTGGTATCCCCCTTAGATCAATGACCCATGGATTAAATCTTAAGTTTTGTCAAAATTTTATGGGAACTCATTTTTTTAATCCGGTCCGTTATATGCATCTTTTAGAGTTAATACCCGGTCAAGAGACATTAAAAGATGTGGTGGATTTTATGGCAGATTTTGGAAACCGTATTCTTGGCAAAGGAATTGTATGGGCAAAAGACACACCCAATTTTGTTGGAAACAGAATCGGTGTGTTTAATTCGGGTAATACCATCAATACCATGGTTGAAGAAAGCATGAGCATTCCTGAAGTGGATGCGCTCATAGGGCCCGCTATCGGCCGAGCTAAATCAGGAGTTTTCAGAACTTTAGATATGGTGGGAATTGACACCATGATTCATATCACAAAAAATATCTATGAACTGGTTCCTGATGACCCTGAAAAAAATAGATTTTTGCTTCCTGGTTTCTTTGATACCATGATGGAAAAAAAGATGCTGGGCAATAAAACCCGTGGCGGCTTTTACAAAAGAGAAAAAAACAAAGCTGGAAAACCTGAATTTAAAGTGCTTAATACTCAAACATTTGAGTATGAAAGCTTTGAAAATCCTGCTTTCCCCTGTCTTGAAGAGGCTAAGAAGGTGAAAACCGTACCTGAAAAACTCAACTGTGTAATATATGGTAAAGACCGTGGCGCCAGATTTGTCTGGAAAACTATGGCGCGGACACTGATCTATGCTGCAAACTGCATCCCTGAGATTTCAGATACCATCCTTGAAATTGATAATGCCATGAGGTGGGGATATAATGCCAGTTTCGGTCCCTTTCAAACATGGGATGCCATTGGACTTGAGATTTCAGTTGCACGTATGGAAAAAGAAGGATTCAAAGTGCCTGGAAAGATAAAAAATATGCTCTCAAAAGGCTATTCTTCTTTTTATAAAACTGAAAATAATAAAAATTATTATTATTGCTTTGAAAAAGAGACCTATCTGGAAAAACCGGTTAGTCCCAATGAATTGTCACTATCGAAACTGAAAATAGAAGATAAAACTATATTTGAATGCGAATCTGCTTCTCTTATCGATCTGGGAGATAATGTTTTTTGCTGTGAATTCCATACCAAAATGAACGCTTTGAATGCAGAGATTGTAGATTTTATAGATAAGAGTCTTGATTATGTTGATACCAACGGAGCAGGATTGGTTTTCGGTAATCAAGATCAGGGTATGCCCGGTGCATTTTCGGCTGGTGCAAATCTTAAACTTCTTTTAGAAAGGGCAACAACCGGGGACTTTGACAGCATTGCAAGTGGTTTAAAAAAGATGCAAACAGCCATGCAAAAGGTAAGGTATTCAGCTTTTCCAGTTGTAGCAGCCCCATATGGCATGACCCTTGGTGGCGGGTGTGAAATTTGTTTGGGATCAGACAGAATTGTCGCCCATTCTGAACTTTATATGGGTCTTGTTGAAATCGGAGTAGGACTTTTACCCGGTGGTGCAGGGTGCCTGAACCTTTGGAAAAAAATTTTTAACAACCTGCCGGGGCCTTTGGCGCGTGATGCCGATCTGATTAAGATCTTTATTCCCGTATTTTCTAATATCGCTATGGCTAAAGTCTCTACATCAGCTGCTCATGCCCGTTCAAATGGATATATTGGGGTAAATGACAGGATCGTTTTTAATCGTGATGCTCTTGTGGCTGAAGCAAAAAAAGAGGTGCTTCGTATGAATGAAGACGGATATACTCCTCCGATAAAAACCAAAATTTTTGTAATGGGCGATCAGGCACAGGGTATGATCAGTGCTCAGTTTGGTAATATGCTTCATGGCAAATTTTTAAGTGAGCATGATGCATTTCTTGCAAAAAGAATTGCCTATGTGATTAGCGGCGGGGATGTTCGTCCTGGAACCCTTGTGGATGAAGATGTGATTTTAACTCTTGAGGGAGAGGCGTTTATTGATTTTCTGAAAAAAGAAAAAACAATTGCCAGAATGACCCATTTGCTAAAAACGGGAAAACCCCTTAGAAACTAATGAAGAGATATGGATCAACCTTAATTTTCAGATCAATTTTTCAATAAAAAGGAACTCAATATGAGAGATGCATATATAGTAACATCTGTCAGAACACCTGGATGCAGGCGAGCAAGAGGTGCATTCAAAGATACAAGACCCGAGGATCTGTTATCATTTATACTTAAAACATCTGTGGAAAAATCTATTAATCTGCCCATATCAGACATCAATGATGTAATGGTGGGTTGTTCCTTCCCTGAAGCAGAACAAGGTGTTAATATAGGCCGTATCGCATCCCAGATGGCAGGTCTTCCAGATGAGGTATCCGGTGCAACTGTCAACCGGTTTTGTTCATCGGGCTTAGAGGCCATTGCCATATCCGCTCTTAAAATTAAGGCGGGGTGGGAAGATATCACCATTGGTTGTGGTGTTGAATCCATGACCTTTGTACCCATGGGGGGCAATATTCGTAAACCCCACCCGGAAGCTGCAGAAAATAATACCAGTTTATATCTATCCATGGGCAATACAGCCGAAGTAGTTGCACAAAGATATGGCATCTCACGAGAGGAGCAGGATGAATTTGCATATCAGTCCCAGATGAAAGCGGCCTCTGCCATGAAGGAAGATCGTTTTACCGAGCTCATTCCTACTCCGGCGGTAAAGTATGTTCAAAAAGAAAATGGCACGTACGTAAAAGAGACATTTATTCAGGATTTTGATGACGGCATACGGCCCACCACAACGGTGGAGGGGTTGAGCCGACTGAGGGCTGTTTTTTCAATGGGCGGTTCTGTTACAGCAGGCAATTCTTCTCAGACCACTGATGGAGCTGCGGCTGTAGTTATGGCCAGTAAGGAAAAAGTAAACGAATTGGGTCTTAAGCCAGTTGGAATCGTTAAAGGATATGCAACAATAGGATGCAGGCCAGATGAGATGGGCGTAGGACCCCGCTGGGCAATTCCCAAGCTTTTGGATAAAACAGGACTTAAACTTAAGGATATCGGCCTATTTGAAATTAATGAGGCCTTTGCTTCCCAGGCTATTTATTGCATTAATGAGTTAGGTATTAATATGGATAAGGTTAACATCAACGGCGGTGCAATTGCACTGGGTCATCCCCTTGGTTGTACCGGTGCCAAACTATGTGGCACCCTGCTTGCGAATATGAAAAAAAAGGGAGTTAAATATGGTATTGAATCCATGTGTATCGGCGGTGGTATGGGTGCTGCTGCACTTTTTGAGCTTTGTGATCAATAATATCGAAAAATAAATGATTGTTTTTGCTATTAATTTTAATGGTCTGGTAAAAAGTCGAAATTAAGAAACTCGGTAACAATAATTTCAATGCGTTACGCTAAAAAATTATCCGAAATTTTACTTTTTATGACTCCATCAATTTTGATATTTCTGAGGGCATGCAGCTTATTGTTAACATGGTCAAAAGATTTGTCGAACAAAAGCTTGACCCCTTCAGTCAACAGGTTGAAGAAGAGGATCGAATTTCTGACCACATAGTGCAAAACATGTGTGAGTAAAGGCTATTAGGTCTATCCTTTCCAAAAAAAGCATGGTGGACTGGGCCTGAGCGCACTTGGATCTACGAGTGGATCAGCGGGATGCTTCGTATGGTCATCGCCGGGAGCTGGCTAAAGATTATGAGGAGAGTAAAAAATATGAAAATTAAACAAGTATTTGTTGTAGGCAGCGGACTGATGGGAAATGGTATTGCCCAAGTTTGTGCCCAGTCGGGAATAAATATAAAAATTTACGATGTAGATATAAAATCAATAGAAAAAGCCATTCAAAATATAACTTGGTCTGTCAGAAAATTATTAGAAAAAGGAAAAATTGAGGGATCGCTTGAGGCGATTATGAATCGAATTCAAGTTGCTAAAGGATATGAAGACTGTTCCAACGCAGATCTTGCAATTGAGGCAGTGTTTGAAAACTTTCAAGTTAAAAAAGAGGTTTTTTCCAAATTAGATTCAACTGCCCCTTTCCATTGTTTATTGGCCAGCAATACCAGTGCGATTCCTATAACTGAGCTTGCATCTTGCACCAGTCGCCCGGAAAATGTTCTGGGACTTCATTTTTTCAGTCCCGTACCCATGATGCAGGCAGTGGAAGTGATTCGGGGTGCTGCCACCTCAGATGAAACCTTTTCAGCCGGGCGTGAATTTGTAGAAACCATAGGCAAAGAACCTATTATGGTCCATCAGGATGTGCCGGGGTTTCTTATTAACCGTATCAATTTCAAAGCCAATATGGAAGCCATGCGGCTTGTGGAATCAGGGGTTGGTACGGTGGAAGATATTGATAAAGGGCTTAGACTCGCTGCCGGACGAAAAATGGGTATTTTTGAAATCGGTGATATGGTTGGACTGGATGTGACATATGGCGCTCTGATCGCAACATATGAAGAGACTAAGGATCCAAGCTGGTATCCTCCACAAATTCTTCGAAGAAAAGTTAAGGCTGGACACTTGGGTCGCAAAACTGGCAAGGGCTGGTATGAATATAATGCTGAAGGTAAAAGGAGTGATCACTGATGAAAGATTGTTTGTTTGAACCGATTTATATCAATCAATTAGAAGTAAAAAATAGAATCTATATGCCGGCGATACATCTGGGTGCTGCTAAAAATTATAAAGTTACTGATAAAATTATAGAGTTTTACAAGGAACGGGCCAAGGGCGGGGCCGGAATGATTGTTGTAGGTTTTTCCCCTATTGATAATAGATCCGGCAACTCTCTGTATATTGGTGCTCACAATGATGAATGTCTCCCAGGGCTTAAAAAACTTGCAAGTGTTATTAAAGATAACGGAGCATGTGCTGCGGTTCAGTTGAATCATGCCGGGCGATACAACTATTCAATTCTTATGGAAGGAAGACAGGCTGTGGCCCCTTCACCCATTGCATCAAATTTAAATAGGGAAGTACCTAAAGAGTTGACCGTTGAAGGGATTCAAGAGACTATCGCATCATTTGCCCAGGCAGCTTTAAGGGTAAAAAAAGCTGGATTTGACGCTGTGGAGATATTATGCGGCACTGGATATTTGATCAGCGAATTTTTGTCTCCTTTGACCAATAAGAGAAAGGATCAATACGGTGGAAATCTGGAAAATAGAATGCGTTTCAGCCTTGAAATCATTCAGGCGGTCCGCACAGTCATTGGAGATGATTATCCCCTTATTGTACGGATGGATGGAAATGATTTCATGATAGGAGGCCAAAGTCGTGGAGAGTTGAAGGAATTTGCCAAAACCCTGGTTTCCCAAAGTGTTGATGCACTTTGTATTAAAGGAAGTTGGCATGAAGCAAGAGTGCCTCAACTCACCACAAATGTCCCCCGTGGTTTATATGGATATTTAGCAAAACATATCAAGGATGCTGTGGATGTTCCTGTTATTGCAAGTCATAGGATCAATGATCCAAGTACGGCACGCGAGCTTATTTCAGAAGGGTTTTGCGACATGGCTGCCATGGCCCGAAGTTTGATAACAGATCCCTTGCTGCCTAAAAAAGCAAAATCAGGGAGAGAGAAAGAAATTCTCCATTGTATCGGTTGTTCCCAGGGATGCTTTGATAATTTATACCAGTTGAAACATGTGGAATGTCTTTGCAACCCCAGGGCGGGACATGAATCAGAATCCACTCTGGTAAAGGCAAAAACTGCAAAAAAAATTATGGTGGTTGGGGGCGGACCGGCTGGAATGACCGCAGCTCTTACTGCAAGCCAGCGGGGACATATCGTCACGCTATATGAAAAAAACGATACTTTAGGCGGCCAGCTTTATATGGCGGCCGCACCTCCGGGCCGTAAAGAGTTTCTCGAATTTGTAAAAGATCTATCAACAAAAATTGAAATCAGTTCAATTAAAGTTTATCTTAACACGGAAGTTACCGAGGAATTAATCGATCAGCAAAAACCCGACTCAATTATTCTTTCCACGGGTGCCAAGCCGATTTTACCACCTATACCAGGGGTAAATATGCCCCACGTGGTTCAGGCATGGGACGTGCTTGGAAACAATGCATATACAGGGAAAAAAGTGGTCATTATCGGGGGAGGAGCAGTGGGGGTTGAAACAGCCTTGTTTCTTGCTGGAAAGGGAACCCTGTCAGGTGAAGCTGTCAAATTCCTGTTGGTGAACAGAGCGGAAACGCCTGAAATGTTATATAAACTATCCACTATCGGTTCAAAAGAGCTTACCTTGTTAGAGATGGCAGATAAAGTAGGAAAAGATATCGGAAAGACGACAAAATGGGGTATGTTGCAGGAGTTGGATAGACATTGTATTACGACCCGTATTGGAACGAAAGCTCTGGAGATTGCAAATGAGGGTGTCATTATTGAATCCAATGGTTTAACCGAAAAAATTCCTGCGGATACGGTTGTTCTGGCTATCGGTGCCTTATCTTATAATCCTTTGGCAGATATATTGAAAAAAAAACAAATTTCTTTTGAAACCGTTGGTGATGCCAAAAGAATCGGTACCGCATTTGAAGCTGTCCACCAAGGGTTTAAGGCGGGGCAAAATATATAAGTTATCGCGATGCCAATTTAAGTAAATAATTATTGATAACCAAAATATTAAAGGATTTTTATTATGATCAACACTGCCATTACTGAAATGTTCGGGATTAAATACCCTATCATCTGCGGAGCTATGATGTGGATATGCAAGGAAAAATTATGCGCAGCCATTTCAGAAGCCGGCGGCATGGGGAACCTCACTGCAGCCAATTTTGACACTGAAGAAAAATTCAGAAATGCAATCCGGGAAACCCGAAAACTTACTGGCAAACCATTTATGGTCAATGTCACTATCCTGCCGTCAATGCGAATCACAGCAGAGCATCACAAGATGTATTTAAAAGTATGCGCTGAGGAACAGGTGGCGGGTATTGAGGTTTCTGGAACTCCCATAGATAAGGCATGTGGAGTGGAATACATCGAAATGCTGAAAAAAGCTGGAGTGAAATTATTCCATAAAGTAGGTGCGTTGCGCCATGCGCTACATGCACAAAAACTAGGATATGACGGCGTATACGCAGCCGGCATCGAAGAAGGCGGACATCCGCTTAACGATGATGTAAGTACTATGGTTCTTACGCCGAGAATTGTAGAATCCCTATCCATCCCAGTTGTTACCACAGGCGGTATCGCTAACGGCAATACCATGGCTGCGGCATTTATGCTCGGAGCTGAGGGGGTTATGATGGCCAGCCGCTTCATGGCAACCAAAGAGTGTGGTGTTCATAAAAATATCAAGCAGGAACTAGTACGCCGTCATGAGCATCACACCACTCTTATTTGCAAAACAATTAACCTGCAGGGCCGGGCACTTAAGAATAAAACTGTCGAATTGGTTCTACAGACTGAAGCGAAAGGAGGTGGACTGAAAGAAATTATTCCCTTGATTTCAGGAAAACGGTGCCAAGAAGCTTGGAAAACCGGAGATGTTGATATCGCTCCAATGATGGTGGGCCAGTCCATTGGTATGATCCACGATATTCCGACCTGCGCTGAACTGCTGGAAAAAATGATGTCTGAGACAATAGAACGCATAGATAAAATAAACAGCCGGGTACAAGCAATCTGACAGGAGATATGACACATATTATCTTATTCGGCCTTTGTTAGGGCGGAAAACGGTAAACATGGCTCTGTGATCTGTCTTATAATTAATAGATCAATATTTTGAGTTAATTGCAGCAAGGAAAAATAAATGACTGAAAACCAATTGTTAGAAGTGGAAGAAAAAGGCCACATTGCATGGCTGATATTGAATCATCCAGAAAAACGCAGCAGCTTTCAAATCTGAGGATCTGAAGGAAGCGATGAGGGCCTTTCTGGAAAAAAGAGAGCCTGAATTTCATGGATATTCCATGATCTGGGAAAACCTGAACTGAAAAAATAGGATTGGAGTATTGCATGCCCCGACAGCATTCAGAAAAATTTAATAAATTTCGTATTCAAGTAAGGAATTTTGTGGAGAATGAGCTGGAACCGGCCTCTCGTGAAGTTGAAAAAAATGCAGAAATTCCCGAATCCCTGGTGAACCGTATGCGGGAGATTGGTCTGTTTGGGTTGTCCATTCCCAAAGAATATGGCGGTGTTGGCTTAACCACCCTGGAAGAAGTCATTATTTACGAAGAAATTACCCGGACAAATGCTTGTTATAGATCCCGTATTGGTACAAGTAACGGTATTGGCTCCATGGGGATTCTCTATGATGGTACGGAAGAACAGAAAAAGAAATACTTGCCTGCCATTGCAAAAGGTGATTGTACAGCAGCTTTTGCAATGACCGAGGCAGATTCTGGTTCAGATGCAGCCAATATCAGCACGAGTGCTGAGCTGATTAGGGAGGGCTGGGTGCTTAATGGAGCAAAACAATTTATAACCAATGCTGCTGCTGCAGATCTCTTCACCGTTTTGGCGGTAACTGATTCTGAAAAAAGAACCAGGGGAGGGGTTACCGCATTTGCTGTGGAAAAGGATGTGCCGGGTCTCTATATTGGACCAGCAGATACAAAAATGGGACTAAAGGGTTCTCATACTCACGAATTGATTTTCAAGGACTGCAGAGTACTTAAGGAGAACGTCATTGGGGGTATGGACCAGTTGGGGCAGGGATTTAAAACTGCCATGCGAGTTCTGGATAAGGGCCGCATGTCCATAGGCGCCTGTGCACTGGGTGCTTCTCAGAAAGTGATGGAGCTTTGCATCGAACATTTCAAAAAATTTGGCGTTTCTAAACCCAACCAGGCAGTTTCATTTGAGTTGGCAAACATGGCGACTAAGATATATGCAGCAAGGCAAATGCTTTATGACGCAGCTTCAATGAGGGATGCGGGTCATAATGTTACCACCCAATCTTCAATGGTGAAAGTATTTTGTACAGAAATGGCTAGCCAAATAGCTAGTAAGGCCATGGATATCTTTGCAATGGCCGGTAGTTTGACCGACAGCCGTTTTGAAATATTTTTCAGGGATGTCAGGCTCTATCGTATTTATGAAGGTACAAGCGAAATTCAGCGGATCATTATTGCCAGGGATTTGTTAAAATAAAGGAGAATGACTTTGAATTTTAATTTGACAAAAGAACAAAAACAGATCCAGAAGGCTGCTCAAGATTTTGTAAAAGGTGAATTTAAAAAAGAAGTAATCAAGGATTTGCTGGACGCTAAAGCTTATCCCGAAAGAATATTAATCCAGGCCAGTGAATTGGGTTTTTTGGGAATCCATTTTCCTGAAGATTTTGGCGGAGAAAGCCTGGGAGAATTTGAAAGAATTGTTATTACCGAAGAATTGGCCAGAGGACACTCTACGCTGGGAAGTTGTATTGCACTTGCCGGATATGGGACGCAACTTTTGCTCGACCACGGTACAAAAGAACAAAAAGAGACATGGCTTCCAAAATTAGCAGACGGTCAAATTATATCAAGTTGCGCATTTGATGAACAAGACCCTGTTTCTCCAACTTATGCAGTTCAGGTAGATGATAAATGGATGATCAACGGATCTAAGAATTTTGTTGTTAATGGTGGAATCCACGCAGGATTTTATATCGTACTGTGTAAAATAGCCACTGAAATATCAGATGACGTGTGGAGCACGATTCTTGTTGAATCCAGCAACACAGGTTTGGCTGCTATTGATGCAGGAAAGCGTTTAGGACAATCCATGGTTCCGGTATCCCGCTTGGAACTCCACGATGTCTGCGTACCCATAACTAACCTGATTGGGAAAGAAAATCATGGACTTGATCAAATAAAATTGGCATCTGCGGCTGATAATCTAACGCTGGCCGGATTATCAGTCGGCGTGGCCCAGGGGGCTTTTGACCGCGCTCTGGCTCATACCCGACAGCGAAAGCAGTTTGGACAAAAATTGATTCAGTTTCAAATTACGAGGCATAAGCTTACCTGGATGGCCGTTCAAATAGAAACTGCCAGGCTCATAACCTGGAAAGCGGCGATTAGCTTTAAAAATAAGAAAGAGCGCATCCAGACCAGTGCACAGGCTAAGCTTGCCGCCACTCAGGCAGCTGTTTCAGTGTGTGATGAAGCTTTGCAGCTGTTCGGGGGTTACGGATACATTCAAGAGTATGAGATAGAGGCATTTTACAGAGATGCAAAGATGTTGGAACTGTTTAACGGCAGCCCGTATGATCAAAAGAATACGATAGCTGAGAAATTATTCGGCATCTCATAATGATTAATTTATCGGTCTGGAAGCGTATCGCCATTGAAGGTTTTCTTGTCGAAGCATTGAGAGATAAGGCTTCAAAACAGGAAAAAGTTTTATAGACAACTGCCCAGCTGCTCAATCTCACAGTTGATCTGATTTTTTTTTGATACCTCCAACATCTATTTTAAAATGGGTGAGCCCGGAGAATCAGAATTATTTTTTATTGGCGGGGTATTGCCGCAGGGTACTTCCAAATTGAAGTGTTACAGTATTTGTCATTGATTCTGGTGTCAGGCGTTACACTTTTTGAATCTTAGCAACTGGAAGCTCTAAAATCATACACAAATAGTTTCCCTTTTGACAGGCTGTTTGAAAATAGCTAAACGCCCCCCAATACAGACTCAAATATGATTATCCTTAGCTTTTATCCTATCCTGTCATTGGTATTTCAAACCCGTATAAAGCAGATTAGTTACATGATCTGCATACTGCATATCGTCACCAAGTAAGCCTTTACTTTTAAGCTGGCTGTCAACTAACAAATTAGCAATACCATGAACAGTTGACCAGGCAAACAGCGCGATATTTTCAATGTCCCCTTTTTTAATAAGCTGATTGTCCTGGCAGTCTTGTACAGTACTCTTCAGCAATTTGAATGGGATTCTGCTTTCCTTTTCCAGGTCAGGATAAGGACCTTTCTTTGAGAGCTCTGAATGATACATAACTTTAAAAAAAGATCGATGCTGGACTGCAAATTCAATATATGCAAGACCAATCAATTTTAATTTAAGGAGTGAATTGTCATCTTTTGTTTGTGACAGGGCCTTTTCCATCTGTAGAATCATTTTAGAAAAGCCCTTTATGGCAATTGCCACCATCAAGCCCTTCATGTCGCCGAAATGGTGAGCAGGTGCGGCATGGCTGACACCTGCGTGCCGCGCAGCCTTTCTCAGGGTTAAACCTCCGATTCCTTCATTATCAATAATCGAAAGGGCATGACCAATAAGGGTCTGTTTTAAATCTCCGTGATGATAACTTGATGGTTTTTTACTTTTCTTTGCCATGGAAAAATCCTTTCATTAATTTATTCTATTTTTAAAATTTAATCTTGACATTGTCAAGATTATAAACAATTGCAACCAGGGGTTTTCGAAAACTTGTAAACCCTGAAAATAATGAGGAGAATTATTATGAATCAAGTTCACCATACCCAAATGACAATCGCAGAATCAAGCAACAAAGAGATGGATACATTGTTAAAAAAAATGGATGAAAAGAAAATAGACTGGGCTCAGCTCCCTGTAAAACAAAAAATAACATTACTTAAAAAACGCGTAAAAGATTTGTAAATGATATCGATCACTGGGTGGCAGCCTGCTGCAAAGCCAAGCGTTTCCCAAACGGATCACCGCTGCAAGGCGAGGAGTGGATGTGTGCCAACATTATCCTTAGACAATTTGATATGATCATTCTTTCACTCAAAGAAATTGTTAAATTTGGAAAACCGCAGCTGCCGGATTTCAAATTATCGGCACTTGGCAAGTCAAATGCCATAACTGTCTTGCCGCGTATTAAATCAGATAAAACTTTCTACAAAGGTGTGTCCGCGGAAATATATCTTAAAAAAAAGAACGATCATGAATCAGTGTATCGACCTTCGGATTCCGGAAAACTTGCTTTAATATTGGCGGCAGGAAACCAGTCATTGCTTATTTTTTCGGATATTTTGGATTGCCTTTTTATTAAAAATCAACCGGCAGCAGTCAAGATGAATCCGGTGAATGATTATCTTACCCCAATCTTGGAAAGAGTTTTTAAACCATTAATCCGGGAAAAGTTCATTTCATTCATTAAGGGTGATGCCTCTATAGGAAGTTATCTTTCCTGTCATGAAAAAATTAAAACGCTTCATCTAACCGGTTCAGACAAAACATATGATACCATTGTGTTTGGGGGCAAAATCCAGCATGAAAATGCTGAAGATCGAATACCCGTGAACAATCGCCCTTTTTCAGCAGAATTAGGTAATATAACACCGGTGACTGTTGTGCCCGGGCAGTGGTCATTTGATGAGCTGTATCGCCAAGTGATTCATGTGGCAAATATGATGGTAAATAACGCAAGTTTTAATTGTATTACAGCCCGCCTTCTGATCGTGCATGACCAATGGGCGCAAAGAGAGAAATTTTTAGAAATGTTAAAAGGTTATCTGTCCACACGCCAGGCCAACTATTCCTATTATCCGAATTCCGACGTGATATATGCCAAGTTCCTATCTGCCTATCCTGAAGCCGAAAAATTATGCAAAGAAAGGGACGGATATCTTCCCTGGACATTTATTTCCGGTCTGAACTGGCAGAATAAAGATGAAATAATCTATAATAGTGAACCATACTGCCCCATTATGGGAGAAGTGAGCATTCCTGGGAATGATATCCCGGCTTTTCCGATTCTTAAAATCCATGAAGCATATGACGCGCAGGGCTCAGGAAAATATCATGGCGATTACAAATAAAATATTAGAGGAGTATTGATACTTTAAGAAATGCCTTGGCAGTCCAAAAAAAATGTGCGTTCTGCCTTTTCTGGCGGGTTAATAAGCTCAGTAAGCTTTTGAGCTTGTTTCCCCTGAAGTATCATAGTCCTGCCAGGGCGCTTTTTAACTATAAACCCATCAACACCTCTATCGTTAAAGGCTTTTATCCATTTGCACAATGCTCGGTCAGCCATTAAAAGAGTCTTGCATACATTCTCTCTTGGGGCACCGGACAACAGGAACTGGATGGCAGTACACCTTAAGGAAGTTTTAATTGCACACTTTTAATCAAATGTCTAGATTTTTTTTAATCTTTTAGGAACATATTTTTGAATCGATTGGGGATGACTGACGATGAATAATTGAACGGGGAAGCAGGTTTTATCCCACTTCCCCAAGGTGTTTTATTCAACACCCCTGTTTTTGAAAGGGCGAGGTTCGGCACTTTTCATTTTAACCAAAATAATCTGATAAAAACCATCAGTGCCGAATTAATCTATATTGTGACCAGATAGATTTTTCTCTAAAAAATTTTTATTGCCTATTGACAAGACTGTGGCTCATATGTGCTAGCTTTTCTTATGTTCAAACAATCGCCTTCCAACTGCAAAAAGAACAGGAATAAGAAGTACGATTCCAACTGCAACACTAGGTCCGATATATAAATATACAGATTTTTCAACGTATCCCTGATGAAAGCTCTGGTAAAGCAACAGAGATGTAATTGGGAGATTAAACAACAATGCAGTAGCGGTACCTGGTGCATAACGTCGCATAGCAAGTGTAGCTATCAGATGGGGAAACAGGACATTTAGTAGCATTGCAAGTGCATACCCACTAATTATGTAGGCGCCTATACTGCCTTTTCCTCCAGATGTTGCGAAATATGCTGCTACATATGTAAGAACAGTAATGACAGCTACTGCAAAACGAAACTCACGGTCTCCAACCGGATAGTGCCAACGGCCAGCTGTTCTTGACCATTTGGGGAGAAAAATAGCTTCTTCTATATTGTGAATTGTAACTACCAACGCAAACATCCATGAAAGCAAAACAAAATTCATAATAGTACTCAATAGTTGTATGAAAAGTTCGATGGTTTCTTATTCCAAATTTATTTTGGTTGTTGTTTGACTATCCATGAGCTGAATAAATTTCAATACAGTGTTTGTGAATGTATATGGTTTTGTTTCAGGGATAGCGGTATCAGGCTTGTGAATCCAGCTTTGAACATTGTAATGATCTGGCCTGATGTCGTATTGCAATAGTTTTTTCGCGTAATTTAGCACACGTCTTTGCCACTGGCGGTTGCTTTTTGCCTCTTCTGCTCCGTGTATTAAACCGTGAAGGATAAATCCATAGGTAATGCCCCTTTGATCCAAAAGCCGCGCCATTGAAATTACTTCCTCAACATCTGAGCCGTAAGGCTCTATCTGGATTAAAGAAAACTCTCTCCCCGTTATTTTTCTGTAAGTGTCAAGAACCTCCACAAACTCTCTCTTTGTATAGCCTGTTGAATCCCCGAATGAGAATATCTCTCCGACAAGTGCTTTTGGATAGATTTTTTTGACTTCACGCTCATACTTAACAAAATCCCTGACAGCCTTGTTAATACTAAAATCGCCATAACGAATTGCATACAGGATAGAAGCATCCCCGCCGGATGCTATGACATAGCGCACATCAAAGCCTAATTCTTTGGCTTTAGTGAAGTATGTTTTGGCTTCATCTACATTGAATGCTCTCTTTTTTTGATTAAAAGGGTAAACCTCAATGGCAAAACGGATACCATGCTTTTCCAGCAGTTTTTTAAAAGTTTTTTTTAAATAGCCATTATCAAATCCATATTGTTCTATGTCATCTGTAATCTTGATGCAGGCCGTTTTATCTAAAACAGTAGGCCACCGATTCGGGCTTTCAAACATCTTTTTTACATCGCAAAGCCCATAATGTCTTTTCCCGTCTACAATCTTAGAATAGGGGTTGGGAGTAATCCATATATCAGGCAATTTCTTTTCCGCTCTGTAAGCGAAGGATGGCATCGTCGTTACAAACAGAGCAATAATGATATATATTGAAAGTCTTTTCATTAGATTTATTTTATAATATAAAGTTGAGCTGCGATCATACAGCCAAAAAGATGGCTGGCATGCCAGCTTCAACTTTTTGTTACATTAACCGGGCTGACAACCCGGCAGTCATTCCCTTGGGTAAAAGTAAAGAATGGCTTTGTTTAGCCCATCTGTTCGAAAAAAGCAAGCAAGCAAATTTAGCTTTTTACTGAATTTTATGGCACGATGAAATTTTTTAGTAATAAACAATTTGGGCACAGGGGGATAATAGACGAATGGCTCCGCCGCAGGTTACGGATGTGCTACTGGAAACTATGGCACTATGCCCGTACAAAAGTCCGCCATCTGCTTAAACTGGGCACTTCCAAAAGACAGGCCATCATGACAGCGATCAGCCGTAAAGGGTCATGGCATCTTGCCAGAACCCTGGCTGCACAATCCGGCATGACCAACAAATGGCTGGCTGAACAAGGGTTAATATCTGTCAAAGAACTATGGGGGCTGGGGGATTAAAGCCGGCTACCCGATTATGCATTGTTCAATTTTTTCAATAGCTTATCTGCCCACTTCAATTGTGATTGATTTAATATGTCTTTCCTTTCCTGTACGACTTCAACAAACTTTGTTTTATTCTTTTCTGTAACAGCAACAAAAATACTTTCTGAATATTGAGCCACACTTTTTGGTCTGCATGTTTTCAGTTGATTTATAAGATATGGAAATAATTCCTTATTGTAATTATCAGCGGATGTAGCTGCAGACTCCATAGAATACAGGCAACAATATCGGGATCTGTTGGGAAAAGCCGAAAAAGAATGCCCGCCCCCGGATGAAAGCCAACGAAAAGGAAAACGGGGTAGACTGAAACGGTCAAAGTCAAGAAATCTTCTTGAACGGCTGAGGGATTTTGAGAATGAAACCCTGCTTTTTGTGGATGATGAAAAAGTCCCATTCAGTAATAATCAGGGAGAAAGGGATATTCGAATGACCAAAGTCCAGCAAAAGATATCAGGGTGTTTCCGGTCCATGAAAGGCGCAGCTATGTTTTGTCGTATCCGCAGCTATCTTGCAACCTGTAGAAAAAATGAGGTGAGAGCAAGCGAGGCATTACTCCTTTTGTTTGAAGGCAAATTGCCAGAATTTTTAAATATTTTTAAATGAGTGATTTTCTGATTGCAAAAGCAAGGAAACTTTTTTAAATAAATCTAAGCGTTTCTAAAAATGGGTGCTGAATAATTACAAAGAGTTTTCAGATTCGAAAAGAGAAAATTATGATTGAAATTACTAATTTAAGTAAAAATTATGGATCCAAAGAGGCAATTAAAAATATTAATTTTAATATAAATGGAGAAATATTTGGTCTTTTAGGGCCGAACGGGGCCGGGAAAAGCACGTTGATAAAAGTTTTGACCGACCTGTTAAAACCAGACACAGGAAAAATTTCCATCAGGGGCATGGGCATCTTGCAAAACCCATTAAAAGTAAAACAATGTTTGGACTTGTTATGGAAGAACCTTTCCTGTATTACAGGCTGACTCCGCGAGAGTTTTTATTCTTTATTGGAAATATCTACGGCATTGAGCAGAAAACCCTTTATAAAAGAATATCTTGTTTTTTAGAAAAATTTGCAATGACACAACATGCCGATAAGCTCATTTCAACACTGTCACATGGTACCAAACAAAAGGTGGCTTTGAGTGCAGCTCTTATTCATAAACCTTTAATCCTTTTTCTTGATGAACCTTTTTCAGGATTGGACCCGCAAAGTCTTTATAATTTTAAAGAAGAATTAAAAAAAATTACAGCCAGGGGCGGGGCGGTGCTGATTGCCACGCATATTATGGAGGTTGCTCAGACAATAAGTAACCGGGTTGGTATAATTAATCAGGGCAGACAGTTAGCTTGCGGCACCATTGAAGAATTACAAAAAGAATTTATGCTTGACACAGAAAACCTTGAAGAAATTTTTCTAGCTATAACATCTTAAAAACAGTACATCTCAAAAACAAACAATGCTGCTGCTATTAATTAAAAATCTGATACGCCGGTATCTTAACGACTTGATGGAAAAAAATTTATTTTCTGTATTTAAATCAATCTTTTCAGGATGTTTAGCCCTTGGCATTCTTATTTGCATATATATTTTTTCCATTAAATTTTTTTCTTTACTTAATTCAGGCGGGTTGGAAATTTGATTTTTTATCAATATTTTTAACAGGTATCTTTTTATATCTTGTTATCTTGGGAATTTCTGACAGAGAATATTATGTTTTCAACATGCCCTGATCTGTCTTTCCTGCAATGCATGCCTGTCAGCTTCCATACTCTGTTTTTATACAAGCTCATTGAAATTGTATTGTCAAAAAGTATTATTTTTTGTACTGGCCTGACGGTAATCTGGGCCTATGGTACCTATACAGGGAGTTCTTTATTCTTCTATCCGCTTACCCTGTTTTTTATTTTGATTTTTTTATTATTCCAATTATTCTTGGAATAATTATTGATTTATTACTTGTATTTTTTTTCAAAACAAAACAAAGTGGCCGGTCTTTTAAGTATTAGGTAAAATACTTCTTTTTTTTCTATGTTTGCTTGTTATATTAATAATTAATGTTGATTCTTTTAATAATTTCAAAATTGAATTCACTCATACTTTAATTTACAATTTAACCTGGGAGTGGCTGCCGTACAGATGGATAATCAGGTCATTTACGGCATTTTCAACGGCCAATATAAAATTATTCATTGAAACCATGCTGTTTTTGACAGCTTTACCAATGCTTATTTTGTCAATCAGCAGATTCACGGGAAATTATATATCAGTATTTTCAGAACCAGCCATAACAGATGTAAAGGATACAGGCACAAGGAAAAATTTTACTCCCGGAAAAACAAACGGACTGCTGCTGTTCCTTAGAGTTGATAGGATAATGCTGATCCGGGATCATAATTATTTACGTCTGAAATTATTTCCATTATTTTTTATTGCAACCTCATTCTTTTTTTCTTCCGGCAATAGCGATTTAATTCACAGTTCATATTGCCTGCTGCTTTACCCGGTCGTCTCTGTCTTGTTTGATTCCACTTTGATTTTCAGGGATGGGAAGAGTTTCTGGTGGTTTAAAGTATCACCAGGTAAAATGCTGTACTTTGTTTTGAGCAAATTTTTATTATCATCAATCATCAATTTAAGTGTTGTTTCAATCTTTATGGCGTTGATTATAATATTCTCATTAAAGAGTGTTTCATTGTATCTGGCAGGTATTATCTGGCTGAGGATATTTGGGATTTGTACCGGTTTTTCAGGTTTTTCCATGTTGATTGGCAGCATATTTACCGGTTTCCACAGACCAAGACACGACCTTCCTGTAAGTGGCACAATTATCTGTATTATAACGATAATCGCAACTTTATTATATTTTATCATATATAAAAATACATTAATAACCGGTTTTAGAATAAGGGTTTTGATTGAATGCGGGATTTTTTTCGCTTTTGCAGCCACCGCCATATATGCAGCGTCTGAGGTTTTAAACAGGCTGGAATGGAAATAAAGACGATAAAGCGGGGTGATATGGAGTCAATTAAAGAAAAAAACACTGAGTCGGCATATCAAAATATTCTGAAATTTATAGTGCTTCTCAAACCATACTGGAAGAATATCATTATTTTTATTCTCACCGGTCTTGTTCTGACGGTTTTCAGAGCTTTGTTTTCATCAATCAGAAATTATTATATATCATATGTTCAGCATGCCATGGCCTATGATATTGAGCTTAAATTTTTCAGGCATTTGCAAAAGCTCAGTTTCACATTCTTTGATTCCCGTGAAATAGCCGAGGTGCTTTCAAGATTCCGGGATGCAGCTCAGTCAAGGCGCATTCTTATTGATATTTTGAACAGGATTGTGACAAATTTGCTTTATTTGACCATTGTGCCTATGATTGTTTTTTTCATGAACTGGAAACTTGCTTTAATAGCCGGGATCAGGGAAATACAGGCGCTTAACATTGAGAACAGAATTTTAAACAGAATAAAGCTGCGGCTGCCCATGTATAACAAAATTGAGATTTTGACTTTTTAAGGGAAAGTGAATATATTATCCTTTGTTTTTTGATTTAAAGGATTCAGGGAAAGACAATATTTTTAAGTTATGGAAAAGCCCGGATTTAAAATAGGATCAGGATATGATGTCCACCGGCTTGTGCCGGGAAGAAAGCTTATCATTGGCGGGGTTAATATCAGTTTTGACCGGGGACTTATGGGGCATTCCGATGCTGACGTCTTGATCCATGCAGTTTGTGATGCAATTTTGGGTGCTGTGGGGCTTGGGGACATAGGAGATCATTTCCCTGATACCGATCCCGGGTATAAAGGGATTTCAAGTATGGTACTGCTTGAAGAATGCGGCGCACTCATGGAAAAACAAGGATATGGAATCGTTAATATGGACTGCATTGTGTTTGCCCAGGCACCAAAGATCAGCCCCCATAAGAAAAAAATTAAAGAAAATATCGCCGGGGTTTTGAATATTGATTCCAATCTTGTTAATGTAAAAGCTACAACAACTGAAAAGCTTGGGTTTATTGGAAAAGAGCATGGTATTTGTGCCCAGTGTACAATATTAGTAAAGACCATCCCCCAGAAGATATGATTTTATGAAAAATATAACAGGAAAAAATATAATGGGTTTAAAAGTTTATAATACATTGCACGGCAGGAAAGAAAAGTTTGTACCCTTGAATGAAGGCAAGGTAAAAATGTACGTATGCGGGCCCACTGTATATGATACCAGCCATATCGGGCATGCCCGTTCCGTGGTTGTTTTTGACACGATTTTCAGATGGCTTGAAAATCTTCATTATGAAGTCAGGTATGTCAGGAACTTCACGGATGTAGATGACAAGATAATTAAAAAGTCCAATGAGACAGGGGTAGACTGTAAAACCATTACGGAAAAGTATATAGATGAATTCCATGATGAAATGGATGCACTCAATGTATTAAGGCCAAGTGTCGAACCTAAAGCCACCGAACATATCCGGCATATTATTGATTTTATCCAAATGCTTATTGATAAGGGCAAGGCTTATCATGTTAAGGGGGGCGATGTGTATTTTTCCCTTGATTCATTCAAGGATTACGGGAAGCTTTCCGGCCGGAACCCGGATGACATGAGGGCCGGGGCAAGAATTGCCGTGGATGAAAAAAAGAAAAATCCCCTGGATTTTACCCTGTGGAAACCTGCCAAACCAGGTGAGCCTTCCTGGGAAAGCCCCTGGGGGAAAGGACGGCCCGGCTGGCACATAGAATGTTCAGCCATGAGCTATGAATACCTTGGAGAAAGCTTTGATATCCATGGCGGCGGAAAAGACCTGATATTTCCACACCATGAAAACGAAATCGCCCAGAGTGAGGCAGTATTTGGCCGTCAATTTGTAAAGTATTGGATTCACAACGGGTTTGTGGATATTAACAATGAAAAAATGTCAAAATCCCTGGGCAATTTCACCATGATAAAAGAAGTCCTGGAAAACTATTCCCCAGAGGTAATCCGCATGTTTCTTTTGTCAAAGCATTACAGGAGCCCTATTGATTACAGCGAAGATTCCATGAAAGAAATCTCCATGGGGCTGGACAGGATTTATGCTTTTATTGAAAGGCTGGAAAATGCCGGTGCAAAGATTGACGGGTCGAAAAAAGGAGAACTCTGGGGTGATTTCTCCCATGCCATGAATGATGATTTTAATTCTGCAAAGGCCCTGGCATCTGTTTTTGAAGCGGTTAAAAAGGGGAACAGGCTCCTGGATGATGCAAACGGGCTGAAAGATGGAGACACGCAGCAGATCCTGAACCTTTTCTATAATGATATTAAAGCTGTTTCCAATATTTTAGGAGTGTTCCTGCTGGACCCCCAGTTTTATTTTAAGGCTAAAAAAGATAAGGGTATGGCAGACAAGGCCATTGATCCCGCTGAAATCCAGGATTTAATAAGGCAACGGGCAGATGCCCGGAAAAATAAAGATTTTTCAAGGGCGGATGAGATAAGGGACCATCTTCAAAATTTAAATATTGTACTTGAGGATGGTCCGGAAGGCACAACCTGGCGGTTTGAATGAATTTAAGTTTTATCTTTTTTTCATTTTTGCCCAGGCATCCCTCAGGGTTACTGTCCTGTTAAACACAGGGTCTCTATTCGGGGTATCCCCGGAGTCCTTATTTTTAGAATCAAGGCAGAAGTAACCAAGCCTTTCGAACTGGTATGCCTTTCCGGGCCGGGCATTGATAAGGCTTTTTTCCAGTTTGCATAACTCAAGTTCTTTAAGGGAGCCGGGGTTTAAATTTTCAATAAAATCCCGGTTGCCCTGTTCCGGGTTCTCGTCTTTGAAAAGCCGGTCATAGAGATTTACTTTAGCATCAATACAATCATTGGCATTGACCCAGTGAATGGTGCCTTTGACTTTTCGCCCGTCCGGGGCATTCCCGCCCCTTGTTTCAGGGTCATAAGTGCATATAAGCCGGATTATATTCCCGGATTCGTCTTTGATAACTTGTTTGCAGGTAACAAGGTAGGCATATCTCAGCCTGACTTCCCGTCCCGGGCCAAGGCGAAAGAATTTTTTCGGCGGATTTTCCATGAAGTCATCCTGCTCCACGTAGATTTGTTTTGAAAAGGTGATCTTCCTTGTGCCCATTTCTTCCTTCTGGGGGTGGTTTCTGGCAGTAAGCTCCTCTGTAAGATTTTCAGGATAGTTTTCAATGATTACCTCTAAGGGTTTTAAAACTCCCATGACCCTGGGGGCTTTTACGTTCAGGTCGTCTCTCAGGCAGCTTTCCAGAAGCCCCATATCAATGCGGCTGCCTTTTTTGGAAACGCCGATAACATTGCAGAAATTCCTGATGGACTCAGGAGTATACCCTCTTCTTCTCATGCCTTCCAGTGTAGGAAGCCTTGGGTCGTCCCACCCGTTAACGTGGTTTTCTTCCACAAGCTTTTGCAGTTTTCTTTTGCTTAAAACCGTATAATTTATATTCATTCTTGCAAATTCGATCTGCTGAGGATGGCATGGGGTTTCAAGTGCATCAAGGGTCCAGTCATACAAGGGCCTGTGGTCTTCAAATTCAAGGCTGCAGAGAGAATGGGTAATGCCTTCCAGTGAATCTGAAAGGCAATGGGTGAAATCATACATGGGATAGATGTTCCACTTATCCCCTGTTCTGGGGTGGGATGCTTTTTTGACCCTGTAAATTATGGGGTCACGAAGGTTGATGTTGGGTGATTTCATGTCGATTTTTGCCCTTAAGGTATGCTCACCTTCATCGAATTCACCGTTTTTCATACGTGTAAACAACTTGATATTTTCTTTAACCGGTCTTTCCCTGTAAGGGCTGTCTTTTCCAGGCTCTGTCAGGGTTCCCCGGTATTTCTTTATGTCCCCGGCATTAAGGCTGCACACATAGGCTTTTCCTTTTTTAATCAATTCAACTGCAAAGTCATAGAGCCGGTCAAAATAATCGGATGCAAATAAAGGAGTGCCAAATTCAAATCCAAGCCAGTTAATCGTTGATTTGATGGAATCAATAAAGATTTGTTTTTCTTTTGCAGGGTTGGAATCATCAAATCTCAGGTTGCATCTGCCGTTAAACTTATTGGCCATATTGAAATTCAGACAAATGGATTTTGCATGGCCGATATGAAGATATCCGTTTGGCTCAGGCGGGAAACGGGTGACAACTTTACCATTATTTTTATTGTTTTTTATATCTTCTTTGATTATTGATTCGATAAAATGCCCTTTTTCAATCTTAGCTTCCATTTATCTTTGTATCCTTGCTGTTATTATTTAATATAGGTTTTCTTATTTATCACATATTTTATTTGTGAGGCAAACACAATTACCCTGATTTTGAATAAATGCGGGTTTTTCTTTACAAGGAATTTCCATATTGATATTATACAAATAAATATTTCCAATCGATCTATTTTTTTTGTAATACATATTTGTTAATAAATTTTAAATTCAATTTGTATTTTGCACGTAATCTAGTGTGGCGGGTGATTTATGGGATATAAAGCAAGTATAAGAGACAAGCTGATCGGTATTTTCGTATTAATAAAGGTTGTTCCCCTGGTTATTCTGGCATGGTTTGCCTGGAATGAGATTTCTTCTTTGTCTGTTTCCCTTGAAACCCGTGTCAATGAAATGGCCGGGACCAGTGCCAGGACAACAAAGCAGGTGGCAGGTATTGCAACATCAAGTTCCATACGGGCTCTGGATATCAGATCCCGTGAAGCCATTGAACGTTTGACAACCGACACTGCAAAAAATATCGCAATGTTTCTGCAGGGCCGGGATGTGGATATCAGGACAGCCGGTATGCTGAAGCCGGATAAAAATGTCTACCGGGCTTTTCTAAATGCCCACAGGCGCAATATCATTCTTCCGGGACCCTGGGTCTTGAATGAAAAAAAGGATGCCTGGGAACCCCGGTACCAGGCTCTGGACAACAACAGGCCTGTCAGTGCAAGGAATAAAGATAACGAACTTGATTTTCATTACAGGGCTCCTGGGGAAAAAGGAATAATCAAGTCCATTCCCATGTACCTTGAAATGACCTATGTGGATGTTTCAGGCAGGGAATTGATAAAAGTTACCACTTCAGACCTTATGTCAGGAGAACTGAAAGATATATCAAAAAAAGACCAGACATTCTGTAAAGCAGAAACCTATTTTAAAGAATTGAAAAACCTTAAACCGGGCCGGATTTATGTGTCCAATGTGATTGGTGCTTATGTGAAAACAAGGATGATCGGCCCTTACACAAAAAAACGGGCAGATAAGATGGGGATTGATTTCGCTCCTGAGCAATCAGGGTATGCAGGCAAAGAAAACCCGGTGGGGAGAAAATTTCAGGGCCTTGTCCGGTGGGCCATGCCTGTTGTTGTTAACGGGGAAATAAAAGGGTATGTCACCCTTGCGCTTGATCACACCCATATCATGGAATTTACCGATCACATTGTTCCGACAAAGGAGCGATATTCAGCCATTTCAGATGCATCCTCAGGCAATTATGCTTTTATGTGGGATAATAAAGGCCGCAATATTTCCCATCCAAGGGATTATTTTATTGTGGGATATGACGCTGATACAGGGGAACCTGCAGTTCCATGGCTGGGAAAAGATTATTATGAAAAATTTAAAATGAGTGATCTTGGTATTTCCAAATTTTTAAGGTCCCTGCCTGAATATAAAAACCAGGCCCTTTCAAAACCCTTTTCAAAAGAATTGGTTAAAAAAGGCCTGGTCGGGTTGGACTGCCGGTATCTTAATTTTGCCCCCCAGTGTGACGGATGGAACAATTTAACACAATTTGGGGGCTCAGGTTCATTTGTGATCCACTGGAGCGGACTTAAAAAATTGACTACTGCTGCATCCATTCCATATTTTACAGGGCAATACGGCAAAAGTCCGAGAGGGTTCGGGTTTGTCACCATTGGCGCCAATGTTGATGAATTCCATAAACCGGCCGATGTCACGGCAAAAATTATCAAGAAAGCTGAAGATCAATATATACAGACAATTGAGAACCAGAATAAAGAAAACAAGGATGTGATTGTAAAATCCCTCCGGGATACAGCCACCCGCCTGACCATATATACGGTTGTCATGGTCATCCTGGTGATTTTGATTGCCGTGTTAATGGCATCAGCCCTTACAGGAAAAATTACAACCATGATCAAGGGGATTTCAAGATTCCAGAGAGGAGAGATGGGCTATCGCCTGGACATTCAATCCTCGGATGAAATGGGGGTGCTGGGGCAGACTTTTAATTCAATGGCTGACAGTATCCAGCTTGCAATTTTAGAACTTGAACAATCCAAATCAACTGTTGAAGATTCCAATGTGTCTTTAAAGGCAATGCTGTCAAAGATCATTGATTCCATGCCGTCCATCATTATCGGGGTGGATACTAAGGTCCGGGTTACCCTCTGGAATGAAGAGGCAAGGAAGATGACCGGGAAAAGCTTTGAAAAAGTAGAAGGCAAGGATCTTTTTGAAGCTTTTCCCCTGCTTAAAAAGAAAAACTCCATTGTTTTCCCGGCCATAGAGCAGGGGCAGATAAAAAAAGAGGAACGTCTGGAAACCATTATAAATGAAGAGCGGACTTTTTATGATGTGACAGCTTACCCTCTCATCAACGGAAAAATAGATGGTGCCGTCTTAAGGGTAGATAATATTACCACGCGGGTTTATATGGAAGAAATGATGATTCAGACGGAAAAAATGCAGTCCATAGGCGGTCTTGCCGCCGGGATGGCCCATGAGATCAACAGTCCCCTGGCCGGGATTATTCAAAGTGCCCAGGTAATACAAAACCGCACAAGAATTGACATGGCAAAAAATCTTAAGGCAGCGGGCGAGGCCGGTATTGACCTTGAAAAATTAAACCTTTATTTTGAAAAACGCAATATCTTTGCCATGATTGAATCCATACTGGATGCAGGGAAACGTGCGGCTGATATTGTAGCTAACATGCTGACCTTCAGCAGAAAGAGTGACAGCTCTTTTTCAATGCAGCGCATTGAAAATATCCTGGACCAGACAATAGAAATTATTGAAAAAGATTATGATATTAAAAAATATGTTGATTTTAAAAAAATAGAAGTTGTTCGCAAGTATTCCCCGAACTTAACGGAAGTTTTCTGCGATGCAGGTAAAATTCAGCAGGTATTTTTTAACATATTAAAAAACGGTGCCCATGCCATGATGGAAAACTCTAAAACCAGGGAACCTGTGTTTAGACTGACAACCATACAGGAAGAAAAATTTATTAAAATCATGATAGAGGATAATGGACCCGGCATGGATGACAATACCAAAAACAGGATATTTGAGCCCTTTTATACAACCAAGTCCGTTGGAGTCGGGACCGGTCTGGGCCTGTATATTTCCTATTTTATTGTTGTTGAAAATCATAAAGGGGCCATAAATGTTGAATCTTTTCCTGGTAAAGGCACTAAATTCATCATTAAACTGCCGCTGAACCGGGTGGGTTAAAAAGTATATTATCTTGTCAAAGGCGGGCAAATTTACAATTTGAAACACTTTTTAAGTGGTTAATTAAGTATACTGTATGGTATTCTTTGTCCAGGTTGCAATAATAAATAATTACATTAAATCAATGAGTGAAATAAAAAAAACAATCCTGCTTGTGGAAGACGATTTGAGATTATCCGGACTTGTCAGGGAATATCTTGAAAAACAGGGGTATGACATCCTGGTGGAGCACCGGGGTGACAGGGCCGTGGATCGTATTCTCAATGAAGTGCCGGATATGGTAATTCTTGATTTAATGCTGCCGGGAAGAGATGGTTTGTCTATCTGCCGGGATGTTAGAACAGCTTATAAGGAACCGATTCTAATCCTCACTGCCAGGGAAGATGATATGGACCAGGTGGCCGGCCTGGAGATGGGTGCGGATGATTATGTGAAAAAGCCGGTTGAACCAAGGGTCCTGCTGGCAAGGATTCGGGCATTGTTTCGAAGAGCGGACCATCCGGTGACCGGTGAAAATTTTTCTTTTAAAAAAAATAAAGAACTCAGGTTTGGTTCTCTTGTGATTAATGTGGCATCCAGGAGTGTAACCCTGTCTGGGACACTGGTTGATCTTTCCACCACAGAGTTTGATCTTTTAAACCTTCTTGCATCAGAGCCCGGAAAAGTACTGGACAGGGATTTTTTATATCAATTTGTTAAAGGCGTGGAGTATGATGGCATAGACAGGTCCATGGACGTGGTTGTATCAAGGCTTAGAAAAAAACTCAGAGATAATTCGGATCATCCTTTCAGGATAAAAACAATCTGGGGCAGTGGTTACCTTTTTGTCGAGGATGCCTGGGAATAGCAGATCAACTAATGAAACGGATTTTTATTACCATTTATATACTTTTGCTTTTTGCCCTTATTACAATTCCTTTTGCTGTTGGTCCTATTGTTGACCATATTTTTAAAGATGAAAAATTAAATGCAGACAGGGAGCTTGCGCGGGGCACCTTTTCCCTGATAGCTGAAAGGCTTTCAGGGCTGGACGAGAAGACATGGAAAAAAGAACTTGAAAAACTTCAACCAAGGTTCGGGTATCCTCTGGGGCTTTATAAACTCGATGACCTTGAAATTGAAAAAACAGATAAAAAGGATTTCATAAACGGCCTTATAGTCGGGGGAAAACAAAATACTGTGCTTTTTATGAGGCTTGGAAAGTCAGACATGGCACTTGCCATGGGAGGGCCTTTCCCCGGTGATGATCTGGATCTTAGGGCAGTCCTGATATTCCTGGGGCTTGTTCTTGTATTTCTCACCCTGCCTGCATTGGCATGGACCTTTTTTTTAAGCGGGGATATTAAAAAAATTAAAAAGACCTCCGCCCTGTTTTTTGCCGGTGATTATACGGCAAGAGTGAAGGTATCAAGGATTTCATCAATGGGCCATGTGATATTGGGTTTTAATAATATGGCCCAAAAAACCCAAAAGCTTCTGGAATCTCAAAAAGAACTGGCAAATAGTGTATCCCATGAAATCAGGACCCCGCTTGCAAGGATTAAGTTCAGCCTGGAAATGCTCCTTGATTCCATTCACCAGGATTTTTACGAGAAAAATTATATTTTTGAAATCGGCAAAGATGTCGAAGAGATAGAATCCCTTGTGAATGAGATGCTCACCTATGCAAAATTTGAAAGAGAGCCTGATACATCTGCCGGCCTTTTCAAAAATGAGATGGTTTCCTGGTTAAAGACCATAATCAATGCCGAACAAAAAAGCATCCGGGATAAACATTTTTGTTTTAAGATTAATCCTGAAACAGATCGGTTCGTTGCCGGGTTTGAACCGGTTTATCTTGGGTGGGCCGTCAGAAACCTGATAAGGAATGCATCCAGATATGCAGACAGGAATATTGAAATTATATTTGAACCTGGGAAACATACCTGTTTCATCCATGTTGACGATGATGGCCCTGGAATCCCGGCAGGGGCAAGGGACCAGATTTTCGAACCCTTTTTCCGTCTTGACGGGAGCAGGCACAGGGAGTCCGGCGGATATGGCCTTGGCCTTGCAATTGCAAAAAGAATTGCTATCTGGCATAAAGGTTCAATATCGGTCGGAACATCCCCCTTGAAAGGTGCAAGGTTCACCATGGAACTTCCTGTGGTTCCCCGATAATATTATATATTGTTTCATGGCTTTCAACTTGATAACATGAAAATCCGGTTTTAAATTGAGACAATAATAAGGATTATAATTAAATTTTCGGGTGGCATTTTTAAATTATGGGGTTATTTAATTTAGTTTCAGATTTTTCTCCCACTGGAGACCAGCCAGGAGCCATTGAATATCTTTCAAAAGGTGTTATGAATAATGAAAAGCACCAGGTCCTTTTAGGAGTGACAGGCTCAGGCAAGACCTTTACCATGGCAAATGTTATCGCAAGGGTAGAAAAATCAAGCCTGATTATTGCCCCTAACAAGACCTTGGCAGCCCAGCTTTACAATGAATTCAAGATGCTTTTTCCGGATAATTGTGTGGAATATTTTGTGTCTTATTATGACTATTACCAGCCCGAAGCCTACATCCCGTCCAGTGATACCTATATTCAAAAGGATTCATCCATCAATGAACTTATAGACAAGATGCGCCATTCGGCCACAAGATCCGTTCTTGCAAGAAAAGACGTGATAGTAGTGGCCAGTGTGTCCTGTATTTACGGCCTGGGCGCACCTGAAGATTACCTTGATTTAAGGGTGACCCTGGATGTTGATATGGAAATTTCCAGGGAAAGATTATTGGAAAAGTTTGTCAATATCCACTATACCCGCAATGATACGGATTTCCACCGCGGGGTGTTCAGGGTCCGGGGCGACAGGGTTGAAATTTTCCCTGCCTATGAAGAAGATAAAGCTGTGAGGATCGATTTTTTCGGGGATACCATTGAAGGAATATCCGAAATTGATCCCTTAAAAGGGGATTTGCTAAAAAGTTTTGACCAGATGGTTATTTATCCTGCTTCCCATTATGTCACCAAGCAACAGACAAGGAAACGGGCCATTGAAAGTATTGTGGAAGAATTAAAACTGCGTCTTGAATATCTCCACGGCAATAACAAGCTTGTGGAAGCCCAGCGTCTTGAGGAAAGAACCCGGTATGACCTGGAAATGTTAAATGAAATCGGTTATTGCAATGGAATTGAGAATTATTCCAGGCACCTGACCGGGCGTAAGCCGGGAGAGCCGCCGCCAACCCTTCTGGACTATATGGATGATGATTTTCTGCTTTTTTTTGATGAAAGCCATATTTCCGTTTCCCAGTTAGGGGCCATGTACAAGGCGGATCGATCAAGAAAAGGAACGCTTGTGGAACATGGATTCAGGCTGCCGTCTGCCATGGATAACCGCCCACTTCAATTTGAAGAATTTAAAGAAAAAGTTCCTATGATTGTCTATGTTTCTGCCACGCCGGCAGACTATGAAATGGAAAAGGCCGGGGGAAAGGTGGCCGAACAGATTGTCAGACCCACGGGACTGCTTGATCCTGAAGTTGTGATAAGGGATGCCAAAGCCCAGGTGGATGATCTCTATGAAGAAATTGTGAAACGGGTCGAGGCTCAGGAACGTGTTCTTGTTACCACCCTTACAAAGCGGATGGCTGAAGATTTGACCGACTATTATGCTGATCTGGGTATAAAGGTGAAATATCTTCATTCAGATATAGGTACAGTGGAAAGAATCGATATCATCCAGGATCTTCGAAAGGGATTATTTGACGTACTCATAGGGATAAACCTTTTGCGGGAAGGCCTTGATATCCCCGAAGTCTCTCTTGTGGCCATACTGGACGCGGACAAGGAAGGTTTTTTAAGGTCTTACAGGTCATTTATCCAGATTTTCGGACGGGCTGCAAGGAATGTATTCGGCAAGGTGATAATGTATGCGGAAAAGGAAACCGCATCCATGAAAAAAGCTGTTTTTGAGACAAAAAGACGTCAGAAAATTCAGAAAGCCTATAATGAGAAAAACAATATCATACCTTCGACCATTCAGAAAAATATCAGTTTGTTTGATTATTCCACCAGGGACAGTTCGCCCGCAGCTGAAGGGTCTGTGGACGAAGACATCAAAGAGTATGAATCCCGGGAACTGAACCTGGAAGATATTGTTAAAGATCTGGAATATAAAATGAAAATAGCAGCTGAGAACCTTGAGTTTGAGAAAGCTGCCGAATACAGGGATAAAATCAAGGAATTAGCGGATATCAAGCGGTTTTAAATTTTATGACAAGCCTGATAATGGACAAGTACCGGCAAACCCCTCACGATCCCGGGGTTTACCTGATGAAGGATGCCAAAGGCAAAACCATTTATGTAGGCAAAGCCCAGGATCTTAAAAAAAGGCTGTCTTCCTATTTTGTTAAAAAGCACAATCACGATGTAAAAACCGCGGCTCTTCTTGAGATGATAAAGGATTTTGAAATCATTATCACGTCTTCAGGCCATGAGGCCTTTATACTTGAATCAAACCTGATCAAAGAATACAACCCCAAGTATAACGTGATTTTAAAGGATGGGAAAAATTATCCCCTGGTCAGGATCGATATGAATGAAACCTATCCTGCAATTCAAAGGGTGAGGGAAATAAAGAATGACAAGGCCCTTTATTTCGGCCCGTATTCTTCAAGCCGCAGTGTGAATAGAACCTTAAAGCAGATTCAGAAGATATTTAAGCTGAGAAAATGCAGAAATACCCAGTTTAAAAACAGGTCAAGGCCATGCCTTAATTTTCAGATCAAGGCTTGTCTCGGCCTCTGCTGCAATGAAGTTGCGCCTGAAGAATATAAAAAACAGGTCATGGATGCCGTCCTTTTTTTAAAGGGAAGATCAAACCAGGTAGTAAAAAAGCTCAGACTGGAGATGGCGGCATACTCTTCATCCAGGGAATATGAGAAAGCAGCCCAGGTAAGGGATACTATTTTTGCCATTGAAAATACTATGGAAAAGCAGGTGGTGGTAAGCCCTGACATGAAGGACAGGGATATTATGGCTTTTACTGCAGGCAAGGGCAAAGGGGTGGTAACCATAATGATTGTCCGATCAGGCTATCTCATTGACACGGCACATTATCCACTCGACCTTGGGTTTAAGGAGCCTGATGAAATTTTATCCGCGTTTTTAAGCCAGTATTATAAGACCAGCCTTTTTTTCCCCTCTTTTATCCTGCTGAACCAGAAGATTGAAAACAAGGAATTTTTAGAACACCTCTTGAGTAAAAAAAAGGGGAAAAAAGTAAGCATCCATGTCCCGGTCCGCGGCGAAAAAAAAAGGCTGGTGGAAATGGCCTGCATAAATGCCTCAAGAGAGCTTGAAAAAAGATTGCAAAAAGAAGAAGAGGAAAGGGCATCCATCCTGATGCTAAAGGAGCTGCTTGGCATGGAGAAACTGCCGTCAAGGATCGAATGTTTTGATAACTCCAGTCTTTCAGGCCAGGATCCCGTATCTTCCATGGTGGTGTTTAAAGATGGAAGGCCATGTAAGGAAGCTTACAGGAAATTTATTATACGCGATCTTAACTTCCAGGATGATTATGCCTGTATGTACCAGGTACTGAGCCGCCGCTTTTCAAAAGATACTTCTGTGACACCATACCCTGACCTCCTGGTGGTTGACGGGGGAAAAGGCCAGCTTGGAATGGCTGTAGCTGTTTTAAATGATTTGAATATTGAATACAGATTTAAAGTGGCAGGCCTTGCAAAGAAGAATGAAAAAAAAGCCGAGGAATTTGATAAAATTTATATCCCCGGCAGATCCAATCCTTTAAACACAAGTAAAGCAAAAAAGGCCCTGTACCTGTTGCAGCAGGTCAGGGATGAAGCCCACAGGTTTGCCATTACATTCCAGAGAAAAAGAAGGGAAAAACGGGCAGGGTTTTCAGCCCTTGATTCCATTCAGGGAATAGGCCCAAAGAAAAAACAAGTTCTGTTGAAGCATTTTAAGGGCATATCCAGGATGAAAACAGCATCAATTGATGAAATTGCAGCACTCCCCGGAATGAATAAGCCATTGGCAGAAAAAGTAATGCAAGGGCTTAAGCAAGAAGGGGCAAAGCAAGATAAGCGATGAGCCAAATCTGAACCAGTTTAAAAGTTAAAGCTATTGCACAAACTCAAACCCTTTATGGGAAGAATATGTTCCGGTTACTTTTATGAACTTATTTTCAGCATCATCGGATTCAACCATAAAATCCGGCTCGATTGTCTTTTTATCCCCGGGGTTGCCGCAAAATATTTTTATGGTGGCTGCCCGCCTTAAAAAGCCTTCGATGGCAAGCCTCATTGATGCCATTCTATGGTTGAGCTCAGCCATATTTTCACTATGTGTTGATTCCCTGAGTTCACAGGCTTTAAGGCTTGCCGGAATTTTTTCAAGTGTTTCAAACAATTTGCTCACATTGGCAACGGTTTTTGTGTTGTTTTTTTTCCGGATCAAGTCCATTTTATTGAAAATCGTTTCAAAATCCATGGTATTTGTGGCAATGATGAGCGGTTTGATGTGCTTTACAAGGTCATGGTCTGCAATGGTTAATTTTGCAAGGCGTTTCAGTTCCAGTTGAAGTTTTCCCATTAATAATTTTTCAGTACTGGAAAGCTTCAGCTTGTCTGCCTTGAGGTTTTCCCCTGATTTTATCAAGGCCTCTTTTTCAACAAAGAGATTATTGCCAAAATAGATAATGTTTTCTCCTGAAAAATATAAACCTTTAAGTGCCAGGTTTTCAGTTTCTATCTTATTATTGGTGATAAGTCCCCGGCTTTTTTCAAATACTATCTTTGGTGAAGAAATTTCAGAATCAATTAATTCCTTTGTTATTGTGACAGCACCTGTTTCAGATATGATTTTTGAATGGGTTGCAGAATCAACGTTGATATCTTTTAAAGCCATTACTGTGCTGCCTGACTGGGTTTTCATGATGACAGCTTCATTATTGGTGATGATCTCACCGCCGTCCACAACCGTGGCTTCGACTTTTCCGTTGACCCGGATTTTAAACCTGTTACATATCACACCGATTTTCATCCGTATCGGGCAGGTATAAAGGGTGCCGATGTTTCCCGTGGAATAATCCAGTTTTTTTACTTCAATTTCATCACTGATATCAATGCCGGTAATAACACCCCGGTCATTCTTGTTGAGAATGACTACCCCTGTTATGCCGGATTGTAAAAAATAGCCTTTTGATTCGCCTTTTTCATCCGGGTCGTCAATTTTTTCCACCCCGGGTCCTATATTAATGATAAAGGGCTCAGGCTCTTCAACCGGAATGATTTTTCCGTCAAACGAGATGCCCCGCTGCCCCTTTTTTTCACGGGTGATATAAAATAGTTTTTCTTTGGCATTGACTATGGGGTATTTATTGATTTCTTTGAAATTAATAATACCGTCCTTTAAAAGTTTTCCAGGGCTTTGTTCATAATCGAAAAAAGACTTTGTAATTCCACCGTGTATACTTTTTTTTACAGGGATCCCCTTTACAATAATTTCCAGGGCTTTTTTTGAGGCAACAGCTTCAAACGTTCTGGTTATAATGAGAGAGTCATCGTAAAGGGTTTCTCCGGTATCATTTAGATTTTTTTTAAATTTTTCCTGCTTGTCAGGAAGAAGCTTTTTCTGCAAAAGTTTTTTTATTCCAAAAACATATTCACGGGGTTTTATATTAAACCTTGGCATAAGTTGCAAAAGTGCCTTGCTTATGACTATATCAGGAAAGTTGGTCCGGTCGATCCTGATTTTCATTTTTGATGGGTCTTCTTGTCTGGAAATGGATTTAAACAGGTTGGTTTCAAGGATGTCGGCCTTTTCCTGTATCCTTTTGGGCGAAAGCATCTCTTGTGTGGCATTTTGATTAATGGTTTCCAAAGCTGCAATACCTTGTTATGGGTCTTTTTAACTATCATACTGTTTTTTCCCTTAAAAAAAAACCGTTTTCATTGATTTATTTTTTAACTTTACACTTTAAGCGGTAAAGGGTAGTACAGAATGCATAGAGGGAAATTTATGTTTTCAGGAGAATAAGAATGACAGACCCGATGGATGATAATGAATTGGAAAACACTGAAGAAGCAAATTTTGCCGAGCTATTTGAACTATATGATTCAAAAACAGGCCATGAGCTGAACCAGGGGGATATGGTCGAAGGTGAGATCATTTCAGTCGGAAAAATAAACGTATATGTTGATACGGGTACTAAAAGTGATGGTGTTGTAGCAAAGACTGAGCTTCTGGATGAGAATGAAGAATGCCCGTTTAAAATCGGTGATAAGATAAAACTTTATGTGGTCTCTTTAACTGAGAGTGAAGTGATATTGTCCAGGGCGCTTTCCGGTGCCGGGAAAGCAACCATGCTGAAAGATGCTTCTATGAACCAGACCCCTGTTGAAGGCAAGGTCACGGATAAAATTAAAGGTGGATTCAGTGTCAATATAATGGGGAAGAGAGCTTTTTGTCCTATAAGCCAGATAGATGTGAAATATGTGGAAAACCAGGAAGACTATATCGGACATACCCATCATTTCCTGATCACCAGGTATGAGGAAGGCGGGAGAAATATTGTCGTGTCAAGAAGGGATTTGCTGAACGAAGAGTTAAAAGAAAAGCAAAAAGCATATTTTGAAAAAGTAAAACAAGGGGATACGGTTCAGGGCGTTGTTACCAAGTTGATGCCCTATGGCGCTTTTATTGAATTGATTCCAGGGTTAGAAGGGATGGCGCATATTTCAGAACTGTCATGGTCCCGTATAGAAAAACCAGAGGAAATTATCCGGCCCGGTGATGCTGTGAATGTAAAAATATTAAAAATAGAACCCTTAAAAGAACCCGGTACCCTGAAAATTTCTCTGTCAATGAAACAGACATCTTCCAATCCGTGGGACAGTATGGAAAATTCTTTTAACCCGGGGGATCAAGTGTCGGGAAAAGTGGTCAGGCTGACTTCTTTCGGTGCTTTTGTGGAAATTGTTCCGGGTGTGGACGGCCTTGTCCATATAAGCGAGATGAGCCATGCCAGAAGAGTGCTGAGGCCTGATGATGTGGTTCAGGTGGGAGAAATGGTCCGGGTTGTGATAAAATCCATTGACATGGATTCCAAAAGAATTTCCTTAAGCATCAAGGATGCCCTGGGCGATCCCTGGACAGGTGCTTCTGCCAAATATGAAATCGCTTCGATTATTGAAGGCCGTATGGAAAAAAGAGAAAAATTCGGTCTTTTTATTAATCTCGAGCCCGGGGTAGTGGGTTTGATGCCATTGTCCAATATTAAAAATTCTGCAAAACCCTCGGACTTTGATGCGCTTAAACCGGGGGATTCAGTTAATGTAATGGTCCAGGAGGTTGACGAGGAAAAAAGAAGAATCACCCTGACAACACCTGACCAAAAAGAGGGTGATGATTGGAAACAATTTGCCGGCACAGGTAAACCAAAGTCTCTTGGAACCATGGAAAGCCTTTTTATGGAAGCTATGAAAAAGAGAAAATAATGGATGATTTGATCGTTGGCGTCGGGAGCAGCAGCAAAAAGGATTCAGTGACAGCAGGGAAAGATGCGGCCAGATCGGCAATGTTATCTTTTGGCCGTCACAAGCCTGATCTTGCAATTGTTTTTGCTTCCCAGCGAATGGAATACCAGGACCTGTTATATGGAATCCAATCGGTTATCGGCGATGTGCCAATGGTCGGGGGTACGACTGCCGGTGAAATATCCGCCCTTGGACTGGGATCGGATACCATAGTAATGTGTCTTATTTCATCGGAAAAATTGTCTTTTTATGTTACGGCAGTCAAGGGAATGCGAAATAATGAGGAAGACTGCGGCAGGCGGCTTGCAAAAAAAATTGCCAAAAATATTCCAATGGCGAATGCAAAATCAATGGTTCTTTTTCCGGACGGCCTGGCAGGGGACGGTGTTTCCCTTTTAAAGGGGATTCAATCTGTTATAGGCAGTAATTTTGAAATAGTCGGTGGTTTTTTAGGGGATGGTGGCCGGTTTAAAGAAACTTTCCAGTTTTATAACGGGAAATGTTACAGGGGTGATCTTGTGACGGCCATCATGGTTTCAGGAGATGACCCTTATATCACCTCGACCGGTGTACGTTCCGGCTTTGAACCTATTGGTGGTAAAATTTATTGTACCAGGGCTAATAAGAATGTTGTAGAAAAATTCGGGGAAACAAGAGCCCTTGACTTTTATAAGGACCTTCTTGGTGAGGAACGCAGCCGGCGATTGCCTGAAATCTGTCTTGAGTACCCTTTTGGACTGATAGATTCAAAGGCCACTATTGGTGATCAGGAATATTTCCAATTAAGATGCGGTCTTGCCGTCAATGAAAAAGAAGGTTCCATAACACTTGCAGGATCAATACCTGAAGGCAGTGCCATTACACTTATGACCGCTTCAAGGGCAGATATAATAAACGGTGCGAAACAGGCTGCCGTCCAGGCCAGAGAAGGACTTTCCGGTGCTTCCCCGAGGTTGGTTCTTATGTTCAGCTGTATCGGGCGAAAACTTGTCCTCGGAAGAAGGATATCAGAGGAAATAGACATCGTAAAACAGGTATTTGGAGAAGATATTCCAATTGTCGGTTTTTATACCTATGGAGAAATAGGCCCGCTTGATAAAAATAATAAAAAATTGCAGGCAGCCAGGTTCCATAATGAAACGGTGGTGTTATGGGTTCTTGGCATGAAAAATTGAGGGTGAAACAGGGAACGATGAAAATTTTTAAAGAGCCTTTTAATCAAAAGCTTTTTTTCCTGTTTTTGATTTTTATTATTTTCTTTATAGCCGTCCTTTTCACTGATTATATTATCTGCAATATCATAATTGGCAGAAGTGTCGAGTTTCTGTCAATGGATTCTAAAACAGTGGCTTTGTTAAATCAACAACAATTCTTTGGCATGTTTATAAAAGCCGGTATCGGGGTCTTTGGACTTGTTGCTTTCCTAATCATCGCAAAACAGATGCTTCTCATTGTAAGTGACCGTGAACAAACCAGAGAGACCCTGAATGAGCAGAATTTGAAAATTATCAGGAAATCCATTGAGCTTTCGGATGTCATGCGCAAGTTTGAGGATAAAAATTATGACCTGGAAATATCAAGGAAAGAGCTGAATCATGCCTTGTCTATTCTCAAAGAAAAAGAAAGGGATCAAAGAATTATTTTTGATAATTCTCCTTTAGGTATTATCAGGTTTGATTTAAATGGAGAAATTAAGGAATTCAATGACAAATTTGTCGAACTTATGGGATCAAAAAAGGAACAGCTCATCGGGTTCAATACAGCCCGGGACAGCAGCCCTGGAATGCGAAAGGCGATCCATAAGGCTTTGAATGGAGAGGTTGCTGTTTTTGAAGATGAATATACGTCCTTTACAGGTGGAAGGACACTGGCTTTGCGGGTTGTTTTCAACCCGGTGGACCCCGGGGCTTCTCCAACCCAGGTGATTGCAAGTGTGGAAGATATAACCCAGCGGAAAAAAGCGGAACAACAGCTTAAGAGGTCACACATAGAACTGGAAAATCTTGTCAGGGAGAAAACATCTGAACTGGTCAGGGAAATTGAGGACAGGAAATCAGCACATGCAGCTTTAAAAAAGAGTGAAGAAAAATACCGCTCCATCCTTGAAAATATTGAAGATTCTTATTTTGAACTGAACCATAAAGGCAATTTAATGTTTTTTAATAGTTCTCTATCAGTGCTTCTCGGGTATTCGGATGATGAACTCAAAGGTTTGAATTACAGGGAAATTGCAGTTAAAGATGACGTTGAAAAGTTGTTTAATGTCTTTCACAGGGTTTATATGACAGGGCAGACAAGCCAGCTTATCCATTGCACCTTTATTACAAAAGATAATATCAGGAAAAATGTTGGAATTATTACATCTCTCATGAGGGGTAAAAATGGGGAGCCCATTGGATTTCAAGGGCTTGCCAGGGATATGACAAAGCAGCTTATGATGGAAAACAGGATGCAGCAAACCAGGAAAATGGAGGCCATAGGAAATCTTGCCGGGGGGGTGGCCCACGACTTTAACAATATCCTGGGTGGAATAATCGGGTATACTCAATTGATAAAGAAACATACCCCGGAAGCATCAAAAGTCCTGCCTTATGTTGAACAGGTTTTAAAAGCAAGCGAAAGGGCCAAAGGGCTGGTAAATCAGATCCTCTTGTTCAGCAGGAAGACCGAAAGTGAAAAAATCCCTTCTGATATGGGTTTGATAGCAAAGGAAGTAATTAAATTATTAAGGGCTTCCATACCGACAACCATTGAAATAAAGCATAGCTTTAAACAAGGCCTAAGCCCCATTATGGCAGACCAGACCCAGATTCACCAGGTCTTCATGAATTTATGCTCAAATGCGGCCCATGCCATGGAAAAAAGTGGAGGGTGCCTTGAATTAAAACTCTCGGATATAGTTGTGACAAAAAAAACTGAGAATTGGTTTGAGGAACTTTTGCCGGGTGAATATATTAAATTGTCTGTTTCAGATACCGGCCATGGGATGGATAGGCAGATAATTGAAAAAATTTTTGACCCTTATTTTACAACCAAAAAAATTGGTGCGGGAACAGGCTTGGGCCTTGCAACAGTCCACGGTATTGTAAAAGACCATAACGGGGTGATCCAGGTGAAAAGCAAAAAGGGATCGGGTACTGTATTCCACTTGTTTTTTCCTGCAGTAAAAAAAGTTATTGAAAAAAGTCATAAGCCTGTTGAAATTACAGAAGGTAATGAAACCATTCTTTTTGTAGATGACGAGATCTATCTGGCTGAGGTTGGAAAGGAAATGCTTGAAGATTACGGCTATGAGGTTGAATCTATGGTGAATTCCAAGCAGGCATTTGAATTGTTTGAAAAAAATCCGGATAGATTTGATTTGGTAATTACCGATTATACAATGCCTGAAATGACAGGAGAACTGCTGTCAAGGAAAATACACGAAATAAATCCAAAGGTTCCTATAATTATGTGTACTGGTATTTCCCTTGCCCCTGAAATTAAAAAGAGCCTGGAAATCGAAAAGATTTTGATGAAACCTGTTGATATGGATGACATGCTTATGATTGTACGGGATATCCTGGATAAGGCTTAGACATCCGGCCCAGGGCTTTAGGAATAGTTTTTAATAAAACTGCCAATATGTTCAATGGCCAGCCGGCCCTCTGAAAGATACCTGGCAAAATATTGCCACACATGAAACATCTCTTCCCATATTTCAAGCTCAACAATTGCCCCTGTTTTTTTGAGTTTCTGTGCCAGGGTTTTTGAGTCATCCATCAGGACTTCATGACCTCCAACCTGGATCAGGACAGGAGTGATTCCTTTAAAATTACTGTTAACAGGGGATATCATGGGAAGAGACAGGTCTTGATCCGTATAAAGCCGCGCAGCCTTTTTCAAAGTTTCCCGGCTTAGCATGGGGTCTTTTCCACTGTTATTAATATGGGATTCATTCTTACATTCAAGATCAATCCAGGGCGACATTAATACCGAACATACGGGCAGAAAGCGCTTTTCCAGCAAGACCCAGGACAACAGGGAAAGGCCAAGTCCTGCCCCTGCGGAATCTGCTGCAAGGCTTATCTTGCAGGTGTCATAGTAATTATCAAAAAGCCATTGATACATGGTCTTTACATCTGTAAGTCCTTCCGGGAAAGGGTGTTCAGGGGCCAGGCCATAGTTGAAAATCAAAACTTTAGCATTTGAAGCTTTTGCTATTCGTGATGCAAGGTCTTTATGGGAGTTTATCGAGCCTGCAATATATCCTCCCCCATGGATATACATGATGATCCGCTTTTCATTGTGATGCAGAGGCAAAAGCCATTGAGCTTCAATCCCTTTGATACAAAACGGTTCAACCTTTATTGATTTGTAAGGTTTAAAGGCAAACGCACTTTTTTCAAGCAGTTTTCTGTATTGCCCAATACCGACGGAATCAAAGCCGGGTCGTGATCTTAGGTGTTTTAGAATGCTTTCTAATATATGCGATGTTGTTTTGCCCATAAAAAACCATATTGTTTATCCATTAAAAAAAATGTTATCACAGTTTGGTGCTGAACCAAATATTTTTTATGGAAAACATATATAAATGAAAAAAAAACTTTTTATTACTGATTTTGACGGTACATTGTTAAAAGATGACAAAACCATTTCCCGGCAGGACATCAAAACACTTGAATTATTAAAGCAAAAAAAAATAATTACTATTATCGCCACTGGCAGGTCTGTATATTCATTTGAAAAGACCTTGAAGTCTCTTGGCATGGGCAAGGGGGGCAGCCCCCTGCCTGTAGATTATGTCATATTCTCCACAGGTGCCGGTATAATTGAGTTCCCGGGATTAAAGCTGCTTTGCAAAAAAGCATTATCAAGTTCGGATATAATCAGGATAACCAATTATTTTGATAATAAGAAATTTGACTATATGGTGCATAAGTCCATACCTGATACAAAGCATTTCCTATATAAATCCCATGGAAACCATAACCCTGATTTTTTTGCCCGGCTTTCGCTTTATAAGGAATATGCATTGCCCCTGGAGAAAGGGCGCAGGTCCTTTGACCCTGCCACTGAAGTATTGGCCGTTGTACCGGGCAATACAGATATGGGTTTAATAGAAACAATAAAAAAGGATCTGTCCTGTTTCAGCGTAATCCATGCCACCTCTCCGCTTGATCATAAGTCATCATGGATAGAAGTCTTTCACAAAGATGTGTCAAAAGCCGGGGCGGCCGGCTGGCTCATTAAAAAACTGGGTGTGGAAAGGCAGGATGTTGTTTCAGTGGGCAATGATTATAATGACCAGGATCTTCTCAGCTGGTCAGGAAAAGGATTTGTCGTGGAAAATGCGCCGGGCAGTCTTAAAAAAATATTTAAAACCGTACCGTCAAACAATCAATGCGGCGTGAGCCATGCAGCAACAGAGTCGGGATTGACGGAATAGAAAGTTCAGGTTTTGCTGTTTTTTTTATCCAAGTCTGAGAAGTCAAATTCCGGGTATAATTTGTCGCAGCAGGCAGGACATATCCCGTGGGAAAATACAATATTTTTGAAAAAGTCTTCAACCTGCACCCAGTCATCATCTTTAACTTTTATGTTTTTGCAGTTTGCACAAATGGGAATTATATCCTTTGATGCAGTATTTTCACGGTTAAGAAATTTCTCGAATTTTTTTTTAAGCTCAATAATTTTGGTTATATCCCGGACTACAACGATGGCTCCCTGGTAATTATTTCCATCATCAAGAATGGGGCTGCAGGCAAGCTCCACATGAACAGGTCTTAAATTTTTATCAATCATTTGCATTTCATACCTGCCGGTCAATCCTTTTTTTCTTGTTCGGGTCTGCTGCCGGGCTATTTTAAAACTTTCTTTTGTAGATATGTCTCTTAGGTTCTTTTTCAGGATTTCATCACTTGAATACCCGATCATGGTGCAAAAAGCCTGGTTTGTATAAGTAAAATTTTCAAGTTCATCCACTGTGAGAACACCCTCGGCAATATTTTCCGTAATGGTTCTATACCGGTTCTCGCTTTTTTCAAGTTTTTCCCTGTATTGCCTGTTTTCTTCATTTAAGCGTTTGTTTTCAAGAACCTGTTCTACTGTGTGGCCAATCATTTCAAGATCAGTAACAGGTTTTGTGATATAGTCTTTGGCACCCATGCGCAGCGCCTTGATAATATCTTCTTTTTTCCCGGCCCCTGATACCACGATCATGGGTGTTGCCCTATTATGTTTGTGGATGGTTTTCATAACATCAATACCATCTTTTTTGGGCATTCTTAAATCAGTGATAACAACATCTATCTTTTTATTAAAAAAAATATCCAGACCCTGCTCACCATCTTCTGCTGTAAACACAATATAACCTTCATCTTTAAAAAAGGAACCAAGGCTGTCGAGAATAGTGATTTCGTCGTCAATTATCAGTATTGTTTTCTGATGTGCCATATCTTTTATTCTTGGAAACTTAATAAAGGGTTTAACTTTGATAACTTTTTTATTATACCATGGTTTTTAACAATATCAAAGCCCTAAAATCAATTGTTTCATGTCCCTTACCGCCTGTTCCATGCCGGTTAATACAGCTCTTGAAACAATACTGTGGCCGATGCTGTATTCCTTGATTTCGCAAAGTCCCTTAAAGGCTTTAATCGTATTATAGCATATGCCATGGCCTGCATTTACTTCAAGTTTCAGCTTGGTTCCGATTTTTGCAGCATCAACGATTCTTATAAATTCACTTTGCTTTTTTGCACTTGTCCTTGCATCGCAAAAAGCACCGGTATGAATTTCGATCATGTCGGCATCAATTTTATGGGCTGCTTTAATCTGGTCAAGGTCCGGGTCAATAAAAATACAGACAGCGATACCAGCATTTTTTAAAGTTGTTACGACTTCCCTGACATGGTTTTGATGGGTAATAAGGTCAAGGCCTCCCTCAGTTGTTAACTCCTCCCTGTTTTCAGGAACAAGGGTTACACAATCAGGTTTGATATCGAGCGCAATGCCTAACATTTCACTTGAAGCAGCCATTTCCAGTATCAGCTTTGATAGTACAATTTTTCTTAAAAGCCTTACATCTCTTTCCTTTATGTGGCGCCGGTCCCCTCTCAAATGGACAACGATTCCGTCAGCCCCTGCTGTTTCGGCAGCTACAGCCGCAGCAACAGGTTCCGGATAGTTGATTCCCCGTGCTTCCCTCAGGGTTGCTACATGATCTACATTTACAGCAAGTTGAGCCATTTGTCATTTCCCTCCTTTATTTAAAATGCTTTTAAATCTTTATTTGTTTCAATTTCCCTTAATAGTTTTATGCTTTTTTTTTCCATTTTTTCTGCATCCTGCACGCTTGTCTCATGGTCAAATCCGGTCAAATGCAGTATGCCGTGGACCAGAAGCTGGGACATCCTTTCAAAGAGGCTTATGGCAGCCTTGTCTGCCTCTTGCTGGGCTTTTTCACAGGATATGACAACATCTCCTAAAAGTCCCGGCGTGATATTTTTAAACCTGCCTTCCTGCATGGGGAATGCCAGGACATTTGTGGGTCTGTCCACACTGCGGTATTTTTTGTTGAGCTGTTGAATCTGATCATTATCTGTAATCAGGATGGATATTTCATGGGCATTACAACCCAAGGCGTTTAAGATCTGTCTTGTCTTTTTGCGGATTGTGTCCGTTGGTATTTTCTCTTTTTGCTGATTGTCTATCAGTATTTTTAGCTGTTCCATTTTTTTCTTTTTTCTTTTCCTGGGATTTGTCCGTGTATTCTATGCGGCTGTGATAAATACTGGTTAAAATATTATTAAAGCTCTTTGCAATCTGGTGAAGATCTTTTAAGGTCAGTTCGCATTCCTCAAGCTGCCCGTCTGCAAAAATATCGTTAATCAGCTCTTTCACCCGTCCCTGGATTCTTGCAGGTGTAGGGCGCTCCAGGGCCCTGACAGCCGCTTCAACAACATCTGCCAGCATGACGATCCCGGCTTCCCTGGTTTGTGGTTTGGGGCCGGGATACCTGAAATCTTCTTCTTTTACCGTATCATTGCCGCTTTTTAAGCTTTTTTGATAAAAATATTTAATCAGGGATGTACCATGATGCTGGATAATCCCTTCAATAATTTCATTCCCGAGTTTATATTTTTTTGCAAGCTCAACTCCTTTTTTTACATGCCCGATTAATATGAGGGCTGACATGGATGGTGAAAGCTTGTCATGCCTGTTTTTCCCGTCTGCCTGGTTTTCAATATAGTATAATTTTTTATCCAGTTTTCCAATATCATGGTAATATCCCATTACTTTTGCCTTAAGGCTGCTGGCATCTATTGCAGATGCGGCTGCTTCCGCAAGGGTTGCAACAATTACACTGTGATTATATGTGCCCGGGGCTTCGATCATGAGTTTTTTAATCAACGGCCGGTCAAGGTTTGAAAATTCCATGAGTTTTGAGTCGGTTGTGTAGTCAAACAGAACTTCAATCAGCGGGGTAAATCCGATGGTAAAAGTGGCTGCAAAAAGACCGCCGCAAAATGCTATGACCACTTCTTTTGCAAGGATAATGATATCGGGCTGGGCAAGGGAATAGAACCCGAGTGAAAGGGCCAGGACAACATTGAATAATGCAAGTTTGAAACCCGCGATGATAAAGTTTTTTCTCTCCTGCCTTTCTTTGATCCAGAAGGCTGCCGTAACACTTGATAAAAGGAAAAAGACAAAGACCTCAAAACTGCCTGAAAAGGCAAGGCTTGTAAGCAATGAGAGGACAATTGTAAAAAAGACGGCAATGTCAAATCCCAGGAAAAGGCAGGTCAGCATGGCTGCAGCCGGGATGGGTATGATCATGAAAAAAGATACGGAAGATATGTCCCATGTCATTGCGGGGTTTGCCGACTGGGCAATATAAGTTGATAATTTAGCAAAAGTTAGATAAAGGACAAGTCCCAGTGCCAGAAAAAGAATATGCTTGTTATGGGAGGTACGTAATTTTTTGTGGTCTTTTAAAAAGAGCAGGTAAACAACCAGTAAAGACAAAAAAGTAATTGAGGCTATTCCTGTGCTGGAAATGAAAATATCCTTTTCTTCCACCTGCTCCTGGAGGGCTAAAAGTTTTACCAATTGTACCTTGTCCACTCTTTCGCCTTCCCTTAAAATCATTTCACCGGCTTTAATTTTATATAGAATGGGTTTGATCTTTGCTTCGGCTTCCCTGGTTCTTTTTTCAGTTTCGTTTTTATTTAAGGTGATGTTTGGTAACAGCAGTCTTTGGCACAGGTCAACAATGAGGTTGGAAAGATTATAGTTGATATTTTTTAATATGGGCTGCCCTTCGATTCTGACCATGGCTTTTGCCTGGTCAGGACCGTAAAAAATCTTTAAATTATTGACAGTCCTCTCTTCTTTGGAGCTGATGGTTCGAAGAATGATTCCCTTGTGTGCTTCCTTAAGTAAAATTTCCTTGTTTGCAACAATTCCGTTTGTGAGAATTTTGTTGATAATAGCTTTGATTTTCCGGGAAATGTCAGACGAGAATTGATTTTTATAAAAAATCAAATAAGCTCCCTTGCTGATTTCGATCCCGAGTTTTTCCTCAAACAAAGGTTTGGTACCCAGCACAATGGCAAATGTAGGTTCCGGTTCTATGGCTTGCCCATCCGGGTTCAAGAAAAGTCTTCTTGGGATTTTCATTGCCGCATCAATATCGGAAGATATTTTTTTTATCAGGTTTGCATCAAAATCATAAACAATCTTTACAGATTCTTTTACTTCGTTTTTTTTAAGATTCGTGGCCTCTTTATCTTCAACAAAAAAATTTTTAGGCGCCTTGATATCCCTTTTGGCGACATCACCAATATTATAAGAATAGGATATCTGACTCTGTTTCGGGTAATAGGCAATAGTAAAAAGTACCGTGATAAGGATCAGTAGCAGCCACAACACATAGGGTGATGTTGAAAGAATTTTTTTTGCTTGCGTGATATTATTTTCGTTTTTGGTCTTTTTCATATGCATCTATAATATTTGATACAAGTTTATGCCGGACAACGTCATCCTTTGAAAAATAGATAAATTCTATACCTTTTATGCCGGTTAAGATTTTATTAGCTTCAATCAGGCCGGATTTTTTCCCGGACGGCAGGTCTACCTGGGTGATATCCCCTGTAACAATGGCTTTTGATCCATATCCTATGCGCGTTAAAAACATTTTCATCTGCTCTGATGTTGTGTTCTGTGCTTCATCCAGGATAATAAAAGCATTGTTTAATGTTCTGCCCCGCATAAAGGCAAGAGGGGCGATTTCAATGGTATCCTGTTCAATGAGCGCTTTTGCTTTTTCAAAGTCCATCATATCATAGAGGGCATCATACAAAGGCCGGAGGTACGGGTTGATTTTTTCAGCCAGGTCCCCTGGCAAAAATCCCAGGGCCTCTCCCGCTTCAACAGCAGGTCTTGTCAATATAATCCTTTTGACTTCACCTTTTGAGAATGCAGCCATTGCCATTGCCATGGCAAGATAGGTTTTCCCTGTCCCGGCAGGCCCTATGGAAATAAGGATATCATTTTTTCCAATAGCCTGAACATATTTTTGCTGGCCCGGGTTTCGAGGGGTTATGGCTTTGTTCCTTATGGTTTTAAATACCGTTGTCGAAAAAATGTCTTTTAAATTAAAATTATTATTGTTTTTTATGGTATTGATTGCAGCATCAATATCAGCTTCGCCAAAAGAAAACTTGTTTTCTAAAAGCTTATAGATTTCTTTGATCAGTTTTTCAGCAAGATTGATATCAGAAGGGTCGCCACTGACCAGCAGCGAGTTGCCCCGCGTGTTGATTGTGACGTTAAAAGCCTCACAGATTTTGTCCAGGTTGTTGTTATAATGGCCGAAAAGCTCCCTGGTAAGCGTGAGATTTTGAAACTTTATATTTTTCATGGCTTATAGGGTGCAATTTATTTGTTTAAAGGTCAATAAAAATCTTGACTAAAAAACGTGTAAATTGTTATTGAAAAAACGCTTTTAATTAAAGCAAAAAGGGGGAACATGAATGCTTTTGATGTTGCTGTAATTGTTATTATAGCGTTTTGTTTGATACGGGGGCTCTTTAAAGGACTCATAGGGGAGATATCAGGGATCATAGGTGTTGTCGCAGGGTTTTACGGTGCCTATACTTATTATCCGCTGATCACTGTTTATGTTGAGAAATGGATTAAAACTCCCGGAATCAGAAATCTTATTGCTTTTTTTATTTTGTTCTGTGCGGTTTTGTTCGTCATAAGTCTTATTTCCGTCGTGATCCGTAAGTTTTTAAAGCTTGTTTTCCTGGGGTGGGTCGACAGAATATTCGGACTTGTTTTCGGTGCAGCCAAAGGCATGCTTGTTGCTTCAATCCTTTTTATCATGATAACAACATTCCTTCCGAAAAGTTCAAATATCCTTACCGGTTCAAAATTTTCTCCTTATGTTGCAGATGTATCAAAGGCCATGACCTTGTTTGTTTCCAGGAATACAAGAAAAAGTTTTCTAAAAAAGCTGGAAGGGATTTTTTAAAAGATTTGGAAACAATAGATACACTTTTTAATATTATCAGGACATTAAGAAGCAAACGCGGATGCGCATGGGATCGGAAGCAAACACCTGAAACCATGTGGAAATGCCTTGCAGAAGAAGTATATGAGCTTCAGGAGGCCATCACAAAAAAAGATCTTGAAAATACCTGTGAGGAATTGGGGGATGTCCTTTTCCAGCTTGTTTTTATCCTGGAAATTTTTCAGGAAAGAAAGGAATTTACCCTTTCTGATGTTGTAGGGCAGGTTGCAAAAAAAATGATTCGCCGTCACCCGCATGTCTATGAAGATGCCAGGGTTAAAACGGAAAATGAACTGCACCTCCAGTGGGAGAGCATCAAAGCCTTGGAAAGAACTGAAAACGGCCATGAAAGAAAATCCGCTCTTGATGCGGTTCCCAAAGGCATGCCTTCGCTTATACGGGCATTAAAAGTTTCCAGGTGTGCTGTAAAGACCGGGTTTGACTGGGACAATATCCATGAAGTCATGGAAACGGTCAAAGATGAAATCAATGAATTTGAAGCAGCCTTGAAATCTGAAAATCAAAACAATGCAATGATGGAGTTTGGTGATATCTTATTTACCCTTGTCAATGTGGCAAGGTTTGCAGGGTTTCATCCAGAAACCGCCCTTTTAGCCTCAACCTCCAAGTTTGAAGGCCGTTTCAGGCTGATGGAAGACAATCTTGATAAAAAAAAGCTCAAGCTTGAAGAACTTTCAAATGATCAGAAAGATCTATTTTGGGAACAGGCAAAAAAATCTTATGAAAGGTAATCTCCCCTTTGAAATTTAAGGTATTCGGTTTGCGCTGTCACAATGGTTTGTGTCGCGATCTTTTTTAAGCCGGCATCCGCATCTGTTAAGTGTTCGGTTTCTTTTTGCAGACTGCCTGCATTAGTCTTTATCTCTTCCAGGGCCGGGGCAATACTTTTTAATGAAACATTCGGGTCTTCAAGTTTTGATGAATACGAATCAAGCATTTGAAGGAGTTTATCGGTTTTCCCTTCTACAATATCAGATGAATTGATGACATCCGGATTTTTAAAAGCAATTTCCCTTAAGGCATTTATTGGCATTGATTCCATTTCAGGAGCCTCCGTTTTATCAAGGGCTTTGCTTAGGGCATTCTCAAACGAATGTGCCCCGCTGCTTTCCAAAGCCTTGGCATTGGAAGCAGTCAAGGATTGGGCAGGTCCGTTTATTTGATTTATATTAGCCATAATTTTCTCCTTTTTACTTTAAGATATAAATAAGCAAAAGGTATGCCAGGGGAAATAGCATATTTTTATACAAAAAAACGCTTTAAATTCAGACAGTTCGTTTTAAGGTTTGTGAAATGCCGGTTAAGAAAAGAAAAAAATACCGGGAAAATATTTCTATCAACCGATTTCATTCATGATAAAACCCACCATTTTATCGGCAACGGTTTCAGCATTGATATTGTATTGATTAGTTTCAACTTTTTGTTTGATATCTGCCACAAGTTTTTCCCTGTCTTGCGGCTCTGTTTCCATGGCTTTGGATATTTTTTGAAGGTCTTTGGTCCGGCCGGAAAAACTGATGCTGTCGGATAATGTTTCATCTGAATTTTTTCCGTGTTTTAAATTCTGGCTTGCAACGTTGTTAGCCTGGCTTGCATATGTCTGATTGATGTAACTGGGAGTAGAATTTGATATTTTCATGGTTTAAAGTCTCCTTATAACTCCATATTACTGTCTGCTACTTCTCTTGCCAGTTCTGTCATCCGCTTGACAATAAATTTTGAATCTTCAACAGATAAGGTATGGGTTGCTTTTTGATTGTTTTCATCAATCACGGTATAGGTAAATTGATTTTTCTCTTTATTAAAATTAATCTTTTTGCCTAATTCCTTTTCAATCTGGCTGGTGATTTCTTCTTCTTTCTTTTCTTTGGGCCCCTGAGTGATAATCCTGTCTACTATGTTTGCTGCAACCTTATCAATAATGGCCTTGCGTTTTCCTTCAGAAGATATGGTGACACTGTCTGCGGAAGATTTGTTGGCAGTACCGAACTTGTTCTTACTCAGTATTTTCCCCTGGCTCAACTGCCGGGAATATACTTTCAGGACATTCTGTATTTGATATGAAGGTATCTGCATTTAATATTCTCCTTAAACACAGTTATCGGTCTGATAAAATTAAAACTTTAGTTTTTTTTTTAATCATCAAAGTCTCCTTCAGGCCCTTTGTCAGCAGTAATGTTTAACGCTTTTTCCTTTATTTTTTCTTTTGTCCACTCTTTTTCTGATTCAATTTTTTCAGCCTTTAAACCAGGAGTATAAGATTTGTGTTTTAAAATTTCATCAATCACTATTGAAGCTGTGTCCTCAGCGTTAAATACATTGGTTAAAAGGCCGAATATAAAGTTTTCAACATCCTTTGCCATCCTGTCCCGGATTTCCTTTGCCTGGACCAGTAATTGATTTTCAAATGGGAGGTTCAGTTTTTTAAAGTTTCCGCCTTTTAAACCGTTTGCTTCTGCATGGGCAAGCATCTGTGACCACATATATTCTGAAACGCCCCTGCCTTTTTGCTTAATAAAATCACCATTTTCAAGGATTGCGTTTCCGTAATCATTGACTTTAAGACCCCAGGAAATCATTTGCAGGGCGGTTGCAACATTGGCTTTTGTGGTCCTGGTCTTTGCGGCTATATTCCTGAGTCTTTCTGAATTGTTGCCGGATGTGCCGTGCTGGGCTCCTGAAACTTTATATCTGGAAAGTGCCTCATGGATTTGAGCTGTCAGCTCCACATTTATTCCTGCATCGCTTGCTTCAATGCCGTGGGTTGTACCATTATTTAAAGCTATCCAGTTGGGGAAAATATTGTGGGCATTGAGTCCCCGGATAAGGAAGAGCGCTTCTTCATCGGTTGAGAGCCCTAATTTGCCTTTTATTTCGCCAACTTCTGTTTCAAGGCCTGCCCAGTCAGGTATACAGGGATATAATTCAAGATTTGCCAGAAGATTCTGGTCGTCGGGCATATGGGAAGCATCAATTGCAATGGAAGTGATGCCGGCATCAAATAATGATTGTATCTCTTGTTTGGCAGGCTCAACATCCTCAGGTTTTTTAATGCCGAAATGGTCTGCATGTATGGCCACAGGAACGGTAATGCCAAGCTCGTTCATAAAGGCATCGGTCTGCCTTGCAATATTCCATAAATTCACTGCGCAATAGGCTGCTGTGCCGCCTTCAGACCTGGCGATTTCGATAATAATTGCAGCATTGGCGCGCTGGGCGGCAGCAAGAGCACCACGGATAACGAAGGAATTTCGCCCGTTTGCTGCAATGGTCATGCAGTTCCCTTTGATCAGCATGGCGTGATCTATATATTTCCCGCTGACAAGAAGCGCTTTTGAGTTGGGAAAAAGCTTTTTCACATTCGGAGGCCTGCCAAGGTCAAGAGCTGTTTTAAAGTCTGAAGAATACTCTTTTGGATTTGTCATAATACCCTCCCTGATTTTCTTAAGTATTGATTAAAAATAAATATTAATCATTTTTTGCATGAAACAGGTTTAAAATCAAGAAATATTGAATAATGAATAACAATTCATGGATATCCCTTGGGAAAAAATGGAAACTATTTTTTAAACAAAAAACAGTGTTTATTTATAACTATCTGTAAAATAAGATAAAATCAATTCAGCGAATAAAGTCAATAATAATAATAATCTGCTTGACATTTGCAAAAATCTTTTGTTAGATAATGAATCTTTATTCATTTATATTTAAGAAGGGTGATACGCGTTTGCAAAAAAACAAGTCAGAAAAATATAATAAGATATTAAACAGTGCGGGTGCCGTGTTTGCAGAATTCGGATTCTACAAGGCAACCATATCCCAGATCGCAGCGCAGGCAGGCGTGGCTGATGGTACATTATACCTGTATTTTAAAAATAAGGATGATATTCTTTACCAGTTCATAAGTTTTAAAACCAATGTTGTGTTTGAAAAAATGCATGCTGCAGTAAAAAAAGGCCGGAATGCCGAAGAAAAATTGCGTCACCTTATCCGGTGCCATCTTGAGGAATTTCAAAATGATAAAAATATGGCTGTCATATTCCAGTCGGAAGTAAGATATTTAAGGGATATTGAATCTCAAATTAAAGATATATCAAAAATGTATCTTGATTTATTATCAGAGATTATTGAGCAGGGGCAGATTGAAGGCTCAATGCGCCAGGACCTTTTTGTCGGTCTTGTTAAGAGGTTTATCCTTGGCGCAGTGGAAGGTGTAATCAGTACATGGGTATCTGCCGACGGCAGGTATGATCTGGTTTCAATGGCAGATCCCCTGGTCGATCTTTACCTGACAGGTGTCAGGGGATAATAAATGCCATATAGTATTTGAACGGCATTATTTTGTTGAATAAGGCTTTTTGCTTGACGTGTTCTTTCATGTTTATTAAAGCTTTTTGAGTCTGTATTCATAAGTATAAGAAATATTTTGGAGGTAAAGAAGTATGACTTCGATAATCGGCCCGGCCAGTTTTAAATTTTTCGGGATATTCCCTGCAGTAATATTGTCATTTGTTTTGCCTGTCATAGGGATAGGGTTGTTTGCCTATATTATGGCCAGGCGTATTGCGCCACTTGTGAGAGCAAACCCGGATAACAGATTCGACCATATTGGAAAGCGGGTCCGGAATCTTATTTTTGTCTGGCTGGGGCAGATGAGACAGCCAAGATACATGCTGGCAGGTGTCCTTCATATGACCATCTTTGCAGGTTTTCTGATTTTGTCCATCCGCTCCAGTTCCCTTGTTATCATAGGCTTTTCAGATGGATTTGTCCTGCCCGGATTTGGAGGGATTTTAGGTGATATTTATAATTTTTTTAAAGATTATGCCGCAACCTTTGTTCTTATTGCATGTATTATAGCATCGATCAGAAGGGGTATCTTTAAACCCAAACGATATGCCGTGCCGGAAAAATACGGCAAGGATCATACAGGGGAAGCTATCTTTGTGTTGGCCATTATTGCAACACTCATGATTTGTGAAAGCCTTTTTGAGGCATCTGCAAGTGCATATGAATTTCAACTTACCGGCCGGGAACATTTTTTAGCTCCATTATCTCTGGTCTGGATATTTAGGTCAATGCTCGCATCCGCCCCCCAGAATATCCTCCAGGGACTTCATATTTTCACTTTTTTTGTCCATGATCTGGCTTTTTTCTTTTTCCTTTGCTTTTTACCCCTGGGAAAGCATTTCCACGTGATCACATCCGTTTTCAATGTATTTTTCATGCGGGTTAAAAAAGGAAATATCAAGCCTGTCATGCACGGGGTTGCAGATGACAAACTTGATGATCTTGAGTCTTTCGGCGTTAAAAAACTTGAAGATTTTACATGGAAGCATATGCTGGATTTCTATTCATGTGCCGACTGCGGCAGGTGTTCTGACCAATGTCCTGCTAATGCCGTGGGACGTCCTTTATCTCCAAGGTTTATTACCATTAAGGCAAGGGATTTAATATTTAAAAATTATCCGTTTTCAGGAGAAATCTATAAAAGCAAACTTCTGGTGGAAGATATTTATACGGAAGATGAAATCTGGTCCTGTACAACTTGCGGCGCCTGTGAAGAAGAGTGTCCGCTTGGAATTGAATACATTGACAAGATGGTTGATTTGCGCCGGGGTATGGTGGACGAAGGCATGGTTCCCCAGTCTTTGCAAAAACCCTTGAAAGCCCTTGAAAAAAGGGGTAATCCTTATGGAAAAATGGAGAAAAAAAGAGCGGACTGGGCAAAGGACAAGGAATTTAAAGCAAACTGGCAGATCAAAGACCTTGCAAAGGAGGAAGCCCACACACTTTATTTTGTGGACAGCATTACATCCTATGATGATAATATCCAGGAGATTGCAAGACGTACGTCCGTAATCCTTAAAAAAGCAGGCATTGATTTCGGCATCCTGGGTAAGAATGAAAAAGACAGCGGCAATGAAGTCCTGCGGTTTGGCGAGGAAATGCTGTACCAGGATTTAAAAGAACAGAATATTGAAGCCATTCTGGAAAGCGGTGTAAAGCAAATTGTAACGGCAGACCCGCATGCCTTTAATGCTTTGAAAAATGATTACGGGAACAGCCTGCCGCCGGTTAAACATATAAGCCAGATAGTTGCAGAAAAAATAACCACCGGCGAGCTTGATTTAAAACCCTGCCAGAATCCTGACAAGGTATATGTATATCATGATCCCTGTTACCTTGGGCGGCATAATGGAATTTATGAGGCTCCAAGACAGGCACTTGATGCCATTAACGGGTTAACAAGAGTCGAGCTTGAAAAGAGCCGGGACAGATCATTCTGCTGCGGCGGCGGCGGGCTCATGCTTTTTTATGAACCGGAAGAAGAAACAAGAATGGGAGTTTTAAGAGTCAACATGGCTGCCAAAGCCGGGGCAACTGTCATTGTAACTGCCTGTCCTTTCTGCCTGGTCAATATCCAGGATGCGATCAAGGTCGCGGGAAAAGAAGGAGAGATGGAAGCTTTGGATTTTACAGAATTGATTGAGCAGCATCTTGCATAAAATAATGAGTTACAGGTTCAAGGGCTAAAAAACCTGTGACGGATAATTGATTTAAAGGAGGCAATAATGGAAATTTTGGTATGTGTCAAGAGAGTACCTGATACTGCTGAGAATGAATTTGAACTCAACAGTGCCGGAAATGATCTTGATCGTGATGACCTGGTTTATTCAGTGAATGAATGGGATAACTATGCAGTTGAAGAAGCAATCCAGATTATTGACAAGGTCGGTGGAAACGTGACGGTTATTACTGTTGGTGATGACGAGTCAGAAGAAGTGTTAAGGCGCGAGATGGCAATGGGCGCGAATGACGGCATACTTCTTTGTGATGATGCTTTTGACGGCTCGGACGGCAAAGGGATTGCAAGTATTCTTAAGGCAGAAATTGAAAAAGGCAGTTACGATCTTGTTATGACCGGTGCCCAGGCAGATGAGGGAGCAGGCCAGATTGGCGGAATGGTTGCTGCAATGCTGGGTATGCCCTATGCATCGCTGGTGAATAAAATTGAAATCGGTGATGATAAAATAATTGTGGGTCGGGAGATTGAAGGCGGAAACCAGGAAATGAATGAAATGCAGCTTCCTTGTGTTATCTCTATCCAGACAGGTATTAACGAGCCCCGTTATGTAGGGATTCGAGGTATCAGGAAAGTTGCAAAAGTGGACATCCCCGTAAAGGGTGCAGGCGATCTTGGTGTGGATCCGGAAAGTATCGGAGAAGCAGGCGCAAAAACAAAAAGAGTTGATTATTTTGTGCCGGATATGGGCGAAGGTGCTGAAATGCTTGAAGGCTCAACTGATGAGATCATAGAAAAACTGATTGAAAGGCTTAAAGCAAAAGGAGGGCTTTAAATCATGACACAGATTTTTGCATATATTCCATTTAAAAACGGTGCTGCCGAAGATGTGGCATTGGAGTTCCCGGCAGCTGCAAAAAAAATTGATAAAGGAGCATCCTTGACGGCTGTTGTAGCAGGATCAGGTGCAGATCTTGATAAAGTCGCACAAGAGATGACTTCCATTTATTCTGAAGTAATAAAAATTGACAACGCACTTTTTTCTTATCCCAATGCAGAAGTGGTCAGAAAAGCCCTGGTCAATATCATTCCTCTGGATGCAGTTTTTCTTTTTGCTCATGATACGTTCGGAATGGATCTGGCTCCTGGCCTGTCCGTTAAAATGGATTCAGCCTATGCAGCAGATATTGTTGATTTTGAAGGCATAGACGGCACAACCCTTAAAGCGGTCCGCCAGGAACTTGGCGGGGCAGTCAGCACTCATATGGCAATTGACATATCTTCCGGTGCAGTTATGACTGTAAGGCCGGGAGCTTTTGCTCCTGTTGAGGGCAGTTCAGAAGGTGGGACAATCGTTGATAAATCAGGTGATGCCGGTGATCTTTCCGCAAAAAGAAAATTTCTTGAGATCGTTGAGGCAGAAGTCGGAGATGTTGATATAACGAAATCCGATGTGCTTGTTTCTGTTGGCCGTGGTATTGAGGATGAAGAAAATATTGAAATCGCCCAGGAACTTGCCGAAGCAATGAATGCGGTTGTTTCCTGCTCAAGGCCGATTGTTGATGCCAAATGGCTTGAAAAATCACGGCAGGTTGGAACATCAGGCCAGACAGTTAAACCAAAAGTATACATGGCCATGGGGATATCCGGTTCTTTTCAGCATCTTGGCGGACTAAAAGGCAATCCTTTTATTGTTGCTGTCAACAAGAACCCCAAAGCACCCATTTTCCAGGTGGCAGATGTCGGTATTGTTGAAGATATCCTTGATTTTATGCCCGAACTGACAGAAGCAATCAATGACCTTTAAATGGAATATATAAAATCGTTTTTTTTAAAAAAGGGGCCTGGAATATAAAAACCAGGCCCCCTCAATATTGAATCATTCCCCATCTGGATTCTTTATGTCATTCACCGGGAATTACTGGGTTTCTATTCCGGATATTTGACATCAATGTTTAGACGTGAAATAAATATACGTTGCATATTCTTTGTTCTTTATTCTGTATAAAGTGATGATAAAATACTGGGAATAGAGCCATGGCAGATGTTCTGATAATTGATGATGATAAATTGATTTGCGATATACTTGCAAAGATGATGGAAATAATTGGTCATGAGAGCCGTTATGCATTAACAGGCAACGATGGCCTTGACCTTGCGAAAAACGGTATGTTTGACCTTGTTTTTCTTGATATCAATCTTCCGGATGCAAACGGGCTTGATCTCATTAAAACAATTAAAGCAGTAAAATCATCACCTGAAATTATAATAATTACTGGTGACAGTGACCCTGACGGTGCTGAAATGGCTATCAACAGCGGTGCATGGAGTTATCTTGAAAAACCTTTCTTAAGGCAGGAACTTAACCTGCAGGTCAGCCGGGCCTTGCAATTTAGAAAAGAAAAAGGAAACGTATCCACGCCGGGTGTTTTAAAACGAAATGGGATCATTGGTGAATCAGATGTAATAAAATCATGTCTGTATAAGGTTTCCACATCTGCATATTCAGATATTAATGTCCTTTTATCAGGAGAGCAGGGCACAGGAAAAGAACTTTTTGCAAAAACCATTCATTTAAACAGTGACCGCTGTGAAAATAATTTTGTTGTTGTTGATTGTTCCGCCATTAATGAGAACGTTGCCGAGAGCGTATTATTCGGCTATAAAAAAGGGGCATTCCCAGGGGCTGTGAACGATAAGGCAGGGTTGGTAAAGTATGCCCGCAATGGGACATTATTTTTTGATGAAGTGTCACAGCTCCCGTTACAGGTTCAAAAATCCTTTTTGCGGGTGATGGAGACTTTTTTATTTACCCCATTGGGTGGGAAAGAGGCGACAGCGAGTAATTTCAGGGTGATCGCAACAACCAGCAAAGACCTTGATGAATTGAGCGGCCAGGGAAAGTTCAGCAAAGATTTTTTATTTAAATTAAAAGGTATTGGCATTCATCTGCCCCCCTTAAAGGAGATGAAAGAAGACATTATCAAAATCGCTCTTTTTTATATTGATAAATATTGTAAGAAATATAAGATTGACACCAAAGGGGTATCGCCTGAATTCATAGATATCATTGGAACTTATAAATGGCCGGGGAATACCGGGGAATTGATCAATGCCATGGACAAAGCTGTTGCATCGGCAAAAAATGAACCCACACTCTACTCCATTCATTTGCCATCACATGTAAAAGAAAAGGTGATAAAAAATTCGTTTATACAGGTTTTGGAAAATAAAAAAATAAATTCGGAAGATACTGCCGGGGTAAATAATTTTCCTTTATTGAAAAAAATGCTTGAGGATGCAGAAAAAGAGTATCTTGCAAGGCTCATGTCCCACACCAACGGTAATGTGAAAAAGGCCTGTGCCATTTCCGGGGTATCCAGATCCCGCATGTATATAAGGCTGAAAAAACATTGTATACGCTTAAAGTGACCGTCAGGCCATATTATACGTTGCTTTGAACCGTATTTGAAAGGTGCCTGATATAATATTTTATACCCGGCATTTTTTATTTTATCTGATTAAAGGCACAGTAAGTCCGCCGTCCATCAAAAACAAGACACTTGCATTGGCCCCTTTTTCTTTAAGGGCCGTGTCCATGGCTGTTTGAAGGTTGCCAAACGGTTTAATGAATAATTTCGAAATAACATCCGGCTCAACGCCAGTTACTCCCCACATCCTTGCCCAGAGACCGATTTCGGCCATTTTTGCAGCCTTGTGGTATCCTAAAACATAGCCTTTTTCAATTGTTTCAAGAGCAGCTTTTGGAGTATCACTTGATCCTAAAAGGTCGGCAAAGGCCTTGCAGCCGATACCGCATCTGCATTTTGCAACAAGAATCATGATCCCATCCTTTTTCAAGGCTAGTTTTGCGTTATCAATGCCTTTCTGTGCCTGGTAAAGATCAATATCCTGGGGGAATTTCACCACTGATACCACAATGTCCGCCTTTTCTTTCAAGGGGGCGGCAAATACTTCATTAGCCCTGTCAATGGCAGCATGAAAGGAATCATTGATATGACCGCAGCAGGTGGCATAGACTTTGTGGTGTTTATCTAAAACAGTCATGATGGAAAAGATTTCCTGTTTGACGGTTTTAATGGCATCAATCATGTCTTCATGAACCGGGTTCCCTTCAAGTGCTAATGCCTTTGCTTCGGGGGCAAGGGCAAGCTTATGGTTCTGTTCTATTGTGTTATATCCCGCAATACCCGGTAAAAAGGATTTCCTTCCGCCCGTATACCCGGCAAAATAGTGGGGTTCCACAGAAGAAATAATAATGATCTTGTCTGCCCTGACCCCTGCCTTGTTAACATACATCTGCGTCCCGTTCGAAGAATTGCCTAAAAAAACCATATCCTCTTTTGCCCTGGCATCATGAACGATAATCCGGGTTTTTATTTTTTCATAATAGGAACCGAAAATCTGGAGGTATTCTTCCGGGGACGGACCCCTGTGGGCACCTGTTGCAATAATAAAATTGAAATCAGTCTTTTTTAAATCATCAAAGATAAATTCGAGAATTTTTTTTGTGGGGGTGGGTCTTGTGGCATCATTGACAATGACCAGCACCTTTTTTGCGTCACTTAAAAAATCCTTAAAGTTCTTGCTGTTGATGGGCTTATTTATAGCGGCTTTTATATTTTTGTCTTCATCGCTGATTTTAACATCATTGGCTTCAAGGAAGTTGACCTTTATATCGTCGCTTATCACGGCTGACATGGAACCGTCTTTCCCGTAAGGGACATCAATTTTCATAAAACCGCTCCTTTAGCGTATGGGGCCCAGTTTATTGAGCCTGTCAACAAAGGTATCAATTTCAGCCTGGAATAATGTCTTGTCCCCGGCCGGGATTTGGACAAGCCGAACCCTTTCCGGGTTAATATCAATACTTTTTAATGTATTGCAAAGGGTTTTGATAATTTTTTTTGCCTTAAGGTTTCCTTCATGCTGGCACTCTCCGTCAGGACATACGGCTGCCATAATACCCCAGGCATTATGAAGAAAAGGCGCCATCAACAATTGCGGGTCAAGGCGCCCGCCGCACATATTCACCAGGATTTCATAATTTTTTTCTTTGGTTTCCGACTCAGGGAGAACAGATGCCATAAGTCCGGGGTAATATGACCAGTTGCAGGCAAAAATTATGGCCTTTGATGCTTTATGGGTATTTAAAAAGGCAGAGGCTTTTTCGATCAGTTCATCCCTGCCGGTTCCAAAATTATTTTCGATTTTAGCAGCACGGGCGGGGCAAACCTCAAGACAGATGCCGCAGGCCTGACATTTGGCCGGGTCCGTGGCAATAGCGTTTCCGTCATAGAATCTTGCTTCATGGGGGCAGGCGCCGACGCAGATAAGGCAGCGGGCACAGTTCAGTGTTGTTATGGATGTTGTTCCAGGACCTTTGAGGCCCATCTCAACAAGGTCTTTTTTTGCATCAGTGAAGATCTGGGTTAAGGGAACCCCTGAAGAGCAGGCAGCTTCACATCTTTTACAATAAAAGCATGAAAATAATTTGTCGGCTGCGGATTCTGATGCTTCAACCTGTCCTGATAACAGACCGAAAGCCGTAATGATCTTTGCTCTTGGCGCATCAGATTCCCAGCCTGTGTGCTTGAACATGGGGCAATGCTCGTAACAATATCCGCACCTGATACAACTTGCCAGTGTACCTTGCCATTTTTCAAGATGTTTGAATTTTTTTGTTATATTTTCCATGGAATTAACCTTTTAATTTAACTGTTCACAGAATATCTCAAGTTGGTTGCGGTTATCCAGTTTTCCGGGGCCTGCATAAGTTTGCCTGGGTTCAGGATGTTATTCGGGTCAAGCGCTTTTTTAATGCTTGTTAAAAGCCCTAATGAATCTGCTTTTTCAATCTTGAATGATTCTGCTTTGGAAAGCCCGATACCATGCTCTGCACTTGTGGTTCCATTGACGGATCTTACATATTCATATACCTGGGTTATGGCTTTTTTTGCAGAATCCCACTGGTCTTTTCTTTTTGTGTCCATTAAAATCTTGGTGTGCATGCATCCTGAACCGCAATGGCCGTAGGCTGTCATGACAATATTGTTTTCCCTGGCTATTTCATGAATTTTCCCGGCCATTTCCGCCATTTTTGAGTAAGGAACCGCCATGTCATCAGCCAGGGCAGTGCTGGCAAGGTTGTCATCGTACTTAGACAATGCCGGGAAAAGTTTTTTACGTCCCATAAATATTTTTTCCCGCTCTTTGGGGTCATAGCTTGCATGGATATCCTGGCCGTTGTGCTTCTCGCATATTTTTTTCATTTTATTGATTTCATAGTCAACAGCTTCTTTTACCATGCCGTCCGCTTCAAAAATTAATGCTGCGGCAACTTCTTTGAGTCCTAAATCCATGGTTTTGTTCACAGCCTTTATTGCAACGGAATCAACAAGTTCCAGCATTGAAGGAATGGCGCCTGATGCCATAATAGAACCAATGGCATGACCTGCGTCATTGAGGGAGTCAAAATTTGCCACCCCCATGCACCTGAATTCCGGGATGGGAACAAAGCTTAAGATGGCTTCAACCACAACTCCAAGTGTGCCTTCCGATCCCACCATGAGTTTGTGAAGCTGGTAACCCGAGGCTTCAACCCTTGTATGGGCGCCAAGGCTTACAAGCTCTCCGTCTGGCAGGACAACTTTCATGCCAAGGACAGCGTCCCTTGTTGCGCCATATTTTACAGACCTGACACCGCTGGCATTATTGGCGATTTCACCCCCAATGGTGGCAATCCTGGAAGATGCCGGCGTAGGGGGATAAAAGACCCCGTATTGTTTTAAAGCAAGATTGAGATCATCATCAATCACGCCGGGCTCAACCCGGCAGTAGACGTCTTCAAGGTTGATTTCAAGGATCTTGTTCATCCCTTTCATATCAAGGATAATCCCTCCCTGGACTGGCACGGTCTGGCCGCACATTCCAGAACCGCCTCCCCTTGCAATAACAGGAATAAGCTCTTCATTTGCATATTTCATGATTCTTTGTACCTGCAGGATTGTCTCGGGTTTGACGACCGCCCAGGGCATGGCATGATGTACGGAAGAGTCTGACCCGTAGATATAAAGGTCAGAAGGGTCTGTCTTAATGTTGCGCTCCCCGACAATATCTCTTAATCTGGGTTCATCAATTTTTTTCATTTGTTCCCCTTTTGATGAATCTGTTATATTTACTAAATTATTTTTAGCGACAAATCCTTAGTATACTTCCATAAAGATTTAAAAAATTCAATGCCAATTTATGACTTATATTACAATTTTTAAAAATAGAAGATCTCTTAACTTGCCAAACAGGTGGGAGAATGTTTATACTTTTCACAATTTCAAAATTTTTTGTAACGATATTTTTAAAATAAAGGATGTAACAATGACATATTCAGTGAAATTTCTGCCCTATAACGTAAGTATTGATGCCGAGGATAACGAGAGCCTTATCCGGGCCGCCATGGAAGCAGGCGTTCATATCAACGCTTCCTGCGGCGGCAGCGGCGTTTGTGGAAAATGCAGGGTATTGATTGAAGAGGGAAATGTTGAAGGAGGAATTTCAGAGCATCTAAGCCCGGAAGACCGGGAAAAAGGTTACAGGCTTGCATGTTTGTCCAAAATCGCTTCTGATATCGCAGTTAGAATTCCTGTTGAATCCCAGATTGATACCACTCGCCTGAATGCACAGACAGGTGGCCGACATACGGCTAAAGCCGTGTACTCAGATGTGGATGAACTCAGGCAGGACGGACTGTTTATCCCTCCCGTGGAAAAAATTTATCTTGAACTGGACCCGGCAGTGGCCGGAGATAACCAGGCAGATGTGACAAGGATTATTAATCACCTTCGTTTGAACCATGATGAGCATCGCCTTACCATGGATTTGAATCTTATCAGGAAGATCCCGGATATTATCAGGAAAGGAGACTTCAAGGTCACGGCAACCATTGTGAGGCCTGTAAGAAAAGACGGTAAAAATAAAATTGTCAATATTGAGCCTTTTGACACCAGTGAGAGGAATTTTGCCATAGCCGTTGATATCGGAACAACCACGGTTTACGGTCAAACCCTTGATTTGCAGACAGGTGAAGTACTTTCCCAGCATGGCGAATTCAACAGCCAGATCAGCTACGGGGAAGATGTGATTTCAAGGATTGTTTTTTCTGAAAAGGATGGCGGGCTTGAAATCATTCATCAAAAAGTGATCGAGACACTGAATAAGATTATTGACAGGATTCTTAAAAAAGCCGAAATCGCCCGGCATGAGGTAACCACCATTACCCTTGCCGGAAACTCCACCATGACACAGCTTCTGCTGAAAATAAATCCAAGCTATATCCGCCGTGATCCCTATGTGCCTGCATCCATAATGTATCCGCCGTTCCATGCAAACGAGATAGGAATTGATCTTGCCGATCATTCCATTGCCCTTATATACCCCGGCGTTTCAAGCTATGTGGGCGGCGATATTATCGCAGGCGTCATGGCTTCGGGCATGTACAGGACCAATGAACTTACCTTGTACATGGATATCGGGACCAATGCGGAAATTGTTATTGGCCACAAGGACTGGATGGTATGTACAGCAGCTTCTGCCGGCCCTGCTTTTGAAGGGGGAGGGGTGAAGTTCGGCATGAGGGCGGGAAAAGGGGCTATTGAGGATTTTTCCATTGATCCTGAAACTTATGAACCCATGATTATCACAGTAGGAAATAAAAAGGCAAAAGGGATTTGCGGTTCCGGTCTGATTACACTTGCGGCAAAACTCCTGGAAACAGGTATCATTGATTCCAGGGGCAAGTTCAACCGCTCCCTTGAAACACCGAGGGTCAGAAAGACAGATGATATCTGGGAATATGTCCTTGTGTATAAGGAAAACACCCAGATAGACCGGGATATCACAATTACAGAACCGGATCTTGATAACCTGATCCGTGCCAAAGGCGCAATGTACAGTGCGGCATTGACCCTGCTTGAAGAAATCGGACTGAAAGTCAATGATATTGAAAGGGTCATCCTTGCAGGCGGGTTTGGCAGTTATGTGGATCTTCAAAGTGCCATAACAATTGGCCTGCTTCCTGAAATTGAACCGGAGAAAGTCACTTATCTCGGTAATGGTTCTCTTCTGGGCTGCAAGATAAATTCTTTAACCAATGCTTTGAGAAGGGATGTTGCAAATGTTGTGAATATGATGACCAATTTTGAACTTGCCTCAACACCTTCTTACATGGATCATTACATGGGGGCGTTGTTTTTGCCCCATACTGAAATGAATTATTTTCCAAAAGTCAAAAAACGCCTGGAGCTGTTGCACAGATGATAAAGGAAAAAGGATTTGTCCGCACAATTTTAGTTGAGAATCCAAGTCTAAGCGATAATACGGCAGATGCCCAGAGACTGGAGCAGGCTCTTAAAAAAGACCTTGATGCTGATCATGTCAGGATTCCGCTCAAGATCCTTAAAAGTTTGCCCTCAAAATTAAGATCATGGAATTTCAAGGCAAAAGCAGTTCTGTTCAAAGATTTATCTTCCTGGATACTTGTGGACCTTTTAGAGCCTGTAATCAAAAAAGCGGTTCTTGGAACTGCAATTGATATTGGCACAACAAGAATTGTAATCGCACTCGTCGATCTTGAAACAGGAAAGGATATTGGTGAGACAGGATTTGATAACCCTCAGGCTGCAATCGGGCCTGATGTCCTTGCAAGGATTCATTATTCCAACCGGGAAAACGGGGTCTTTGAACTTAACCGCCTGGTCATTGACGCGGTTAACCTGAATTTATCGGTTCTTTGTGAAAAACATGGATGCAAAAAAGAGGACATCTATCTTGTAACCTGTGCCGGCAATACTGCCATGACCCATTTATTTTTAGGAATTGAATCTTTTTGGATCATCAAAGAACCGTATATCCCCTGTGTGAATATCCCGGATACCCAGCCGGCAGGAAACTTGAATCTCAGGATCAATGAAAACGGCGTGGTCTTCCTTTTTCCCAATATCGGATCATATTTTGGCGGTGACCTGATAGCGGGAATTCTTTTTTCAGCCCTTGATGAAAAACACGAACCCTGTCTCATGGTGGATGTAGGCACCAATGCAGAGATAGTGGTTGGAAACAATGATTTCCTCATTGCCTGTGCAGGTGCTGCCGGCCCGGCTCTTGAAGGCGGGATGAGTAAAATGGGCATGACGGCAAAACCGGGCGTGATTGATAAGGTATGGATTGATCCTGATACCGGTGATCTTAAGAGTCACACCATTGACGGGAAAAAGCCAGTCGGTATCTGCGGGTCCGGGATGATTGATCTTGCCGCAAGTCTTTTTTTATCCGGACGGATTGATATCAGGGGAAAACTTTCAAGTCATGCCTGTGGGAAAGCCTTGTTTAAAAAAGACGGGATAATGTATTTTGTCCTTGTTGACAAAGCTGGTTCAGATACAGGGGAGTCGATCTGCCTGAGCCAGGCGGACCTGGATTCTTTAACCAGCTCAAAGGCTGCCATGTATACCATCCTGGAAGTGATTGTGAAAAACACAGCAGGTCTTGAATTTGAAGACCTGGAGAAATTTTACGTGGCAGGAACTTTCGGATCATTCATTAATCCTGTATCTGCCATATCCATCGGCATGCTCCCGGATATCCCGGTAAATACTTTTGAAGTCCTGGGGAACAGCTCCCTTGGCGGTGCAAAAGAGCTTTTGAAAAATCCGGATGCCTTTGAGAGAATCATGAATATCCGGCAGTCCATCACATATATTGAATTGAACGTCAACCAGGAGTTCATGAATATGTTTTCCGGGGCAAAGTTCTATCCCCACACGGACCGGGCAAGATTTCCATCTCTGGACAATAAAATTTAACTTTTTTTAAAAAATGAGGCGATGTTAAAATGAAAAAAAATAAACTGGGCTATCATGGTTTTGGTTTTTTATCGCAAACTCGAAGATTTCCTTGCTGAGCACCTTGGCGGCAGAAGTGCCGGTTTTGACTATTACGAGATAGGGTTATCTATTTTTTAGCCTTTAGAAAGGATTGAAACAAAAAGAACATACCTGTATATACAACTTACCCGGTTTATGGTAAAACAAGGACAAATATATTAATTTCCAAATAGTATAAAGGAAAGTAAAGGTATGAAAAAAATAGTCGAGTGTGTACCCAATTTCAGCGAAGGCAAGAATAAAGAAACCATTGAAGCCATAGCCCATGCGATTCGCAGGACCAAAGGCTGCCGTCTTCTTGATGTCGATCCGGGAAAATCTGCCAATAGAACCGTATATACTTTTGTGGGAACCCCGGAAGCTGTTGTGGAAGGGGCCCTGAATGCAGCCCGTGTGGCAAGACAGAAAATTGATATGAGAACCCATAAGGGTGACCACCACCGAATGGGTGCCATGGATGTCTGTCCCTTTATTCCTGTGGCCTGTGTGACCATGGAAGAATGCATTGAAATTTCCAGGGAATTTGGTAAAAGAGCTGCAAAAGAACTTGACGTTCCAATTTACCTGTATGAGGAATCCGCAAAATTTGAATATCGTAAAAAACTTCCCCAGATCAGGGAAGGGCAGTATGAAGGCATAAAAGACAGGATCACAACCAGAGACTGGAAACCTGATTTCGGGCCTGCCCGGTTTGTTCCTGAGTGGGGTGCAACCGTAACAGGCGCAAGATTTTTTCTGATTGCCTATAATGTAAATCTTCTTTCCACACCCAACCAGGCCCATAGAATCGCCTTGAATCTAAGGGAGGCCGGCCGTGGCCCGGGTGAGCCCGGAAGACTTGCGGATGTCAAAGGCATGGGATGGTACGTTGATGAATATAATCTTGCCCAGGTTACAGTTAACCTGAATAACTATCATGTCACCCCTCCCCATGTCCTGTTTGAAGAAGTTAAAAAAGATGCGGAAAAATTGAATGTTGCAGTTACAGGCTCGGAAATCGTTGGCGTGGTTCCTCTGGAAGCCATCCTCATGGCAGCAGATTATTATATTGAAAAAGAAAATCTTTTTATCCTGGACGAAGACCAGAAGATCAGACTTGCCATTGAACGTCTGGGGCTGAATTCTGTCGCGTTGTTTAATCCAAAAGAGAAAATTATCGAGTATATCATTGCAGAAGAAAAAAAAGAGCCCCTGGCAGGATTGACAGTCAGGGGATTTATTGAAGAAGTGGCATCAAGAAGTTCAGCCCCGGGAGGCGGTTCTGCTTCTGCAGCCATAGCAGCCATGGGTGCAGGGCTTGGTTCCATGGCGGCAAAATTGACTTTGGGTGTTCGCAAATTTGAAGACATTGATTCAAAAATGCGTGAAATTATTCCGGTCCTTCATCATGCGTCAAAATCCCTTATTCCCATGATTGATGCAGATACTGATGCCTTTAAAGACTATGTGGAAGCCATGCGTCTTCCAGAGGATAGTAAAGATCAAAAGCAATTCAAACTTGAAAAATTACAGCAGGGGCTTAAAAAGGCTATTGATGTTCCCTTAACTACTATGAAGCTTGCCGATGCTGCCTGGGGAGCCATGCTGGAAATTGCCGAATACGGAAATCCTGCATCAAAGTCCGATGTTGAAGTCGGGGCAAAAGCCTTGGAAACAGGCATATGGGGAGCTTATAGAAATGTCATGATTAATATGGCAGATATTTTGGATGAAAAGTTTAAAGAAAAGACTGTCAAGCTGGCGGAAGATATGAAAACAAAGGCGGAAAACAAGTGTGCAGAGGTTTTAAAGATTCTGGAAAAAAGAAACTGAAAACACCTGGCATCGGAGGGCAGCATTATTGCAAAACAGAGGCCTTATCATTATTGTATTGAAATGTTTTGGGTTGACACACTTAAATATTTATAATACAGCTATATTAAAGCTATATTTAGGATGAGATATAATAATGATATATTTTCAGGAGGAAAAATGAAAGAAGTCGTCATAGCTGCTGCCTGTAGAACGGCAATCGGCAGGTTTGGTGGAACGCTTGCCCCGTTGACTGATATTGATTTCGGGCCTGTCCCGATAAAAGAAGTTATCAAAAGAGCAGGGTTGACCGGTGATCAGGTTGATGAGGTTATCTATGCTTCCGGCTACAGGACCGGGGATCTTCCCATTAACTCAGCCCGTGTTGTAGCGGTTAAGGCCGGTATCCCGGTCGAAAAGCCCCAGTTCACCATCAGCAAGGCCTGTGCCGGGAGTATTAAAGCTGCAACCCTTGCCGCCCAGGTGATTAAGTCAGGTGATGCAGATATCATTGTTGCAGGCGGCATGGAGAGTATGAGCAATGCCACATTTATGTTGAAAAAAGCCAGGTGGGGCTATCGGCTGGGTCATGGACAGTTGCAGGATCAGCTTATCCTTTTTGATCCTTTAAGTGGTAATACCATGGGTGAGACCGCTGAAAATGTTGCTGAAAAATATAGTGTTTCCAGGGAAGATCAGGATGCTTTCGGGTTGAGAAGTCAAAAGCTTGCGGAAAAGGCAATAAAAGAAGGAAAATTTAAAGACCAGATTGTTCCGGTTGAAGTTCCCCAGAGAAAGGGTGACCCTAAAATATTTGATACTGATGAACACCCGAGGTTCGGCACCACCATGGAAAGCCTTCAGAAATTGAATACGCCGTTTAAAAAGGGTGGAACAGTTACCGCAGGCAGTTCATCCGGGATGAATGACGGTGCATCGGCCCTCGTGGTTATGTCCGGAGACAAAGCAGACGAGCTTGGAATTGAACCTATGGCAACCATTATCTCTTATGCTTCTGCCGGTGTTGATCCGGCACTCATGGGAATCGGACCGATTCCCGCCACAAGGCTGGCCCTTGAAAAAGCAGGATTGACCATAGATGATATTGACCTGATTGAGCTGAACGAAGCTTTTGCCTCCCAGGCCCTTGCCTGTATGCGCGAGTTGAACATGGATATTGATAAAGTTAATGTTAATGGGGGTGCTATTGCACTTGGGCACCCTGTTTCTGCCTCCGGCGGAGCTATTTTGACAAAACTCTTATATGAGATGAAAGCGCGTGATTTGCGATATGGCCTTGCAACACTGTGCATAGGCGGTGGACAGGGGATGGCAATCATCCTGGAAAGAAAATAAAACCTGTATTTAAAAGTCGGCATTATCTGGTTTGCAATCTGCACAAAGGCCCCTTGCCTATGTGCAGATTTGCTTTTTAAGGATTCTTTTTCAAGGCTGAATACAAAAAATCGGGAAAAAAATGTTGACAGGGCAATGTTTTTAATGGAATAATGCGCTCTTATTTTAAAGGCAATGAGGTTTGCCTGAACTGCTCTGATTGATTTTTCAGGGCTAATGACTTCTACTTGGTTTCAAATTCAGTACCATGGTTTTGGAAAAAGGTAGATGTGTTTTTTAAAAACAATTACCATGCCAGTACTTCATAATAAGCGTTGGCAAAAAGATCCTGCCCGGTTTGTGCTGAGCGGGATTTTTATATTTGCATAAGGAGGCGTTATGGCTGCAAGTCTTGCTATTCTTGTTATTTTTGGTCTCATGGGAGATTACCTTTTAAAAAAAATAAAGATTCCGGGACTTGTGGGGATGCTTGTGGTGGGTATCCTGGCAGGACCCTATGTTCTCAACATGATGGACCCTGCCATGATGAATGTTTCAGCGGATTTCAGGAAAATTGCACTTGTTGTTATCCTTTTGAGAGCAGGGTTTGAGTTGAGACGGGATACTTTGAGCCGGGTGGGACGGTCTGCCGGTTTATTGAGCGCAATCCCCGCGCTTTTCGAGATTGCAGGGGTAACACTTGTGGCCCCCATGTGGCTGCACATAAGTTACCTTGAGGCCGCCATCCTTGGAGCCATACTCGGCGCTGTATCCCCGGCGGTTGTTGTTCCCCTGATGATAGACTTCATGGACAGGGGCAGGGGGGCCAAAAAAGGGATTCCAACCCTTATCCTTGCCGCCTCTTCCATAGACGATGTTTTTGTCATTGTAATTTTTACCATTTTTTTAGGTATGTACGGCGGAGGAGCGGTAAATGTCTGGGCCAAGCTGGGTGAAATCCCTGTTTCAATAATCCTTGGCATAATAGTCGGCGTCATTCCAGGGTATATCCTTTACAAGCTGTTTACAAAATATGACTGGCAAAGCCCGAAGCGCACCCTCATTGTTCTTGGCACAGCAATTTTTTTAACCAGGCTTGAGACCATATGTGATAAATGGGTCCCAATAGCAAGCCTTCTTGGTGTTATGGCCATAGGTTTCATAATACTTGAAAAATCAGAGCCCATTGCCCATATAATTTCCCGGAAATTGAAAAAGATCTGGGTTTTTGCCGAACTTTTGCTCTTTGTCCTTGTGGGGGCACAGGTGAATATCCATGTGGCCTGGGATGCCGGCCTGGCCGGGATAATGGTGATCCTTGTCGGCCTTGTTTTCAGGAGTGTCGGTACTTATCTTTGCCTTTTAGGCACCCCTTTTACCACAAAAGAGAGGATATTCTGTGTTATTTCATATATACCAAAGGCCACTGTCCAGGCCGCAATAGGAGCTGTGCCCCTGGCTGCCGGGGTTGCATCGGGTGACGTTATCCTTGCGGTAGCCGTGCTTTCCATACTTTTAACAGCACCCCTTGGGGCCATAGGGATAATGATAATGGGGGAAAAAGTTCTTGATTATGGAGAAAAGTCGCCTTACAAATTCAAGGGGCTCAGGGAAAAATACAGTCTTCCACACGTGGGTGAGAGGGTGAGAAATAAAAAATACGGAACCGTGTGGAAGATAATCGAGGAAAAAGAATTGTGGATGGATGAACCTGAAAAAGAAGGCGGAGAAGGTGTGAGCGGGGTCGTTCCCGGAATAAGTCTTCGTTTCTGGCATGAGAGCAAAACCCCTGATGCAGGTCCTTTGGGTGAAACCATATGGGAAAGATACAGCCCCAAAGATCCATTGTTCAAGGATAATTGGGAAATTATCTATGACTGGTAGCAGAAGAGATGCTGTTGATTCCAATTTATTGAGTCTTTTTTTGGGTTTTTCTTCTCTCATCATCCCTGACTTCACGGCGCAGCAGTTTGCCCACTTTTGATTTGGGAAGCATATCACGGAATTCAACATATCCCGGGACTTTATAGGACGCAAGGTGTTCACTGCACCATTTGATCAGTTCAACGCCGCCCACACCTCTGGCATCTTCTTTAAGTACCACAATCGCCTTGATTCGTTCCCCTACCTTTTCATCTGGAATTCCTATGACACAGGCATTAATAACCGTAGGGTGATCCTGCAGCGTGGCTTCGATCTCAGACGCTGATACCCGGTAACCCTTGTGCTTGATCACATCAGCCGACCTTTCCATGTAAACCAGTTCACCATCGGGTTTGCAGCTGACAAAATCGCCCATCCTGCAATAAACTTTGTTATTAACCTTAATATAGGTTTTCCCGGTTTCTTCAGGCTTTTCATAATACTCTTTTAAGGTATAAGGCGAGGTGACAAAAAGTTCACCGTTTTTTCCGTTTTCAACACATTCCAGGGTGACCGGGTCCACGACAATACATTCCCGGCTTTTCAAGGGATACCCGATAGAACCGGAAGTTGGATCGGAACCGATCTTGCTGTAGGTCACATGGCCGACTTCCGTGGAACCGTAAACCTGGTATATGGGAAGATCATATTTTTCTTTGAACCGGTTCATGACTTTGCCCGGCAGTACATCCCCGCCGCAGAAACAATAGGTCAAAGAGGACAGATCATACTGGTCCACACGGTTATTTTCCAGGATCATCCGGTACAGGGCCGGAACCCCTAAAAACCATCTGACCTTGTATCTCTGGATAGATTCCAAAATCGCATCTACCTGTGGCTGCGGCATCAGGACCACCATGTTCCCCTTGTTAAGGCCGACGGCCATGAAAAACCCCAGGGCCATGATATGAAACAATGGATTGACAGCAATATAAACGTCGCTGCCTTCTTTTAAATGATCTCCTGCCACATCACAGGTTACATCGTTGATATAGGAGGTGGAGCCGATATGGTTGCCCGGTACCCCTTTTGGAAATCCCGTTGTACCCCCAGTATAAAGGATATAGGAAAGGTCATTGACCGGATCAATCTTTATTTTTTCCTTCAGGCAGGGGGTTTTAAGGATTGATTTAAAGGATAAAATTTTGTTGTCATAATTTACCCGGCCGTTGGGAACCTTGTCAAACAAAAGGCCAAAACTCCGTTTCCAGGCCGGCAGAAGATCCACAAGATTAGTCACGATGGCCCTTTTCAGCCGGGTGCTCGCAAAGGTTTCTTTTACATATCCGAAATTAGTATCCATACAGATAATGGTTTGGGCACCTGAATTATTGATCATGTATTTAATTTCATAGGAGGTATAAATCGGGGACACAGGCACCAGGATCGCCCCGGCCCTCTGAATACCTATATAGGCAACCACCCACTGGATACAGTTTGGGATATAAAGAAGCACTTTATCCCCTTTTTTAACGCCTAAGTTTTGCAGGCCCCCTGCAAACCGTTCACTCAATTCTTTCAACCGTTTATACGTAAAATGTTCACCCAGGTATAACACGGCTGTGTTTCTCGGGTATTTTTCACTCATCAGGTCAAATCTTGAAAAAGAGAGTTCCTCTTCAATAGGTATGATATGGTCGGGCATTTTTAAGATAACTCCTTTTTTTATGAAATACCAAAATAAGCAGACTTTACGTCCGGATTATCCATGAGTTCCCCCCGGGTTCCTTCCATGACCGCTGCTCCGTTTTCAAGGATATAGGCATAATCCACAATGGGGAATACAGGCCGGGCATACTGCTCTGCTATGATAATGGAAATTTTTTTTTCCTTTTGGATGGCTTTGGTCGACTTGATCAGGGTGGCCTGCATCAAGGGACTTAACCCTAAGAGCGGTTCATCCAGCAAAAGGACTTTGGGCTGGGCCATCAAAGCTCTGCCAATGGCCACCATCTGCTGCTCTCCACCGCTTAAAAATCCGCCCAGTCGGTTCTTTAGCTTTTGCAGGGCAGGGTATACATGCATAATATAATCCAGAGTGTCTTTTGCCTGGGCCTTGGTGGCAAGATACCCGCCAATACGAAGGTTTTCAAGTACGCTGCTTTCCTTGAACAACCGGCGTCTTTCAGGGCAGAGGATAATTCCGGCCTTTGCCCGGAGGCTTGGCTTTAGATTCATGATATCCTGATTTTGGAATTTTATATCCCCTGTCATGGTGATCCTTTCTCCGCCAGCCATTTTTTCTTTCTTTTGGATATCCAGCATGATCCCTGACAAGGCATACATGAGCGTGGATTTGCCAGCACTGTTTGCTCCGAATACACCGACAATCTGGTTTTCTTTACATTTGATGCTGATATTGTTCAGCGCCAGCATGTTTTCATAAAATACCATTAGGTCATGGGCTTCAAGCATACGTCATAACCTCCTCAACTTTTTCAGATCCAAAATAGGCTTCTTTGACCTGTTCATCTGCCATCACTTCGGAAGGGGTTCCTTCGATGAGTTTCTCTCCGAAATTTAAGACCATGACCCGGTTGGCCACCTGAAAAAGTTCCCTTAAACGGTGTTCAATCATGACAATGGTAATACCGTCATCCTGGAGCCGTTCAATCAAGGGCACCATGGAAGCAATTTCACTCATGGAAAGTCCTGAAAATACTTCATCGCAAATTATAATTTCAGGTTTCAGGGAAAGACATCTGGCAAGTTCCAGTCGCTTTAAGTAGCCTGTAGGCAGAGTAGAAGCGGTTTTAAAAGGAATATATGAGTCCCTTTCAAATCCGATTTCCTCCAGGATATCAATGGCAACGGTTTGCCGGTTGCCAAGGCTTCCTCCGCCCCGCCAGCCCCCGGTCCGCCTGGCCCTGGGGGAAAATAAAGGGATGACAAGGTTCTTATAGGCCGGCAGGCTGTAATAGGGCCGCATGATCTGGAACGTCCTTGTTACTCCCATGTCGGCAATCTTGTGTGGTTTTTTGCCTGTGATATTTTTATTTTTAAAATAAATTTTACCTGATGTGGGTTTGATAAAGCCTGTAATGGAATTGACAATGGTGGTTTTGCCTGATCCGTTTGGCCCGATAATGCCTAAGACGTCTCCTGGGAAGACATCAAGGCTGACACCTTTAAGTGCCCGGACACCACCAAACATTTTGGAGACGTTATCCATTCTTAGAATAGGGTCTGTCATATTTTGGTCCACCTTTCAAATTGTTCATATTTCCTTTGCCCGAACACCATGATGCCGTCACTTCTGAAAAGGATAAATCCCACAAGGATCGATGCATAGAATACGATCCTCAATGTTCCGAAATCCCTTAGGAATTCTGAGACAGGCACCAGGATCAGGCACCCTATAATGGGTCCCACAAGTGTCCCGGCCCCGCCGATAACCGTGGCGGCTATAGGCAGGATGGAAAAATCAAGGGCAAACTGGGAAATGCCTGACCACATATAGATATGGGTAAGGCACGCCCCCCCCAGACATCCCATGGCAGAGGCGATGAACACGGCAAGGGCCTTGTATTGAGTGATGTTGATACCCGATGCTTTTACTGCCTGGTCATTGTCCATGATGGCCGTAAATATCAGCCCCCTGTCTGTTGTGACAAGACGTCTTATGCCGAATAGAAAAATCAGCAGCATGCCAATCACAAAATACTGCTCCACAAACGCGGAAGAAAAACTGTCAATCCCCACGATTCCGTCCGTACCTCCGAAAATGTCAAAAGCTTCAATGACCCTTGCCATAAACAGGGGATACATCAATGTTATAATGGCAAAGTACACCCCTTTTAACGGCAGGCAGGGTAAGATAAACAGCGTGCACACGGCACCGCCGAGGATGGCAGCCAGAGGAATGGTGAAAACAGGGGGGATTGAGAAATATGAATTTAAAATTCCGGCAATATACCCTCCTGTTCCAATGAAAAACGCCCCTCCTAAAGAGACCAGTCCCACGTAATGGGCCAGAAAATCAAAACTTAAGGCCAGTATGGCATAAATACATACAATGGAAATGACCCGCTGCCAATACATGCCGGGGATTAAAAACGGGAGGGCCAGCAAGCCTGCAATCAAAATAAACCTGGGCAGAGTCAGATAGGAGAGTTCCCGCCAGGACATTAATGCATACAGCCCATCGGATCTGACCTTGATCCCGCGATCAATTCGTTCTTTTCTTAATTTTTGAGTGCTCACTTTTTCATACCCTCTCTTCCAGTTCTTTCTGCTGGCCGAACAGGCCGGATGGTTTTAAGATCAAAGTCAATATAATGGCCAGAATAGCGACCACCATTTGAAAATGCGACCCGATAAAGACAGATGTCAGGATTTGGGCATACCCGATGATAAATGCGGCAAAAAAAGCGCCCATCCATGAACCTAAGCCCCCGACAATGCAGACAGCAATGGACATGATCAGAACATGGTACCCGGATTCCACCACAATATTGCCAAGGGGCAGAATCAAGGTGGCGGCGGCGCCTGCAAGTACGGCCCCGAATCCCATGGCCAGCATGGCCATGAGATCTGAATCAATACCCAGCATCAGGGCAGCCTGTTCATCCTGGGCCATACCCTGGAGTGCAAGTCCTATTTTGGTATAATGGGTAAACACCCATAATCCTGTTATAAGCAAAACACCAATGATCGTCATGATAAGCCTGTGGTAATCCACGGGAACGCCACCGATCATCATGCTTCCTTCCATGAACACGGGCAGGGTATAGGTCATGCCCCGGAAACCGCCGAATCTTAATCCTTCAAGAATGATAAGCCCGATGGCATAGGAAGCGATAATCTCGGAAATATTCATCCCCCTCACCCTTATCAGGATAAACCGGTACATGAGCATTCCTAAAATTGCGTTCACACCAAGGGAAAGGATGATGGAAATAGAATAGGGCAGTCCGATTTTATGAAAAAAAGTCCAGGTGACAAACCCGCAGATAATATAAAGTGCCCCATGGGCAAAGTTGGGAATACGGCTGATGCCATATACCATGGCAAAGCCGAGACCCATTAACGCAAGGGACACGGAGTTGATGGTCCCGTAAACTAGAATTTCCATAATTTTACTTCATCCAGGGCGGCAGTTGAATACTGCCTTTGGCAATACTCTTTGGATATACCACAACCCGCTTGCCATTCTGCCACTGGAGGATAGAGCCCACAGCCCCGTCCTTTGGGTCTTTGGCAGCGATGACCTGGTGGCTTTTGGGATCAAATCTGAGTCTTCCGTAAACCCCCATTATATCGGTTTTTTCAAGGGCAGTAATCACCTGATCTGATTCGAGTGTCCCTGCTTTTTCAATGGCATCTTTTAATACATAGACAGCCATGTAGGAACTGGATGATCCAAGACCTTCCGGTTCAACCCCCCATTTTTTAGCATAGGCATTGTAAAATTTCATGGTCCATTCGGTTGCATCAGAGGGTGCATTACCGGCATTCACCACGTTGCACAATGTATACTGGCCTTTCCCGCCTGTGGCTTTCCAGAAACCAGGTTGTTCAGCAGCCGCCAGTGTGGAACCAAAAGGCAGTGCCGGTATTTTAAGGTCATACCATTGTTTTAAAAGAATGGCGCTTTCCGGCATGTCCATCCAGATATTAATGATTTGAGACCCTGTTGCTTTGGCTTTTAGCAATGCCAGGGAAAAGTCTGTGGTACCTGTGGGGAAGATTTCAGTTCCGGTTACCTCAAATCCATTTTTCCCGGCGACTTTTCCCATGACCTTTGCTGCTCCCCTTGCATGGGATACATCCTGGGCAATGATAAATACCTTGGTCAGACCATATTTTTTTTTCAGGTCTGCAAAGTTTTCAATCATTTCACCTATCAGGTTAACCGCTTCCCCGTGAATCCTGAAACAATATTTAAACTTGTCATAATTCTTGGCAACCATTTTATGATACTTGGGGGTTAAAACACCGCTGCTCACAATGGAGATTTTTTTATATTTTGACAATAAAGACATGGCGGCAAGAGCAGCTTCAGATCTGTTAGGCCCGCCCAGGATAAAATCAGCTTTTTTATTCAATATCAGTCTTTCAACTGCCATTAAGGCTTCACTCACCGGGACACCCGGCTCAAGGTCACGGGTGTCAATGACTTCAACCTTAAAGGGCCTTTTTTTACCCTTTACATTGACACCGCCTGCGGCATTGATTTCATCCACGGCAAGTTTAATGCCCCTTTCTGCATCCCATCCGTAAAGATAGGCGACAGATAAAGGCGCCCCTAAGATAATGGGTTTCTCAGCAAATGCATGGGTCCCCCATAAGCATAAAACCATGGATACAAAAAGGGTAAGACAAACTCTTAATCTGATGTGCTTCATAGGTAATCTCCTTAAAGTAAATACATTATCGTTATTGATAATATTCAAGATCCATGTGGATCAGGCCGGCGGATTCCGTATCCTTTGATTTTGGATTTAACCTGTTGCAGAGATATTTTTAAAAGACGGGAAGTTTTTTCAAGATCCCAGTGGGTTTTTTCAAGAACGGTTAACAGGTGGTCTTTTTCACTCTCTTTTAAAGATTTTATTTTCATATTCGGCTCCAAGGTGGTTTGAATTTTTTATGTGCAAACCCCGTGCCTGAATAAAATGAATATAAAAAACAGAATGAATCCCCTTCATTCTATAGAGGATTTGCCAGTGATTTAAAAATATTTTATTAACTAAAACCGATTTTTTTTGCGATAGACTAGAAAATTATTTTCCAGTGAGAGAAAAAAATATGACGGGTCAGGCAGGTTTGATTTTATATTTTCGTATCTTGGAACGTAGGGTCGGCAAAGTTATGCCGAGCCGGCCGGCTGCCTTGGTTTTATTCCATTGCAGCTGGGAAAGGGTTCTTGTGATATGTATTTTTTCAACATGGGCCAGAGAATACGATTCAAGTCCCATCTGGGGCAATCTGTTTTTCATATTCAACAGCTTATCAATATCATCCTTGAGCAGGACATTACCCCTGCACCCCACAAGAGCCTGGGCAATGGTATTTTCAAGTTCCCTGACATTGCCTTTCCAGGTGTGGTTGACCAGTATTTCCATGACACCGTCCTGGAGCTTGGTCACCATGGTCCCAAGTTCCCGGTTGATTTTGCGTAAGAAATGTTCCACCAGTAAAGGTGTGTCCATAAGCCTTTCCTTGAGTGGCGGCACCTCAATCATGAAGACCTTGAGCCGGTAAAAAAGGTCTTCTTTGAAAAGCCCCTTATCCACCTTGCCGGCCAGGTCGCAATTACAGGCAGCAATGATCCGGCATCGGGATTTTAAGGTCCTGCTGCCGCCAACCCTTGTATATTCCCTTCGTTGAAGGAAACCCAGGAGGTTCCCCTGGATACTCAGTGGGAGCTGGGCAATCTCATCCAGGAACAGGGTGCCGTTCCCTGCCTGTTCTATCTTTCCCCTGGTCGTGGCATCCGCCCCTGTAAATGCCCCTTTTTCATGGCCGAAAAGTTCGCTTTCAAGCAGGCTGCCCACAACAGCTGAGCAGTCAAACACAACAAAAGGGTCCTCTTTAAACGAGCTGTTCAAGTGAATCACCCTTGCAATCAATTCTTTTCCCGTACCGGTTTCGCCCTGGAGAAGCACGTTGACATGGCTGGTGCAGACAAGGCCCATCATCTTGAATATTTTGCGCATCTTTTCACTCTTGCCAATGATCACCCAAGGGTTGGCAGAGGTCTCTTTTGCTGGTTCAAGGGATGGGGTTTCCCTGTCAATTTCAAGGATATTGATGGCCCGGTTTACCGCTTTTTCAATTTTATTCACATCAAGGGGTTTGTGAATATAGTCAAATGCGCCCCTTTTAATGGCAGCAATCGTGGTTTCCATATCCTGGAAAGCCGTAATCATGATGATTTTTGATGTTTTTTTCTGCTTGATCATGGTTTGGAGAATATCCAGCCCGTTGAAATCCGGAAGCCTGATATCCATGATTACCACCTGGAATATTTTTTTTGTAAAAAGATCCAGGCCTGTTGCCCCGGTTTGTGCCGTAAAAACCGTGTGCCCTTTTTCCGTGAGAAACATGTTCAAGGATTCAAGGATGGAAGGTTCATCATCTATGACCAGTATTCTTGCCATCAATTATTTCCTATGGGAATCATGATTAAAAATGAAGCGCCCTTATGTTTTTTTTTCTTTGCCTTGACAAATCCGTTATGGGCTTTAATTATTCTTTTCACATTTGCAAGTCCCAGGCCAACTCCTTTTGTTTTTGTTGTGAAAAAAGGTTTGAAAATTTCCTTTTTATCCTTTTCATCAAAACCCGAGCCCTCATCATCAATCAGAACGGCTGCATATTCCTGTTTCTGTTTTATGATTTTTTTAAAGGTTACACTGATTTTTCCAAACGGATCAGAGGATTCAATCGCATTGAGAAGAATATTGATAAATGCCTGACCCAGCTTATCCCCATCTGCTGTAAGAGGTGGAAGTTCATCTTCAATGTTTGTCTCCACAACAAGATTTTTTTCTTTGAATTTTATTTCAAGCAGCTCGATATAAGAATTTAATATATGCCAGATGTTGCAGGAATTTATATTCAGCTGCAAAGGTTTGGCAAAATCCAGGAGTTGATTTAAGATCTGTTCAAGGCGGATCACTTCAGACACTGAGATATCCACCCTGCGTTTATCATTCCCGGTGATTTTCTGGTTGCCGCTTAAAATTTGAAGGTTCATTTTGACGGCAGACAGAGGATTTCGAATCTCATGGGAAAGAGATGCTGTAATATGCCCGATATAGGCCATCCGTTCAGATTCCTGAAGGGCAGCAGTCCGTTTTTTGACGATTTGTTCCAGTTCTCTGTTCTGCTGAATGATTTTTTTCTGGTGCATATCCTGAAAATGGTCGCTGAACCGGTGCATGGTATAGGCAAGACACTGGTTCAGCCGTTCAAAGATCTCATGGAAATCTTGTTTGGGTGCATTTGAAATCAGCAGGTCGCTTAAAATCATGCGGTAGAGTTCAAAGGCCCTTTGAACATCAGACAGTAAAAATCCTGCTTTCAGTCTCATATCGGTAATCTTATCGATAAAAGTATTGATGGCGTGAAAATTTTCATGTACCAATACCTGATAATTTGCATCCACTGCCTGGGTAATGGTCTGAAAAAGTTCTTCTACCGGTCTTGCTGCGTACTGCTCTCCGCATTCAGTGTGAAGTTTTTCAACCCATTTTTGTATTATCAGAGGCCGGTATGTATTCAAAAATGTTGAAAACAAAAATGCCATAAAATGGCTATATCCAACTTTAAAGATTGTGTCAAATTTTTTGATTAGATAGTAATACTTTAAATTCAATATGCAGGAAAAATGTTCCAAAAATGCTTAATAAAAAATGGCAGGGCAGGCGGGGCTGTTCCCGGGATAAGCCTTTGTTTCTGGCATGAGAGTAAAACTTCAGGTGCAGGCCCTGGTTTTAATCAAAGCTTCCCCTTTTGACAGGATTTCATTATGGTCTTTTGGCGTTTTTTGATTATCCAGGAGTTCAATGGTTTTTTCCCTTAAAATTTTTTTGGCCGTGGGTTTGCCTTTTGCCTTCCATTTATCAAGGGTTAAAAACGGCCAGATACTGCTTGAAAACGTGGAGTCCCTGAAATATTTTCCGGTAAGATTTGATAAAAGAAAATTTCCGCCAGGCCCTATATCTGATATATCTGAAAATCCCACGGCTTCATCATCCAGAGAAAACCCGGAAGCAAATTTTCTTGACTGGCGGATCACGTCATCAGCATAGACCACAAGCTCCGGGGAAAAAACAAGGGAATCAAAATTCCCGCCCACAAAAGGGACCATACCGGCATTGCCAAGACAGCTTGTAAAATGGTTGATGCAAAGAGTTGTGCCGGCAAGAAGATCTGCGCCCCATCCGTTACCGCTGCCTGAAGTCCCGCAGTGGGGGATTTTGTAAAAGTTCATCATCCGGGCACAGGCAAGATTTAAAAGCAATGTATGAGGAGAGTAAAAGCTCCCGGCATTTTTCATGTCAAAAGCAGCAGGAAGGCTTCCCAATATAATAGGTGAGCCTTCTTTGACAAGCTGGCTGTAAACAAGTCCTGCCAGAAGCTCTGCCGTGAGCAGGGCAAGCGTCCCGGCAGGCGTGATGGGACAGGTGGCACCGGACATGCCGTAATTTGAAAAAATAAGGGGCAGTCCTCTTTTGATTGTCACATCCATTTTTCTTGTTGTTTCAGAATTTAAAACCAGGGGGGTAATTGGATTTACATATGGCATGATAAAAGGTCGGGAAGCGATGTCACCATGCAGGTGTTCAAAAAGATCCAGCGCAGGATTAAAGGACTTCCGGCCGGAAATAAGTATCACCAGTGGCTTTGTGGTGTTGGCCATCATTTCAAGGACACCAAAAAGGTCTGCTGTGTCAGGCGAAAGATCCTGGAGCACCCCCGGGGTTGAAACAAAATCAAAGGCATCAAGGTTATGCCCGAGCCTTGTTGCTTTTTCCATGTGAAGCCTGGAAAAAGGCTGGATTTCATTTTCAAACGGGTCCTGATAATAAAGATTGGTGACCCCGATCCCGAAAACAGCATCCCTGTTTCCATCCCCGGAAAGAGTAAAACAGGGGTTGCCAAGGCGGTCATAAATATTTATTTTTTCCGGGGCCGCATCTGTTGCCCAGTTTACAAGGTCTTTTGGAATCATGATGCAATGGCCCTTGTTCTGTTTTCCCACGGCTTTTTCAAACAGATGGCGGGCATCCCGGTCATCAACTGTAATTCCGGTATTTTCAAGGATAAAAAGGGCATTGTCATGAACCTTTTGTACCTGTTCCAGGGTCATGACACTTATTTCAGGTTTCAGTCCAGGCATGGATTTCATTTCTCCTTTCCAGCAAAGAGTGAATTTTTTTTATTTTAAACGGCCAGGTAATCATCCGGAAAAAGTCTTTCTACATCAATACCGCTCATGGTGCTCTTTAAATGATGCTCTATGGCAAGGCCTGCCTTGTCTCCATTTTTTTTCTCCAGCCATTGAACGATTTTCAGATGTTCCAGAGGAGAGGTATTATTGGTATCGAGCAACTGGTAAAAAGGATCAAACAAGATCAGGTAGATGGTTGTTTTCTGCAAAAGTTCCTTTATATAATGGACCAATACCCTGTTCCCTGATTTTTCAGCAATTTTCAGGTGTATGGCATTGTTGATTTCATAGTATTGGTCAAGTTTCCTTGCTTTGAAAATATCTTTTTCCTTCCGGATCAGCTTATGGAGGCAGTCAAAATCATCAGGGCCAAGTTTTTCCGCAGAAAGGGATGCAGCCATTTTTTCAAGCTGGGCTCGTACAAGGAAAGACTCCTTGATCTCTTCCAGGCTGGGATCAACCACGGATGCGCCCTTATTGGGTGAATATTCAGCCAGGCCTTCAAATACCAGGCGTTTGACAGCCCCTTTTACTGTTGCCCTGCTCATGCCAAGGGTCTTGGATAAAGGGATTTCTTTAAGCTTGCTTCCTTTTTTAACATACCCTTTGCTTATGGCGACTTTAATTTTATTGTAGGCCTGGTCTTCTAAACTAATAACCATTTATTTTTCCTTTAAAAAAAGCTTGAACCAATACCAATGCTGGCTTGTTATACCATTATCTATTGGCCTGTTAAAGGATATGGGCCAGAAATTTCTGGGTTTGCAGCTTTTTGGGATGGTTGAAAATTTCATCCGGGGAGCCTGTTTCAATCCAGTTTCCCTCATCCATGATCATGACACGGTCTGCCACATCACGGGCAAAATGCATCTCATGGGTCACGGCAATAATGGTCATGCCGTCTCTGGCAAGCCTTTCCATTACCTCCACCACCTCGCCCACAAGTTCCGGGTCCAGTGCTGATGTGGGTTCGTCAAACAGCATGATCTTGGGTTTCATGGCAAGGCTTCTTGCAATGGCAACCCGTTGCTGCTGCCCGCCGGAAAGGCGGGAAGGGTACTCATTTCTTTTTTCAGTCAGCCCGACCCATTCCAAAAGCTCATCAGCATAAAGGATGGCTTTCTTTTTTTCCTGTCCCAGCACGGTTACAGGGCCCTCAATTATATTCTCCAATGCTGTCATATGGGGGAAAAGATTAAACGCCTGAAAGCACATGCCTGTTTTTTTACGGATTTCGATAATTTTATTTTCTCTTTCTTTTTCAGCCCCGCCTGCAACAATCCTGGTTCCATCCACTTCAACGGTTCCGGCTGTCGGTTCTTCAAGAAAATTGATACAGCGCAGCAGTGTGCTTTTCCCTGACCCGGAAGCTCCTATAATGACGACGGTCTCACCTTTATTGACCTCAAGATCAATACCGCAGAGGACATGATGTGTAGTGTTAAATACTTTGTGGATATTGGTGATTTTTATCATGGCTCTTGATTTTTCCATTATTTATGTTCTCCTGTCGCCCCTTGCCATATAGGTTTCAATTTTCTCCTGGACAAGCTGCAAAAGCGCGCACATGACCCAGTAAATCAATGCCACCAGGATCAGCATCTCCAGGGACTGGAAATACCGCCGCCCGATTTTTATGGCCCTGTAACTCAGTTCCCATACGCCCATTAAGGAAACCAGGGAGGAATCTTTGATCATGGCAATGAAATCATTGGAAACCGGTGGGATAATAACCATTAATGCCTGGGGGAAAATAACTCTTTTCATGGTCTGGGTATTTGTCATGCCAAGGGCTTTTGCAGCTTCTGTCTGCCCGATTTTTATGGACTGGATACCGGCACGGACGGTTTCTGTCATATATGCACCGTAACAGACTCCAAGGGCCAGTATCCCGGCCGGAACCGCAGGAAGGGTGAGTAAACGCTGAACCCCTGTAATTCCAAGTTCCTCCAGGGATTTGCCGATCTGGGGAAGGGCAAGGTACCACATGTAAACCTGTACCAGGAGCGGGGTACCCCGTATCAGGGAAACATAGGCCGTGGCAATGCTGTTTAAAACAGGGTTTTTAGAAAGCCTGCCAAGCGCACCTATAACTGCAAGAAAACAGGCAAGGGTAATGGCCAGAGAAGCAACCAGCAAGGTATATCCCCCGCCTTCAAGAATAAAGGGAAGCCATTTTAACATGAATTTGAAATCAAGTCCCAGAACAACCAGGGTAGCTGTCATAAAAAGAATTAACATACTAAAGGACACGATCAGCTTTCGCCGGTACCTGGCTTTGCGGGCCTCAATCTGTTTTAAAACTTTTTTTGCTTCCCCGGGTATGCCAGCCTTGCCCTGTTGCAATGTTTCGGCTTCCATTTATTCTTCCTTATATTATAACTTGGGGATCAAATTCGTATGATAGAATTTATTTGACAGCTTGACCAGTGTACCGTCGTCATACATGGATCTGATGATTTTATTTAGTTTGTCAACAAGAGTCTGGCTTTTGGCACGGCTTTTATCAAGGGCAAAGCAAAGCGGCTCATAATAAGGAGGTTCCCCCAGCATTTTTAAGGGGCAGCCATTGCCGCATCCTGAATTGATTGCTTCTGCAATGGTCTGTCTGGATGAAAAAATAGCATCCAGCCTCAGCCCGTCGCCCAGGGACAGATCTTCTATGTGGTTGGCATCAGTGGGATAAGTTTTTATCTCGCCCGGTTTCCAGTTCTGGTAAACAATTTTAACACCTTCAATGGAAAGGTCTTTTTGAAGGTATCTTTCATTGGTGGTTTCACTTGCAACCCCGATTCGTTTGCCTGCAAGATCGGCAAGGGTCTTTATGGTTTTGTTGTCTTTATGTATGGCAAACTGGGCAGGTGAACTATAATAGGGCAATGTGAATAAAAGGGCATTTTTTCTTTCTTTGGTAGGGGTCATGGAGCCAATTGAAACATCCCATCTTTTTCCCCATTTTCCTGCTGTAATAAGATCCCAGTCCGGCGTGATGAATTTTACCTTTACACCAAGGCGCCTGGCTACTTCTTTTGCAACACTTATATCAAATCCTTCCAGTTCTCCTTTATCGTTCAGATAACTCTGCGGTGCATAATTGGCATCAGTTGAAACAACAATGGTTTTTGCCGCATAAATTTCATCAAGGGCTGAATTCCCTGCAATTCCGCTTCCGGCAAACATAAGGAAAGTTGCTAAAGCAAGACTAAAGATTAAAAGCATTTTTTTCATGGTGGGCCTCCTGTTCATCTTCTATTGATTATTATTATCCCGGTGGGAAATACCGCCGGGTTTCTTTGGTATTTTTTTGTCAATCATAGATTGTTGAACAATTTTTATTGACAAACCTATAAAGGTTTTGTAGAAATGTCAAGCAGAAATGTTGCTCAATTGGTAGCAACGCATTTTTTTTAAGTTTTAAGTAAAATCAATAAACAAACCTCTTTTTAAGGCTTATATAAAGGAGGCTGGAAATTTTAACCCAATAGTTGCGAGGTGAAAATCTGATGAAACGTAATTTTCATGCAGGAAGAAAGCTTGGCTCCGGGTTGAGTCTCAATATCCTGACAGATGACGAGCTGGAGGAGATTCATTACGGAACCCTTGAAGTCCTCAATGAAACAGGCGTTTTTATAGAAGATGAAAACGCTCTTGACAGTTTTGAAGACGGAGGGGCTGTTGTTGACCGGAACACCAGAAATGTAAAGATCCCTCCATATATGGTGGAAGATGCCATCCGGTCCGCGCCGCCAAAAGTGGTCCTTTTCGGTCGTGACCCGAAACATGATATTGTTCTTGAAAATACCAGGGTTTATTTTACCAATTTCAGTGAAGGCGTAATGGTAAACGATCCTTATACAGGAGAGAACAGGACCCCGGTAAAAAAGGATTTAATTGATTCTGCAAGGGTAATTGACTACCTTCCTGAAATTGATTTTTGTGAAAAAGCGCTTGGCGCCCATGATGTAAACCAGGAAACAGTACCGCTGCACAATGCTGAGGCATATTTGACCAATACCACCAAACATTGTGCATTCGGTCCGGGCAATGGCAGGTTTTTAAAGAAAATCATTCAAATGGGTGAAGCCATTGCAGGCGGCATAAAAGAATTTAAAAAAAGGCCCATTGTCTCTTTTACAACCTGTCCTGTAAGTCCTTTGAAATTGATTTCCGACTGCTGTGAAATTATCATGGAAGCTGCGAAAAATAATGTTGTCTGTAATATTTTATCCATGGCCATGGCAGGCGGCACTTCCCCTGTCACCCTTGCTGGAACCCTTGTGAACCACAATGCTGAAGTCCTGTCCGGAATCACCCTGGCACAGCTTACAAGAAAAGGGGCCCCGGTGATTTACGGCAGTTCTACCACTGCCATGGATTTAAAACTTGCCTCAGCCAGTGTAGGCACACCCGAGTGTGCCGTGATAAGCGGAGCTGTGGCGCGGCTTGCCCGATACTATGCTTTGCCAAGTTATGTGGCAGGCCAGTAGGGCGACAGCAAAATATCAGATACCCAGACCGGCCATGAAAAGACACTTACCGGACTTATTCCCGCATTGGCAGGTGCCAATATGATTTATGGTTCGGGGATGCTTGAAAGCGGCATCACCTTTGATTACGGCCAACTGGTTTTAGATTGTGAGTTTGCGCGTATGATCAAACATACCTTGCAGGGTATCCCTGTGAATGACGATACGCTTGCCATCGATCCTATCAAGGAGATAGGCCCGGGCAAGGATTTTCTCATGCACAAACACACATTCAAATACATGAGAGATCAGTCAAAGCCGGAATTGATTGATCGAAAAATGCGGGGAACCTGGGAAAAGGCAGGCGCTACAACTGCCTATGAAAGGGCAATGGAAAAGGTAAGATTTATCCTGGAGAACCATACCCCTGACCCGCTTTCCCGCGATGTGCTTTCCAAAATCCGGTCCATTGTTGTGGAAACGGAAAAGGAAATGGGCATTAAATCTTAAGTGAATAATGAGTTAAAAAAGGAACACCAATGGGAAAAAAAAATATAAATCTTCCGGAACACGCAAATGTTGTTATAATCGGCGGCGGTATAATCGGCTGCTCCATTGCCTATCACCTGGGTCACATGGGCTGCAAAGATGTCGTACTTTTAGAACGGGATGAATTGACATCAGGTACGACCTGGCATGCGGCAGGGTTGATGGTGACATTTGGATCAACCTCTGAGACAATAACCAGGATGCGCTTGTACGGCCGGGATCTTTATACGAGCCTGGAGGCTGAAACCGGACTGTCAACAGGGTTCACACCCGTGGGGTTTATTGAAGCCGCCAGTAATAAAGACCGTTTGGAAGAATACCGCCGTGTGGCTGAATTTAACCGGTATTGCGGGGTTGATGTGCATGAGATTTCACCGGAAGAGATCAAGACACTCTTCCCCTTAGCCAATGTAGATGACCTGCTTGCAGGCTTTTATGTAAAAGAAGATGGCCGCGTAAATCCTGTGGACGGCACCATGGCCCTTGCCAAAGGTGCCAGGAATAAAGGAGTAAATATTATTGAAGGGGTGGCATCCACTGGAATCACAAAAAAGAATGGAATTGTAACCGGGGTAAAAACAATTCATGGCAATATCAAGGCCGATGCTGTTGTCAATTGTGCAGGCATGTGGGCAAGGCAGATAGGGGATGTGGCAGGCGTTAATATCCCGAACCAGGCTGCCGAACATTATTACCTTATTACAGAAGAAATTGACAATATTCCTAAAAATATGCCGGTGCTGGAAGACCCGTCCCGCTATGGATATTACAGGGAAGAGGTCGGCGGTCTCATGATCGGTTTGTTTGAGCCCAAATGCGCGCCCTGGAAAATTAAACAGGTACCGGAGACCTTTTCTTTTGGTGAAATTGAGCCGGACTGGGATCGAATGGGCCCTTTCCTGGAAAAAGCCATGTCACGGGTTCCCATCTCAAAAGAGATTGGCATTAAAAAATTTTTCTGCGGCCCGGAGAGTTTTACAGCTGATCTTTCGGCAATCATCGGTGAGGCACCTGAATTAAAAAATTATTTTGTGGCGGCCGGATTAAATTCCGTGGGTATTATTATGGGGCCGGGGTTAGGCCGCATGATGGCCCATTGGATCATGAACGGAAAACCCGATGAGGACATCACAGGCTTTAATATTGACCGTCTGCACACATATCAGAACAATCCTGAATACAGAAGACACAGAACGGTTGAATCCCTTGGCATGGTGTATAAGTGCCATTACCCTTATAAATCCGTGAAAACAGCAAGGGGAGCTAAAAAATCCGCTGTTTATGACCGGCTGAAAGCCCAGGGTGCTTATTATAAGGATGTCAGTGGATGGGAAGGCGCTGACTGGTTTGCTCCAAAGGGGCAGGAACCTGAAATTAAAAAATATTCCTGGGGAAGAGAGGACTGGTTTGCTTTCTGGGAGGCGGAACATAAGGCTGCCCGTAAAAATGTCATCCTCATGGATATGTCTTTTATGTCAAAATTCATGGTACAGGGCCGGGACGCAGGAAAAGTGCTCAACTATATTTCTGCAAACAATGTTGACGGCAGGCTTAACAGGATCACCTACACCCCCTGGCTGAACCAGGATGGAAAACTTGAAGCTGATCTTACTGTGGCAAAACTTGAAGAAGAAAAATATATGGTGGTTGTCACAGACACCATGCATCGGCATGCATTGACCTGGCTGAAAAGAAATATCCCGGATAATGCCCATGCCTTTGTCACGGATATGACATCTGCTTATGCCCAGTTAAACATTCAAGGGCCGAAATCACGTGAGTTACTGCAGTCTATAACCCCGGAAGATTTGTCCGGCAAGGCATTCCCCTACAGGCATGTAAAAGAGATTGCCATTGGATATGCAAGGGTGATTTTAGTTAGGATTACTTATCTTGGTGAACTTGGATATGAACTTTATATCCCCACGGAACAGGCCCCCCATGTTTACGACATCCTTGTTGAATCAGGCAGGGAATTTAATCTTTCCCATGCAGGATTAAAAGCACTGGCCAGTTTGAGAATGGAAAAAGGATACAGGGATTATGGCCATGACATGGATAATACCGATGACCCCTATGAGGCAGGATTAGGATTTACAATCAAGCTTGATAAACCTTCAGGATTTATCGGCAAAGAGGCCTGCCTGAAGAAAAAGGCACAGGGCGGGCTTAAAAGACGTCTGGCCCAGGTGCTGGTAAAAGATCCGGAACCCCTGTTATACTACGCCGAAATTATTACCCGGAATGGTAAAAATGCAGGATATATCCGGTCAGCTTCTTATGGTTACACCCTTGGCGGGGCGGTTGGCTTATTCATGATGGAGGCTGATGAACCAATAGATGAAAAATATATTGATCAGGGTAAATGGGAAATTAATATTGCCGGGAAAATTTATCCGGCCTTAGTGTCCCTTAAACCGCTCTATGATCCTGAAAATAAGAGAATTAAAAGCTGAAAGGACAAATAAAGCGTATGAAAATCTGTGTGTGTGTAAAACATGTGCCTGA
>JAADHV010000121.1:12652-41147 GCA_013151635.1 Deltaproteobacteria bacterium | reverse complement strand
CCGGATGCACAATGCCTGTGACGGAAAGCCCGTATTTAAATTCAGGATCATCCACTGAATGACCGCCCACAAGGACGGCACCTGACTCATTTATTTTATCAAGCCCTCCCCTTAAGGTCTCGGCCAGGACACTCTCCTCAAGATCACAGACAGGGAAACAGACAATATTCATAACTGTTTTGGGCTCGCCTCCCATGGCATAAACATCGCTTAGAGAATTTGCAGCAGCAATCTGGCCGAATTCATACGGCGAGTCTGTAACCGGTGTTAAAAAATCAAGCGTCTGGATAAGCGCGGTTTTTGAATTAAGCTTATAGACTCCTGCATCATCAGGGGAATCAAGCCCTACAATCAAGTCAGGGTGTGATTTAATATCAAGCCCGCTTACAATTCTATCCAGTGCCCCCGGATCAATTTTAGCAGCTCAGCCGGAAGCCTTGACTTTCTGTGTTAAAAAAACTTTATTTATTTTTTCCATTCCTGCTCTTTTTCAAATTACAAATTTTTATAATAATTTACCTTGCTAAACCATGGATATCACGCAGGCAAACCTGCCGGTTGTTCTTTCTGCACGAAAAGAATAAAAAATATCAGTGTTGCATTTTGTACAGATTTCCATATTTTCAATATGTTCTCTTTTAACACCCTTATCCATTAACTGATCCCGGCTCATATCCCAGAAATTAAAATTATCTTTACCTTTAATTTTATATTCCCATAATTTTTTTGGAATCTCATCTTTATAGTTTACAAATTCAGAACAGCACGGGCCAAGGGAAGGGGAAATGCCTGCAAATATATTTTCAGGCTGGCATCCGAATTCCTTTGCCATCTTGTCAAGGCAGTTTCCAATTACGTTTTGAATGCTTCCCTGCCACCCTGAATGAATGTTTGCAATTACTTTTTTTTTTGTATCATAAAGCATGACAGCCTGGCAGTCCGCAACCTGGATCACAAGAAAAACATCCTTCATATCCGTAACAATACCGTCAGCCGTGTAGGTTTCTTTGCCTGGTTGAAAAGTTTCAGGCAAATCATTGTCGTTTTTTTTCAATACCTTGATCGTGGTTCCGTGAACCTGGTTTAAAAAAACAAGGGGTTTCATGCCCATTTTCCTGATAATAAGCTTCCTGTTATCTGCAATGGCTGTTTTTTCATCCCCGGAATTCATACCAATGTTCAAGGAATCATAAGCTCCCGTACTTGTTCCCCCGGTCCTTGTAAAAATACCGTGGACAATAACGGGCATGGTATTAAAATGTTCAAACTCATAGACTTTGATATCAGCATTTTCCATAATAAAGTTCACCTATCCGTTCTATGATTCTGGTTGTGGAAATACCGGGTTCCAAAAAGACCCTTTCTACATGTCCCCCGTTTTTTTTTACAAAATCAGCCCCGATTATCTGATCTTCCGGCCAGTCCGCCCCTTTGACCAATACATCCGGGCAGATGGTTTGAATCAATATTTCAGGATCAGGTTCATCAAACAATACAACATGATCAATACACTCCAGGGCTGCCATTATAATTGATCTATGGTCCTGGCCTATCACCGGGTGTTTTTCGCCCTTGATGCTCCTTACCGAACGATCCGAGTTCAAGCCCAGGATAAGGACATCCCCGAGGCTTGCCGCATGGGTTAAGTAGTTTACATGGCCTGCATGAATAATATCAAAACACCCGTTGGTAAATACGATTGTCTTTTTCGCATCCTTATATTGCCCGGATAATTTATTTATTTTTGCCAGGCTCACAATTTTATCCATAAATTTCTTGCCTCCGGTCCTTACCACAGGGGATCTTTGCCCTGGATTCTTCAACTTTTCCCATGTCAATCCCTGCCGATGCAAACCCGTCATCATTTCCTTTCCGGGCAAGGATATTTCCCATCGGGTCAACAATCATTGACATCCCGGGAAAATGCAATTGGTCATCTGTGCCTGTCCTGTTTGAACAGACCATAAACAATTGATTTTCAATAGACCGGGCCCGGATCAATGTTTCCCAATGCTCTTTTCTTGGTTCCGGCCACTGGGCACAAACAACAATCATTTCAGCTCCTTGCAAAAAAAGCGTCCTTGCAAGCTCGGGAAATCTCAGATCATAACAGGTCATAAGCCCTATGCGCCCAAAGCCCGTGTCAACTGAGACAATCTTATTCCCGGCAGAATAATATAAATGTTCGCCTGTCAGTCTGAAAAGATGCAGTTTTCTATATCTTCCTTTTATTTTTCCGTCCACATCAATGAAAAACATGGTATTATAAATCTTGTCTTTTTCCTCTTCAGGCAGTGTTCCCACAATTGCAATTTTTTTCTCTTTTGCAAACAGGCAAAGTCTTTTAACGATCTTTTCCGTGAACTTTGAATGTTTGCTTAAATTTTCATTATCAAAAGAACACGAAAACATTTCAGGCAGGACTGCAAGACAGGCATTTTCAGATGCAAGACCCTCAAGATATCCAAAGGCAGTATCAAGATTTATGTTAATTTGATGATTTTTAACATCAAACTGAATAACTCCTGCTTTAAATTTTTTTTTCAAATTTTTAAACCTTTCCCTGTTTTCAAGGCCATGACATAAATAAAAACACTCCAAATATATAATTTCACCCTTTTACCGTCAATCTTTTTATCATAAGAATCAGGTTTTGCTCACCCCTGACCGGACAAACCGTGTACAAACTTCTTTTGACCTGTTATATTCAGTTCAGTTATTTCACCTTTAAAAAAAGGAAAAGCATATAAGACTTATATGGAAACAACACACAAACTCTTTTTTCAGAGCTCAGGCAATCTTGACAAAATCCAGTCCGGCAGCATTGATCTTATTGTCACGTCCCCGCCCTATCCCATGATTGAAATGTGGGATGACATTTTTTCAAAACAAAACAAAGCCGTTGGAAAGGCAATTGGAAAGCAGGATGGCAATTTGGCATTTGAACTCATGCACAGAATTCTGGATTCAGTCTGGGATGAGGCATTCAGGGTCTTAAAAAACGGGGGCTTTGCCTGCATAAATATCGGGGATGCCACAAGAAGCCTCAAATCGAATTTTGCCATTTACCCAAATCATGCCAGAATTCTTCAATACCTTGTAAAAACAGGTTTTACCGCCCTGCCTGAAATTATCTGGAGAAAACAGACCAATGCCCCCAATAAATTCATGGGATCTGGCATGCTGCCTGCAGGAGCCTATGTAACCCTGGAGCACGAATATATCCTGATCCTGAGAAAGGGTGGCAAGCGTGAGTTCAAAAATGATTCTGAAAGACATGCCAGAAGGCGGAGCGCCATATTCTGGGAAGAAAGAAATAATTTTTTTTCAGACATCTGGCTTGATATTAAAGGAAGCCGCCAGGGCCTTATTGACAAGGCTTCCAGAAAAAGAAGCGCTGCATTCCCCTTTGAACTTGCATACCGCCTTATAAATATGTACTCTGTCAAAAAAGACACGGTTCTTGACCCGTTTCTCGGCACCGGAACCACAATGGCAGCAGCCATGGCCGCTGCCCGGAACTCAATCGGATATGAAATTGACAATGGTTTTTATGATTCTGTTATCAAAATCAGAGAAAACATTATTGATCTGTCCAACCATCATATGGAAAACAGGTTAAAAAAACATATCGTTTTTGTTAATGAACGGATAGCATCAGGAAAATCCTTAAAGTATAAAAACATACCCTATGGTTTTCCGGTTATAACCAACCAGGAAAAAGAACTGGTATTAAATGAACTGAAAACAATTGAAATGATACAGGACAACTTGATACAGGTAGATTATTTCGATAACCCCCAAACCCCATTCTGCCGGGAATGGGAGGAATCCGTGATGGAAAAAACGGTTCTGCCCCAAACCAGAACTCATGACTTGCAATTGGAATTATTCTGATTCATCAGCATAATTTTCTAAAATATTTACTTGTTTTAACTTATCTTTCAAGGGAAGGAAGCTGGATTCAAAGCTGTTTTTTGCAAGCCTGACAGCCTGGCCTTTATCCATTCCAAGTTCATTGTAAAGCACAATATAATTTTCATTTAAATATCCGCCAAAATAAGCAGGATCATCAGAGTTCACTGTAACTTTGAGGTTTTTATCCAGCAACTCAAGTATATTATGCGCTTTGATTTCATCAAACACGTTCAATTTTACATTGGACAGGGGACAGACAGTCAAAGGGACCTGTTCTTCAATCAAGCGCATCGTAAGATCCGGATCCTCCATACAACGGATACCATGATCAATCCTTTTTACATGGAGCAAATCAAGTGCCTGCCAGATGTACTCAGCCGGCCCCTCCTCTCCTGCATGGGCAACAGTAAGAAAACCCTCTTTTAAAGCCCTCTCAAATACATTAATAAATTTTTCCGGCGGGTGGCCCATTTCAGAGGAATCAAGGCCGACACCGATAATGTGCTGTTTATAATCAATTGCCCGGACAAGGGTTTTCATTGCAGATTCAGCACTGAGATGACGCAAAAAACAAAGAACCAGGTAGCTTGTGATATTAAAAGCTTTTTTACCGTCCTCCAAGGCACGGCTGATTCCGTTTATTATTACATCAAAATCAACCCCGTGATCCATATGGGTCTGGGGATCAAAAAATAATTCCGTATGGACAATATTCTGATCATGACAGCGTGCCAGGTATGCCCATGTCATGTCATAAAAATCCTGTTTTGTCTTAAGAACATTTGCGCCCTTGTAATAAATATCCAGAAACGACTGCAGATCGTTAAACTGATACGCATTGCGCACTTCTTTTTCGTTGGCATATGGCAGACTGATTTGATTTCTTCTTGCAATTTCAAACATCAAATCCGGCTCAAGAGATCCTTCAATATGAATATGCAACTCTGCCTTGGGCATGTTCTTTAGAAAATCTATCATTTTTCCCTCCCTGAAATATTACCAATATATAAAGATGTGCATTCCATCTGTCAATGCGACCGTTCTTTTTATTAATTGCAATGGAATTTAAAATGAAAGTTCCTCTTAAAGCCTGTAATGGCTTGACTTTTCATTATATTTTGATTACTTTATAAAGTTAGGATGAAATATAAAAAAGCTGATATTTATGATCCAAATACTAATGTTGACAAAATTATCATAAAACAAACACTATTGATACCTTTATATATATTTTGACAAGGAGAAAAAAAATGACACAAACCGATTCTTTTCTCAAAGACAAACATATACTGGCTGTTGACGATGAATGGGATGTAGTTGAAACCATACAGGAAATTCTGGACGAAGCAAAAGTTGATGTTGCCCAGGATTACGAAACCGCCTCACAAAAAATTATCCAGACCCAATATGACCTTGCCATCCTTGATATTATGGGGGTCAACGGGATCAAGCTTTTAGAAGAATGTGTAAAAAGAGATATTCCGGCTGTCATGCTGACGGCCAATTCCATGAACCCGGAATCATTGATGCAGTCCATAAAAAAAGGGGCGATTTCATATCTTTCCAAGGAGCATTTAAGCGAGCTTGACTCATTGATCAATGAACTTATGGACGCAAAAGATCAAGGCAAGCCCCCCTGGAAATTTTTATTTGAAAAACTCGGCAGCCATTTCAACCAGCGCTTTGGAAAAGGCTGGAAAGATGATAACAAAGATTTCTGGAGTGACTTTGAAAAAAACTGGGAAGTCTCAAGAGGTATCCAGGAAAGGCTGCTGCACAATAAGAATATTATTGATAAAGGGATATAACTGCCAGGGATACAATTTGTTGTATCCCCGGCTTTTAATGATCTGCCATTGGCAAAAACTTTTTAGTTTTCTATAGATATCCAAGAAGCCTTGGCAGGAAAAGCACGACATCAGGAAAGTATGTTAAAAAGAAAAGAACTCCAACCTGGATCGCCAGAAACGGCATCACCGATTTAGAAACATAAATAATATCCCTTTTCGCCAGTGCGCCCGTAATAAAAAGGCTCACCCCCATAGGCGGCGTACAGTATCCAATGGCAAGGTTGACGGTCATGATGAGCCCGAAATGCATGGGATCGACATGAAAGGGAGCGAGCAGGGGCAGGAATACAGGTCCTAAAATCAAAGTCGCAGAAATAATATCCATGAACATTCCGATTATGAGCAAAAGGATGTTCATGGCAAGCAGGAAGACAAACGGCGAATGAATGTTTGCCACTACAACTTCGGCCACCCTGTTGGGAATATTCTCAAATGTGAGATATCTTCCAAAGCATGTCGCTGATGCCACGATCAAAAGAAGGGTTGCACTTGTTACAGCAGAGCTGATCGTTATTTCCTTTACATCTGCAAAATTCATGGATTTGTAAATAAAAAGCTCAATAAGAAAGGCATAAACACTTGCAACAACTGCAGCCTCATTTGCGGTAAACATGCCTGAAAAAATCCCGCCGAAAATAATAACAATGAGCATGAGCGCCCAGAACCCTTCTTTTAAAATAGTATAAAGCTGGTTCAAACTAGGGGCTGGCAGTCTTTTGATATCTGTCCTGTTTCTATATAAAAACCAGGTATAAATGCAGACACAGATAATAATAATAATACCGGGAATAAACCCTGTTATAAAAAGCCCTTCCAGAGACACATTGCTGATCATGGAATAAAAAATCATACTGATGCTGGGGGGAATTATAACACCAAGGTTCGGGGAAGTGGTCATAAGGCCCAGAGTATAACTCTCGTCATACCCGTTTTTGATAAGGGCCGGGATCATGAAGCCGCCAAGGGCCACCACTGTGGCAACGGTTGACCCTGAAATGGCGCCGAACAGGCCGCAGCCTATGACACCTGCCATGCCAAGGCCGCCCGGCAGCCAGGAGACAAGTGCATTGGCAAGGTCAATCAGTTTTTCAACGGTTTTTCCCTTGCTCATGATGTTGCCGCAAAGGATGAAAAACAGAACAACCACAAGTGAAAAATTATCAAGGCTCCTGAAAAGTGTCTGTGCAAGAAGAGCCAGGGGCATGTCCAGGAAAACGACAAATCCGAATGCGGCTGTAAAAAAAAGGCACAGGAAAACAGGGATATACGTTGTCATACAACCTAAGAGAATTAATAGAATAATCAAATCACTAATCTGCATTGGAATAAACCCTTTTATCTAGTTCGCATGTCTGGTTCGAAAATCTTGAATCATCACCTGGACAGTTCTTATAAAGACCATCACGCCCATAAAGGGCATGATGGAATATACAACAACAAGGGGGATCTGCATAATGATTGTTTTCTGATTTGTTAAATACTGAAGATAGGTCATTTTATACCCGTAAAAAATCATCATGCAGGCAAAGATAAGCATCAGGATGTTGGAATAAAACGTCAGTCCCGGCTTAAGCCTGGGAAAAATCTGGACAATGGCATCAATTTTGATCATTGACCTTTGCTTGACTGCCACGCTGGCACCCAAGAAGGTTGAATAAATGATGACTATGCGCACCAGCTCTTCGCTCCAGGCAAGAGTATAGTTAAATCCATACCTTAAAACAACGTTGGCAAAAAGAGATAAAAGAGCAGCCATGACAATAATAAAAAGGGTCCACTCTTCAATATTTGTCATAATGGTATCAATTTTTTTAGAAAATTTCCCAAGCATAAACCAAGTCCTGTTAAGCTATTATTATCGATTGAAAATTAAATTATTTTAAAAAATCCTGAACTTCTTTTAAATAATTAGCCGGTTTATATGTATCACCAGGGTAATTTTTATTAATTTCCGGTGCATATTTTTCATATGTCCCCTGGCTCTGTCTTTTTAATGTTGCCATATCAGCATCAGAGAGCTTGAAAAACTCAACCCCTGCTGCCTTGGCCTTTGCAATATTGGTGTTTTCTTCGACCTGTGTTTTTTCCCTGCTCTTTGCACATACATCGTGAACACTTGCGACAAATTCTTTTCTTATATCGGAAGGAAGGCTTGAAAGCCATGCTTTATTAAAAATCCAGATAAAAAGTCCCTGAGCATAATTAATCTGGGTAAAATACTTGGCAACTTCAAATTTCTTTGTGACATTGCAGACTGTAAGAGTATGGTCAAGACCTGTTATAACACCTTGTTTCAAGGCAACCGGCACATCAGGCCACGGCATGGAAACAGGGTTGAATCCCCAGTTTCTGTAACTTAACTGGTTAACAGCAGCTTCTGCAATCCTGAACTTGACCTTCTTGGCATCAGCAATATTTCTGACAGGAATGGTGGTAGCCCAGCCATAGTTGCCATACCCTGTGATATCCAGACCCGTAATCCCCTGATGGTCCATTGCCATGAGAAAATGATTAAAAAGTTTTTTATTACTGGCAAACTTTTTCACTTTATCAAAAGAATTCACGAGAAATGGAAGGTTGACAACACCAAATCTCGGCCCCAGGTTTGTGGAAGCAACCGAGCTGACCCCCATGCCCTGGACTGCACCCATCTGGACCATATTAAGGACTTCAACCTCACCGCCCAGCATGGAATAGGGCTTAAAGTCCACATAGACCTTACCCTTTGTTCTTTTCCATACTTCATCACGGATTTCAAAACCTGCTAGCACACCCACAAGACCAGGAGTTGATACATTAGATACAATACATTTGTATTTTGCGCCTTTGGGGTTAAAATCCGGTTTCCATTTATCAAGGGAGGGTTTTTTCTTTGCAAATACCGGGGCGGTAAACATAAATGATCCAACCAATAAAACAAGCAATAATACCAATAATGTTCGAAGTTTCATACTTAGTTCCTTTCCTGAAATTTAAGTTTATTAATTTATGGTGCACGGTTTTAAAAAAGCCCTGCACCTGTTTCAACTTTTGGAATCCAACTAATTGTAACTCTGCCAATCGCAGTCAGTGGTCACGTAACGTAGGCTATAGTCCAGTAACAAGTCAAGTTTAACAGGGTATTTTTTAATCTAATTTTTTAAACGCCTCCTTACGTCCGGTAAATTTTTCCCGAAGCTGGGGTTTCATCAGTTTCCCTGTGGGATTTCTGGGGACCTGATCAAAAATAATCTTGCGCGGCACTTTATAAAGGGAGAGTTTTGATTTTGCAAATTCAATTACTTCTTCTTCGCTCAACAACCTGCCCTCCTTTAGTTGAACAATTGCAAGAACAATCTCCACCAGCCTGTCATCCGGGTATCCGATACATGCGATATCATCTATGTCAGGGTGATCCATGAGCGCATCTTCGATTTCAACCGGGAATATATTTTCACCGCCGCTTGTGATCATATCTTTCATACGATCAACAATATAAAAGTACCCGTCCTTATCTTTCTTTAGTAAATCTCCAGTGTAAAGCCAACCATTTTTTAGGGTTTCTTTTGTTTTCTCAGGATTTGAATAATATTCGCGCATCATTCTGGGTGTCCTGAATATAAGCTCACCCACTGATTCATCAGCAAGCTCTTCTCCTGTTGGTCCTACGATTTTAGCTTCAACACCAAAGGTGGGTTTTCCTATGGAACCCGGTTTTTCCAGGACATCTTCAGGGTAAAGGTTAAAGGTCCCTCCGCCGCCGCCCTCTGTGATGCCATAAATATTTGATACTGAACACGGCAGTTTTTCCACAAGCAGCTTCATGATATCATACGGTACCGGCTGGGCCCCTATTTCCATATGCTTCCATGAGGACAAGTCAAAGTCGGAAAGGTTTAACTCGCCTTTTTCAATGGCGTTTAAAATAGCAATCCCGATGGGAACGACAAAGAGCATGTCCGTACATTTTTCAGCATCAATGGCCTCTATTATCCATTTGGGGTCCCTGAAATCCTTTATAATGGTTCCCGCTGCCCCTGTGGCATAAAAAGGCGCCCACAAGAACATGGTGCCTGAATGATAAAGCGGGAGAAAAATCAGGTAATTATCATCTTTTTGAACAAAATATGTCATGCCGTTGCCAATAGCCGTATTGTTCAAGGAAAAATGAGTGTGTAAAACCGGTTTTGGTTTCCCCGTGGTGCCCGAGGTAAACATCATTGCAAGTGAATGATCCCTTTCAACCTCAACCAGTGCATCTGAAGTATCTTCATAATTCTGCACGTCTTTGAAATTGATCATGCCATCGGGCTCATCATCGCCTATGCATATATAACTTTTAACACTAGTAAGATCTTTTTGAATGGGTTGGACAACCCCTAAGAATTCAGAACCCAGGATAAATACATCAGGGTCGCATACTTCGGCTGCATAAAGGACATCAGAACTTTCAAACCTGAAATTCAACGGAACAACAACAGCACCCAGCCGGATGATTGCAAAATATGTCTCGACCCATTCAAGGGAATTATTCTGAAGGTGCATGACAAAATCTCCATGCTTAACCCCCAGTTCCTTTGCCAGAAAATTCGCTGTTCTATTTATCTCGTCATTAAATTCCTGCCATGTGATGGACCGCCTTTCACCCGTTGCCGGAGTACGTTCGATCAGGCAAACCTTGTCAGGAATATGCCGAGCATGAATTGAAGCGTAACCTGAATAATTCAACGATGCCCTCCTTTGTTTTAATTAATTATATTTTTTTACCAGATTCTCCCTCTTCAACATTTTTCTTCAAATAAATGCTTCATATATCTAGAAATTTACTTTATCAAGTCCTTTTAATCCAAGGATCTGTCTTGCCTCATTGGATGTTGCAGGCTCAAGGCTCATTTCTTTGGCCACCCTTTTTATCATGCCCACCTGATCCGCACTTGCTTTTGCCATTATACCTTTACCGGCATAAATTGAATCTTCCAGCCCGACTCTAACATTTTGTGCCCCCATTGCAATGGCAGTCGTTGTGATGGGTATCTGGAACCTTCCCCCGGCCGCAACCGACCAGGTAAAATTTTCTTTACCAAGAACTTCTTTTGCCTCATCATAAATCAGCACCAGGTGTTTGACCGATGGTACCATCCATCCCACCATGGGGCCGAATACAAACTGGAGATGAACAGGTGACTTTGTCAAATTTTCCTCAAGAAGCCATTTAACATAAGAAACATGCCCCAGTTCATAAATTTCAAATTCAGGTTTTGTACCGATTTCAAGAAAGGTTTTACCATAAATCATGTCATCATTAAAGGTCGGCCGGAAGGTCACGTTCTTGCACAATTCAAGATAATCTTTTTCCCATTTAAATTTATATTCCTTAAAGCGGCCTGCAATCTGGAAAATACCAAAATTAAACGGTGCCGGGTCAAAGGAACACATCTCGGGCTGCAATTTTTTTATAGGGATCAATTTTTCTTCAGTGGTCTGATTCATGCCGCCGCCGGTTGTGGGAAGCAGTACCATATCACATTTTGCCTTGATCTTTGAACAGACTTCCACGAAAAGATCCGGGTCTGATACCGGCAATCCGTTCTCAGGATTTCTTACATGGATATGGGCTATGGCAGCACCGGCTTCATGGGCTTTTACCGCATCTTCCACAATCTCGTCAGGAGTTATGGGAAGGTAATCACTCATGGTTGGAATATGAACAGATCCGGTAACGGCTGCGGTGATGATTATTTTGTTATCCATTTTTTAATTCTCCTGTTGAAAAAAATTTTTATTACTATTACACTCCGTACTCCTCATCCAGATCAAGCATAAACAACTTCTTTTCTTTAACATTATCTATCACAAAAGAAGATTTAATAATCTGGATGCCTTTAATCTGGGTAAGTTTTTTATTCATAAACTCCCCGTAGGTTTTAATATCCTTTGCAATAACCTTTAAAATAAAGTCATTTGCACCGGCAATCTGGTAACACTCAATTACTTCATCAAGCTCTGTAAATTTTTCTTTTATGGCAACTACAGAAGAAAGACTGCTCAAGCTTAAGCTGATATTGACCATGGCCATAATTGAAAACCCGATTTTTTCAGGATCAAGCACTGCCGTAAAATGAGAAATCACCCCAGCAAGCTCCAGCCGCTTTACCCTTTCAAGGGTTGCAGGAGCTGAAATCCCGACTATTTTAGACAGTTTGGAATTAGTTATTTTTCCATTTTCCTGAAGCGTGTTTAAAATTTGCTTATCAATTTTATCCAGAACCATTTATTTTCTCTCATTAAAATTTTTTTTAAATTAAACCCGTTACAAGAGTAAATGGTTATATTTTTCTTCAATCAATGGCAACAATTCTTTTAAAGTTTCATCTATTTTACCGGTTAAAAGATCAATCTCATCTTTAGTCATTGCAGTGGACAGGATAAACAATCCCCTTGGAATTGTGAAAATTCCTTTATTCAACAATGACAGGTGCATCAGCGTGTGGAGCTGTTCTTCCGATTCCAGCACCTGTTCTGCCGTGGTAACGGGTTCATTGACAAAATGCATGTTCAGCAAAGACCCGATCTGGTTGGACTGGATATTCAATCCGTTATTTTCAAAGCTTTTCAAAAGACCGTTCTGGAGTTGATCGCCCAGGCTGTTAATATATGCGACTTTTGCTTCATCATATTTTGACAAGGCTGCATATCCTGCCTGCATTACTGTTTCATATCCGTTAAATGTTCCGGAATGGTACAATGGCTTGCTGGTTTTTTCATGGCAGAAGATATTCATAATTTCTTTTTTGCCGCCAAACACTCCAATGGGAAGCCCCCCGCCCACGACCTTTCCCACGGTTGTAAGATCAGGTGTCACGCCATAAAGCTTCTGGCAACCGCCTGTATTAACCCTGTAAGAAAAAATCTCATCAAAAATAAGCAGGACATTATTTTTTGCAGTCACTTTTCTTGCATGCTCAAGATATCCGGGCTTTGGCAATACAACGCCGCCGGCTCCAAGGAAAGGCTCCATGATTACAGCAGCAAGTTCATCAGAATTTTCCTTAACCGCTTTTTCAAAAGCCTCGAAATCATTAAACGGGACTTCCAGCATATCTTCGGTCATGCCCTTGGGAATTCCTGCCGTAATAACGTTCTTTTTTGTGGAAGCAGCCACACAGTCATGGGTTCCGTGAAACCCGCCGCTCATTTTCAGAATTTTGTCTTTTCCCGTATAAGCCCTTGCGGTTCTCAAGGCGAATAAAGTAGCTTCGGTTCCTGAATTTACAAACCTGACCCTGTCAAACCCGGGTATTCTTTCGCATAAAAGCTTTGCAAGCTTGTATTGCCCGTCCGTAGGGGTGGAATACTGGGAACCCCTTGCAATACCTTCCTGAACCGCTTTTACAATATCCGGATCCCCGTGGCCATGGACAATGGCACCATAGGCATTTGTCACATCAAGGAGTTTATGCCCTTCATGTGTAAAAACCCAGGCGCCCTGCCCATAATCAATATGAATGGGATAGGGTTTAAAATAACTTAAGCTTCTGGTTGCACCACCTGGAATATAATTGATCAATTTTTCATGATGCTGTCTGGAAACAGGAAACTTTTCCTTATATGCATCAGCTATCTTCTTTTCAATTAGTTCTTCAATTCCAACTTGTTCTTTAGTCATGGTGTCGTCCCTGTTGTTTTATTATTCTTTTTCATGAACGATCAAAAGTTCACCAACCTCTTTTTCAATTTTTTCAACAAATTCACCTGATCCGATCCTTGTTTTCAACTCTTCCAAGTCATCAATATAAACCTTGTCATAATCCATATACTCCAAGGTTTCACGAACTGCCTTGTGCATGATCTTTCCTGCCGGGCTCAGTTTGTCAACTCCCCTTAAGTCTGCTGCCTGGGCAGCACAAAGCAACTCAAAAGACAGAATGTGGTTGGTATTTTCAACAATCTTTCTTGCTTTTCTTCCGGCAATCAATCCAAAGCTTACGATATCCTGAAAGTCTTCTGTTGATGGAATAGACTGGATGGAGGCGGGAACTGCAAGGGTTCTGTTCTCCGCCACAAGAGATGTTGTCATGAACTGGCCGCCCATAAGACCCATGCGCACCCCGGTATCCTCTTTGCACAAAAAGGGTGGCAGGCCTGTGCTGTGGGAAGAATCCATGAACCGGTCGATTCTCCTGTCACTGACAACCCCTAAATTCACCATGGAAATCCCCAGGCAATCCATTACAAATGAAATGGGCTGGCCGTGGAAATGTCCATTATGAATAAAAGTGTCCCATTCCGTAAATATCAATGGATTGTCATTGCTGGAATTGAGTTCCCGTAAAAGAACTTCGCGGGCGTGCTGCACAGCCTCTTTTGTCGGGCCTACAAACTGGGGGGTGCACCTGATGGAGTAAGCGTCTTCAACCGGGATATCAGCAACTGAAATACCTTCATGTTTTTTAAGTACGGCCTGGAGTTCCATGGAAAGTTCCTGGTCGTCAATGGCAAGGTTGCTGCCGGCCAGAAGTTTGGTTAAGTTCATGGCAGTAGCATACTGGCCCGGGTGATATTTTTGTTCATGGACTCTCACATCAAAAGGATTGGTTCTTCCCATGAGGGTTTCAATGGCAAAAGCCGCTATGATATCAGAATTTTTCAATGTATTGGTGGCTTCGACGATAACGGTACTGGCAAGACCAACCATACCCGAGGTGCCATTGATAAGGGACAGTCCTTCCTTGGCATTCAGGTGCATTAGTTTTATTCCGGCCGCATCCATGGCTTCTTTGCCAGGTATCACCTTTCCATTATATCTTGCTTTCCATTCTCCAAAGGCGACACTTGCGATACAGCCAAGTGGCCCTAAGTCACCACTGGTGCCAAGGGAACCCTTCCTTGGAATAAGCGGAAAAACATGCTTGTTGATCATGTCCAAATAAATTTTTAAATTTACTTCCTTGATTCCGGAATAACCGCGGCAAAGAGAATTGGCCCTGGCAATCATGAAAGTCCTGACAAGTTCGTCTTCAAAGGGTTTACCGACCTGGGTAGTGATGCTCCTGACCAGGTTTTTCTGGAAATCATTATCCCTTTCCTTGGGCAAAAGGTGGTCAACCAGGCCGCCGCAACTGGTATTCACACCATATATGCAGCGTTCCTCATTAGCCCATTTGTCAACAAGCTTTCTGCAATCACGAATTTTGGGCCAGTTTTTATCATCAATCTCAACTTTTATAGACAGATCATTCCCGGCTTTTACCAATTCATCAATCGTCAATGTATAACCGTCAAGGATAAGAGTATTTTCTTTAATTGGCATGATTCCCTCCTTAAAATACAGCAGTTTAATAATTTATAACACTTAAAAAAATAGACGGACTCAACTTAAGATTTTAAAAAACAGATACCAGACGAAACATCACTTGTTCTATTTTTATTAAGGCTAACCAAATCCACAATTATTTGTCAAGCATAAATTTTAATTTTATAAGGAATATTTTCAAATTTTTATAACTATCGAAACCATAACTCCTGATTTTAACTTATTTTGTAAACTTTTTTACCAATTTTACCTTATTTTAATTTTTGGTCCTGCCCATGTATTGTGTATGCATGGTTAAGCCCCTGCAATGAAAATTAAAACAGATATATTTAAGCTCTCATAGCGACCTGTATCTAAATGAAATCTGTCCGCCGATACTGTATCCAATCAAATGTCCGAGAAAAATCAGGAAAAATTTTGTACAAAACCTTACTATAATTTCTTAATTTCATGTAAATTTTTACCCAATTAGTATTAACAATATGTTTTTAAATCATCTTTATACCGCCAAACCTTAAACTAACAAACTGCATCAGGCCTTGTCTTTGCGTATCTCAGTTTCTATGGTATCTTTATCCCCTGAATGGTACAATTATTGCATTTTAACTTGAATAATTTATAAATTAATTATTTTACCCACTATGCGTGGTCATCAAGGGGAGAAGGAGAATGATGTTTCAAAAGATGCTGGTGAAAGAGACTCTTATTGCGAAGGTATTTGCCTGGTTCGGATTTTTTAGTGCAGTGATGCTTGGCCTGGCCCAAAGCCAAGTTTTTGCTGTGACGATTTATACTGACCGGGTAAACTGGGAAGCGGCCGCTACTGGAGTGTTAACCACCGATGACTTTGCATATAGCATCAGTAGCGCAGATTCTATTATATTCAGTTCAGGTGTTAAATCTACGAGAAATTCCACAAACGCCAATACTGTAAATGGGAATAGCTATGTTGGTCAGGTAACAGGTACAAGTACTTTGTCCTGGGAATTCCCATGGGAAGTTTCAGCCTTTGGTTTCGATGTGGTGTCTATTAATAACGGGACAAGAATAACCGGTGATTTTGATGGAACTGGGAATCAATCGATTATTCCCGGAATACTGTCTGGAAGTACATATTATAATGGTTTTGTCGGAATTATCGGTGAAAGTGACTTCAATTCCGTTTTGTTTACAGGCAGCTTAACAGATATGTTCGTCATAGATAATTTGTCATTCAACAGAAATGCCTCCACCGTACCGGAGCCCGCTGCAATACTTCTTTTTGGTTCCGGCATCTTAGGAATTGCAGGGGTGAGCAGAAAAAAAAAACTGTATCTTCCCTGACATCACCCTTTCTCAGGTACCTGTGACATAATATGCTCTGAAAGAGCAGTGATGGTGAGGCTCGGGTTCACACCAAGGTTGGCTGAAACAACTGATCCGTCTGCCACATAGAGGCCGGGATAATTAAACAATTCCCCCTTACTTGAAACAACGCCGTTTTCAGGCGAATCCCCCATGCAGCAGCCCCCTAAAATATGTGCAGTTGTTGATGTATTTAGAACAACCTCGGGAAATGAGCTCAAAGGAATCCCGTCCATTTTCTTTGCCAGAAGCCTGGCTGTTTTATTGGCAACCGGGATAAAGCTCGGGGATCTTTTAAACCCTTTTGGTATTTCAGAATTAATTGATTTACCGCCAAACCGCCACCATCTCGGTCTGTATTTCAGTTGCAGGTGATTTTTATCTGTTTGCATCACCAATAGAATAGACACGGACGCAGCTTTTCCCAAAGGCCATAATAACCGGAGAAATCTTAAGGGATGTTTTATAATATTTCCAAGGAATATGACCACCCTTGGCAGTTTCCCACCGCCGCCAGACATGATGGTCAGAAGATTTAAAAGAGCGTCTGATCCTTTGTTATATCTTACAATTTCAATATGGGTGGTGTCATCGGGGTGAACCCCTGATGTTATGGCTATCTGGTCATTCCAATTGGTTGTTTTATCATTTGATTTAACACCGATAAGGGCCTCGGAATTAGTTCTTACAAAATTGCCAAGTTCATCTGAAATATCGGGCAGCAACCCTTTATCTTTGCACTGGTTTAAAAGTTTTACCGTACCCAGTACCCCGCCTGAGAAAACAACACCTTTAGCCTTATACCGTTTTTCTTTTTTTAAAAACCCGGTACTGGGTTTTGTAATAACTTCATAACCGCCATGCACCTTTCTTACACCTGTAACACAGGTTTCAGGGATAATTTCTGCACCTGAATCCTTTGCAAGATAAAGATAATTTTTATCCAGGGTATTTTTTGCCCCGACAGGACACCCGATCATACAGGCACCGCAGAAAGTACATCCGGTCCGGTCCGGTCCTTTGCCATTAAAATAAGGGTCGGGGACGGTTTTATCAGGTTCTCCAAAAAAAATCCCCACATCATTTTTATGAAAAGTATCTTTCCCCGTCATTTCAATGCCGACTTCCTTTAACAGAGTATCAGCCCTTCCCACATGGGGGCTGAGATTTGCACCCAGCATTATTTTAGCTGTTTCATAATAGGGCATCAATGTTTCTTGGGCATTCTCGATACACCAGTCACGGCTTTCAAACACCTCATCCGGGGGAACAAGAAGCTGGTTGGCATAGACAAGGCTTCCACCGCCGACGCCACTGCCATGGACAATCATGACATGCTTGAACAAGGTGAGCATCTGATACCCGTAACACCCGATGGCAGGAAGCCATAAATATTTTTTTATATTCCAGTTGGTCTTTGGAAAATCCTTGGTTTTCCATTCTTTTCCCTTCTCTATAACCCCCACCCGGTAGCCTTTCTGGGAAAGTCTCAATGCAGATACACTTCCGCCAAAACCAGAACCTATTACAATATAGTCAAAATCATGTTGTTTAGCTGAGCCCATTTGACACCTTTAAATAAAAATGTTCATATTATAATTCCCACTATCTTTTTTAAGACAGGTACTCTGTCAGTATTGTCTTAAGTTTATCCAGGCAGCCTGAATAAAAGTGGTCACAATTTTCAATAACTTCAAACCCCGGAGCAATTTTCCATCGATTAACATGTTCTTGAACCAGGGCACCGGGGGCAATATCATCATTGGCACCCGTTACAATAAGGCCAGTGGAAGGCATTTTTTCAATATCATCAAAACTCATGAATCCTGCCGGTGGTGATACCATTATATGGTCTTTGATTTTACAACCCTTTGAAACCACCATGGCATTCATTCTCGCACCAAAAGAATATCCGGCAAGGCAGATTTGTTTATATTTATTTTCAACCAGATAAGAAATAGCAGCCCTGATATCATCCTGCTCCCCGTTTCCATTGTCAAACATTCCAGTGCTGTTGCAGGCGCCCCGAAAGTTAAATCTCAGGGTTGTAAATCCTTTTTCAAAAAAAGATTCGGAAATGGCCATCACCACGGGATTATCCATATTCCCGCCATAAAGCGGGTGCGGATGTGAAATAACAACAGCCTTTTGAAAAGAATTTTCATGCAAAACACCCTCAAGTTTGATATTTTCGTATTCAATGATAACAGGTGTACTCATTTGGTCAATCCTGATTTTAATAAAAACAGCATATATTTGCTTGTAACCCGCCCTGTTTTTTTGTAAATTCTATTTTATTTTATATGAAAGTCTTTGCAATCCAAATCAGGACTTTCATGTTTTGTTGTGGGCAAACTCTGGTGAAATACCAGGTCTGCCCGTGGCAATTAGTGCAATAATTAATCTTTATATAAAGGGTATTAAAGTGAATATCAATTCAATAACCCAATTTATTGAAAAAAACTGGGATGAATCCGCTATACCAGCTTTAATGGAATATGTCTCGATCCCCGCTGTTTCACCTTTTTTTGCCAGGGACTGGCAAGAAACAGGATATTTAAGGGATGCCCTGAACCTTGCAAAAACATTTTGCCAGGACATGGAACTTGAAAATTCAAGCATACAGATAATTGCAGATAAAGGCAGGACCCCCATACTCTTAATTGAAATTGATGCCACCTCCCCTGATAATAAAGATACCATTCTTCTATACGGCCACCTTGACAAGCAGCCCCCTGCCAAAGGATGGGATAAAAACAAGGGACCTTTCAGCCCTGTTATTGAAAACAACAAACTTTACGGCAGGGGAAGTGCTGACGACGGCTATTGCCTGTTTACGGCCGTTACGGCAATCAAGGCTCTTCAAGCTCTGAAGATCCCCCATGGAAGATGTGTCATCCTTATAGAGACATGTGAAGAAAGCGGCAGTTTTGACCTGGAATACTATCTTGAAAAGTATGAACAGAATATCGGGACACCCAATCTTATTATCTGCCTTGATTCGGGTTGTGGCGACTATGACAGGTTGTGGATTACAACCTCCTTAAGAGGAGCTATTGTCGGTGAGCTTGAAGCATGTATCTTAACCCAGAGTATTCATTCCGGCACGTCAGGCATTGTTGCATCAAGCTTCAGGATTTTAAGGCAGGTGCTGGACCGTGTTGAAGATTCAAAAACAGGTGAACTGCCGGTGGACGAACTCCAGGGCCGGATTCCAGAAAAAAGGCTTGAACAGATCAATATGGCAGCTCAAATACTTGATAAAACCATAGCATCCGCCATTCCCCTGGTGGACGGTGCCGTCACCATGAGTCACGACCCTGTGGAACTTCTGGTAAACAGCACATGGAAACCGACATTGTCCTATATTGGTGTCCAGGGGATGCCTCCTGTTGACAAGTCAGCAAATGCCATTCGGGAATCCACAAAACTCATGCTGTCCTTTAGGACCCCGCCAAATGTTGAAACTGTTGTGGCTGCCGAAACGCTAAAAACCATACTGGAAAATGACCCGCCCTATGGGGCAAGGGTAAAATTCAAATTATTAAAACATGCAAAGGGATGGGATATGCCCGAAATAGATGATGGCCTTGAAACAAAAATTAATAAGGCTGCTTCCATGTGCTTTGGCAACACCCCATGCTATGTCGGTGAAGGGGGTTCCATCCCGTTCATGACATTGCTCGCCGATAAATTCCCCCAGGCAAAATTTCTTATTACAGGGGTTTTGGGCCCTCAATCAAATGCCCATGGACCCAATGAATTTTTACATATTCCATATGCTAAAAAGCTGACCCTGGTCATATGCTGTATTATCAGCGATTCCCGGCAGGGTTGATTCTGTTTTAAAAGAAAGCCGGTATTTTATGTGTGATCATGGATGCCACATTAATGCAAGCATTGTAATATCATCACTCTGGGGTGCATTTGCTGTAAATGCAAACAGATCTTTTTTAATCATCTCTATAAAAAGATCTACAGGGCCGTCAAAGCCTTTATTTATCAAATTTTCCAATCTTGCCCGCGTATAAAAATCTTTTGTTTCAGACCGTGCTTCTGTTACCCCGTCTGTATAACCAAAAAGGATATCGCCTGTTTCAAGCCTGGTGGTCCCAATTTTATATGCTGCCCCCTGGATCGGCCCCAGGGCAGGCCCGCCTGTTTTAAGTGTGTCTTTTATCCCGTTTTTCCCGATAACCATAACAGGTTCATGCCCGCCGTTGATATAAAACACCCTGCCGGTTAAAGTATCGATAACACCAAAGAACAATGTCACAAACATTCCCTCTTCACAATGCTCTCTGGCAATATATTCGTTGGTCAGGGAAACTGCTTTCAAAGCATGTTCCGGGATTACGTCCTCTTTAACGTCTGCTGAACTGCCAGGACAATGTTCAGTGCTGAATGCTCCTGAAAAAATACGCAAAAGACTTCGGACCAATGCCATGAAAAGGGCCGAGCCCACCCCTTTACCGCTGACATCGCCGATAACAAAGCCGGCAAGGTTACCTGGCAATTCAAACATATCATAAAAATCACCTGACAATTGCAGGGCAGAGCAAAAATATGATGAAATATTACAATTTTTAATTTCAGGCAGATAGCGGGGTAAAAAATCCTTTTGAATTTTTTTGCCTTTTTCCAACTCATCATCAAGTGCCCTGGAGTACTTTAACCGCTCTTCTGAAATATCAAAGATGGTCTTAAGCATCTTTAACCTTGAGCTTAAAATGGTTTCTATCTCGTAGGGGGGATCTTCTTCAAGTTCAATATGTCCGGCAATGGAGACATCCTCCTGCATTTTTTTATTTGCCGATGCTATGGCTTCTAATGGTGCAATAATTTTTTTTGCAAGAAACTTTTTCAAGGTCACCATCATAAAGGCAATAATTATTATCACAAGCATAGTAATCCTGATGCTGTACCAGAAAAGCTCCAAGGAAGTTGCATCTTGTGTCAGCCACCGGTATCCTAAAGAATACACAAGTAAAACCGCTTCGATAAAAAGGATGCGCCAGAAAACACCCATTAAAAGGACCTGTCTTACGCTTTTTTGTTTGATCTTTTTTTTATCACCCATAATTGGTATTATATATTTTTATCTTGTTCTTTAGCAATCGGTTTTTTAAAACCCTGATTAACCTCTCCCATGTTTCTTTATGGTTAAATTGATATAGTGTTTCACTTCTTCTGCAGAACCTAATATGGTTGTATTTATAAATATTTTGTTCTATACAATTCTATTAAAAAATCTGACTTGGGAAAGGTATAAAATGAATGAAGCAAAATTAATTGAAAAACTCAAACTGATTGAAGCTCTTTTTGCAGGTGCAACCACAGAAGGCGAGAAAGGGGCGGCTTTTAATGCTCTTCAAAGGATAAAAGAACGATTAAAAAAAATACAGGAAACTGATCCGCCTGTTGAATATAAATTTACCATGTCGAACATGTGGTCGAGAAAACTGTTTGTTTCGCTTCTTCGACGATATGATATAAGGCCATATCGTTATTACCGGCAAAGATATACAACTGTCATGGCAAAGGTTTCGAAAACTTTTGTCGATGAAACCCTTTGGCCCGAATTTGAAGAGCTTAACAAGACCCTTAAGTCCTATATAGATGATATTACAAATAAAGTGATCTCTGAAACTATCCATGAAGATAGTTCCGAGGCCGAGGTTGTCCGGCAGATATCATAAAGGTAAAATTTTCTTTGTAACCGCAAACCTGGGGAAGGGGAAAAAATGAAACCAGCATATGCTTTTATTGCCTGTTTTTTTTATTTATCGTCTGCTGTTTTTGCTTTTGCAGAGTATTACCATTATGTTGATAAAAACGGCATCAAACATTACACAGACAATATTCTGGAAGTCCCTGAAAACCTGAGATCAAATTTAAGTATTTATAAAAGCATTCAAGGTCCGTCAAAAAAAAAGCCGGCTAAAACCAAAAGCAAGATCACGCCTGAATTTCTTGTAATAAAAAAAGACGACCTGGATAATGAATATGCAGCCCTGGTGAAAAAAAGGGCGGATCTTATGGAACAAAAAAAAACTGTTGGTGAAAAAAAATATAACCTGCTTGCCGCTCAATTGAATATTGCAATTAAACAATACCAGGAAAAAAGCGCAGCTTATGAGAAACTTGTTGAGCAATACAACAATCAGGTCGGCAAACCTTAAAAAGCTGATGGCATTGGTACGATTGGCGGTTCATTGAAGTGATTTCTCCAAAGCCTTGATAAAATTTGAAGGTATGGCATAGGTAATTCCCGTAGGCTCTGTCAGGGCATGCTCTTTTCTGCCTTTTACAAACACCTTGTTTATAACACCGATTACCTCGCCTGTGCTTATCCGGCACACAGGGCTGCCACTGTTACCAGGATAGGCTGTGGCATCAATCTGGAAAATATCATAGGGTTTGCTTAAATGCCGGATCAGTTCCCCGTTGATGATTCTCGCACTGGGGCTTGGCCTGATCAAAGGGGCTATGCTTGAAATAATGCCCGTATGGGTGGTGGGGTTCAACCCCAGGATAAAGCCGATGGGATATCCAGTAAAGACGACCCGGTATCCTTCCCTTACATTTGATGAATCACCAATTTTCAGTGCCGGCAGGATATCACCTTCATGTGACAGGACAGCAAGATCATGAAATTCATCCTTGGCAATGATTTTTACCTTGACACCTTTTTCCGGCAGGTTTTTATGGAATATTCTTAAGTATGAAAGTCTTTTTTTTTCTATAAGGCCTGAGATGACATGAAAATTTGTCACAAGCTTTTTGCCGCCCTTGATGATAAAACCTGTGCCAAGGTAGCTTGCTTTGGGAATATCATTAAAATAGTAGGTCCCCACTGCAACAATCGAAGGTTTAATGGTTTCAATCAAAGATGCGAAGCGATCATCTTCATTTGCCTTTTTTTCTTTTGCGCTTAAAACCGGGCAGGAAAAAATAAAAACAAGAAGAGCAAAAACAAAAATTTTTACTCTTCTTGTCATGGTTTACTTTTTAGCATTTTTCATGGATGCTTTAATAAATTCCCTGAACAAAGGATGGGGATTGCCGGGTTTGGATTTGAATTCCGGGTGAAACTGGCATCCGAGATACCACGGATGATCTTTAAGTTCTATGATTTCAACAAGCTCGTGATCCGGTGAAGTACCGCTGATAATAAGTCCTGCATCCTCCACAAGTTTTTCTTTATACTCATTGTTAAATTCAAACCTGTGCCTGTGACGTTCTGAAATTTCTTCTTGTTTATAGGCTTTCATGGCAAAGGTATCAGGAACAAGTTTACAAGGGTACGCACCAAGGCGCATGGTCCCGCCTTTATCCGAATCCTTATCTCTTTTTTCAATCTTATGGGTTTGCTCGTCATACCATTCTTTCATAAGATAAATCACGGGATAAGGTGTATATGGATCAAATTCCTGGCCATTGGCCTCTTCAAGTTTAAGAAGGTTTCTTGCAATCTCAATCACGGCCATGTGCATGCCAAGGCAAATCCCGAAATAAGGCACTTTATGCTCTCTTGCATATTTTGCTGCAATAATCTTTCCTTCAATACCCCTTGAGCCAAACCCGCCGGGAACAAGGACACCGTCACTTTTGGACAGGGTTTCCACAACATTATCTTCTGTCAGGGCTGTTGAATCGACATATTGAAGGTTGACCCTGGCATCATTGGATATGCCGCCGTGGGAAAGAGCTTCATTAAGGCTCTTATAACTTTCGGTCAGGTCAACATATTTGCCCACAATGGCGATGTTCACTGAAAATCTTGGATTTTTCAACCTTTCAACCATTTCTTCCCATTCATCCAGCCTTGGTGCTCTTGCCCAGATGTTCAGCTTTTTTAATATCTTGTCGCCAAGTCCTTCCTTATTGTAGACCAGGGGGACTTCATAGATGCAGCCCACATCTTTGGCAGTAAAAACATCGTCTGCACCCACATTACAAAAGAGTGCGATTTTTGCTTTTATCTCCTGGGACAGATAGCTCTCGGTCCTGCAAAGAAGTATGTCCGGCTGGATGCCGATACTTCGAAGCTCTTTTACACTGTGCTGGGTAGGCTTTGTCTTTACTTCACAAGCAGTTTTGATATAGGGGACAAGGGTCAAATGGATATAAATCACATTGGAGGCCCCGGCATCATTTTTAAACTGCCGTATGGCTTCCAGGAAAGGCAGGGATTCAATATCACCAATGGTGCCGCCGATTTCAACAATCACGACATCCACATCATCAGATACAAGACAGATGCTCTGTTTTATTTCATCGGTAATATGGGGAATGACCTGTACCGTACCCCCAAGATATTCACCTCTGCGCTCTTTGGTGATCACCTGGTCATAAATTTTACCCGTGGTAAAATTATTATTTTTACCAAGCTTTGCATGGGTGAATCTTTCATAATGGCCCAAATCAAGATCTGTTTCCGTCCCGTCATCAGTTACAAACACTTCACCATGTTGAAACGGGTTCATCGTCCCCGGGTCAACATTTATATAAGGATCAAGTTTTTGTATTGTAACCGTAAGGCCGCGGCTTTCAAGAAGCATTCCTATGGCTGCTGACGCAAGCCCTTTTCCTAAAGATGACAATACGCCCCCGGTAACAAAAATATACTTGGTGTTTTTAGCCATTGTTCCTCTCTTGTTTAAAGTTATTTATATAATTTATTAAAATCTTCTATGCGTTTGTCAAGTTCATCAACCTGTTTTGAATTTTCATCCTGAAAACCAGGGTTGTTTTCAGGGTATAACTTCTTAATATGATCAATATCAAACAAGGACGGCAAAAACCCGGATTTTAAATCAAAACTTTTCACATCAACCATTACAGACAATTGATTGTCCAGAAAAATCACAACCTGCATCGGATACCAGGTTTTACTGACCCTGCGCCAGTTATGATAAAAAATCTCAACCATATAGCCGTTTTTTTCAACCATATATTTCATCGGCAAAAATGTATCTTTTTCGATCCAGAGCCCTGCAAAAGGTTTTCCTTTTTCAAGGGGTCTGCCGATGACATAGCAAATAATATCATTGTATCTTTGAAGGGATACTTCTGTTGTATCTATACCTTCTTCAGCAAGCCTGTTCAGGAGGCTTTCATGATCGCGGTAAAGAAGTATGTCCGTATAAAGGTCAACCGGCGATTTCTCATGGGAAACTATAATCCCATCCATGACTTTGACAAATTCATGATCTGACTCAACACTGAAACTTGTCAGGGTTTCTGATGTAATTTCACATCTGAACCGGCCGGGGTATAAAAAATACAGTTTTTCTTCCAGTTTATTGAAGCCTTTTCCCGGATCTTTGTAATTCAGGATCTTTTTAGTCTGGAAGGCTTCAATGCCGGCAGGCTGCCTGATCTTTTCCATGACAAGGTATAAAAGGTGGGGAGCTTGGGGGATAAAGGCCTCACCCACACCCGGCAACAGTATGAAAAAAGCAAATAAAAAGACTGGAAATTTTTTTTTTATCATGAATTAAACAAAAAGGTCTTCAGGAAATAATGCACTATCTCCCAGTTTTTCTTCGATCCTCATTAACTGGTTATATTTGGCCACCCTGTCACTCCTGGACATGGACCCTGTTTTGATCTGCCCTGAATTCACACCCACGGCAAGGTCCGCTATAAAAGCATCTTCTGTTTCTCCTGACCGATGGGAAACAACGGTTGTATAGCCTGATTCTTTTGCCATCTGAATAGTATCAAGGGTTTCTGTAACAGTCCCGATCTGGTTGAGTTTAATCAGGATCGAATTGCCAATCCCCTTTTCAATTCCCCTTTTAAAAATATCAGGGTTAGTGACAAAAATATCATCACCAACAATCTGTACTGAATTTCCAAGCCGCTGTGTCATGGTTTCCCATGAGTCCCAGTCACCTTCAGCAAGGCCGTCCTCAATGGAATATAATGGGTATTTGTCAATTAGTTTTTCATAATAATCAATCAGATCCATGGCTGAGAGTTCTTTTGCTTCTGACCGGAAGAGATATTTACCATCCTTGTAGAATTCCGAAGCCGCAGCATCAAGTGCAATACCGATATCTTTACCCGGCCTGTACCCGGCAGCTTCAATAGCATTTATAATATATTCCAGAGCTTCTTCATTGGATTTAAGATCAGGGGCAAACCCGCCTTCATCCCCGACTGCCGTGGAAAGCCCTTCTGCCTTTAATATCTTTGCAAGATTATGAAAGGTCTCGGCCCCCATACGGACAGCCTCGGTAATGCAGGATGCACCAAAAGGAAGGATCATGAATTCCTGGATATCCAGGTTGTTTGGAGCATGAGCCCCGCCATTGATTACATTCATCATTGGAACAGGCAGCACCCTGGCGTTAATACCACCCAGATGCCTGAAAAGAGGAATTTCACATGCTTTTGCCGCCGCCCTTGCCGCTGCCATTGATACGCCTAAGATAGCATTGGCGCCAAGTCTTGACTTGTTTTCAGTACCGTCAATATCTATCATGGTCACATCAAGCCCTGCCTGGTCCATGGCATCGTATCCAATGATCTCGGGTGCAATCACATCATTGACATTTGCAACTGCATTTAAAACGCCTTTGCCTGAAAAACGGTTCTCTAAATTATCCCTTAGTTCCAGGGCCTCCCTTGTGCCGGTTGAGGCACCGGATGGAACCGCTGCCCTGCCCTTTGCACCGCAGGCCAGCACAACATCAACTTCAATAGTTGGATTTCCCCTGGAGTCAAGTATCTCTCTTGCCCTGACATCAATTAATTCAGTCATACTCCCCCCCTGCCATAAATATATCTGTGGCGTATAATCTTTAAAATTCTCTTGATTTTTCTGCCACATTAATAACAATATCCATTCTGACATTCAAGGACTATTCAAAAATTATTTACTTTGATTTTTAAAGGATTTTCTGGAGATTTACCATAAAGGTGGGGATTTTGATCAAAAATTTCAGTTGATACCAGTTCAGGTCAGGCTTGCCTTGCAATGACCTGAACTGGAAACTCCTGGCTTCATAAAGTCGTGTGCATATTTCTTGCAAAAAACATTATAGATGATGAAAAACAAGTTAACTCAAATATGCGGGCCAGTATCTTATGATTTCATAAGGAATACATTGCGCCAACTCTTAAAAAAATGTTTAATAAAAGGATATCAATTTTAGCCGCAAATAATTTTTTATCCAAAATGTTCAAGCTTATAATTGTTATTCTTGATATTTGAAGGTTTAGTGAAGTAGGATAATAATACTTGAGTGCAATTAAATTCACAATTTGTTGAATAATATTTTCATATTATTTACAATTCTATTTAGGATACAAAATTTAAAAGGAGAGGGCATCATGGATATTCAAAAGCTAAAAAGTTTTTATGTGGTGTACTATTTATAGACGGTATCCTTTTAGTTTCCAGCTTTGCATTGTGTGTATTGGTTCCAGATTTAATATACGATATTCATGGAAAATTATTCCACATATCCCACGAAACAATAAACGTGTTCATCTATTCTTTTCTTGGACTGTTCAAGATTTTCTGGTTGGTTTTCAATGTCACTCCGTATGTAACCTTACTGATTGTAACGAAAAAATAATATCCCAATTGATTTCACTATACCCTTTTAAAAATGTGCTATTTTTTTTATCAATTTTTTTTAGCAACTCGCCAACGACCTGTAGTCGCATCAAGGACGATTTACCCCTCTTTCATCCAAAACGAAGTCATCCGGCAGATTAATATTTGAAAAACGCTTGTTGATCAAATCAAGTGACTCTGAAATCAGTTGCAAATTTTCTACAATAATTTCCTGTTCAATTCGTTCAAAAAATCGACTTTTACTCAGATTGCGCTTCCGGACAATTTCTATTTTTTTTTCAAATTTTTTTCCATATATATCTGCAAACTCACTTGTGGGTTTTATAAGGCATGGGCAGGAAAGCTTAAATAATAACCAGAGAAGCCAGCAATTATGCCAGCTTCTCCATGAGCATCAAATTGGCTGGGAACCAATAGGAGATAAATAGAAAAAAACCACATAAGTTTTTGATTTTATTGCAGGGGCGCCGTCACGGTTGGAGAACCCCAGTTCAA
>JAADHV010000121.1:0-12620 GCA_013151635.1 Deltaproteobacteria bacterium | reverse complement strand
CTCCCGATTGTAGATAAGGGCAGCTCCACGACAAAGCCAATTCATGCGGTAACCAATCCGCGTATATCAGACTGATCAACCGTCGTTACTCGATGATACCGTCCCTGTCAATAAAATCTAAAAAGAGTAAGATCTTCTTGAATTTTAGTGGTTAAAAAAAAGAGACGGGGGATTATTATTCTCTATTGACAAGTGCCAACCATATCAGTTTATACAAATTCTCCTGCTGAATACTTCGGACAAGGAGAATTTGTCTTAACTCCAGCACAAAGACTTTTGACAGAAGTAAACGCCAACATGATCATTAAGATTTGATCTGGTGTTATTGATAATCCGAGCACCTTATGGCAGTTTCCATTAGGATAATTAATCTTGATTACCTTTAACTGATACCTTTTGTATCCTTATTTTATATGGTACTATCTGCTATGATTTTTTTTTCAAAGCTAATCATAACCATCTTCGTATTGTTTTTGTGCTACCCATTTCCTTTGTATGGATTTGAGCGATACAACAGGGTTACCAAGTATGATGGTTATTTTAAGAAATACACCAAACATTTTTTTGGGCCCGGATTTGACTGGCGATATTTTAAATCACAGGCTATTGCAGAATCCAACCTGAATTCCGATGCAAAATCACATGTTGGAGCAAAAGGAATCATGCAGATAATGCCAAAAACATTTGAAGAAATTAAGTATAAAAACGCTTCAATAAAAGGTTCTTCCCTTCAACCCAAATGGAATATTGCAGCGGGTATTTATTATGACAGGTCAATATGGAAATTGTGGAAGGCTAAAAGGCCTTTTATGGATAAACTTGCTTTCATGTTTGGAGCCTACAATGCAGGTAAAGGAAATATCATTAAAGCTCAAAAAATTGCAGAAAAAACTGATATGAACCCAAACCATTGGTCATCTATTGAAAAAACACTTGTTAAGGTAACAGGCAAACATAGTAAAGAAACCATTGGATACGTGAATAAAATAAACAAGGTAAAAGGGGTATTAAAATAATGGAACTCGGAATAATTATGGCAAATTTTGTATATGCAGTTTTTGGAGTGATTCTTACACTGATTTTTATGCTTTTAGGGTTTAAACTGTTTGATCGAGTGACCCCGTTTGACACATCAAAACAGTTATCCGAAAACAATACCGCTGTTGGAATTGTTGTTGGCTCCATCTTTATCGGACTTGGTATTGCCGTTGGACTTGTCATTGGAATGGGACTAAATTAGATGTGTTTTATTACTCTTATCGAACAAGAACTTCTAAGGCATCTAAAACATAATAAAATCAATTGATCAACGACAAATATTTATTTACGGGTGGGTACTATAGCTGACGCTGATCATTCTTTTTTGAACATCATTTCTGAAAGTTGTTTGCTTAAATCTATTGGAGAGTGTTGGGGGTGCTATTCATTCCATAAGCAATCTTTCTCAAAGGTTGTTCGAATATTGCCCAAATAAGGTGAATTGATTTGTTTTTTCATTTCTTCATAAAAGCCAATATCTATAGACTGATAAAGATGTTTGTTTTCCAAAAGTTTTTTAAGTGCATTACTAATAGCAGATAATAGAACCCTTTTTAATCGGAGGGCGACATTTGCTGGTAGGTCTGTGGATATGTAGTTCATTATTGATCCTTTGCGACGAATTGAAAAAATTATGATTATACTTCTATTATAACCTCATAATGAATGCAAGCCGAGATAAGTCAGCAATTCTCGGTGACTATTTTTTTGGTATCTGTTAAAAAAGTCATTATACAATAAACGAAAACAGGGAGTTTGAAGAATCTAATGACATCTAATTTTGTTGCCCAAGATGAACAATTTGAAGAGAAGGTAAGAAAGAGTTTCGCACGGCAGCGAGCGATGGAGACACTCGGAATAACATTGGAAAAAATTGAGCCTGGCAGAATTGAACTTCGTATGCCTTACAACGAAGCATATACTCAACAACACGGATTTCTGCATGCTGGAATAGTATCTACTGCATTGGACAGCGCCTGTGGGTATGCAGCATTCTCACTCATGCCCAAAGAAGCAGCGGTGCTCTCCATAGAGTATAAGATCAATCTTCTGGCACCTGCGAAAGGCGATAGTTTTATTTTTACTGGAAGAGTGCTGAAAGCAGGAAAAACTGTCTCCGTTTGCCTTTCTGAAGCATATTCAGAAAATTCTGGAGAACGGAAATTGATTGCACAGATGACAGGAACCATGATGACGGTAATCGGAAGAGAAGGAGTCGATCAGTAGAAATTGTGACGATTGAGCAAATTACACTTTCACTTATAGGAACTCAACATAATCTTGCATCCACCAAAATATTTTTCCTCCAAATTGTCGCTTCTGCATATGATAATATTTCATGGCATTTTTTTGCCAGAGCCATGCATTAAAACCATCAAAAAAAGGAGGGCCCCCTGAAAATTTCAAAAACTATAAACCAATTTTTCAATTATCAGAAATTGAACGTTAAAAAAAATACTATCCGGAATTATGAATTCATTACATACAATGGATTGATCTCCTGCATGGATAACTCGAAGGATGACCGGGCCAGCTTTTTAAATTCCTGTGTCCGGTTTATTTCAAAGAGCAATCAAGGATTAATTTCCAACTTTGAGTTGGTGTCAGAACACTATTTAACCTGTCAATACTCAAGAAGAACTTAGTTTTTTCTTAGCATCTATAAAGACTATTTTGCCATCTTTCCATTCGGGAATCTTTAAATCTAAATCTGCGACTTTTTCAATTGCTCCTTTTGATGATATCCACAGGGACATTATGTCCAGCTTGGGAAACTCGTAATTGAACACGTTCTATGGCCATTTCTTCATTAGGGAGGCTAAGAAAATATAAAATTACTTCATAACTGTTACCTGTCCTTTGATTTTTGCTAACCTTATGGCAAATTATCCAGAGGATTTTTCTTAACCTTGACAAATAAAAACGACTCTTATATTTAGGGAAGTTGTGCTGACTTTACATACATTATTAAAATTTAAGGAGTCTTGAATGAACATTCTATTTTTTGGACCAAACGGGAGTGGCAAGGGAACCCAGGGCGCTATCCTGAAAGATAAATATAATTTTGCGCACATTGAATCAGGAGCCATTTTCCGTGAAAATATCAAGGGCGGAACCGAGCTTGGAAAAAAAGCAAAAGAATATATCGACAAGGGCGATCTGGTTCCTGATGAAATCACCATTCCCATGGTTCTTGACAGGATAAAACAAGATGACTGCAAAAACGGGTGGCTCCTGGATGGATTCCCAAGAAATAAAGTCCAGGCTGAAAAACTTCATGCATCCTTGGAAGAAGCAGGTATTAAACTTAATTATGTTATTGAAATGCTTCTTGACAGAGAGATTGCAAAAAACAGGATCATGGGCCGTCGCCTTTGCGAAAATGATAACAACCACCCCAATAATATTTTTATTGAGGCCATTAAACCTGATGGGGATAAATGCCGGGTCTGCGGCGGTGCATTGACCAAACGTGATGATGACCAGGATGAAACAGCCATTGATAAACGCCATTCCATTTATTATGACACGGTAACAGGCACACTTGCTTCTTCCTATTATTTCAAAGATCTGGCCGAAAAAGACGATTCCATAAAATATATTACACTGGCAGGTGAAAAAGATCTCCAATCAGTAACCAAAGAGTTGATCTCCAAGCTCTAAGGCCTTTTTGGTTTATACTGCGCTTTTAAAAGCCTTTCCGCCTTAAATTTAAGGTAGAAAGGCTTTATTTTCCCCTTGCTTTTAAGAGCTATGTTTGTTAGAAAGCCATACATATAAATATCTCGGTATTTAAATACACTATGAAAGGGGCGATGTTTTTTGAAGGAAATTACAGTCACGGTTATTGATAACGATGTTGAAAGAGCGTTAAGGATATTAAAGAAAAAGATCCAGAATGATGGCCTCTTCAAGCGTCTTAAAGTGAAAAAGCATTTTGAGAAACCATGTCAGTATAGACGGCGTAAAATGAGAGAAGCAATGAGAAGACAAAGGATTGCTGCCTCAAGATCACGCAGAAGACCAAGATAACGATTAAAATTTGCCCGGCATAAATTATTTATTGAATAATTTATGCCGGGTTTTTTATTTTTTAAAATAATGATAAAACAAACCCGTTCCCAAAATGTCTATCGAGAATGCCTTGATAAAATCTACAAGCTTGGCCGTTTCGGCATCAAGCTTGAGCTTGATACAATAGCAAATATTTTAAAGCTTTTAAACAACCCTCAAAAAAACTATCCCGTAATTCATGTCGCAGGCACTAATGGCAAGGGGTCAACCGCAACATATATTGCATCAATATTACAAAAAGCCGGGTTTAAAACAGGAGTTTATACTTCACCCCATCTTGTCAGGTTCAACGAGAGGATGACAATTAACGGCAAGCAGATTTCAGACAACGGGGTTGTTGAAGCCTATGAAGCGGTTCATGCCGTTGATACCGGTAAAAGGAAAGCCACATTTTTTGAAATCGCAACCGCCATGGGGTTTTATTATTTTGCAAATGAAAATGTTGACTGGGCGGTTATTGAGACAGGCATGGGCGGAAGATTTGATGCCACAAATATCATAAAACCCGTGGTAAGCGTGATTACCAACCTGTCCATTGAACATACGGATTACCTTGGAAATACCATTAAAGACCTTGCAAAGGAAAAAGGCGGCATTATCAAGCAAAACACTCCTGTTGTCACAGGGGTATCCCAGCCACCCGGCCTTGAAGTCTTAAAACAGATTGCAAAAAAAAATTCTTCCGATCTTTTTATTTATAAAAAAAATTTTTCCATGAGAAAAAATCCAGGCCGGGACAGATATACTTATAATGGATTAAAAAAAAAATTTTATCATCTTATAAAACCCCTGCCCGGAGAGCATCAAAAAGAAAATTTAAGCCTTGCGCTTGCCGCCCTGGAACTTGTTTTCCTAAAATTTAAAAAAACAGACAAAAGATATGACTTAAACGAAACACTTGTAAGACAGGGGCTTAAACTTGCCAGATGGCCGGGCCGGCTTGAACATGTCATGGAAAAACCCCTGGTAATCCTTGATGGTGCTCACAACCTTCACGCGGCAAAGGTTCTTGGCAAATATTTATCATCAACTTTGAAAGAAAGAAAGCTTACACTGGTTCTTGGCATACTTGATGACAAGCCTTATGAGAAAATGCTTAAAAGCCTTGTGCCCTGTGCCGGGAATATTATTATCACAAAGGCTAAAATTAACAGGAGCCTTGAACCTGCCATATTGAAAAAAGCAGCCCAAAAATTTACCCAGAACCCGGTTACTATCATTGAAGACGTAAAAGAAGCGGTTGCCCACGCCATTGATACTTCAAGCCCCGGGGATGCGGTCTGTATTGCAGGCTCGCTCTATGTTGCAGGAGAAGCCAGGGAAAAAATAAAAAATGATCTTGAACATTAGCCGGAGTTTAAGTATTATATGATTTTCGCGCTCGTAGCCCAGGGGATAAGGCGTCAGCCTCCGAAGCTGAAGATCGCTGGTTCGATTCCAGCCGGGCGCACCAGATACTCTTATGAACTCATCATTGAAAATATGTCTTATAAGCTATCGGAGTAATCCCCACTGCGGTGGACAGGGAGTGTATATCCGGCACTTGAGCCATGCCCTTTCAGACCTCGGGCATGAGGTAGAAGTCATTGCAGGCCCGCCTGATCCCCTCTTAAATAACAGGTCAAAGAACAATGTGACCCTCACCATGCTTAAAACACTGGATCTTTATAATCCTGATAATCTTTTCAGGACCCCGGGTCTTGATGAACTTATGGATACCATAAACCTGATTGAATGGCTGGATGTCTCCACCATGGGTTATCCTGAGCCCATGACATTTGGAATGCGGGTAAAAAAACACCTTAAAGAAACAAAAAAGCACTATGATATCATCCATGACAACCAGAGCCTGTCCTACGGGATTTTGTCTCTGGCAAAAAGGATGCCGGTAACCGCAACCATTCATCACCCCATGACAGTGGACAGAAGACTTGCGGTTCAAAGCACAAGATCTTTTCTAAAAAAAATCAAAGCCCTTCGCTGGTATTCGTTTATCAATATGCAAAAAAGAGTGGCAAAAAAACTGCCCTTGATTATCACGGTTTCCAAAAGCTCTCAAAAAGATATTGCAAGGGAATTTAGCATTCCTGAATCAAAGTTTAAAACCATTCCCATTGGTATTGATACGAACAATTTTTACCCTGTTGACACTATTAAAAAACAGCCCGGCCGGATTATTGTGACAAACAGTGCTGACACACCCTTAAAAGGGCTCTATCATCTTCTTTTTGCGATAAAGGGAATCCTGAAAACAAGGCCGGTCAAGCTGGTTGTTATCGGCACCCCTAAAAAAAACGGCGGCATTGAAACCCTGGTCAGGAGACTTAAGCTTGGACAATACATTAAATTTACCGGCCGCATTGACAATGAAATGTTTGTAAAGGAGTATGCCAGGGCAAGCCTTGCGGTTGTGCCGTCTTTATATGAAGGTTTCGGACTTCCGGTCGGGGAGGCCATGGCCTGCCGGCTCCCGGTGATATGCACCACAGGCGGGGCATTGCCGGAGGTGGCCGGGGATGCGGCAAAACTTGTACCGCCCGGAGATGCAAAGGCTTTGGAAAATGCCATTTTAGAACTTCTGGATGATCCTTCCCAAAGAGAAATGCTTGCTCAAAAAGGATATGAACGGGTGTTAAAAGAATTTACCTGGGAGAAAACCGCCATAAGAACTGCAAGGGCCTATAAAGAGATTATTAATGATTACCATTGATTTTAACAGACTCGACATTTACCCTGGCGACAGGATACTTGACATCGGATGCGGTGAAGGCCGGCACTTGATAGAAGCATGCCGGCAAAACAGCACGATCTGCGTTGGAGGGGATTTTGGTTTTCAGAATCTTGTTGAAACAAGAAAAAAAATAAACTTTCACCAGACATTTGATGATCTTTGCTGCAAAAGCGTTGATCTTTCCTTAATGGATGTGACAAACCTGCCCTTTTGCGACAACAGCTTTGATATTGTTATCTGCTCGGAAGTTCTGGAGCATATCCCGGATCATGCAAGGGCCATGTCCGAACTTGTCAGGATTTTAAAACCCGGGAAATTCCTTGCTGTCAGTGTGCCAAGATTCTGGCCGGAAAAAATATGCTGGTGCCTGTCGGATGAATATTTTAATGCCAATATGGGACATGTCAGGATCTATAAAAAAACTTTTCTGATCAAGGCACTGGAATCTTCCGGCGTGAAGTTTTTTTCTTCCCATCATGCCCATAGCATCCATGCCCCGTTCTGGTGGCTCAAATGCTTTGCAGGGCCCAACAGGACCGACTCAAAACTTGTGAATCTTTATCACAGGCTGCTTGTATGGGATTTAATGAAAAAGCCAAAACTTACCTCATTCATAGATAAATTGCTGAACCCGGTCCTTGGAAAAAGCCTGGTTCTCTATTTTAAAAAACCATAAGGTTTGATAAAGTCTTAAAAAAGTTTATACTCATAAAAAATTTTCAGTCCATGTTTGAAAGACAGCACAAAAAGGTGTTTGGCAACAGGCATGAAATAAAGGGGGCCAAAAACACAGGAAAGCTAATGCACCAAAAAAAATATACTGCTAAATTAACTACTGAACTTAACCGGTCCGTCAATAAAATCATGGATGTCCGGTTCAACCAACAACCTGTGGCGACTCAGGAGGCCTTAAATGAATAGACTGCTTTTTCTTTTTTTAATTTTTTGTTCTTTATCCCTTATCCAATCCTGCGCAACTGTAAACAAGTCAATGATGAGAAAAGACCCTCTAATCGGAAAACTGATTTATGCTAAAACAGGCCAAACCATTGATTTTGATTCCATGATCAAGGACATTTGCTCCTATGATGTGATCTATCTTTCTGAAAAACATAACAACCCTGCCCATCATAAATTCCAGGAAAAAGTTATCCGCCGCCTGATTGAAAAAGGATTAAAACCCTCCATCGGTTTTGAATTCTTTTCCATGGATGACACACCTTATCTGCTTAATTTTGTTGATTCCGGAAAGGCCAGCCATTCAAAAAAAATCAATAAAATTATTGAGGCCAACCTAAGAAGAAAACTTGGATGGGACACACATACCGATAAGATGTGGAAATATTATTTTGATCTTTTGAATATTGCAAAAAAGGAAAACCTTCAGGTTGCGGGGATTGATCTTTCAACCCCGTTGAAAAAAAGAATCACAAAAAAAGGCATCAAAAATATAACTCCTATTGAAAAAGACGAAATCTTTTCAACCAAAACGACAGGGAAAGCATACAAAGAGTATATGCTTTCAATATTTAAAGCGGTTCATTGCGGCATGGGAAATGAAAAAATGCAATCAAGGATGTATGACACCTGGATTGCAAGAAATGACAAGATGGCATTATCCATAACCCGGCTTTATAAACATCGCAAAGGACCGGTTATAATCATCATCGGCGGAGGGCATACCGAGTATGGCCTTGGGGTGATTGACAGGGTCAGGGCCATTGATAAAACCATTAAACAAGTCAATATTACCATGAGGGAAATCAGTGTCAGATCGTCAGATTTATCAGAATATCTTATGCCTTTGGACCTTAAAGGATTTAAAATGGTTCCCCCTGCCGACTATCTGAAATTTACCCAAAGGGTCTCCTATGCCGATCCTTGTGAAAAATTCAAAAAATCTTTAAAAAAGATGAAAAAATTACCAGTTGATAAAAAGCCAATACAATGATGGTTATAATTAAACCTGTATACCAAATAAAAAGATAAAATTTCAAAGGGGAAAAATGAACTTGACTCCGGAAGCCATTTTAAACATTGCAAGAGAAATAAACAATAATAATATTCCTGATCTTGAGACATACAATTTAATAGCTGCCATGGATGAAAAAGATATTCTTTATCTGATTGCAGGGGCTGATTTAATCAGGGATCATTTTTTTAAAAAAGAGATCCATTTATGTACAATATGTAATGGTAAATCAGGAAGGTGTACTGAAAACTGCTCTTTTTGCTCGCAATCAAAGTTTTTTGACACCAAGATTGAGCAATTTCCTCTGCTGCCAAAAGAAAAACTGCAGGCGGGTGCTGTTTCGATACAGACGTCACCTGTTAACAGGTACTCAATTGTAACCAGCGGCAAAAGAATACCAAAAGCCGAAGTCATAAAAATTGCTCAAGCTGTTTCAGAATTAAAAACAGACGATCTTGCATTTTGTACGTCCCTGGGAATCCTTGAAAATGAAGATTTTAAAATTTTAAAAAAAGCTGGCATATCACGTTACCATCACAACCTTGAAACAGCACGCAGTTATTTTAACAATATCTGCACAACCCATAGTTTTGATGATCGGGTTAATACGATAAAAGCCGCCAAAAGCAATGGATTGTCAGTATGTGCAGGAGGGCTTTTCGGTATCGGTGAAACAGATGAGCAGGTGCTGGAACTGGCGTTGGAACTAAGAGACCTTGATGTTGATGCGGTTCCCATCAATTTTTTAACACCCATAAAAGGAACACCCCTGGAAAAGCATGAAAGTCTTACCCCCCAAAGATGCCTGAAAATAATAGCCTTGTTCAGATTCGTTCTTCCGGACAAGGACATTTTTATTTGCGGAGGCCGGCAGAATAATCTTAAAACCATGCAGCCCTATATATTTCATGCCGGTGCAAGCGGAATCATGACGGGAAATTATCTTACCACCAAGGGCAAAAGCCTTGAAGACGACCTGGAAATGATCAAAAACACACAATTTGAATTAAGACAATAAACTATACTTGTTTTGATTATATGGTTCTGCCTTTTTTAAATAGATATTGACTAAGCCTTTTATTTTGGTTAACTTTTCTTAAATTTATGGTTAACTAAAATCAGGCAGGCTTGGTATTGATAGATAGAAAAGGCATAAAAAAAATTCTGGATTATGACAGGGAGCATGTCTGGCACCCTTATACTTCAATGACAAATCCATTGAAAGTGTATCCGGTAGAATCAGCCGACAAGGTCAGGATAAAACTGCTTGACGGTACAGAGCTGATTGACGGGATGTCGTCCTGGTGGGCGGCAATACATGGCTATAATCATCCTGTTTTAAACAAAGCTGTAAAATCGCAGCTTAAAAAAATGTCCCATGTTATGTTTGGCGGCCTGACACATGAGCCGGCTGTTGGCTTGTCCGAAAAGCTGATACAGATAACACCTGAACCATTAACCAGAATTTTTTTTGCCGATTCAGGGTCCGTGGCTGTTGAAGTTGCAATGAAAATGGCCTTCCAGTACTGGCATGCAAGGGGGAAACCTGATAAAAACAGACTGATTACCGTAAAGTCAGGATATCATGGGGATACTTTTTTTGCCATGTCTGTGTGCGACCCGGTTACAGGGATGCACGGCATGTTTAATAATGTATTTCCTGAACACTTTTTTGCCAAGGCCCCCTTATGCGGTTTTCATGACAGGTTCCAGGAAAGCGATATTCACTCCATCAGGTCTGTAATAGAAAAAAATCATGAAAAATCAGCTGCTGTAATACTTGAGCCCATTGTTCAGGGAGCAGGGGGAATGCGGTTTTATTCCCCTCAATTTCTCAACAGGCTCAGAAGGATCTGCAATAAATATAATCTTCTTTTAATTTTTGATGAAATTGCCACAGGGTTTGGTCGCACAGGAAAACTTTTTGCCAGCGGCCATACTGATATCGCACCGGATATCATGTGTGTGGGCAAAGCCCTGACAGGCGGGTACATGACATTGGCTGCGACATTGACAACCAGAGACATCGCCAGAACAATTTCACAGGGCATAAGCGGTGTTTTCATGCATGGGCCGACATTTATGGGCAATCCTCTTGCATGTTCCACAGCCCTGGCAAGCATAAATCTTCTTTTATCATATGACTGGAATAAAAAGATAAAAACCATTGAAAAAGGTCTGGGTCAGGGTCTTGCCCCGTGCAGGGATTCCAAACATGTTAAAGATGTGAGGGTCCTGGGCGCCATAGGTGTTGTTGAGATGGAAGAGCCTGTTGATGTAGGAAAAATCCAGGAAAAATTCATTAAAAAAGGGATATGGATAAGACCCTTTGGAAACCTTGTTTATACAATGCCGCCATATATTATCAATGAAAAGGACTTAAAGACACTTACCCGGGCAATAAAAGAGACTATATATGAAACTGGAAAATAAATTATGGAAAGCATCTATAATAAATACATTGAACAGCTTGAAAGCATCAGGGGAAACAACCTGTTAAGAAGCCTTAAGACCGTCAGCAGCAGAAACGGCACGTTTATTGTGTTTAACAATAAAAAATGTCTTAACCTCTCTTCAAATGATTATCTGGGTCTGGCAACCAACACAGAACTTGCCAGGGAATTTTACAGCGGACTTGCCAGGGATAACATCATTGAAGAATATGGACTTGGCGCTTCTTCTTCAAGATTGCTTTGCGGAAATATAAACCTTTATGAGAAACTTGAACAAAGGATTTGCCGGATATATGAATCAGAAGCAGCCCTTGTTTTTAACAGTGGTTACCATGCCAATATCGGTATCATACCTGCCCTGGCTGAAAAAGGGGATTTGATTCTGTCTGACAGCCTTAACCACGCCAGTATTGTTGACGGTATAAGGCTTTCGAAAGCTGCCTATAAGATATACAGGCATAATGATGTCAACCATTTGGCCGGAATCCTTGAAAAATATCGAAACAGGTATGAAAGGGCCATTATTGTTACGGAATCAGTCTTCAGCATGGATGGAGACCTTTCTGATCTAAAAAAACTTGTTTGTGTTAAAACTAAGTTCAATGCTTTGTTATATGTTGATGAAGCCCATTCTGCCGGAGTCTATGGTGAAAACGGTGCAGGTCTGTGTGTGCAGAACAATGTTTCAAAACAAGTTGACATTATTTTAGGCACATTTGGCAAGGCTCTGGCATCCCATGGCGCTTATGCTGTTACAAACAATATAATCAAGGATGTCCTGGTAAATAAAATGAGATCCCTTCTTTATACCACGGCACTGCCCCCTGTGGTTCTGAGCTGGAACCTTTTTATCATGGGCAAAATGCAATCCCTGCAAAACCACAGGAAAAGACTCCAAGACCTTTCCGAACAATTCAGAAATTCTTTACAGGACAAAAATCTTCATTTTATCGGGAAAAGCCATATCATACCAATTGTTACATATGATAATAAAACCGCACTGGCACTTGCCGGCAAACTTTTTGACAAGGGATTTCTTACATTTCCAATAAGGTGGCCCACTGTACCTTCCGGCAATTCCAGGATCAGGATAACATTGTCATCAAATATTAATTTTGATGACATAAAAGATATTGCCCGGATCATAAGCTGTGAAGCCAAAACAAAGCAGGACCATTAAATGAAGGAAATTTTTATAACAGGAATTGATACTGATATTGGGAAAACTATTGTTACAGGCCTTATGGCCGCATACTTAAAAAATAAAAATATCAATGCAATTACACAGAAAATTGTTCAGACCGGGTGTTCAGGTATTTCCGGGGATATCCTGGTTCACAGAAAACTAATG
>JAADHV010000110.1 GCA_013151635.1 Deltaproteobacteria bacterium | reverse complement strand
GGTCCGGATTCAATAAGTCGGATTCAAGTTTTATTCTGAACCTTGAAAAAAAATATAAAAAACAAGAACCTTTGAAGGCTGCTTTTTCCCCGCAAGTTGAAAAAAAAGAAAAGGTCCTGAAAGTGATAAAAAAATCGATAAAGGAGCCTAAAAAAGAGCCTGTTGCCGAATCCGTAAACATAGTTGAAAAAACGTTCCCGCAAAAAGAGAAAAAGAAGGGAAAAATTAAAAATTTACCATTGCCGGAACAATCAAAACCCACCAGTAAAAGAGTATCCCTCCGGAGAAATAAAATTGTAGAACCTGTCTATGTTCCACCAATAAGAGAAAAAAGTAAATACAAAGGAGATTTAAGTGATCTTACCCGTGAAATTGACGGAACAGAATGTGACTCAAAACAGATCAAAAATTCAATTCTTCTCTTGAAAAAAAAATTGTATAAGGAAGCGTTTAAGGCCTTGGACCAATACATTTTCCAGGAAAATTTCACTTGTCTGGAACAGGCATATTTTTTAAAGGCTTATGCATTTTATAAAAATGTGAAAAAGGATGATTTTGCACGATTGATTAAGGCCGAGCGGCTTTTTCAGGACGCATTGGTCGCTTATCCTAAATCATCATTGCTCCCATATGGGTATTCAGCCATTGGAATGATTCAAAAGAAATTAAATAATATGGCGGCAGCCCAGGGATATTTTAATATTGTAAAGCAAGGCTATCCTGAGTATTCAGGCCTTCCCGAGGTCATATATCACCTGGCGGACATATATGATCAAAAAGGCTACCCTGATAAGGCATTAAGATATTATAAACAGGTTTTTGAAGACACGGTTGAGAATAATTATATAGCAGATGCCGGTATTGGATATGGAAAGGCGCTTTTTAAGAAGAGACAATACCTGGATTCATTGAGCGTATTAGATTATGTTGTCAAGGCTAATCCCAAAAAGGTTTATGCTTCCCCTGAATTATTGCTCCATATAGGGAATGCCGCTTTTGAGGTCGGTCAGAGCAAGGCGGCAAGAAAAACCCTGATCCGGGTATTGAACCTGTTCCCGGAAATTGAAGGCCCGGATGTTATTTTAAGTAAAATCGGTGACACCTATGGCATGGAGAACAATAATGAAAAGGCAGTCAAGATTTATAAACTTGTCAGGAAAAAATTTCCTGATTCAGAAGGGTATATCGCAAGTTCCATAGGGATTGCGCGATATCTTAAAAAAGATAAGGAAAAAATTGAAATTTATGAAATGATCAAAAAGAAATTTCCTGAAAATAAATTTGCCAGGATTGCCATGATGCGTCTGGCTGAAATTTACCAGGCAAATAAAGAATATGATAAATGCATAAAAGAGATAGAAGATTTATTATCGACACACCCGAGAGGTCTGCGGTATGAAGCGGTTAAGCTGATGCAGAGGGCCTATGAAGCACTTTTTAAAAATCAACTGAAATCAGACGAATATACAAAGGTGCTGAACAGATATGAACTGGAACACGAAAGAATTGACAGGATGGGAAGCAGGAAAATTGCTTTAAGCGTCGGGCTTGCATACCTTAAGGCAAAATTGTATGAAGAATCATTTAACCATTTGATTAGTGCATACAAACAATATAAAAGATCTTCAAGATCGCAGGAACTGCTTTTCGGGCTTGGTGTAGCCATGAATGAATCCGGCAGGAATGATGATGCATTAAAATTGTTTAATGCATTTTCAAAGCGGTTTCCAAAAAGTAAGCTTAGAGCGGAAGCATTGTCACGGGCAGGAGATATTTATCTTAAGAAAAAAAAGTATAAATTGTCTTCGGCAAACTTTAATGAAGCATATAAAATTTCAAGGCATCACCTTGATAAAGGAAAGATATTGATTTTGCAGTCAAACGTATATGAAAAAAAAGGGGATATGCAGACTGCATCAAATCTCCGCGAAAAAGCAATCAAAGAGATTGCCCTGGCATCCGGTGAAAATTACGAGATTTTAACCGATGCCTATAAAGCGTTGGGACGAACATATATCTCTCTTAAGAAATATATAAAATCAGCGGATGCCTATTTAAAAGCATTAAGTTTTTCAAAAAATGACAAAGAAAAAGCAAACCTCGGGTTCCTGCTTGGTGATGCATATCAAAAGGGAAATATTATTACAAAAGCCAAACAAGTTTTCAAACAGGTTGCAACAACATATGATTCAGTATGGGCAAGGCTTGCCCAGCAAAGGTTGGATACACTTGAGCTTGCAAAAACGGTTCAAAACTCATAGGAGGTTTTAAGGAAACAAAAGAAAGATGCCGGGACATAGAATTTTTATTATTGTTGAAAACCCCAAGGAGAGAATGGAATATGTCCGGTTTTTTGAGGATTTTGGCTTTTTTGTAGACACTGACCCTGACGGGTCAAAAGCCCTTTCATTTCTTATTGAAAAAAAACCGGACATGGTGATTGCCGATGTTGAGACCCCGGGTTTTTCAGCGGTTGAATTTTTAAAAAAAGTTGATGAAGAAAATATTCCGTGCCAGACCATTATTGTGACAGCAGAGCCTGTTGTTGAGCATGCAGTAAATTTAATGAGGCTTGGTGCCCTTGATTACCTGATCAAACCGGTTGAAATGGAACAGCTTGCCCTGAGTGCTAAAAAAGTGCTTTTGGCATCAAAACACAAAGTCCCTTCTAAAAAAACTTCTTCTTTACAAAGGAAAAAAGTTAAAATCATTACCCGGGACAAAGGGATCCGGAACCTTCTCGCCCTCGCTTCAAGGGTCGCTAATTCAAGTGCTTCCGTATTGATCCAGGGAGCAAGCGGTACGGGAAAAGAATTGTTTGCAAAATATATACATGAGAAAAGCGACAGATGCGACAGGGCCTTTATTGCGGTAAATTGTGCGGCCCTGCCGGAAAATTTACTGGAAAGTGAACTGTTTGGCCATGAAAAGGGCGCATTTACGGGTGCCATATCAAGGAAAACAGGAAAATTTGAACTTGCCCACAAAGGCACCCTGTTCCTGGATGAAATCACTGAAATGCAATTCCACCTCCAGGCAAAATTATTAAGGGCCCTCCAGGAAAAAGTTGTGGACCGCGTGGGGGGAATCGAACCTGTTGATGTTGATGTCAGGGTGATTGCCACAACAAATCGTGATGCAAAAGAAGCTGTCGGGAAAGGCGATTTCAGAGAAGACCTTTTTTACAGGCTTAACACCATCCCTTTGGTCATCCCGCCCTTGAAAGATCGAAAAGGGGACCTTGAAATATTATGTGAATTTTTTGTTCAAAAATATTGTAAAATTGACGGTCGTAATGTCAAAGGCTTGACAAAAGAGGCATTGTCCCTTTTGGATCGGCACCCTTTTTCAGGCAACGTCCGTGAACTTGAAAATATTATTCACAGGGCAGTCCTTCTTGCAGATTCAGACCTGATTGAGCCCGAAGACCTGATGATCGACAGGAAGGAATCAATGGATGACATGCAGGAAAAGGAAGCGGGTCAAGGCTTTGGGTCAGTACCAGGTTCAATTAAGGAAATGGAACAAAAAATGATTTTTAAGACCCTTGATCAAACAGAGGGCAACAGAACCCATGCTGCAAAAATTCTGGGCATCAGTGTCCGGACCCTTCGAAATAAACTCCACGAGTATAAAGAAAAAAACTGATCCTGCTTGCAGGCATATAAATTGCAAAAGCAATAATTATAGTATTGTTTTGTATATTATCTTGAATTTTAATTTAATATGAGAGGGAAAATGGCGGATTCAAGAATTTTTGGACACACATCAAAGATGATTGAGAAAGCACTTGATGTATCAGCCAGGCGGCATGACCTTATTGCCGGCAATATCGCCAACATGGATACCATCGGGTATAAACCCCGCGATCTTGATTTTAATAAAACACTTAAGCGTGCAATGGGTAAAAAAGAACCTGACTTTCTTGCGAAAACCGATCCCAGGCATTTGCCGACGACACAAGACGATGAGAAAACTATTACCATGAACGGTGAAAACAGTGAAGAAGTGGATATTTACCACCTTGATACTGTGGATATTGACAGGGAAATGATGAACCTTACACAGAATAATATTAAATACAGGACAACAACTGAAATGTTATTGAGAAAGATGAAAATATTGAATTATGCTATTGATGAGGGGGGCAGATAATTCATGGATCTTTTAAATGCGGTAAAAATCAGCGGGACAGCACTTTCAGCCCACAGGACTAAAATAAATGTGATTGCTGAGAACCTTGCAAATGTTGATACTACAAGAACAAGGGAGGGAGGACCTTACAGAAGAAAAATGGTGGTTTTTAAAGGGGAAGATATCGACTCTTTTAAAAGCGTTATTGAAAAGAAGCAGTTAAGAAAAGAGCAGGCAGGAATAGAACTTTCTCCTATTGAGTTTGATTCTGAAAAAAAACAGGACAATGGGACAGGGGTCAGAGTTGACCGGATTGTGAGATCCCAGGAAGATTTCAGGCTGGTTTATAACCCGGCCCACCCCGATGCTGATCCTGATACAGGTTATGTGAAGATGCCGAATGTGGATCACTTGACGGAAATTGCAGACATGCTGGTGGCCAAGCGAAGCTATGAGGCAAGCGTTACCGCGCTTTCCGTAACAAAGGATATGATTTTAAAAGCACTTGAAATCGGTAAATAAAAGAGAGGATTATCATGATAAGGATAGATGGCATCAATAAGGTTTCATTAAATACCGAGCCTTTGGCAGACAAATTAAACAGGCGTAACCCTGAATTTGCCCAGAGGATTGAAGCAGCCATAAAGGATGTGAATTCAGACCAGCATATTGCAGATGATTCCATTGAAAAGGTAATTCAGGGGCAAATGGGTATCCATGAAGGGATGATTGCACTTTTAAAGGCCGAAACATCCTTGAAAGTTTTAGCTCAGGTAAGAAATAAGGTCATGGCCGCATATAATGAAGTCATGCGGATGCAGGTATAATCTCATTACAGGTTAGATGGAGTAATTAAAGTTTATGAATCCGGTCATCGAAAAAATAATTACGATATTTAAAGAAATGCCGCTTTCCAGGAGAATTGCCCTGGGTTTTTTTGTAATGGTCCTTGTTGCAGGGTTTACCACCCTTTTTATCTGGACAAACAAAACCAAGTTCAGGGCGGCTTACAGCGGGCTTTCAAAAGATGATGCCGCATCGGTTGTTGATAAACTAAAAGAATCCAATACGCCTTATCGGCTCACAGGGGACGGAACCACCATTATGGTACCGGAAGCCATTGTTTATGATGTCAGGCTTTCAATGGCCAAAGATGGTATCCCTAAAGGGGGTGGCATAGGATATGAAATATTTGATAAGACTGAGTTCGGGACAACCGAGTTTGTTCAAAAGATCAATAAAAAAAGGGCCATCCAGGGGGAACTTGCCAGGACTATCAGCGCTTTTGATGAAGTCAAATCCGCCCGTGTCATGATTGTACTGCCAAAAGACTCTGTGTTTGTTGAGGAAACAAAAAAACCTTCTGCTTCTATATTGTTGGAACTTAATTCTGATCTTGAAAAAGAAAAGGTTACGGCTATTGCACATCTGGTTGCAAGTTCCATCCAGGATTTAACCCCGAAACTTATTACCATTGTTGACACGGCAGGCAGGATTCTTTTTGAAGGGAAATCAGAAGAAGAGCAGGCCAAGATCAATGCCCGGAATTTTGCTGATGCCCAGTATAAGTATAAAGTAAGATTTGAGGAAAACCTTACCAGAAGAATCCAGACCATGCTTGAGAGAATTGTTGGAAAAGACAAGGCCATTGTGCGGGTAACATCTGAAATGGATTTTTCAAAAAATGATATGAATGAAGAAATTTACGATCCGTTTGAACGGAACGGGGCGGTGAATTTATAAGGAGCCGGAAAAACCGTGCGGAAAAAGTTATAACAACATCAGATCAAACGCCTAGTCCATCCAGTGTAAATCCCATAGTCGGAAAAGGGGGACTTTCAGGGAAACAAAACAATGAGAAGGTAAATAAAAGCGATGATACATTTAATTATGAAATCAGCAAAAGGGTCCGGGAAACAAAAAAACCCATGGCTGTTTTAACAAGGCTTTCTGTTGCAGCGGTTGTAGATGGAAAATATGAATATAAAACCGATGAAAACGGCAATCGGAAAAAAGTATATGTCCCAAGGTCTTCTGAGGAAATGAAACAGTTTCAAGATATTGTCATTAAGGCCATGGGGTATAATGAAAACAGAAGCGACCAGGTATCCATGGAATGTTTTCCTTTTGCTTCTATTGGTGAAATTGAACCGGAACAGGCACTTACAGGTTTTAAAATGGTCCAGAAAGAGTATGGCAGAACCATTGCAAACCTGCTTCTGGTTTTGCTGCTGTTTTTATTTGTCATACGGCCTATTATAAAAACAGTGAAAGATATCAAGACAACGGTTGAGCAGGAAGCCCTGCCGGGCCCTGAAGATATGGCCCTGATCGAGGAAGAGGAAAAAGAGCCTGAATTTATTGAAATGGACGGTAAGCAGCAGAAAGAATACCTGGAACTTATGACCGGAGAACAAAAAGAAGTATTCTTAAAGAAAATGAGCGCTTCTGAGAGGGCATCATACCTTACCAATATGCATATTAATGAAAAAGCCAGGTATTATGCCCAAAAAGATCTTTATAAGACTGTCAATATCATTAAAGGCTGGATAAGCGAAGCAGAGGAGGAAGAGTAATTATGGCCGATGTATTGGACCCTGAAAGCATATCAGGCCCGCGCAAGGCTGCTATCTTTTTGATGGCCATGGGAGAGGACTATGCAACAAAGGCATTTGAAAAGATGAATGAACAGGAAATCAGTGATGTGGCCTTTGAGATGTCTTTGATTGATAATATTACCCCGGAAATGCTGAAAGCCGTCTCCCTTGACTTTGTGGATAAGTTTGAGGGTGAATCAAAAATGATTATTGAGAGTGATTCCTTTATTAAAAATGTTGTTAAAAAGACATTAAAGGATAAGGAAGCCAATGCCATTCTTGAGGATCTTGAAAAGAAAAAGCAGGATAAACCCTTTATCTGGAGCAGGAACATCAATGTAGGAACCCTTGCAGGTTACGTGGAAGGAGAGCATCCCCAAACCATTGCAATGATTCTGGCACATATGCCGTCTGAAATATCATCGGAAATAATGATGTCTCTTCCTGACGATCTAAAAGGGGATATTGCCATGCGAATTGCAAAATTAGGCCAGATCTCGGAAGATGTTGTAAGGGATGTTGACAGGGCATTAAAGCTTGAACTTTCCGGTGCTGTAGGACCTGGTGGGAAAGCCGGCGGATTGCAGGTGCTGGTGGATATTATCAATGGGGTGGACAAGACAACAGAAGATTCGGTCATGGAATTTGTTGAAGAGGACAACCCTGAAATGGCAAATGATATCCGTAACTTGATGTTTGTATTTGAAGATTTGACAAGTATTGATGATATGGCAATGAGAGAGATCCTCAAGAAAGTTGAAGGCCAGCAGTTAACCTATGCACTCAAGACAGCAACAGATGAGATGAAAGAAAAGATTTTCTCCAACCTTTCCCAGAGAGCCGGTGAAATGCTTAAAGATGATCTCGAGGCCATGGGGCCTGTACGCCTGGCAGAAGTTGAAGAAGCACAGCAGGCTGTTGTACGTGCAGCCAAGGAGCTTGAGGCTGATGGCACTATAACTCTTGGCAAAGGAAAAGACGATGTCCTTGTCTGATATTGATCATGATGAGTTTAAACCCCTGAGTCTCAGTTCTTTAGAACAATTTGGTGGAGAGCATTCAAACAATAAAGATAAAACCAGGCCTGATTTTAACAGGTTTGAAATGCTGTTTGAAAAAACTCACTTTGAAAAAGAAGAATCTTATGAATTCAAAGCGATCTATGATAAAAAAAAAGAGAAGGAAGAAATTGTTTTTAAGCCCTTGGTAGAAAACCAGGATGAATCGTTTAAAAAAGAAAAGAAAGACCAGGGGCAACAGGTATTGCCTGAAAAGGAAGAACAGGAAGAACCTGAGGAAACTCCTGAAGAAAAAGGCTATAGGCAGGGTTTTGAAAAAGGACAGGAACAGGGTATAAAAAAGGGGCAGGACCAGGGGTTTGAAAAAGGGTTTAAGAAAGGTGAGGCAAGGGGGTTTGAGCAAGGTGAAGCAAAAGGGTTTGAACAAGGAGAAAAAAAGGGGCTTGAGCAGGGTCTGGAAATTGGAAAAGAAAAAGGGGAAAAAGAAACCCGTGAAAAAGCTGGAAAAATTTTAAATTCTCTTGAAGAATCATTAAAGACAGCAGATAAAACTTTGGACTTCCTGGTTGAAAAGTATGAAGAAAGGATTATTTCTCTTATCCAAAAGATTGCCTATAAAGCTGTAAAGGCCGAGATTGAAATTAACCAGGAAATTGTAAAAGATATGGTTCTGGACGCCTTAAAAACTCTTGTCCAGCCGGAAGAAGTGGTATTAAGCGTATCTTTGGATGATTATGAATATATCGAGATGGTCAAGGAAGAGTTTTTTGATAAAATAGACTCTTTGACAAGTGTATCGGTAAGATCAGATCCTTCTGTTAAAAGGGGAGGATGTAAAATCGAAACCATAACGGCTTTAGTCTCGGCCGATCCTGAATCAAGGCTTGAAAGCATTTTTGAGGCCATTAAAAATGCAGGGGCTTAAATGACCTTGGAACACTTAAATAAGATTGACTTTCATAAATATTTCAAAGCCGTGGACCAGTGCGTTACAATACAGCCAGAGGGAAGGATTTCCCAGGTCGTAGGTTTGATTGCGCAGGGAGATAGCTTAGGCCTTGGTATTGGCAGCCTTTGCAGTATCATTAATGACCATGGCAGGGAAATTAAAGCTGAAGTCGTGGGGTTTAAAAAGGAGAAAGCCCTGTTCATGCCCTATGGGGATATCCGTGGTATCAGCCTTGGAGCCAGGATTATCCCTGTTGCATCATCCCAGAAGGTAGGTGTTTCAGATCAACTCTTAGGAAGGGTGATAGACGGCATGGGATTCCCCATAGACGGTAAGGGAGAAATTCACTGCACCAAAGAGTATGATTTATATGGAAAACCCATAGGCCCCATGGAAAGAAAACCCATTAAAGAACCCCTGGATGTCGGTGTGGCTGCCATAAACAGCATGATAACACTTGGCAAAGGCCAGCGGATTGCCATTATGGCAGGTTCAGGGGTCGGCAAAAGTGTCCTGATGGGAATGATGACAAAGCATACCGGCGCGGATGTGGTGGTCATAGGCCTTATAGGGGAAAGAGGCCGCGAAGTCAAAGATTTTATTAATGATACTTTGGGCGAAGAAGGACTCAAGAGAGCTGTCGTTGTTGCAGCAACTTCTGATTCTCCTCCTCTTGTAAGGATAAGGGGTGCTTACCTTGCCACCACCATTGCCGAATATTTCAGGGACCAGGGAAAAAATGTATTATTGATGGTAGATTCAATCACCCGTTTTGCCATGTCATCAAGAGATGTCGGGCTTGCTGCCGGTGAGCCGCCGACATCCAGGGGGTATACCCCTTCATTTTTCGTTCAGATCCCTATCCTGCTTGAGCGGGCCGGGAATATGGAGAACGGGGGATCAATTACTGGGATTTATACGGTCCTGGTTGAGGGGGATGATTTAAATGATCCTGTCGGGGATACGGTCAGATCCATTGTTGACGGTCATATCGTATTATCAAGGAACCTTGCCAACAGGGGCCATTATCCTGCAATTGATATCCTGGCCAGTATTTCAAGGGTGATGCGGGATGTGAGCCAAAAAGACCATGTAGTATTAAGGGATAAGGCAATCAGTGTTTTATCAGCTTACACAAGTGCGGAAGACATGATTACCATTGGTGCATATATAGATGGATCAGACCCTGAGGTTGATGAAGCAAAAAAGCTTATGCCGGGAATCATTCAATTCTTAAGGCAGGACATGAATAGAAAAATGGATATGGCATCCAGTGTCGAGGGGTTAAAAAAAGTTTTGGGAATAAAATTTAAAAAATAAGAAATATTAATGAAGCGATTTGAATTCAAATTACAGCCGTTACTGAATTACAGGCAGTACCTGGAACAAATAGCCCGGCAGAATGCAGCTAAGGCGCACATGGATGTGAAAAATTGCGAAGAGCTGATTTTGGGTTTAAAAAGGACCTGTGACCAGAATGCTGACAAAATGGAAGATATTGTGGCAGAAGGTGTCAGTGCCCCTGAATTCAGGCGGTACCATAGTTATCTTGATGCTGTTAAAACCAGTATGAAATATGAAAAATCAAGGAAAATAGAACTAAAGAAATTATTAAAAGAAAAATTGCTGGAGTTGAAGAAAAAAAGCGTTGATAAAAAAGCCATGGAGCTTTATCGTGAAAAATTAAAAACTGCTTACACACAGGAAGTTATAAAAATTGAACAAAAGGAATTAGATGAGATTTCATCCCTGAAAACCGCAAGGACAAAATCCTATGAAACAATATAAAAAGGTTATGGTTTTTCTTACCGCTTGTATTATGGTGTCGGTATTTTTAGATGGTTTCTATACCAGGAATAATTTTTTGTTGTTTAATGGGTCAAATGTTTTTGCCGGGGATGTGAAAAAGAATGTCAAAAAAGATGGCAAAGCAGTCAAAGAAAATCCGTGCCCGAAATGTCCTGAGTGTCCTGATCCTGCCAAGGTAGTATTGCGGGGCCTTGAAGATAAAAAAACAATGATCGAAAAGCAGCATAAGGCTCTTTTGCAGGAAAAAAAAGAACTTGAGGTATTTGAAGGGCAGATTGATGATAAGCTTGAAAGCCTTAAAAATTTAAAAAAACAAATCAAAGAGGATATGGCTCTTCTTACAAAAAAGAAAACCCGGAAACAACAGGAAAAAGATGCTGCATACGAGGCCAAGATAGGGAGGCTTGTAAAAATGTATGCAGGAATGAAACCGAAAAATGCGGCCCGGATTGTTGATAAAATGAACCTTGAAGTCGCCCAGGAAATATTTTTAAGAATGCGCGAAACATCCGCTTCCCCGATTCTTTCCTTTGTGGACAGTGAAAAAGCAGCTAAAATCAGTGAACGCCTTGCCTTTAAAAGAAAATAGTAAGAATTCCAGGTAAGTTTTTCCCCCCTTCCCCATCATCAGGTAATATTTTCCCATGAGTTTTATTTTGTTGGGAAATATATTCCAGTAAGAATCATAAAATCACCTGATAATCCAATACGAAAATCCTGTAACATATTGAACATAAATAACATCCGGCTATTTTAGGACAAATGGCATGATCATTGCTGTTATATTTTGCAAAAGAAAACTATTTACAGGTGTTTTTATGGATTTTACTTTTACAGATATCAGCAGTTCTTTTGTAAGCATGGTCCGGCAGGATCTTCCAAGGGAAGTAATGTTTGATACGGGTAATGCCGGTTTTAGAAAGCCGTTGTTTGCTGAAAAGTTAGACAAAACACTTGAAAAAGATGAGCCTTCAGGAACAATGTTTCAAACAAAACTTGACCCTGCGGCAAAAGATTCAAAGGATATAACAGGTTCTTTGTTGGAAAAATTAACCAGGGAAAAGGGAACCGATTTTATTTCTGCATTAAAAAGTATTTTTTTGAAGTTGTCAAAGGGTGACTTGAAAAATGTGTCAATAGATGAAGGCGGCCTTGAAGCACTGAAAAAAATGCTGTTAAAGGCCGGGTTCAAGGAAAATGATATAAATGACCTCATTGCCGGGTTTTCAGAAGAGCTGGCAAACAAGGACCTTACCCTGGATAAGCTTTTTGGCAAGTTGGTTGACCTTCCTTTTGAAGCAAAAACCAGGACCAGACAGGATACTTTTTTTGATACCTCGGCCATACCGTTTTTCCATTCCATCCTGACCTCCTTAGGTATCCCGGTGGAGAAAATCCAGGACATGCTGGCCAAAGCAGACAAAGGTGAAAAAGGATTAAGTCTTAACGAGCTTATTGAAAAGCTCCAGGCCCTTCAGAAAGAATCCTTTTATAGAGGGGACCATTATGAAACAAAGCAGGGTGATGATAATTTTACCCTGGTGTTAAAACACCTGAACCTTGACCAGGGAGGCAGGCAAACCTCACCGCTTACCCTGGATGAACTGATTGGCTCCCTTGAAAAGCTGCGTAAAAATTTATTACAGTCCAAGACCCCTGGTGAGGCTTTAATTAATAAAGGGAAAAATCCATATAAAACTGGGGATTCATCAGATCTTCTTAATGCCTTGTTCAAGGGGCTGGAGATTAAGGAAAAAACGCCTGGTACACAGACATTTGAATTTTCCTATGACCAGGTAAAAGATCAATTTAAAAATGAATTGCTGGTGCCGGGCAGGGTGAAAACCGGTAAAAAAGATTTGTTTTCATCTGGAAAAAAATCACAACATGCAGCAGATGCTAAATTAAAGGACAGTTTTAAAGAAATGGAGTCCCTTCTTTCAAGGGGGAAAAAAGGTGATTTTTCAGTAAATAACCAGAAAAAAGGAATTAAGGATTTCTTAACCCAGGGCAAATCCGGGAGTGACAAGCTTTCCGACCAGAGCCCGGTTGCAGGCCATGGTGGAAAAACAGGCCAGGCCCAATCCGGTTTAAATATATTAAAGACAAAACCAGCTTTTAAAAATTTACCTGCCTATGTTACCCAACAGGTGAGCAAAAGCCTTGTAAGGGCTGTTAACCAGGGTGAAAATACTTTAAGGATTCAATTAAAGCCCCCGGAGCTTGGAAGGCTTATGATTACGATCGATAACACCGGAAACAATATAAAGATCAATATTATGACAGAAAATCATGCTGCAAAGGAAATCCTTGCTTCAAATGTACATGAGCTTCGAACTGTGCTTTCAAATTCAGGCGTGAACCTTGAACGGTTTGATGTTGATATGAACAGTAATTTCAGGCAATCCATGACTGATGCCAGGAACCAGGCCGGAAATTTTGGCAAGCGGAATAAAAACAAGGGGAAACGCTTGTTTGACCCTGTAAATGCAGAAAGGATGAATGATCCCATGAGCCTTCTTAATGCTTTAAACCGGGACGGGGCGCTTCATTTTGTTGCATAAAAGGAGATAATCATGTCAGTTGCATCCACGGGAAACAGTTCACTTGACCAGATTACAAGTTCCTATAAATCAGGCGAACAGGAAAAAACCAAAAAAGCAAATGCTCTTGGGCAGGATGCTTTTTTAAAAATGCTCGTGGCCCAGCTTCAGAACCAGGATCCTTTAAACCCGATGGACGGCACTGATTTTTCAGCCCAGCTTGCACAGTTTTCCCAGCTTGAACAATTGATCAATCTTAATGATTCCATGGGAAGCCTTGCCAAGGCATACAGCAAGACTTCCGAAGGCGATGTCATGGGATATATAGGCAAACAGGTCACGGGTAATGTGGATGTCATGAATGTGGATGGAGGAACAGTTTCGGGCGGGTTCTATAATCTTTCCCAGCCGGCTGATATCATGATTACCATCACGGGTGAGGACGGCAAAACAATTAAAACCCTGTACGAAGGACAGCAAAAATCAGGTTCTCACATTATTTCATGGGATGGAACTGATAATGACAGCAAGGCTGTTGAAGACGGGTCCTATAAATATAGTGTTATGGCCAATACAGGCTCAGGATATGCAAACCTTCCTTCAACTGTTACAGGAAATGTTGAAGGGATTACATACAATAAAGGCAAAGCCTACCTGGTGGTTCAGGGGGTTCTTCTTGACCCTGGTTCCTTGACCGCTGTTGTGGATGTCAAAGATAATAACGGGCCAGGTTCTGTTGACTCTGCCTTAAGTTATCTTGGCAAAACCATAAGTTCCGATTCTCCGATTGTTATGGTTGAAGACGGGGCGGTTTCCGGTACTGAGCTTGGTTTCAACCTTGAGTCTGAAAAGGATGTTACAATAAAGATATATGATGCATATGATAAACTTGTCAGGACAATTCCATTGCCTTCCACGGACACTTCGGGCGGAGAAAACAAGGTTAAATGGGATGGGCTTACGGATTCAGGTTACCAGGCATCTGACGGCTTATATTATTATACGGTAAAAACAGATGGCGGGTTTGCAAAAACACCGGTGTCAGAAGAGGTTTCAGGCATTAAATACATGAACAGCACCCAGTATCTTGTACTCAAGGACACGGGAAGGCTGGTTGCATTATCATCTGTTACACAGGTTAATTAAAAAAGCCCGGATCAGGTTAAAGCATAATAATCAACAATGTTGAGTTTAAATAAATAGGAGAGGGATTATGTCATTATCAAGTTCACTTTTTACAGGCACCAGTGGGTTGAAAAATATGGGAAATGCCCTGCAGGTTGTGGGTAATAATATTGCCAATTTAAATACCGTTGGATTTAAAAAGGGAAGAACAACCTTTGCAGATACCCTGTATGAAAGTGTAGCCACCCAGGCCGGCACAGCCCAGATGGGCCGTGGTATGGCTGTCGGGGACGTAGCCCAGAACTTTGACCAGGGGTCGTTTGAGTCTACCGGTAATACAACAGATCTCTCCATTGGCGGTGACGGTTTTTTTATAATGCGCCAGTCAAATTCTGAAAATACATTTTATACCAGGGCAGGCAATTTCTTTTTTGATAAGGCCGGACAATTGGTAAACCCTGAAGGATATATCGTTCAGGGATGGAATCTGGATGATACAACAGGAGAGGATGTCGGATCAATCACGGATTTAGTCCTTGCAGAGTTTACAAGCCCGCCTAAAAAGAGCGAGAAGATAACAGCCATTACAAACCTTGATGCAGATTCAACTTCAAAAGCGGTTGTCCTTTCAAATGTGTGGGATTCAGGGGAAACTACCTATATTGGCTCCGGGAGTTATGAATACCAGACGGTGGTTAAGGCCTATGACGCTCTGGGCAGTACCCATGATATATCCATATTCTATGATAAGAAAGCAGGAACGGAATGGGAATATATTGTGACCATGAACCCGGAAGAAGATAATAGAAATCTTGTCCAGAATACAAATTCCAAGGGCCTTCTTGCAAGGGGAACCATTAAGTTTTCCCAAAGTTCGGGTGATATCCTTGATTTTACCATGAGTAAATTTACAGGACGCATAGGAAATTTTACCGCCAATGGTGTAAACACGGTTAAAGACGTTGAATATGAAATTGTTGACTATGATGCCATGGCTCTTGACGGGTATGGTTTCAAGTTGGAATTTGACGGGAGTGCATGGGCTTTTACAGATGTTAATAATGACGGACTGATTACGGCTGTTGATCTGCCGGATAATTATGGCAATGCCAAAATTGTCTACTCTGATAATCAGAATATTTACTTGACGCTAACCCCGGATGATTCGGCTGATGTCGATCCTGATTTGAAAATTAAATTGGATCAACCTGCTGTTGCAACGGACTCCATAGGGTTTGATGTGAATAATAAAAATGATCTTCATACACAGGGGATAGAAGGCCTGACTTATTCGGGAGATACAGCCAATGACAATACAACCCTTGAAATCAATGCACCGGGTGTCATGGATGAAGATGCGACAAATTTAGGAATTATCTGGAACCCTAACGCAGAAAAATGGTATTGGAGCAACCCGTCTTCTGCTTATTCGGCAGGAACCCTTGTTTCAAGTGTGTCCACAAACAGTACCGGCAGCGTTGATACGACAAGTACAAATTTTAATTACTCTAATGTTGCTGATATGACCATGGTATCTTCTGATATAAGCCTTATTTATGACACAAGACTCGGGGCCTGGGACTGGAATATGCCTTTAAAAGATGCTGATTTCACAAATGAAACATTTACGTTTTCTCCAACCAATGACCCTGTTTTAAGCATTATTTCCGCGCCCACCGGTGAGGGACAGGGTGCCATGGAATCGGCCACCACTGCAGGGGTTGCAACCACCATAACTCTTGACTGGAACGGCTCTGCATGGGGTGCCAGTGCCGGTGGCGGCAGTACCGGGTTGTCAATTGTGACCTCTTCCAGCTCCAATACCCAGGTCCAGCTCCAGGTATGGGAAACAACCAATACGGCAAATTCCAGTGTTATAAGATACACTTTCGGGTCAACCCTGACAACTGTTGGCAGCCAGAGCATTGCCTTTAAGATAGACCCTGCGCCACCCCTGGAATATCCCAGTGCTGTTGTTGCAACAAACGGGTCATATACAACCGGTATCACACTGGATTTTGATGCTGATTTGACCAATGATATTGAATTCAATGTTACAGCCGGCGGAGGTACCCTTGCCCATACAAACAGCTTCAGGTTCACTACCAATCCCAACAAAGTCCCGAAAGAGTATGCAAAAGCCACTTTAAAAGGTGATCAGACCAGGGCTGTGATTGATCTGGATGGCTCTGGAAATGAAACCGACAAGGAAGATATTGTATTTTCTTTTACTGATTCGTTAAAATACGGAACAAGCACCCATCCTTATAATGACCGCAGTGAAATTAATTTTGATATCAAGGGCTCCACTGCATGGACGGAGATTGCCAAGGATGATATTAAGAAAACAGGCTATTTTGAGTTTACAACAGATTTTTTAGGCGGGGAATTCGGTACCACAAAAACCGATATCAAATTGAATATAGGCACAAAGTATGACGGCACAAATTTTGTAAATGATTCATTGTCAACCACTCAATACTCCAAATCGTCTTCAACTGTTTTCCAGGATGCCGACGGGTATGCGGCAGGAGATTTACAGGGAGTGGACGTCGCATCAGACGGTATCCTTACAGGGGTTTATTCCAACGGGCAATTAATCCCGCTTTTCCGCGTAGGCCTTGCAAAATTTTTAAATAATTTCGGCCTTTCCAATGAGGGCGGGAACCTTTTCAGGGAAACAAGAGAAAGCGGTGGCGCTATTACCAACAAACCCGGGGAAAACGGCCTTGGAACCCTTGCACCGAATTCACTCGAGATGTCTAATGTGGATATTTCAGAGGAATTTGTCTCATTGATAACCAACCAGAGAGGCTTCCAGGCAAATTCAAAGACCGTTACAACAATTGATGATATGATGCAGACCGTTATTCAAATGAAACGTTAAATTAAAGCATTTCCGGCCAGACCTGACAGCAGGAAGTAAAATAATTTTTGCTGTCAGGTTTATGACGTTTTGTCATGCTGCTTGACATACAAATCCTTTTTGATTTTAACTGCCTTGTAGGTCTTTCCATCTTTTTTAAAATCCATCCATGAAATAAAATACTTTGCAAAATCCGAGCAGTATATTTATACTTGTCTTTAAAGAGTTCTTCTTCATACTCGCACAGGGAAACATGAAAAATGTGGCAGTTCTGGCATAAGGATTGCTTTTCCATAATATACAGAAATAATATTTAACTGATTATTATCAGGAGTTGTTTTGACTGAAGATATTTTAGATAAAATGAATGATGATTTTAATGATGAGTCCATGAAAGATATTTTGGATGATTCTTCAGGTGAAATTGAGGATATAAAAAAAGAGTCCTTATTTAAAAAACTGGTTAAAAAAGTTTTCAGGTCAAAAAAAGCAGTCATTATCATTGCCATATCTTGTTTCCTGTTAATAAGTCTTGTCACAGGAGCCTGGTTCTTTTTCTTTAAACCAGGCCCCCGGAAAGGTGAGGAAGTAAAAAACAAAATTACGGCAAATAAAGATATCAAAAAAAAATTGCCCGGCAAGGAAGAAATTATCTTTAAAGACATTGTTGAACTTGAGCCGTTTGAGCGCATCAAGCTTAAGACAAGCTCAACAATGGGCCTTATCAGCATGGATTTGTCTTTGGAATTAACAGACCATAGATATAGAAAACAAGTTTATACAATGGAGGACCGGATAAGGAAAATCATCACAGGACAGCTTGGAGAGATGACCTGGCTTGTGTTGAGGAATCCTGAAGGCAAAATCTTGCTCAAATATAATTTGCTTAAACGGATTAATTCTATTTTTCCTAAACCCACGGTCAGGAATATTTATTTTACCAATTTTATAATGCAGTGAACAGATTATGAGTGAAATTTTATCACAGGATGAAGTTGACAGTCTACTAGACGGATTGGATTCCGGTGAAGTAGAAACTGAAGCAGATGTTGTCACGCCCGAGCCAGTTGATGGTATCATTGCCTATGATTTTACCAGCCAGGATAAGGTTGTACGGGCAAGGATGCCCACTTTTGATGTTATAAATGAAAGGCTTTCAAGGGAAGTTCGGGCCACGTTGTCATCTTTGCTTCAAACCAATGTGGATGTCAGTGCCAATCCTTTTGATACATTGAAATTTTCTGAATTCGTAAGAAGCCTGCCTGTCCCGACAAGCCTTCATGTTTTTCGGCTTGAGCCTTTGAGAGGGCATGGCCTTGTTGTTTTTGAAAGCCAGCTTGTTTATAATCTTATTGATACTTTTTTTGGCGGTGAGGCCCTGGGGAAAGCAAGAGTTGAGGGGCGTGAGTTTACAACTATTGAAGAAGTGATGATTAAAAAGGCCGTGGTGGCGGTCCTTAAGAACATTGAAGCTTCCTGGGCGCCTATTGAGCCTGTCAAAGCATCTCTTATCCGCTCGGAAATGAACCCGCAGTTTACCGCCATTGTTCTGCCGACAGACCTTGTTCTTGTAACAAGGTTTGAAATTGAGCTTGAGCAGTCAGCCGGGAACCTTGTGGTTTGTTATCCTTATTCCATGATTGAGCCCATGAGAAATAAATTGTCCTCCGGTGTCCAGACCGAGGCTGAAGAGATAGATACAAACTGGCGCAGGATGATCAGAGAAGTCATTTTGGAATCAGAGGTCGTTGTTAAAATTCAGTTGGGCCGGACTGAAATTACCGGGGAGAGGCTGATATATATGCAGAAGGGCGACGTTATCCAGCTGGATAATGATGCAAGCGAGCCTCTGAAATGTTATGTGGACGGGTTGGAAAAACTAACAGGGTATGTAGGGGTACAAAGAGGGTTCCAGGCGTTTAAAATAAAAGATAAATTAACAACAGATTGTGAGAGTTAATCATGGCCGAAGAAAACGATAACCCGGAAGTTGAAAAAGGGGTTGAAGAAGGTGTTGAAGAAACCATGGACCAGGGGGAAAGGGAACTGGATTTTATCCTTGATATCCCTTTGGAGCTTTCTGTGGAACTTGGAAAGACAAAAATGCTTGTAAATGATCTTCTTCAACTGGGGCAGGGTTCCATTATCGAGTTAAATAAACTCGCAGGAGAACCCCTGGAAGTCTATATCAATAGAAAATTGATTGCCAGGGGGGAGGTGGTCGTGGTGAATGAAAAATTCGGTGTCAGGCTTACAGATGTCATTACCCCTATTGACCGGGTAAAGTCCCTGGCATCAGAAGAATGAATACGTCTTCAGATATCTGGCTTGGTTTTGCAAGAACCTTTTCCATGCTGCTCCTGGTTCTGGCCGTGGCTTTGCTTGCATTTTACATGATCAAGAAATTTTCAATAACAAAAGGAGTTAAAGGTAATAAGGAATTTATAAAAGTGGTTTGTGTCCATCATCTTTCTCCAAAAGAAAAACTGGTGCTGCTGGATGTTATGGGAGATACGATTCTAATAGGTGTCACGCCCACAAATATTTCAAAAATATCTTCTCTTGAAAAGAAAATTGATTTTTCAGGCGATGGAAATGAAGCGTCTTTTAATTTTTCTGATTTTTTAGCTCAGAAATTAGGAACTTCGATTAAAAATAAGAGGAAAGAAAATGAAACTTAAAGTTATTTTTCTTGTTTCCCTCTTATTGTTATGTGCCGGTTCAAACTCTCTTGCCGTGACGTTTCCCATCCCTTCTTTGCAGCTGAATGTTCAAACTGCCAAAACCCCGGAAGAAGTGGCCGTTGTCCTTGAAATCATTGCATTGCTCACCATTCTTGCCCTGGCACCGGCTATTTTGATTCTTATGACACCTTTTACACGGCTGATCGTTGTATTCCATTTTTTACGCCAGGCCATGGGGACCCAGTCAAGCCCTCCAAACCAGGTGATTGTCGGCCTGGCTTTATTTATGACGTTTTTTATCATCAAGCCTGTGGCCCAGGAAATTTATCAGAAGTCCCTGAATCCTTATCTTGAACGGCAGATCCCCTTTGATCTGGCATTTGAAAAGGCTCAATCACCTATTCGAAAGTTTCTGCTTGCCAATACCAGGGAAAGTGATGTGGCTCTTTTTGTTAAAGGAGCAGATATGAAAAAACCTGAAACAAGAAATGATGTATCTTTGCTGGTGCTTATCCCGGCCTATGTGATAAGTGAGCTTAAAACAGCTTTTATAATTGGATTTGTTCTTTATATACCTTTTCTTGTGATTGACATGGTGGTGGCTTCCGTACTTCTTGCAATGGGTATGATGATGCTTCCCCCGGTCATGATTTCGTTGCCTTTTAAGCTCATGCTGTTTGTTCTTGTGGATGGATGGCATCTGATTTCAGCTTCCTTGTTAAAAAGTTTTGGAGTATAGCCATGACCCCTGAATTTGTTGTTGAATTTGCAAAGCAAGCCATTACATTGACCATTTATCTTTCAATGCCCATGCTTGGGCTAGGGTTGGTAGCAGGGCTGATTGTCAGTGTTTTCCAGGCTGTCACCCAGATCCAGGAGATGACATTGACCTTTGTCCCTAAAATTATAGCGGTATTTTTGGGGCTTTTATTTGCAGCCCCCTGGATGCTGGATCAACTTACTACTTTTACCATGCATGTGTTTGAAAATATTCCCATGTATATCAGGTAGGCAGAGTTTCACATGGATATCCTCAATGTCATTGATCCTTTGGAATTCAGGACATATATGCTTGTTTTGCTGAGGGTCAGCATTCTTCTTTTCATGCTCCCTGTTTTTTCTTCAAATGTCTTTCCCAACAGGCTTAAAATGGGGTTTGCCCTTGTTGTATCCCTGGCTTTTTATTCTGTGGTGGATGTGGACCTGTCAAGATTTCCCATGACTGTTATTGCGACAGGCCTGCTGGTCCTGGCAGAGGCCTTGATCGGGCTTACACTTGGGCTGTGCCTGCGGATGTTTTTTGGTTCTGTCCAGCTTGCAGGGCAAATTATAGGTTTCCAGATGGGATTTGCCATGATTAATGTTGTTGACCCCCAGACAGGGTCAAATGTGTCAATCATGGACCAGCTAGGGTACTGGGTCTGCGTTATTGTTTTTCTTCTTTTAAACGGCCATCACATCATGTTCCTTGCCATAATTGACAGCTTTAAGCTGGTTCCCATCGGTTTTTTCATGATGCAGAAGGCCATGATGACAAAAATTATAGATCTTGGAGCCCAGCTTTTTTTGCTGGCCATAAAAATCGGTGCCCCGGTTATTGCATCCTTGCTGTTTGTAAGTGTGGGGTTCGGTCTTGTGGCAAAATTTTCACCCCAGATGAATGTCATGATTGTGGCTTTCCCGTTGAAAATAATCGGCGGGCTGCTTCTATTTGGCCTTACCCTCCAAATTATTGTTATAGTAACCCGGAACTATGTTGCAGGATTTAAGGAATTATTAATGTATTTTCTTTTTTTTGCAGGTGGAGGATAAGGGAATATGGCAGAAGATCCTGAAAGCGGAGGAGAGAAAACAGAAGATCCTACGTCGCGGAAACTTTCCAAGGCCAGGGAAGAAGGGCAGGTTGCAAAAAGTATTGAGATCCCGTCCGTATTTGTTCTTCTCGCAGGTGTTATATCCTTGTATGCATCAGCTTTTTATGTTTATAAAAACCTTGTTGCAGTGTTTCTTTTTAATTACAATTTTACAAAAATTCCTTTGTTGAACAAGCTTGAGGCAGTGAGGCTTCTTGCCTATCATACCCAGAAAATTATTTTTGCATGTGCCCCTGTCATGCTTGCCATAGTATTGATTGCCCTTATTTCAAATTTCGCCCAGGTCGGGTTTACTGTGTCCTGGGAATCGCTTGAACCTAAACTTTCCAGGCTTGACCCCATTAACGGATTTAAACAAAAGTTTTCTTCAAGAGCTGTGGTGGAATTTGTAAAAACCCTGATAAAGGTAGGGGTGATTTCCATGGTGGCTTATTATTCAATCAAAGGGGAGCTTGTTGAAATATCACGCCTGTATGATCATAGTGTAGGGCATATCCTTTTATTTGCCCTCAAGGTCTCATTCTGGATTTTTATCAAGGTCTGCCTGATAATGATCATTGTGGCTGTTTTGGATTATGTTTATCAGAAGTGGAAATTTTTAGAAGATCAGAAAATGACCCAGAAAGAGGTCAAGGATGAAACCAAACAGACTGAGGGTGACCCCCAGGTAAAATCAAGGATCAGGCAGCTCCAGCATGAGGCGGCAAGAAAAAGAATGATGGCCGAGGTGCCGGAGGCTGATGTGGTTGTCACCAACCCCACCCGTCTTGCGGTCGCGATAAAATATGACGGCAGTAAGATGGATGCGCCGGAAGTTGTCGCAAAGGGAGCAGGGCCGATTGCACAAAATATAAGAAAGATTGCAATGGAAAATGATGTTCCCCTGGTTGAAGACAAACTATTGGCCCGGAATTTGTATAGTAGTGTAGATATAGGTCAGCAGGTTCCAATGGAGCTATATCAGGCAGTGGCGGAATTACTGGCTTATGTATACAAATTAAAGGGAAGGAAATTTTAAGAATACGGCAGGAATTTGGCGTTATGTGTCAAAGTTTTATATTTGGAGTGTGAATGGCAGCAGCAAGTGAAAACAGAATTATTTCAGTAGTAAAAAGAGAATCTTCAGATATCCTGATGGTTGTGGCCTTTATCGGTATTCTCATGGCCATGATTTTACCATTGCATCCCATGGTCCTTGATTTTTTTCTTGCATTGAACATTTCCTTTGCCATTGTAGTGTTGATTACAACAATGTATACGACAGAACCGCTGGAGTTTGCTATTTTCCCTTCCCTTCTCCTTGTTTTAACATTGTTCCGCCTTTCTTTAAATGTGGCGTCTACCAGGCTGATCCTTTTACACGGCAGTGAGGGCCCGCTTGCGGCAGGTGCTATTATTAAATCTTTCGGCAGTTTTGTTGTCGGGGGTAATTATGTGGTTGGCCTGGTTGTTTTTGTTATCCTTGTTTTAATCAATTTCCTGGTTATTACCAAGGGTGCGGGCAGGATTGCGGAAGTTGCCGCAAGGTTTACCCTGGATGCCATGCCCGGAAAGCAGATGGCCATTGATGCGGATCTGAATGCAGGAATGATTGATGAAATAGAAGCAGGACAAAGACGGCAGGCCATTGCAAGGGAATCTCAATTCCATGGCGCCATGGATGGTGCTTCAAAGTTTGTCAGGGGAGATGCGATTGCAGGCATTGTAATTACCCTGATTAATATTATTGGCGGGTTTGTTATAGGGGTTCTCCAGCAGGGTATGGGAATGAAAGATGCCTTGACAAATTATACGCTTTTAACCGTTGGTGACGGCTTGGTTTCCCAAATCCCCGCCCTTTTGGTGTCAGCCGCTGCAGGCCTCCTGGTTTCAAGATCAGGTTCTGAGATGAAAATGGGCAAAGAGTTTGCAAAACACCTTCTTTCAAGCTCTACCCCGGTTTTTATCGGATCAGTGATTGTTTTCTGCATGGGTCTTATACCGGGCTTGCCTTCTATCCCGTTTATGGCCCTGGGATTGATCCTGGGAAGTTTTGCCTGGTATTTTTTAAGGGAAGAAGAGGCGACAAAAGAGGAAGAGCGCGCAGATGCAAAGGCAGAAGCCGCAGAAGAAGCCGCAGGTGCTCCCGAGGATGTGGACCATCTTTTAAACCTTGACACCATTGAACTTGAGGTTGGGTATGGATTGATACCACTTGTGGATAAACAGCAGGATGGCACTTTGCTTGGAAGGATCAGGGCAATCAGAAGGCAGTTTGCAACAGAAATGGGAATTATCATACCCCCAATACACATCCGTGATAACCTGAACTTGAGCCCTGCACAGTACCGGTTGATGATAAAAGGGGTAGAAGCCGCCGGGACCGAGCTTATGGTGAATCATTTTCTTGCCATGGATCCCGGGGGGACCGCCCAGGAAATTGAGGGAATAGACACCATTGAACCTGCATTTAATCTGCCGGCAAAATGGATCCCGGTTGACCGGGAGGAAGAAGCAAAATTTGCAGGATATACAGTGGTGGATAATTCAACTGTCATTGCAACCCACCTTACTGAAATTGTCCGTAATAACGCCCATGACCTTCTTGGAAGGCAGGATGTCCAGCACCTTATAGATAATCTTGCCAAGACAAGCCCCAAGGCCGTGGAAGAATTGATTCCCAGCCTTTTAAGTCTTGGCGTGGTGCAAAAGGTACTCCAGAACCTGTTGCGGGAAAGAATTTCTATCAGGGATTTGCTCACTATAGTAGAAACCCTGGCAGACTTTGCACCCATGGGAAAAGATCCTGACCTTCTGACCGAATATGTCCGGCAAAGAGTTGCAAAAGGGATGCTTGCCCCTTATCTTCAGGAGGGCAAGATGCTGCAGGTGATTACCCTTGACAGAAAGCTTGAGGAAATTTTATCCAAAAATATCAAGCATACGGAACATGGGTCATATCTTGCACTTGATCCACGCCTGGTAGAAGAAATCGTTCAGGCTGTGACAAAGGAAGTGGAACAGCAGGTGGCGCTGAATACCCAGCCTGTTATCATGACCTCCCCGAATCTTCGCAGGCATTTAAGGAAATTGATTGAACCTTCTTTACCCACAGTTTTTGTTGTGTCCCATGCAGAAATAGTGGATGATATTAATTTACAGGCAAGTGGAAAGGTGAGTTTGAAGGATGAATAGGAAAGTTTTTAAAGCTAGAAATATTCAGCAAGCCATTGCAGATATAAAACAAGAACTTGGACCGGATGCAATGATTTTAAATACCCGGAAAATTCCTAAAAAACCCCTTGATCCCTATGCAGAAGAAATGTTTGAGGTGGAAGCGGCAGTTGATCTGCCCCAGGATAAAAAACCGGTACCAGACCATTTGATTAAATCAATAAAAGAGGATATTGTTGATATAAAAGATATGATTTCCATTGCAGGGTTTGGAAATGGGATGCAGGATATGGTCTGTAACCATTTCGAGTCAGTGGGGATTCTTGCCTCACTTTTACGGGCCGGGGTCAGTGAAGTTTTAGCAAGTGCTGTCATACAGAAGGCAAGTCTTTTCATGGATGAAAATGCCGAACAGGGCTGCAAAATTAAATCCTTAAAAAATTATGTTATGCGCCAGTGCCTGAGCCAGGTTATGGTCAAAGATTTTTTCAACAGGGATAATTCTTCCGGGGTTCCACATGTGGCGGCTTTTGTGGGACCTACAGGTGTCGGCAAGACAACAACCATTGCAAAACTTGCGGCAGTTTTAAGTTTTCAAAGAAAAATGAAAGTTGGCCTGATTTCAATAGATAATTACAGGGTGGGCGCGTTTGAGCAACTCAAAGCATATGCTTCGATCATGGGATTGTTATGTGTTCCTGCCTTCAGCTCCCAGGACCTGTCGTGCGCCCTTGATAGAATGAAATCAATGGACATGGTGTTAATAGATACTGCCGGCCACAGCCATTTTGATAAACCTAAAATAGATGAGATATTGCAATTGATTAAGGCTGATTTCAGGATTTCTGCTCATTTGGTCTTGAGTGTTACATCTGAATCTATTATTATGAAAGATGCGGCATCAGCTTTTTCAGTATTTAATCCTGATACGGTTGTGTTTACAAAGATAGATGAAACAAAAAGATGCGGTAAAATATTGGATCAGATAAATGATCTTAGGTTGCCTGTTTCATTGATTGCAAACGGACAAAGGGTTCCTGAGGATTTGATTATCCCTGATAAAAGAGAACTTGTGAAAATTATTTTAGGAAAGGGATAAAAGGAGTAAATTTAACTTGGACCAGGCAAAAGGACTTAGGACTATCGTTAAAACTCAAGCGGTTTCGACAAGAGAGGCCAATATGGCATCAAAGAGAAAAAAACTTCCAAGGGTCATCGCAGTTACCAGCGGTAAAGGCGGAGTGGGCAAAACCAATATTGTCGGGAATATGGCGGTTTCCCTTGCCAGGATGGGTAAAAGAGTGGTCATTATTGATGCTGATGTCGGGCTTGCAAATATTGATATTATTTTTAATTTAAGGCCTGAGTATAATATCCGCCATGTTATAAGTTCAGAAAAGTCCTTGAACCAGGTAATGGTGGAATCTATTCATGGTATTAAAATACTTTCCGGAGGGTCTGGTTTTGCTGATTTGACCCAACTCAATGAAGGTGAAAAACTTAATCTTTTAAGCGAGTTTGAAACCTTGTCAGATAAGGCAGATATTATTCTGGTTGATACAGGTGCCGGTATTTCATCAAATGTATTATATTTTAACAGCGCATGTGATGAATGTATTGTAATTGCAACAAGAGAGCCGACTTCAATTACAGACGCCTATGCCATGATGAAGGTCATGTCCCGGGAATACGGGACGAAACATTTTAAATTGATTGTTAATATGGTCGATTCAGCTCTTGAAGCAAAAAAAGTATATGGTTCGTTAAGTTCCGCGCTGGATAAATTTTTAAAAAATGTTGTGCTGGAGTATGCAGGCCACATTCCTTTTGACAGGCAGCTTCAAAAGGCAGTACAGAAAAGGGGACTGGTTATGGACAGTGCCCCGGATTCAATATCGGCAACCGCCATAAGGGATATAGCAGATAGTTTGGGGAACCGTCCTTTAAGGGATAATTCAAACGGGAATTTAACATTTTTTATGAACAGGGTATTTCAGGCTGTAAACTAAGAGGGATACTTTAACATCTTATGAAAAAGCAGTACCCGGAGAATAAAAGGCATGAAGACTCATGGCGTGAAAAAAGCATTATTGAGTATTCATATCTTGTGAAGCATATTGCCGCAAGGTTTGCCATGCGCCTTCCTTCCAGTGTTTTCTTTGATGAATTGGTTTCTGCAGGATCACTGGGACTGATTGATGCGGTCGACAAGTTTGATGTTTCCAAACACGTCAGTTTAAAGACTTATGCACAATACCGTATTAAAGGGGCAATTCTTGATGAATTAAGAAGCATGGATCCCTATTCAAGGTCCATGAGAAAAAAAATCCAGGATATTACCAAGGCCGTTAAAACCATTGAAGACCAGAAAGGTTCATCTGCAACAGATGAAGAAATCTGTGGAGAGTTAGGTGTCACGCTTGAAGCATATTATGATATGCTCACAAATATTCACGGGGCATCTGTGTTAAGCCTTGATGAATTCATCAAAACAAAGAAAAATGATACATATTCGAAAACAAGGTTTCAATCCGGCATTAAAGGGAATGATACTCCTGCCGATTGTTTTGACAGGGAGGAACTTAAATTTGTTCTGGCCAGAACCATTAAAACTTTAACTAAAAAAGAACAGATTGTTGTATCGCTGTATTATTATGACGAATTGACGTTAAAAGAAATCGGTGAAGTCCTTACATTGACCGAGTCGCGGATATGCCAGATCCATACAGCGATCCTGGTAAAACTGAAGGCCAGGCTTCAGAATTACGTTAATTAAGAAAAAGAGGCCATCAAATGTCTGATCCAATTTTAGAAGAAGACAGTTTAATATCCCAGGATGATATTGATAAACTTTTAGACTCCACTTCCATTGAAGAAGCAGAAGAAAATATTGCAAACGATGATGCTGATGTGGTTGATGAGTTAGGAGAGCTTTCCCAGGATGATATTGACCAGTTGATGAATTCAAATTTACCAGATAAAGAAGACCCTTTGGATGAAGATGATTCCGAAGATGATGAAATGGAACTCATTTCCCAGGACGATATTGACCAGTTAATGAATGCATCGTCCGGAGGGAAAGTTTCTTCATCGGGTGAAGATCTTGATGAAGATGACCTTGAAACGATTTCCCAGGATGATATCAACAACCTTATGGGCGGCGGGCAGGCGGAAGATAAAGAGAGTGAAAGTGAAATCCCGGGTGATATGGAAGACAATAATGAGCAGGACATCCTGCCTGTTGAAGAAGAAGTTGTTGAAAAAATCAATGAAACAGAAATTGAAAAACCTGCTGAACCTGTTCTTGAAAACAAAAACCAGGAAGATGATTATATAATTGATGAATCTCAAGCTGTGGAAGTTCAGGACAGCCTGATTTCCCAGGATACGATAGATAATTTAATTAAAAATTTTGATAACGAACCTGCATCCGAACCTGTAATCCTGGATGAAGAACCGGAGCCTGTACCTGAACCGGAGCTTGAAGTGAAACCGGAACCGGAATCGGATGTTCCAGAAGAAAAGACACCAGATGATACAGAAGAATTTTTAAAGCCTGAGTCAGATGTTAAAGTGCTTGATTTTGAAGATGAAGATGGAGATGTTACCCAGGAAGATATTGACTCGCTTCTGCTTGAGCCTGACAATGACGAAGAGGATGATGATGTCCTCATATCCCAGGATGATATTGACACGCTGTTAATGGCTGCTGACCAGGAGGATGAAGATGTCCTTGGTGATTTAATGGATGATGAATTTGACAGCACCATGGATGATGCTGTCGATGATGAAGATATACTGGAAAATGAAAACTTTGATGAATACGATGAAGGTGATGAGGATCAGGTCGTCTTGCAGGGAGATGATGATGAACAGTCTCTAAAACCTGTAAAAAAATCTTCAAAAGTAAGATCTGGATGGTATAAGTCAAAACTTGTGGTCGCCTGCATGTCTGCACTCATTGTTCTGGGAATAGCAGTCCCGTCAACCTATTTTATCTTTTTTTCAGGTAAACCGCCAGGCCAGGAACCACGGCTTGCCACCCCTGTTGCAAACCTTGCTTCTGATACACAAAGAGAGATTGAGGTCGAGACGGTTGATATCAATGTGAAAACACAACCTGATATTAAAAAGCCGGGCACCATGCTTTTAAAGGATTTTGTCATACTGGCACCTGACTTGTCAAAAGATATGACCTATATCACGGCTGATCTCTCCATTGATTATTCAGACCAAAGAGCATATCATGAAATCCTGAACAATTTATCTTTTTACCGGGATTTAATTTATGATTCCATAAATAAAGGTCTTGCTTCCGGAAAAAGAGAAGATATCACAGAAGCAGATATTCTGCGGATAGTTGAAACAACTTTAAAAAAAGTATTGCCCGGACATTATATTAACCGGGTCAGTTTTAAGTCTTTTAAAGCAAGTTAGAAAGGGGTTTAAAATGACAGCCATACCTGGACATAATATTGTTATACAACAGTCCGGGGTTGCACAGGAGTTGACACATCAGGCCAACACGCCTAAACCTTCCCCGGAACAGGCTGTGGCGCAACAGGAAGTCAGTGAAATTGTGACAAACACTACGGTTCAGGAGTTTGATGAAGCTGAAAAACTAAAAACTAAAAAAGAGAAAGAGGCTCTTATAAGAAGGCAGAAATTAAAAGAAAAGAAAAAAAAGAGAGAAAAGAAAAAACAAGAAAAAATGGATCCGGATCCTGATGCCCCGGGCAGGTTGCTGGATACAACGGCATGATAGAATTATTCTCACTTGAATTTTGGATTGTGGTTCTTTTTATTATTAATTTTATTCTGGTTGTTTTTTTGTTTTTATTTGTCAAAAAGGTCAATCACCTCAAATTCATGGAACAGGATCGAAATCATCAGGATGATGGACCTGAAAATGCAGAATTTGTATCAGGATCTGCAAGGGATATTATTGAAATGCTTGCGCCTTTAGTTAAGGAATCCCAAAAAGCCGCCATCAGTTTTGACGAGCAGATAAAGGAGAAAAAGAGATTAATAAATAAGTTGAACGATGCTCTGGATTCCAGGGTCATAAGTATTAATCTTCTTTTATCAAGAGCAAATGCATTGCAGAAGAAATTGGAAGAAACAAGGAATATAACCGTTTTCCCCCCATCTTCAAACGCTGTGCTTGACCAGCAAAACCAGATTATCGAGATGTATAATCAAAATTTTGATATCAACTCCATTGCCCAAAGATTATCAATCCCAAAAGGAGAAGTAAAATTGGTGATTGACCTTAAAAAAAAGTTTGTTGCAATGGAGAAAAATGACAGATGATCAGTGGTATCCATATTTCATCTTCTGAGGTGGTCATAAATAAGGATGATGCTAAAAAACAAAGTCTCCCGATCTTTAAAAAAAATCAAATTATCCGTGCAAAGGTAATAAAATTATTACCGGATGGTAATGCCAGGCTTCTGGTAAACGGTCAAAAAGTGCTTGCAAAGACAGGACTGCTGCTAAAGCCCGGGGAGGATGTCCAGCTAAGAGTCATCCAGGAAAAGGATGCTGTCATTCTAAAGCTTATCAGCCCGGTTCAAAAAATGACAACCAGGCAGATATCATCTCTTATCGGTTTTTTTTCGAAAAATGAATCCATACCTGATATCACCGGGGCAAAGATCGCAAATATAAAAGACCTGTTACATGGTATGGCCTTAAAGTCAGGAAAAGCAGACAAGGCATTTTTACCGAAATTAATTAAAAACAGCGGTATGACATGGGAAAATAAGATTGCCGGGATTTTACTTGGCAATAAGTCATCATCAGCCCTGGAATTCAGCCTTGATAATCTATTAAAGCAGGATATTAAAGGCAGCATCCTCAAAGAGATGCTGGCGGCTGACCCGAAGCAGTCTGAAATTTTGAAAACAGCCTCTTCCTTTTTGACAACCATAGAAAATTTTCAATTGCTGAATCACCAGAGTTCTGATTCAGGGCGGTTCTTGCTGCCTTTCCCTGTTTTTAATGACCAGGCATTCAGTTTCGGTCAGCTGTTAATAGACACAGGAGATAAAAATAAAAGCAGTAACAAGGATGGCGATAAACTCATTAACATCTCTTTTTTGCTGGACATGAGCCGTCTTGGCCCCTTGAGGGCAGATTTTTCAATATTGAAAAAGCAAATTTCAGGCAGATTTTTACTCAAGGATGATGATACCTGCAAATATGTTAAGTCAATGATTTTTGAATTGAAAACCAGGCTTAAAAATGTTGGATACCAGGTTCACAATGTAGAATGCAAGACAGCAAAAAAAGCAGAAACCCAGCAAAGCAGTTTTATTGAATCCCTGGTAACAGCAAGGGATGACCAAGTGTTAAATATCGTGATTTAAAATAAGATGGATAAAAAATTTAAGAAAAAAGCCGTTGCATTAAAATATGACAGAAAAACTCAAAATGCGCCCAAGATAACAGCAAAAGGCAAGGGCAAAGTGGCCCAGAAAATTATTGAACTTGCCAGGAAACATGATATCCCGATAAAAGATGACCCTGACCTTATTGAGGTACTCTCGTCCCTTGAAATTGATGAAGAAATTCCTTCACAAATTTACGTGGCAGTGGCAGAGCTTCTGGCCTTTGTATATTCAATGAATTCCAGACAGTGATGAAAATAATTTGTAAAGGAAGGGTCAAAGCGGGGTTTTATTTTCCTTGTGATAATCTTTTTGGCTTCTTACAAGCTTGTTGCAATTTGAACATACCATATTAAAACTTGCAACATTGCCTTTAAAAAGCTTCTTATCGCAAAAAGGGCAATAATGATCTATAAGACCGGCATTGGCTTTGAAATCAATATCAGGATGTCCGTTGGCAGGCTTTATGTTACCTGATGTCATATATTTAATATCCCATACTTGTTTTTTTATTGGCCTCTCATTTTTTGAAAATCAGAGAAGAGCAAATAGTCTTTACCGTTAAAGTTGGTTTTATGCAAGATAAATTTGAATTTTTCGAGTTTCGGAATCCTGTATCCTGATAGGAAAAATTTTCTGTATCCTGTCAATTATTATGCTTTTACCCTGTTGGATTTTTGGCGAAAACAAAAGAGACAATAAATCAAAAAGCAAAGTTTGGAAATATACGAATCCTGTCTTGCTTTTGATTATCCTTTAATGCTTTGAAGGTAAGCGTTTTTAAGACCATCAGTTTTAACAGGGGACACAAAGGGAAAATGTTCTTTTTTGGATAGTTTCAGACTGAAGCCGGATGGCATCCTAATTGCAGGTTCTTTTTTCAGTAAAAATATTTAAAAGGAGAGCCCATAAGACATGATTCTTGAAATGACCCGGCCTGTTCAGGGTGGACTAAGGCAGGAAAGAAAATTGGAAACCGTATCGAATAATCTTGCCAACGCAGACACAAACGGGTTCAAGAAGGATATTGTCAGCTTTGATGAGAAATTTAAAGCCCAGGTTAATAAAGATTTTTCACAAGGGGATATACTGACAACCGGAAATCCACTTGATATTGCTATTTCAGGGGAAGGTTTTTTTAAGATTGATACACGTGAGGGCATAAAATATACCAGGAACGGGAATTTTTCTGTTGATATGAATGGTATTCTAGTTGATCAGAATGGGAACCCTGTTATGGGCCAGGGCGGAGCCATTGCACTTGATGATAAAAACCTTGAACAGGATTTATCCATCAACCGGAACGGTGACATAATGCTTTCAGGGCAAATTATTGGCACACTTGATATCGTGACCTTTAAGAATTTGAATAAGCTGGAAAGGGACGGGCAGAATATCCTGTCATATAAAGGTGAAACCACAGATGAGATCCAGGCTGAAAAAATGGCTGTAGAGCATAAAGCCCTTGAGAAATCAAATGTCAGAGTTGTGGATGCAATGGTTCGGATGATTGATTACAACAGGATGTTTGAAACATTTACAAAATCCATGATGACATTTGATGAAATCGACTCAATGGCAATCAATAATGTTGGGAAGCTCAGATAAAATAACAGGAGATAATTTATGATACGCTCACTCTGGACAGCAGCAACAGGCATGTATGCGCAGCAGATGCAGACAGATGTTGTTGCCAATAATCTTGCGAATGCGAATACCACCGGATTTAAAAAATCCAGGGCGAATTTTGAAGATCTTATGTATAAAACCATGCAGGTGGCAGGCCAGACCACACCGGGCGGCGGCCAGGTCCCGACAGGAATACAGGTCGGCATGGGTGTGAAACCGACCAGTGTGCAAAAGCTGTTTACTCAAGGGGATTATATCCAGACTGATAACCAGCTGGATATGGCAATCCAGGGAAACGGCTTTTTTAAGGTGCGCCACGGGGATGAGGATTTATATACCCGTGCCGGCAATTTTACCCTGGACAGTGAAGGCTTTTTAACAACGCCTTCCGGCGACCGCCTGCAGCCCGAGATATCACTCCCTGTGACCACTGTAACAGTGACCCTGCAGGATAATGGTACTTTAACCGCCCATGGCGCAGATGAATCGATCCTTGCAACGGAAAATGTTTTAATCAGCACATTTATCAATCCTGCCGGTCTTTTTGCTGCCGGGAATAATCTTTTCAGGCAGACACAAGGGTCTGGTGATGCAACTGAAAGAACACCCGGTGAAAACGGGGCCGGAACCGTGGTCAATAATTTTCTTGAAGGCTCAAATGTAAGTGTGATTGAAGAAATGGTATCCATGATTTCAGGCCAGAGAACTTATGAAGCCAATTCCAAATCAATCCAGACAGCGGACAGCATGCTTTCCACTGCCAATGGTTTGAAAAGATAAATAATGGACATGTCTTTTTTTAAATTAAATATTAAACCGATCCTGTTTTCAGTGATCGGGATCATACTGGTTCAACAGGTATGGCTAAACGGTCTTTTTGCCGGCGATGGCAAGATACTTGAACCTGATATAAAAATAAGCGTAAAAGAAACAAGTCTTATAAAAAATTCCCATGTTTTTTTAAAAGATATAGCCAGGATCAGTGCAAACGGGTTTTTAAAAGAAGCACTGGGGAAAATAGAACTTGGCTCTTCCCCCAAACCCGGAAAGATAAAATCATTTGATAAAAGAAAATTACTTTCTGCCCTTCGTGCTCAAAGATACCTGCCTGAAAATATAATCATAGAATCCCCGGATCGTATTTATGTGAAACGTCAAAGCCAGGTGATAACAAAAAAAGACATCAGGCAATTTGTAGAAAATTCTCTTCTTTATATTTTCAGGGATAAGGAATACCAATTAACCCGATTCAATGTCCATGGGCTTGAACCATATCCTCCCGGAAAAATCAGGCTATGGTCGGATCCAAATCATATGGTTGATAAAAATGGAAGGCTGTCCTTTCTTTTAGATGTGATTATAGACGGGGCAAAGGTTGACAGAGTGAGTGTTTCAGGAGCCATGGCAGTATATGAAAATGTAATTCATACAACAAAGGCTTATGCAAAAGGGGAAACAATATCCAAAGAAAATGTATACTATGAAAAAGACAATGTTCTTACGCTTGGTGATAATTTTATAAAGGCGTTTGGAGAAATAGACGGGAAAATTTTAAAATCAGGTGTAAGAAAAGGGGATTATTTAAAATTACGTAATTTTACAGACCCTCCCATGGTGCATAAAGGAGATATCGTAACCCTTGTGGCAAAAAGTGACACCCTGTTAATTACAACATCTGCAATTTCTAAAGAAGACGGGGCGAAAAACGAGATGATCAAGGTTGAAAACTTAAATTCCGGCAAGCTTGTCAGGGGGATTGTAAAAGGAAAATCAAAAGTGGAGGTTGTGTTTTAGAAAAATGACTGAGAAACGTATTTTTCAAATTATCAATGTGCTGGTCACCTTTGTTTTTTTTCTGGGGCTTTGGGGTTGTAATCTTAATTCTCCCAAAAACACTGCAGGACTTGTGGTCCCTGATGGCGTTTCAACAGAACCCGGTCTCCAGCCCCGGTTTTCTTTACCACGTCCCTCAGAAGGGTCTTTATGGATAAATAAAACAGGATCAATGTTTGAAGATTCGAAAGCCGCCCATGTGGGAGACACGGTTATTGTGGATATCATTGAAAATTCAACATCCAGCATGAATGTGAACACGGAATCCTCAAGAAAAACTGGCATGGATATAGGGCTTCCAACCATCAATTTACTGGGGGATAAAAAGATATTCGGCGCGCCTCCGGGGGCAACAAAACTTTTAGGAACAGATTTTTCAAATACGTTTAAAGGGCAAGCTAAAAGTGACCGGTCAGGCCAGGTAACAGCTTCCATCGCAGCCCGGGTCACTGAAGTTTTGCCAAACGGGAACTTAAGCCTTTTCGGAAGAAGGGCTGTAAAAGTCAATAATGAAGTCCAGTATATCACTGTAGCAGGTGTTGTAAGGCCCCAGGATATTTCAGCTTCAAACAGGGTGAAATCAAGTTACCTTGCAGATTCAAGGATTGAGTATTATGGCAAGGGCGCACTTGCAGATAAGCAGAAACCAGGCTGGGGAACAAGGATTCTCGATAACATATGGCCCTGGTAAAAAGGAAGCGGTTTAATGTTTTATAAAATTACAATGAAATTTTTGATCCTGGTTTTTACAGGGATTGTTTTCTGTTCAATGACACAAGCCGCCAGAATAAAGGACATGGCTGCCATAGAAGGTATCCGGGCAAACCAGCTTACCGGGTATGGCCTTATTGTCGGCCTGGATGGCACAGGTGATAAAGACGGGGTCAGCTTTACAAAGCAGGCCCTTGCCAACATGATGGAAAAGATGAATATCTTTGTTGATAAAAGCAGCTTGAAGGTTAAAAATGTTGCAGCTGTTATGGTAACCGCAAATATCCCTCCATTTGCAAGAATAGGCGATAAAATTGATGTTTTGGTTTCATCCATGGGAGATGCCAAAAGCCTTAAGGGGGGTACATTGCTTGTGACCCCGTTAAAAGGAGTGAATGGCAGGACATATGCCCTGGCAAGCGGACCTGTCGCCCTTGCCATGCCAAGCAGCGCAGGTGCCAGGAACAGTCATCTCCAGGTGGCGCGTATTGCCAACGGCGCATCCGTGGAACAGGAAATACCCTTTAAACTGGATGGAAAAAAAAAGCTGATCCTTTCTTTGTTCCAGCCTGATTTCACAACGGCAAAAAGGATGACAGATACCATTAATGCATCAATCGGGGAAGGAGTTGCCAAAACAATTGATGCCAGCGCATTGCTCTTAAGGGTCCCGGACAATATGTGGCAACACAATGTGGCGGAATTTATAGCAGATATTGAAACGCTTTCCGTTATTCCCGACACCATTGCCAGGGTTGTGATAAATGAAAAGACCGGCACTGTCGTAATAGGGAGTGATGTGACCATCTCAAGCGTGGCAATTGCCCACGGGGATCTTTCCGTGACCATAAATAAAGGATCAGGAAATGAAAAAAAAGAAAATGTCATGAACCTGCCCGGTACTTCAACCATTGGCGAGCTTGTCCGGGGCTTGAATTTCCTGGGAGTAAAACCTCAGGATTTAATAAGTATCCTGCAAAGCATCAAGGCTGCCGGAGCGCTTCAGGCAGAACTTGTAATTTTATAAAAAAACGGAGTAAGGATCCATGGATATTGATATAGTCAACCAGAATCTTGCCAAAGCAAATTTAACCAAGGTGAAAAAACAAACCTCCGGCATTGCCGGAGATAAGCTCAAGGAAAAAGAATTAAAGGAAGCCTGTGCCGGGTTTGAAGCAATTTTTTTGAATTCAATGATAAAATCCATGCGCAAATCCTTGCCCGGGAATGCGCTTTTTGATGAATCCAATGGAATGAATATCTATAAGTCCATGTATGATCAGAGCCTTGCAGATGAATTGTCAAAAACCAATACTTCTATAGGTGTTAAAGATTTTTTATACCGGCAGTTAAAAGGATCAATATAAACCCCAATGTTGCATAAAAATTTTATAAAAAAGATGAAGTTGACTAAATTTAAAGCCAATCCGCTAAACTTGGATTCCAAACCTGGACTTCACCAAAAATGGCATCCAGACGTCATCTTTTCTCTTCTAAAATTTTTACCCTTCGGGAAAGCCATGAAGACCCCATCTCCGGCGTTATCAAGGCTTTGCGGTAGACGACTACAGCTACAGCCTTGAGTGCCTTGAAGCTGGGATCTTCATGGCTTTTGCAACATTGGGGTAAACTTCAATATCTTCATATCTTTGTAAATTTTTTTTTTAATCAATTGTCTTTCCCTGATATGGCATAGTTGTTGCTATTTTTATTATTCAGAGAAGAAAATAATTACAACAGGGAAAATAATTCCCTGATGGATAATCCAAGTTATTTGATTTAAAGCATATTCTTTAAAAGGACGTGCAAAAACACAGGAGGAATCAACATGGAAAATTTTACCCCTGGTATTGAAGATATGCTGGATGAAAAACTTAGCCTGTACAGGAAGCTGAATGTCCTTTTAAAAGAAGAACGTGAATTTATTGTCAATATTGATGTTCCTTCATTGTGGAAAAGTTCGGAGAAAAAAAAGGAAATCACAAAAAAAATTCAAAAACTCAGGGAAAAAATATTATATCATATTGAAGACAGGTTCGGGACCAATGATATGGATATCAGGTCTTTTTCAATCTCATACCTTATAAGAACCATACCGGTGCCAAAAGAATTGAAAATAAAATTTGCTAAAATAAAACTTGCCATAGCCAATGAAAAAGATGAGCTTGCCCAGGTGGCAATTGATAATAAAAAATATGTAACCCAATATCTTATGGTTATTGACGATATCATGTCCGTTGCAGTGGATAATTCCAAACAGGCCCAGTATGATCTTTCAGGGACACTGCCTGGAACCAAAAGCACAAATTGCCTGATACATGCAAAGGTGTAAAAAATGAGCGGTCTTTCCTCTACCCTGAATATTGCAAAAACAGCCATTGCAGCCCAGCAGTACGGGCTGAATGTTACAGGGCATAATATCGCCAATGTAAACAACCCTGATTATTCAAGGCAGAATGCCAATCATATAAGTAATAAACCTGCGCTTTATGCAGGGTTTCTTTTCGGAACCGGTGTCAATGTCTCACAGATCCAGCAATCTGTAAATCAACTGCTTGAAAACAGGCTGACAGATGAAAAATCCACCCAGTCCATGTTTGAAGAGGCAGAGTCCTATATGAAAGTCCTTGAAGGCTTTTTTGACGAGAATTCTGACGCCAGTATGAACAGCATACTTAGTGATTACTGGAATGCATGGCATGATTTAAGTGATAATCCTCTGGGGGTTTCGGAAAGAGTCCAGATCTATGAAAAAGGCGTTAAACTGGCAGAAAGGTTTAATTCATTAAATTCAGATCTTGACAAAACCTCTTCTGATGTCACATCCGAGATCAATTCCGCCTTAACCCAGATTAATTCATTATCCGGCCAGATTGCCGATCTGAACCGTGAAATACTGGGTCTTGAGGCAAACAGGACTGCAAATGATTTGAGAGATCAAAGAAACAGCCTTGTCGATCAATTGGGGGAATTAATCAATGTTGATGTGATTACACAAGGGAACGGTTCTCTGATAATCAATGGTGCAAACGGATCAACCCTTTTAAACGGGACAAATAGTTACAAGCTTTCAATGAAGGGCAAGCAGATCATGTGGCAGGGGTCTTTTGGTGCCACATTTGATATAACAGATGAAATCAGTGGAGGAAAACTTGGCGGATGGCTTGAAATAAGAGATGAAGTCATACCAAAATATCAATCCCAGGTGGATGAGCTGTCACGGGAAATGATATGGGCAATGAATTATCAGAATTCTCAGGGAGCAGGCCAGGAATATTACACAGGGCCTGTGACCGGAAGCTATAGCGTTGATGAAAGCGGCTGGCTTTCAAGCTATGCATTTGGCGATAAGATTGATTATACAAAAGATTTTACCATGTGGACAAAGGACAGTTCCACAACAGAAACCCAATACCGCAAAATTTTAATGGACATGGGGGTTTCTGATGCTAAACTCTCCAATTGGCAGGGCATGGCACCCGGAGCAAATCAGTCACGGTATAAACTTACGGTGGTTGATGAGGGAAATATAGGGGATAAAATTGTCACACAGACAAATGGAGACAAGCTTGCGGAAATATGGGGAACTTCAGCAGGCGGTGCTTCAACTGCTCTTGATAATGTAATGTCAGACCAGATCCTTACGGTTTACGGCAGTTCAACAGGAACACATAAAATAGATATCAAGGATTCCGGCGGTGATGCAAAAAGGTCTGCTGCATCCATAGCCGAGGCATTGAATACTGTTGACGGGGTTACAGCATATGCTTCAAAAACAGAAGCTGAATTTGATATTTCAGGAATATCCAATGCCCAGGACGGGGACGAGGTAAAATATTCCCTTTATGTGGACGGGTATGTTTATGCAAAAAGTTTTATTGTGGACTCAAGTTCGGCAACCCTTGCCGTTCAATTTGAGGATTCACTTGTAGAGGCTGTCAATGCTGTCAATGATGTAAATTCCGATACCGATCTCTATGCAGACGGTTTGAAATTTTCAAGTGACAAGGGTGCCACACTGGGTGTTCAGGATTTTGAAATTCTAGATAATGCAGGTGTCCAGCTGGATACTTTTTCTAATTTTAATAATACGGATACGGTCAGTTTTAAGATTGCATCGGACGGGGTGCCAACAACGAGCACGACCGTTTCTGTTGATCTGACAGGTGTGGCAGACGTCACAGACCAGGCAGAAGTTTCAGCGGTTTTTTATAATGCATTCACAACAGCCCTTTCCGGCAAACCTTTTACGGTTAAGTGGGGTACTACTGCAAATTCAATTCTCATCAGGACCACTGACGGGTCAAATGTAACTTTAAAGGATGCCGGAAATGATACTGGAGATGATGCCACCATTAACCTGACTTCCCTTTCCGGCAGCTCATCGGCAGCGGGTAATACCAGCCTTGAATTTACGGCTGCGGCCAATGATATAGAGACATTCAACTCTCTTACAACAAGCGGGGACACCGTCACTTTCGGGATGCCTGCAACAATAACGACTGCTGTAGCAGGAACATCAGCAATTATCACAGAAGGTACCTTTACAGGGGCAGGTGCGACAACTTCGGCTGTTATCACGGGGACTATTACAGCTCTTTTAGATTCAGGCATGTCAATCCAGTCTGACACAAAGGCCAGTACCGGGCTATTCGGTACGGCTGGTACAGCAACCACAGGAAGTTCAATCATCACACTGGGCGGTGAGGATGGGTTTACCAATTTTGATGCCGGTGATACAATCTCTTTTGACGTGGACGGCAACACTGTAAGCTTTGTCGTATCAACAGGGGCAGGAACAACGGAAGCCGGGCTTGCACAGCAGCTTTATAATGAGTTGAATGCAGATATTTCAAGCACAGATTATACTTTTATCCGCAATGGTAAATCGGTTTCTATTCTCAAGAAAGCATCACTTGAAGATCCCATAAAGATTACCAATTTTGCCGACAGTGTGGGCAATGATGCCAAACTTGCTGTTTCAACCGGAACAGGGGATGGTGCAAGTGATCCTGAAAATGATCTTTTAGAGTCTGGAAATACATACAGGGATTTTTCAACATCGTCCTTGTATACGGGCGAGGCAGTTATAAAATGGGAACGGTTTGACAAAAATGGTGATTCTACAGGCTCTTCAGGACTTCTCACCATTGAAGATAAAGGCACGGTGGCCATTACGGAAAACGGATCCCAAACTGTTTCTTTTGATATTTCCAAAGGAGATCTGGTGGCGGGAAATACCCTGATCGTTAATACTGATACCTCAGGCGCGCCTGACCCAATGGATTTAAGGATTTTCAGGCAGGCAAAAAGTATTAATGATATTTACCATTTCAAGGTAACCCATGGGGGTAAAATAGGGCATGAGCCGGCAACTGGTGTGGATAATCTTACAATTGAATGGAATTCATCCGTGTCTTCAGGCACATTTGAGATAAAAGGCCATACCCCGCCTTACACACCTGATGCTCCTGTTGAAGTTGAAGTGGACGGGATGATTTTTGATTTTTATGACGGGACCCTGTTTGATGGTGATGTGTTTACCGTTACCACGGATGAATCCGGCATCCCTGCTTCAACCACAGCAGCCGGGAATTCTACGGGTGAGCTTATGTCCGACTGGCACTGGACCCTTGATTCTTTTAAAGATCAATTCAATAAAAAGGCCGGGGGAATGAAGGCCACCATTACCCCTGATAAACAATTAAAACTTCAAAGTTCCGACAATTATTTTAATATGGAAAATATTGAGTATTCAGGTGAAAATGGTTTCAGCAAAGAAAATACAAGCATAACGGTTTTGGACTGGACCGCTTTGAATTTTAAAGGCCTTGATTTTCAATTTACCAGGACATCCGGCAATTGGGGGATATTGAATGACACCACAGGCGGTATTGCAAGTATAATGCCCCAAGGCGGTGATGATAACGGGTTTAAAGTTGATTTGAATGGTGACGGTGTCGGGGACATTGAAATCAATTTTGCAAAAAAGGTTACCGGAGACGGTTATGTCCGGTTTGATTTGCTTAAACATGATGCCAAGGATATTGGTTATGCATTCGGGGATGATTCATCAACAGCATCCGCAGGCATCATGGCAGTGGCAGGGATTAACACTCTTTTCAAGGGGACAGCAGCGTCAAATATGAAAATAAATGAAAAATTAAGTGATACAAAATACATTGCTGCAGGGAAAATAGATCATACCACAGGGCTCATTACCCAGGGTGATAATGAAAATGCCCTGGCAATGGCAGATATCCAGTACCAGACCAGAACAATGAAGCAATGGGAGTTTAACAGAGGAACAAAAGCCCAGTCAAGCATCATTGAATCCAGTTTGGATGATTATTATAATAATATGGTCGGAACATTAGGTGTCAAAGCCAGAAGCATTAAAACCTCCAGGGAATTTGCAGATATTATGGCCAATCAGATGACAGAGCAGAGGGATGCCGTATCAGCGGTATCCCTTGACGAGGAAATGATAAAACTTATGAAATACCAGCATGCGTTTTCAGCAGCTTCCAAACTATTGACCATTGCAGATGAAATGCTGACAACATTGATATCAGCAAGATAAAAAAAGGAGGGCGAATATGAGGGTTCCCAATATTTCACTATATGGCACCTCAGAATATCAACTCAATACGCTTACCAATAATTTAAGAGATGCCAACGAGGTTGTCAGTACACAAAAAAGAATCAATAATATATCTGATGACCCCATTGGGCTGTCCCAGGTCCTGAATTTAAGACTGTCTGTAAAAAATTTAAGCCAACTTGGAAAAAATATTGACATGGGGAAAACATGGCTTAACGGTACTGAAACAGCGCTGCGTTCAATATCCGATCAGATCATAGAGGCCAAGCTTTTAAGCAGCAAAATGGTGAATGCATCCATGAGCGCTTCTGAAAGAGCTGCTGCTGTTGAAACAGTTGACGGGATTATTGGCCAGGTTCTGTCACTTGGTAATTCCCAGGTTAACGGCAGTTATATTTTTTCCGGGACAAAAACAAATATCAGAACCTTTACCTATGATGATGATGCTAATCCTTCCAAGGTTGTTTATAACGGGAATAGTACGCCTTTTTCAATAAAGACGGGACAGACAGCGAAACTTGAAGTCGGACGGAATGGCAAAAAAGTCCTTTCGGAAGATGAAATTAAAGTTGATGGAACCAATAATAAAATATTTTTCAGGGAAGACCCGGGTATTGGTGAAAATTCAAAAAGAGTATTGGATGGAACAATCCCGGATGGTACTTATACACCGGAGAAACTTGCTGTTGTGGTTGAAAATGTAATGGATGCAGCATCCAAAGAAAAGGGGTATGAAATTAATTATGATGTGTCATATGATTCCGGAACTAAAAAATTTACCATTGTAAACGACGGGCGGTATGACGGCTATATGGGGTTTGATCTTTTGTGGGAATCCGGTGAAACTCCTCGAATCGGGGAATTGAATACTGATGGTGTTATCAAGGAAGGGGTTAATATAAATGTGGTAAATGATGATGCGCTGATTTATGAAACCCCGGTACCATCAGGCCAGGCACCTTTGCGACTGACCTGGGATGGGGCAGGCAAATGGAAAGTATTAAATGATCCCGGGTACGGACTTCCGCTTGAGATATCCGGAAGCGACACTCATGTTGAATTGGATTTAACCGGGAACGGGGCCTCTGATATCAACATCTCCCTTGAATCTGCGGCATCCAGTGGCGGATTTATAGAATTTGATATTTTTGCCGCATCAGATGATCATAGCATTGGTCCCGACCTGGGGTTTTCAGGAGGCGATATCTCTTATAAACCGCCGGTCAGTGATTCCAATGTTACCTTGAAAACTTTTGATCATACAAATAATGTTATTGATTTTCAGGAGAATATCGGGGCCGGGCTTTCAAGCCAGTTAAGTGCTGCTGTTCCAGTGGGGACATATTCCGACATGGATACGCTTGCCGGTGCTATTGAAACAGCAATGGAAAGTGCGTCTGTAAATAGTATTGATTATAAAGTGGAATACAGCCAGCTGACAAAAAAATTTACCATCAAGGACAATGGGGCAGTTGTTACGGATCTTCGTCTTTTATGGAATTCCGGTACTAACAATGCTATCGGCGCTGCCACCGAACTTGGTTATGATAACACGGCAGATGATACAGGAGCCACATCTTACACTGGTGACAATGCAGTTACTCTTTTCACCATTACAAGCGGGACCAATGATTATATTAACTTTAAAGAGATACTGCCTGGGAGCAGTAAAGATGAAACAAGTGAGCTGACCGCCCGGATTCCGGCAGGAACATATTCAAACCCTGATACGCTTGCAAGAGCAATTGAAGATGCAATGGAAGATGTTTCAGAGCAGAAAGGAAACAGGGTTGACTATGAGGTGTCATACAGCTATATAAGTCATAAGTTTACAATTAAGGAAGATGGTGAACTTGGAAGGAAACTTGAAGATTTTCAGCTTTTATGGGGGACCGGGAGCAATGTCTCCGAAAATGCCGCTTCACTCCTTGGTTTTGATCAGGAAGATGTGACATCAACTCCTGCAGAAAGCGATGAAGTGACCTGGGGACTTTTTGAAACATTATTTAAATTAAAGGAATATCTTTCAAAGGATGACGTGGATGGTATCAGCAGAACAATGACCCGGCTGGATACGCATTACAGCAGTATTACATCGACTCTTTCCGATACTGGAATTAAATATAACAGGCTTGAGGTTAGAAAACAGGTGAGTGCAGAAACTAAACTTACTATTACCGAAAGAAAGTCTATGATAGAAGACGCCGATATCGTTGAGTCGGTGATGGAGCTTAAATCCATTCAGACGGCCTATGAGGCATCTTTGAAAGCAACAGCAAAGATTATTAATTTAAGCCTGGTGGATTTTTTATAAAATATTATGCTTATTTTAACAAGGAAGATCGGTGAGAGTATAGTCATTGGTGATGATATTGTTATCAAAGTGGTTGAAACAGGGAAAAATTATATCAGGATAGGGATAGATGCACCAAGGGAGATAACGGTCTTAAGACAGGAAGTATTTGAATCTATTCAAAGGGAAAATATCCTTTCATCAAAGGGTGATAAATCAGATATTGCAAAAGCTGCAAAACTGTTTGGAAGCAAGGAGCTAAAAAAGAAGTAATGAAACTCAATACTAAGCAATTCGGGGAAATTGAAATTGATGAAGAAAAAATAATCAATATGCCTTTGGGTATTCCCGGATTCAGGGATAGAAAACGTTATGTTCTTTTACAGAAAAAGGAAACCATGCCATTTTTATTATTCCAATGCATGGACGACTCAGATTTGTCTTTTGTGGTTTTAGACCCCGTTAAAATTTTACCCGAATATACAATTGATAAAAAAGATCTTGAAAAAATAGTGCCCTGGGATCTTGGGAGGGATGAAATTTCCTGTTTTGTCATTGTCACCATACCGAATGGAAACCCTGAAAGGATGACGGCTAATTTCATGGCTCCCCTGGTAATAAATAACCAGAAAAAAGAAGGCCTGCAGCTTATCCTGCAGAACAGCTCATATTCCCATCAATACCAGCTTCTATAATAATTTAAGATCAGGCAATAAAAAGGTAAGCACAAATTAAATAATGTCGCTTAACAGGAATCCTGTCAATTCCTGCATTTTTTCCTGAAGTTTCAGTAAGGACTCCGGTGGAATCTGCTTTATTACCTCATTTGTGTCCTTGTCTATCACTTTTACAACAAAATCATTGGTACTTTCATCAACACTGAAATCCAATTTGGTCTGAATTGTCTTTGTTAAATCCTTAAGCGTTTCAACCATTCCTTCCACATCTTTTCTCGAAACTTCAGATGGTTTGATCTCTTTTGAAAGATCAGGCCTTTGAGGCCCTTCTTTTGGCACACCTGCTGCTTTCCCTAAAACAGGAGCCTTGCTTACACCCATCACATCCATGTTTGCTTGTGTATTTCCTAAAACGGTCATTGCTATTACCTCCTTGTAACAGTTTTTTTACCTAGTCATGCTCAGTACTCGCGGGCTTTGAGAATTGATTCGGATATTCCTGTATCCGTTCATAGCCACTTTGCCCTTTTTCATGCGATTGAGACTTGTTTTAAGACAATTACTATGTCTTGTTATCTCAATTCTTATCTTTTCGTCAAGTTCCATTATTGATTCAAGCCGGCCTTCATATCTGCTTATTTCGGGAATGCTGCCTGTTCCGCAGTGCATGCCTGCATTTTCCATAAAAGATTCAAGGGCTGTTTTTAGCATTTGAAAGGCATTTGTCCTTTCTTCTGTCATTAGATTCAGATCCGGCAAATTTGCTGATTTCATTATCCCAAGGTGCTGGGTCTGAATTTTTTCATAACTGCTAAAGCAGGTTTCTAGGTTTGATATATTTTGTTTGGTTGCCATAGTGATCCTTAAATTATTAAATTGCAATAGAGCCACTTTGATAGGTCTGCCGGATTTTCATGTATTTATTCTGACTTTTATTTGTAAGTGTACTTTGATTACCCGGCCTATTTTGCTGATTACCATGTGAATTATTTATTACGGTTGTAACCCATATCCGTTTAAGTTCAACTAAATATTTTTCGGCTCGGTCAAGCGTCTTAATATCCTCAGTTACAGAAACTTTTGGTAATTCTGTCAGCATTGCCACATAAAGGCCTTTTAAAAAATTAATTTCTTCGGTTTTAATGTTTTCGTCAAGACTGGCATTTAATTCGGCAATAATTGCAATGGCCTTGCCAAGATTTTCTCCTCTTTGTTTTACATTTTTATTTTTAATTCCCTCCCTGGCAAGGACAATTCGTTTGATAGCTCCTTCATAAAGCAGAAGAATAATTTTCTTAGGATCCATTTCATCATATACTTGTGCTTTCTGGTATGAATTAAAAGCGTTGCCGTGAACCATAAAAAAAATCCTTTATTTTTTCTTTTCAGTTGCACTGAAAATCTGGGTGACATAATTTTGCTGCGATTCCATTTGCCTCATATAAGAATCCAGTTGAACAAATTGCTGCGCCATTGTTTCATAACGTTTGTCAAGCCGGTCGCTCTCTTCATTTATCTGATCTTCCAGCCGCTTGATTCTGTCATCAATTGCATCTGTCTCACTGTCCATCAAACCGTTGGACTGGGTATCTTCTTTGATCTGATCATTCAGAAGATCTCCCATACCGGTAACCCCTGTTCCTGCAGTTGTTCCTATGAAAAATGTTTTAATATCCGAGAAATTGGATGTGATTTTACTGTCAAGTACTGACTCGTCAAGGCTCACGCTGCCATCTTTTTTGGCTTCAAATCCAAGATCATAATATGTTGTAATATTATCGTTTGCATTAATTTTAGTTCCAAGAAGTGTGAGAAGAATATCTTTTGCGCTCCTGATGGATGGTGTCTTGGCAAGAGTCCCCCAGGTATCTGTGTCTTTATCATAGTCATCATTGGCATCAATTTCTGTTATGATATCGTTAAAGGTGGTAATAAGTGATGTTATATAATTCTTAATGGCAGAGGTGTCTTCGGTTATATTAATGGTTGCTGTTCCGGCTCCTATAAGTGAAATAGTGGCACCTGAGATGATATCTGTTATCCCTGTGTTTTTTGTGCGTTGATATTCCACTCCGTCAATAGTAATGGAAGCATTTAAAGAGGATGAAGCCGGGGTGATGATGGTTTCTTTGTTATCTGTAAATCCCAGGACATCTCTTGCACTTGAAGCTGCCTGGTCCCATCTGATTTTAAGATTGGTAAGTGTTCCTGCTTCCTGGATTTCAAGTTTGCTGGTGTTTGAGTTAAATGAAACAATATAATCCTTACTGTTGCCGTTTGAAGCTGATGCTGCTTCAAGGGCTGCTGCAACGGCTGCTGCAAGTTCGCTTCCGGTTTGATAAACGCCGTCTGCAATAGTCGCCGTAATGTCTGAAGTGTATCCACTGCCGTTGTCTTCCTGAAAAACAATGTCAGTATTGGAGTCAGACGCACGTATGATTATAGGGTTGGTAAAAGACAGGGTGGCATTACTCTCCATGGTAAAACTTGAGCCATTAACTTCTGTCATGGCAAGGTCGGTCAATTGGCTTGTGACTGTAATCCTCGATGCTTCACCCGCTGCATCCGCACTTAAAAGCAATTGATAGGGAGAGTCGCCTGAACCTATATTAATAATCGAAGCTGTTACACCCGGGTTGTTAGTATCGTCATTGATTTGTGTGACTAGGGCCGCAAGGCTTGTATCTGCTGTTACTGATAAAGAAATAACATCAGAACTTCCCATTGTGTAGGAAAAAGTCGCCGCATCAGCAGAAAATCCGGTTGTTGCGGGAGGATATGTGACCATAACCCTGTTGTCCTCACCAGTACCCCCTGAGGTTGGGGCAATTTGAAGGTGGTATTCGCTTGTTGCAGCGTCCTGGTAAGTTGTTGCAGTTAGATAAGTGCTGGCACCATTTACATTTTCAGAATCGTTAGCAATGAGTGTAACAATGTCATCTAATGTTGATCCGCCTGAACCGCCGGTAATGCTGATGGTTTTTCTGTTGGTGCCATAACCGTAAGTCATGGTCATGACTTCATCCTGGGCCAGGACAATGGCGGCATTGGTATCTGCAAATCCATTGGCTGATTTCTGGACAGTCGGCACATTAACGGAATAGGTTGTTGCAGCTTTGCCAGTTGATTTAAATGAGCTGCTTGTGGTCAGGCGGTTTACCGTTGCGGAGTAAGCCCCGGTATCCGTACCGTCCGCAACCGTTGCACTCAGGACAGTAGATGAGGATACGGATGTTGACCTGTCAAGGAAATTTGAGCTTAAGGAAAGTGCCAGGGCATTTGATTTCATTGACAAAAATTTAGCGTTTATGGTATTGAATTCATTCTTTGTTGCTTCAAGATTTGTTTTGTCGGTTTTTTTCAAATCTATGGAAGTCTCATCAGCCTTTTTCAAGCTGTCAAGGATACCCTGAAGGTCAAGGCTTGATCCTATTCCTAAAGATGTTATGGTTCCTGTTGCCATTTCATTGCTCCGTTCATATACTTGAAGTTAATATACTAATCGACGGCCTGTATTCAAAACTTAAGGTAATATAAACAATAAGCGCTCCTCGGGATTTTCCATTTCCCTGGAGCGCTGTATTCAACACATGGTTTAAGCCGGCTTTTTAAATTATTGCAAGAGGTTCATGACATTCTTAGCTGATGCATTGGCCTGGGCCAGTGCATATGAACTGGTCTGGGCAAGAAGCTGCATCTTTGAGAAAATCATTGATTCCTCTGCAAAATCAACATCCCTTATCGAAGATTCGGAGGCCTGGATATTGGTTTTTGTCACAGAAAGATTTGAGATGGTTGAAGCCAGTTGATTCTGCACGGAGCCAAGATTGCTTCGAACATCATCAAGCCCCTTTAAGGCTGAATCTGCTATGCTGATCGCCCGTTGGGCATGCTCCTGGTCAAGCACGGAAACATCAGCAAGTCGATAAGTTGTCGTGTCGCTCAATCCAACAGTACCGGCATTTGAAGTATTAACAGCAAGAATGGTCCCGGCTTCCAGGGTACTTTTTGATGCAAGCATCATATCTTCGGACAGTGTGGTATCGGCATCAACATAAAGATCAGTAGTTAAAACGTCCCCTGCTTTGACTTCAATCTCAGTGGCAGATGCGCCACTTGTGGCACTGTTGAGGGTCATGTCCTGGGTAAGGACAGTCCCGGCCTTAAGGATTGTGTTAGCTGCGAGCAAAGTGCCTGCAGTTACGCTCATGTCTGAGTCAAGCTGTTTCAGGGAGGCCAGGGTTATGGAGCCGCCAATGGTAGAGCCTTCCGCCAGGATACTCCCGCTTTCTATTTTTGAGCCGCTTTTCAGTTCAGTCCTGGCATAAGTTGTAATATCCGTGGCAGAAGAAGAAAGGGAGCCGCCCATGACATAGGTGTTGTTTCCAAGTTCACTGCCGGCCAGAAGCTTGCTTGATGCGGCTAACTCCGAACCGGCTTTCAGGGTCATATCATCTGCCATTGTCGAAGATGTCAGTGTGGCTGTCTCACCTGTACCGCCTGATGTGAGATCAATAGCGTTGAACCCTGTCACAAGGACAGAACCGCTGGTAATATTGTAGGAATCATAAGTGGTACCGCCATTGACCTCTGTAACAAGATCCCCGGACAGGACCTGGTCGCCGGACAGTGTATAAACCTGGCCTCTCTGCACAGTATCCCCATACTCAATAGTGCCGGAGTCCGTGATTAATGTGGGGCCGGTCCAGCTCATGGTCCCTGTTGAATCAGAGGCAAGAATAAGGGCGGTATTATCAGCAAGGAGGCTCCCGGCTTTTATCGTGGCTCCCCCCACTGTACTTCCTGTCAATGAAGCCGTAAGATAAATATCAGTGGTTGTGGCAACCCCGGTTGTCACTTGAACATTTGCTGCATTTGAATTATAATTTTTCCCGATTTCAAATTCTGCCCCCAGATGGGAGCCGTTTGCAAGAATGGAGCCTGCCTTGATTTTTGAATTATCAGCAGCCGTACTGCTGTATTTAAGCGTCATACTGGCGTTTACAGTTACATCGCGCGTTAAAAGGACAGATGATGTCAATGTGTTTCCTACATTATAGGTGACTACAGAGCCTGATGCTGATGATGTAAAAGCTGTTGTTACAACAGTCCCTTTTCCTAAAGTCGTAAATTTTTCAAGTGTGGTCCCTGCGGTGATCAGCATATCTTCTTCAAGGGAAGTTGTCCCGGTGGAGCTGCTGGCAATGGTGTCTCCTCCTACAGTGATTGCTCCGCCGAGTTCCGTACCCTTGGCTATCTGGGTTGTAGCATAAAGTGTTGAACCTGATTTAAGGCTATAATCCATCTGGGTCGATCCGATACTTGATTCAACAAGCATGTCCCCGCCTAGAATGGAACCCGAGGCTAACTTGGAGCCTGTCTTTATGGTTGAACCAGAAGCAATGACAGAATCCTCTACAGTTTCCAGGTCTCCTGAAATGGTTATATCTCCGCCTGTTGCACCAGCCCCTATTCCATTGATCTGAAACTGGCTGACACCACTCTGGGTCAGTTTTAAATATCCCAGGGCAGACATTTGGCCGGACGTGCTTCCCATTACGTCAGTTATGGACCCTGTTACCTTTATGGCCCTTCCGTCAATGGATTTCATGGTCAGTTTTCCATCAATAGTCAGAAAGGCTTCCACTCCTGATTCAGCGGATTTGCTGTTTATTGCATTAACAAGAGAACCTGAGTAATCATTTGCCTCAACGGGAATAGCACCAATGGTTATGCCGTTGATCGCAAAATCCCAGCCTGTTGTGCCAGCCTTTATGGAAGAGATGGTGGTGGCTTCGGTAACGGATTTTGCGCTGATGCCTGTAATGGAAGTATACCTGTTTACTTCGTCTGCAAGTGCACCAATACCGTTCTCCTTTTTATTGTTATATTGAATGTCGATTGTGTTTAATGTTAATTTCTCACCGGTAATGGAACTTGTGATGGTCAGCTGGACTTCTCCCCCGTTATTTCCTGCAAGGCTTAAATCCGCCTGGGAGATATGCCCTACCTTATTGGCCTCGGATGATCCGATTGAGATATTGGCTGTTTCGTTGGCAAATGCCCCGATCTGGATGGCTTTGTTGGTAAAGGAGCCGGATAAAAGCTTTTGTCCGTTAAAGGAAGTCGTTTTTGCTATGGCATCCAGCTCTTTTAAAAGCTTGTCGATATCGTTTTGTATGGCTCTTCTTGTACCGGTAGTCTGTCCGTCTGATCCAGCCTGGATAGCTTTTGTTTTTATGGTATTAATGATATTGATAGACTCTTGTAATGCACCGTCTGCAGTCTGTACCATGGAGATTCCGTCATTTGCATTTCTGATTGCCTGCCCTATCCCAAGGGATTGGGCCTTTAAGGAGTCAGCTATTGCCATTCCGGATGAGTCATCGGCTGCCTTGTTGATTCGAAGTCCTGTGGAAAGTCGTTCCAGTGAATCCCCTAATATGCTGTCATTTTTAAGCATGCTCCTGTGGGCATTCAATGCTGCGATGTTGGTGTTTATTTTTAAAGTCATTGCCTCTTCCTCCCTGAAATTGTAAATCCTTTTTCCATGTTTCCCAAAAGCCTCAAAGAAATGCTTGAGCACTTAAATTCTTATTTGTAATGTTTTGGGGCAAATATTGTGCCACAAGGGAGGACTTGCGGCATAATCACTGTGATTTCAGTTGGTTATAGTGTTAAATAGAAGAGATGGATAAAAAGGAATAATTTGTAAAAGGAGAGGTTTTTTCCTGTAAGTTCCTGGAAAGAAGGAAATTTTTTCCCCCATAAAAAAACCCTGGGAAGAATCTCTTCCCAGGGCAGGGTTCAGTGTTAAATCCTTAAGCTGTTACTTAAGCAAGCTAAGAAGGTTATTGGATGCAGCATTTGCCTGGGCAAGCGCATAAGAGCCTGTCTGGGCAAGAAGTTGCAGTTTTGAGAATGTGGATGCTTCTTCGGCAAAGTCAACATCCCTGATTGCAGATTCTGATGCCTGAATATTGGTTTTGGTAACAGAAAGGTTGGAGATTGTTGATACCAGCTGATTCTGGACAGAACCGAGTCCACTCCTGGTTTTGTCGAGATCTGAAAGTGTTGCCTCGGCAATATCAATTGCTCTCTGGGCACCTTCCTGGGTCAGAACATTCAGGTCTGAGAGTCTATAGGAAGTCGTGCTGCTTAACCCGACAGTACCTGCGTTTACCGTGTTGATAGCCAATGTTGCGCTGGTTCCGATATAGCTGTCTTTTTTCAGTGTCATTTCAGCTGACAGGGTTATTGTAGCACTGCCTGAATCAGTATTCACCCACATATCCTGGGTCAGGACATCACCTGCGCTCAGGGTGTACTTTGTTCCATTGCCTGATGATGCATCATAAAGAGTCATGTTCTGGTTAATGGTAGTACCCTGTTTAAGCACGGTTTCTGAGGTTAGGATAGAGCCGACACTCAAGGTCATATCACTTGCCAGGGATGTACGGGTTTTAACCGTAGTTGAACCACCTACTGTGGAGCCCTCTGCAAGAATACTGTTGGCCTGGAGCAGTGAATTGGCTTTCAGTTCTGTTCTGGCATAGGTTGTGATGTCAGTGCCGGAAGAAGAAATGCTGCCTCCCATGACATAGGTTGCATCCCCAAGTGTGCTCCCGGAAAGCAGTTTGCTCCCGGTTGCAAGTTCAGATCCTGCTTTCAGGGTCATGTCATTTGACAAAGTAGCTGTGGAAAGTGTTGCAAGCTCACCTGTTCCGCCTGAAGCCTGACCTAACATTGTGAAGCCATCCTGAAGGATTGAACCGCTTCCTATGGTATTACTACCTGTCGTGCCAGTTATTTCGAGCTCAATATCACCCGAGACAACCTGATCCCCGCTCAATGTGTATATCTGGCCACGATTTACTGTATCTCCATATTCAAGGGTTCCTGAATCCGTAATAAGAGTTGGACCGGTCCAGGTCATGGTTCCTGAAGCATCCGAGGCAAGAATAAGCTCTGAATTATCTACCAGTAGGCTTCCGGCCTTTACTGTACCGGCACCGCTTGAATCCATCACCAGGTTACTCGTCAGGTAAACATCAGATGTGGTTGTGGCTGCAGTAGTGATTTGCTGGTTCGCTGCGCCGCTGTCATATGTTTTTCCGATTTCAAGCTCTACTCCTAACTGGGTGCCTGAAGCAAGGATAGTTCCGGAATGGATGACCGTGTTCTGGCTGCTTGTTGCATTGTATTTCAGGGTCATATTGGAACCCGCAGTAAGGTCGGCAGACAGTGTCACAGCCGAGGTCAGGGTGTCCCCGACAGAGTAATTCACTACGCTGCCGCTGGCAGAAGATGAAAACGCTGTTGTTACAACTGTGCCAAGGCCAAGAACGCTTCCTGCTTCAAGCGTGCTGCCTGAAGTAACCAGCATGTCCTGTTCAATAGCTGTACCGCCTGCAGTGGTATTTACATCACCGCCTACGGTTACAGAACCGCCAAGTTCTGTTCCTTTAGCGACCTGGGTGGAATAATAAAGTGTGGTTCCGGCCTTAAGGTCATAATCAAGTGAAGTGGATGCAATGGAAGATTCCACCAGCATATCTCCACCGATAATGGTTCCGCTTGTAAGCTTTGAACCGGTTTTTATAGTTGAACCTGAAGCAAGAACAGAATCATCAACAGTTGTTACATCTGAACTGATGGTAAAGTTGGCACCGGTTGCACCTGCGCCGATACCATTGATCTGGAACTGGCTTACGCCTTTTTGAGAAAGGGCAAGGTATCCCTGGGTTGACATCTGGGACGCAGTTGAGCCGAAAACATCTGATATGGATCCTGTAACCGCAATTGATCGTCCATCTGATGAGGTCAACTTTAATGTACCGTCATTGTTGATTGCAGCCGTAACGCCATGTTCTGCAGTTTTCCCGTTAATGGCAGAGACAAGCGCACCATCAGAATCGTTTGTCTGGGTGGTGATGGCCCCGATATTTATGCCGTTTATGGCAAAACCACTTCCGGTTGTTCCGGCAGCTATTGCAGTGGTTGAAGTCGTATTGATCACTGCTGTCGCTTTGATACCGGTTAATGCGGAATACCGGTTGACCTCATCGGCAAGAGCACCCATACCGTTGGTGGCGCTGTTGTTGCTCTGGATATCAATCTTATTTAACGTGAGCTGTTCCCCGGTAATGGAGCTTGTAATGGTCAGCTGGACCTCTCCTCCGCTTGCACTGGCAAGGGACAGGTTAGCCTGGGTGATATGACCCATCTTGGTGGCTTCAGTCGATCCTATGGATAGGTTTGCCGTCTCATTGGCAAAGGCTCCAATCTGGATTGCTTTGTTTGTAAATGCACCTGAAAGAAGTTTCTGTCCATTGTAAGATGTCGTCTTGGCAATGGTTGAAAGCTCTTCCATAAGTTTGTTGATGTCATTTTGAATTACAGTCCTTGTAACGGATGTCTGTCCATCTGATGCAGCCTGAATGGCCTTGGTTTTAATAGTGTTGATAATGTTGATGGATTCCTGCAGGGCACCATCAGCGGTCTGCACAATAGAGATTCCATCGTTTGCATTACGAATAGCCTGTCCGATACCAAGGTGTTGAGCCCTGAGCGCGTCGGCAATTGACATGCCTGAAGCATCATCCGCAGCCTTGTTGATACGAAGGCCTGTAGAAAGACGTTCAAGAGATGATGAAAGCTTATTGTCATTGTTGAGCATGTTTCTGTGGGCATTTAATGCAGCCACATTGGTGTTGATACGAAGTGACATAAATAATTCCTCCTTGAATTAATTGGAAACCGGGCGTCAGTGCCCTTTTAAAAAAGATTAATTAAGCTTTTTTCACCTCCTTTCATATAAATTTTAGTCTAAGAAAACTATCGGAAAGAAATTTAAAAACTTTAATAAAGGAAATAATTTGAGTGCAAATTATTTTTTTAATTCTTATTTGAGAGATGAAATTTCCATGGCCCGGGTCATTCTGGCCGCATCAAGTTGAAGAAAGGATACTTTGTCATCTTTTAGTAATTGCGCTTCTGATTCCCAAAGGCTTTTGTGCCATTTTGAATAGAAAAAAATTGAATCATCATAACCCGTGCCATGCCGTGCCTGATCTAAAGAGCATAACTCTACATTGTGCAGATACATTATTGTCTGGGGATTGGATGTTATCTGAACTGATCTGAGACAAAAATCAAGAAACATGTATCTCCCCGACCTGGTATCAAATCCTCCTGCTGAACAAAAAAAATCAGTTCTGGTACATATAAAACAGTCTAACATTTGGAACGATCTTGTTTTTAAGGTATGGGGGAATTTTTTGTCAAGATGCAAATAGGCTGATACAGGCTTATTGTTCGGGTCCAGCACAATTCCTGAATGTACGATATTATTATACTTGTTTGTAATTCGGGCTCCGAAAACTTTATTGCCGCTGAATTTTTTAAAAGCTTTTTTTAGGAATTCAAGCCAATTTTGTTGTGGGGATAGATCAGGCCCCATAAAAATGATATATTTCCCTTTTGCATTCATACCTGCAAGGTTCATGGTTTCTGTTAGTGTTTTCCTGTTTTTCATCACGAGTATGGAAATATTACCTTCAAGGCTGTCTAAAATCGTCTGGGTTGGTTCCGGAATTTTTTCAGGCCGGATCAGGATGACTTCAAAACTTTCATTTTCTGAGTGTATGGATATTTCTTCAAGCAGGGCAAGTAAATTGTTTGGATTCTCTGAAACAGGCAGAATGATCGAAAAATCAAATTCAGTGGATTTTTTTGGAATCAGTGGAGCAGGATTCCGGGCCTGGCTGGCAATAATTATTGATTTTAGAAGTTCACCAGCATACTCAATACTGCCTTGTGATTTAAATAATTCATTTTTAATGTATTTTTTAACACCATGGTGATCCATCATTGCATTAAAATCGGTTTTTTGACTCAGTGCATCTGCAAGCACTTGAGGGCTCATACCTATGGCGGCTTTTTCTTCTAAAAGATTTGATTTATAAATTACAGGTGCTTTTAATTGCAAAAGGACAAGGGGCTTTCCAAGTGCGAGAGCCTCAAGGCCTGTTGTGCTTCCCTCGGCAAGAACGCACAGGTCACTTGCGGCCATTAAATCGTATGTGCTTTCCTCTCCGTGAACAGGGTGGATCTTTTTTTTGAAATTGTCAGAAAGCGATTCCATCCAGTTGTCGATTTTAAGCCTGGTGGCTGCAGGATGGAATTTGGTAAAAAGTTTTATCCGGGGGTTGTTTTGAAATACACGAAAAATGGGAAGTATCTCATCTATTGGCGGCATATCACTGGAAAAGAGCAGCAATACGACAAATATACCCGTGCATTGGTAGTTTTTCCTTTTCTTTTCCCTGATCCTGTTTATGGCAAGTGTTTTTATTTCGTTTGAAAGGTGGGTGTTGCCAACAGGTATGACTCTTTCTTCCGGGGCTTCAAAACTAACCAGTTTCTGCCTGGAATTTTCACCCCATACAAAGCAGAAAGTACTGTATTGTACATGCCCTGTCATCTGGAAATTTAAATTGGCAGATGCAGTGGTTAAAAGCCCCTCCTGAAGCGTGATAAAAGGCACCCCGTTTTTTTTAGCATGAAAGGCAAACATTTTACCCCACCGGTTGACTTCATGGAGGGCCAGGCAGAGATCCGGTCTGTTTGCTTCAAAATAATTTTTAAAGGCAATGTACTCCTGGGCAGTTGTATAGATCGTTTTGTCAAGAACGGTCTGTACCTGGAGACTGAAAGCAATATCCTTAACCAGGGTCTGGCCGAAAGTATCTCTTAAATCCAGATATATATCATGGATATCATCTTTATCGGAATTTTTTAGAAAATCAAAGATATGGTTATAGTCAAGTTCTGTTTCAATGGCTGTGATTTCCTGGGAACGCTCTGCCTGGGCTACGAGATAATTGATTTTCGCACCTTGCATGGCAAGCTTTTCCATTATTGGCACAATAAACCTTGTGTGATGTTTCAAGGCGATGTATGCGGTTATTTTTTTCCCTTTCCAGAAAGTATCCATGGGTTGATTCCTAAGTTAGATTTTTAATTTTTCAACTTTATTGTTCACAATATCATAAATAATGTTTGTGATATCAGTCGTTCTTGCTTTTGAGTCTATCATCCCTGTAAGTTCATCCAGCAATTTCGAATTACTGGTCAATATTTTTAAATATCCGTTTTCAATTTCAGGAACGGTTTCATCCATAACAAGGCAGGGAATGCCGTTTGATTCTGCCACAATGGTGCAATAACAGGTTGAGCACGCAAGGACTGCGTCCGCCATTATCATTTCCCAGGGTGCATTCAGGTCGTGAAAAGAATATGAACAAAACTCATCCAGGGTTTTACTGCTGATGGTCCTGATAATTTCTTCATGGGTATGAGTTCCTCTTATCTGGTCTTTCCCGATACTGAACATTAAGTGAATCCTGTTGCCCAAAGTTTTTATTCCATCAAGCAGCCTTTTGTATTCATAGCTCATGGCGACATTATGAGCGATATACAGAATTATATTTTTTGCGGGGATTTTATGTTTTATCTTGTAGTGGTAAGGGGCTTCAAGTCCGTTGCGCCATAAGGCACTTGTGCCTGGTGAAAAAACTTTTCCCTCATGACGGGGCAGTTTCCATATCCTTCCTTTTATTTTCTGGTCTGGGCCGGATAAAAAATCATAACTTAATTCATTAGTTGTAATCACACCGTCAAGCATGGAAGGAATCATTGTCCACCTGGTGTAAAGCGGTAAAAGTTCATACCCGGCGATAAACACTTTGTTTTCATATGCGATTCTTATCCATGCGTTAAAGATAAATTCTTCTTTTGTGGCAGAACCTAAAGGTGTTGGAATTTGAAGGATAATACCTTTTACATTGGTTAAAGAAGGTAATCCAAGTATAGTCTCCATGATAAGACCTTCTCCCAGGTCATCTAAGATAAGGGTCTGCCAGTATTTTAATCCGCCTGGAAATTGGGTGCCATGAATGAGGTCCCTTTTTCTGCAAAAATTTTCAAAAGACCTTTCAGATACCCGCCTTGATGAGCTGAAGGTCAGGGGATTCAGAGGCTGTGCAAGTTTCAGGGCGTTTGCATCATCTTTCGGCACCAGAACCTGGAGGTTGATTTTTCCCAGGCCTTTTTTTAACAGCTTTAAAAAATCAAGGATAATAGGCGAGATCTGGTTGTCCTGGATTACCCATAAAATGGTTGGTTTGCGGTTCGGATCGTTCATAAGAATAAGTCTTTAATCTATAAGGTTAATGCTGCTTGGGATATTTATGACCCGGTCTTTAAGTGCTTTTGCACACGTTAGAGACATTGAAGGACACTTTTTATACATGGGCAATTTATTTAACAGGGTCCAGACAGGTCTTGTCTGGATGCCTGTATTGTTAGTTCGTTCAAGAATGGTTTGTAATAATTCCCTGTCGGGTTTGTCAAGCACCAGTGTGTTGAGCCAGAAATTATTTTTTGCATAATCAGGTTCATTTAAAACACTGGCACCTTTAATCCCGTCAAAGGCTTTAATATATTTTTGGGCAAGTTTTCTTTTTTTTTTTAAAAATTCAGGAAGTTGTTCTATCTGGGCACACCCTAATGCCGCATTGATATTGGGCATCCTGTAATTAAAGCCTGTTTGATCATGGAAATAATTTAATTTATTATTGACTCTCGCAGTTGTTGTCAAATGTTTCACTTTTTTTGCAATGGTGCTGTTATTACAGAGTATCGCACCGCCACCGCCTGTTGTGATGGTTTTGTTCCCATTAAAGCTCAGGGCGCCGCACAGGCCAAAGTTACCTGTATGTCTGCCTTTATAGTAAGAACCCAGGGATTCGGCAGCATCTTCTATGATTGCCAGGTTAAATCTGCGGCACAGCTTTTCCAGCGGGTCCATATCAACGGGGGTTCCGAAAAGATGAACCGGAACAATTGCCCTGATTGGCCTTTGAGTCTTTTTGTTTATTAAGGTTTTGTTAATTGTCTCAGTATCCTGTTGAAGATAGCGTTCTAATTTTTTAATATCGATTCCAAGGTTAACAGGGTTGCTGTCAACAAAATGCGGTATCGCATTACAATAAGTTACGGCATTTGCCGTTGCAACAAATGTAAGAGCCGGTACAAGAACCTCATCCCCATTCTTTACCCCCCCCATAAGTAAAGAGATATGAAGGGCACAGGTTCCGTTAACACTGGCAATCGCATGCTTGGACCCTGTAAATTCTGCCAGCATATTTTCGAATTTTGTAACATACCGCCCGATGGATGAGACAAATCTCGAGTCAATACAGTCGTTTATATATTTTTTTTCATTGCCTTGGAAAAAAGGTTCATGCAAAGGAACAGGTTTGCCGGAAGGGAGAATTTCTAATAATGTTTCAATAATATTATCAACTATTTTTTTCATAAGACACTCAAATATTATATATGCCAGTCTTGTAACCTGAAATATTCTTTTTTTTTGAAAACCATTCAATGGTTTTTTCAAGTCCTTTTTCAAGTCCTTTTCTGTTTGAAAAGGCCGGCTCCCAGTCTAAAAGTCTCTTTGCTTTTGTATTATCGGAACAAAGGCGGTTTACTTCACTTTTTTCAGGCCTGGTTCTCTGTCTTTCAGTCTCAATTTTCATATCCGATCCCATCAGCCTTAAAATCATTTCAACAATGTCTTTTATCGAAATCTCAAATCCTGTGCCAAGGTTTATGACTTCCCCGTTGCAGGTTTCTGATCTTGCAGCAGCAATGAACCCATTGACAGTGTCTTCAACATAGGAAAAATCCCTGGTAGGAGTTAAATGCCCCAGTTTGATATTTTTTTTACCGGAAAGGACCTGGGTTATGATGGTTGGTATTACAGCCCTGGCAGATTGTCTTGGACCATATGTGTTAAAAGGCCTTATTATGGTGACAGGGGTGTTAAAAGACCGGTAATACGACAGGGCCAGCTGGTCAGCCCCGATTTTTGTGGCTGAATAAGGAGACTGGCCCTGCAAAGGGTGGTCTTCGGTAATGGGGACAAACATGGCAGAACCGTACACCTCACTTGTGGAAGTATGGATCACTTTTTCAACTCCTGATTTTTTTGCCGCTGAAAGAATATTCAGGGTGCCTGTTATGTTTGTGTCCACATAAGAGGCCGGGGCCATGTAAGAATATGGAATGGCAATAAGAGCTGCCAGATGCATGACAGCATCACAACCTTTTACCGCGTCATTTACACAGAACGGATCCCTGACATCACCACAAATAATTTCCATGTTGTCGGTGACCGCTTTATCGGCATTGTCCAGCCACCCCCATGAATTAAAGGAGTTGTACAAAACAAAAGCTTTTACCTTATAATTCTGTCTGACAAGCTCTTCTGCCAGGTGTGATCCGATAAATCCACCAGCACCTGTCACTAAGATTTTTCCGTTACTGCCCATTTTGTGTTGCATTCCTTTAAGTTTAAGGGTTGAGAACTCGATAATATATGCTATAACGTTAATTATCCATTGGCGTACTATAAAAGGCAAACCCATGTCTTGTCAATCATTTAAGGGGGATGATGATGCTTGAAAAATTGTTGATAAGCCCTTCCATCAGTATCTCTGATACACTGAAGCAGTTTAACAGTTCAGGAGAAAAAGTACTTCTGGTAACGTCAGGCAGGAAATTAAAAGGTGTTATTACTGATGGAGATATCAGAAGGGCAGTGCTTTCAGGTTCTTCAATAGATGATACCATCACAGGAGTTTTTAACAGGGAACCAACTTATCTTCTTGAATCCGAATTTGATCTTGAAATAGCAAAAAGTAAATTTTTACAGCATAAAATTGATCTGCTCCCAATAGTCAATAAAAATCGTGAAGTGATTGATTATATCTCCTGGAGCATGGCATTTTCCGAGCAAAACCTTAGTGCAAAGCCATTAGGCAGAATTGACCTGCCGGTTGTAATTATGGCAGGGGGAAAGGGAACAAGGCTTGAGCCGCTTACTACAATTATCCCGAAGCCTCTGATTCCGGTCGGCACCAAAACCATTGTCGAACATATTATGGAGCGCTTTATAACTAATGGAGTGGATGAGTTTTATTTTACACTCAATTACCTTGGTGAGATGATTAAAGCCTATTTAAACAGTGTTGATAAAAAGAATAAGCTTTATTACGTGTTTGAGAAGGATTATTTTGGAACAGCAGGAAGCCTCAAACTCTTAGAGGACCGGATGCCGCAGATTTTTATAGTGTCCAATTGTGACATCCTGGTCAATGTTGATTATTCAAAGGTCTTAAAGTTCCATAAGTCCAACCACGCTGATCTTACCATGCTGTCAGCTTTCCAGCGGCATAGGATACCCTATGGAGTGATCGAGTTCAAGCAAGACGGGGTTGTGACAAGAATTCATGAAAAACCGGAAAAAACAGTGGTGATAAATACTGGTGTCTATGTATTGAACCTGGAGTGCCTGCACCATATCCCCGGTGATCAAATGTTTCACATGACCGATCTTATTGATGTACTGATGAGTAAAGGCAAAAAAGTATGTACATATCCTGTTAACGAGGATGACTATATTGATATCGGCCAATGGGATGAATACAGGAAAGCTGTTAAACAATTTACTTAATGCCGTAATGTATTTTCAATAAACTACTGCCACGGGCAGACCTGGTATTTCACCAGAGTTTGCCCACAACAAAACATGAAAGTCCTGATTTGGATTGCAAAGACTTTCATATAAAAAGTTATGAAAAAAAACTGCCTTGTAATCGGATTTGGTTCAATCGGCATTCGCCACGCAAGAGTGCTTGAGAATATGGGCTTTAATGTCAACGTGGTCAGCAAAAGGAAAGTCAAGGACTATAATTCTTTTTTAAATATTAAACAGGCACTGAGATCTTTGAAATATCATCATGCAGTCATTTGCAGGCCGACTTCAGATCATTTTAAGGCAGCCTTGAAGCTTAAAAATTATGGATTTGAAGGCAGCCTTTTAATCGAGAAACCATTGTTTGAAAAAAAAGGATATCCTTCATTAAAAGCCTTAAATATATTTGCCGGATACAACCTCCGGTTTCACCCGGTTTTAAAAAAAATATATCAGACGATTCAGGGGGTAAGCTTGTACTCCATGCACGTTTATTGCGGCCAGCACCTTTCCTTGTGGAGGGGAAAAAGAGACTATAGAACAACTTATTCCGCATCCCGGCAAGCAGGCGGAGGCGTTTTAAAGGATCTCAGCCATGAGCTTGATTATATCTGCTGGCTTACAGGTCAATGGGAAAAGGTTGCAGCAAAAGGAGGAAGGGTAAGTGATCTTGAAATTGACAGTGATGATTTATTCTGCCTGCTACTGGAAACAAAAACATGCCCTATGGTCTCTTTGCAGATAAATTACTTTGATCTTAATGCCAAACGTGAAATTATCATAAATGGTGAAGATCTTTCTATTAAAGGGGATCTTATCAGCGGCACTCTTGATATCAACGGGGTGAAAAAAGTTTATAAACTTGAAAAAGATGCCACTTATATTGATGAACATGAAGATATTTTATCCAGTGGAACCGGATTTGCATGTACATACGACGAAGGACTTGAGGTTTTAAGTTTGATTGAAGCGGCTCAAAAGGCCTCAGAAGGGGATGTATGGATAAAAAGGAGTTAAAAGTTTACGGATTTGTTTTTGCGCGGGGTGGGTCAAAAGGAGTAAAAAATAAAAATATACGGCTTGTTGCAGGCAGACCATTGATCCATTATTCTGTTGAAGCTGCTAAAAGAAGCTGTTTCATCAACAGGATTATCGTTTCAACAGACAATAAAGACATAGAAAAGGCAGCATTGGAAGCCGGGGCAGAGGTTCCGTTTCTGCGGCCCCGTGATCTTGCTTCGGACGCAAGCCCGGAATGGCTTTCGTGGCAGCATGCCGTTAAAACATTAAAGAAAGCCGGAGAAGAGTTTGATATTTTTGTTTCAATCCCTGCGACTTCGCCTTTAAGAACTGCTGAAGATATTGATATGTGTATAAAGGTTCTGATTGAAAACAATGATGCCGATGGAGCAATAACGGTATGCAGGGCGCAAAGACATCCTTCCTTTAATATGGTGGTTATGGATGATAATGGATTTGCCACCATTGCAGTGCCTGATAAATTTTGTTTTTCAAGGCGGCAGGATGTTCCATCTATGTATGATATAACAACAGTTGCTTATGCCGCACGCCCGGGATTTATATTATCGGCCCCGTCCTTGTTTGCCGGAAAAATTAAAGCGGTTGTAATACCAGGAGAAAGATCCCTTGACATTGATACTGAGTTTGATCTGAAAGTGGCGGATCTGATAATAAATGACCGACTAAAAAAGGAGTCAAAAAAATGGGAAAAAGAATTATTGTGACCGGTGGATCAGGTTTTCTTGGCTCACACCTGTGCGAGAAACTTCTTGATTCGGGCCATGAAGTGTTATGTGTTGACAATTGCTTTACCGGATCTAAAAAGAATATACATCATCTCACGGAGAACCCAGGGTTTGAATTTATCCGGCATGATATTACTTTCCCGCTTTATCTTGAGGCGGACGAAATATATAATCTTGCCTGCCCCGCTTCCCCTGTCCATTATCAGCATGATCCGGTCCAGACATTAAAGACCTGTGTCCACGGTGCCATTAACATGCTGGGGCTTGCAAAACGGCTGAATATCAAAATTTTCCAGGCATCAACATCGGAAGTCTATGGAAACCCGTCTTTCAGCCCTCAAAATGAATCCTACTGGGGAAATGTCAATCCAATCGGGATAAGATCCTGCTATGATGAAGGAAAAAGATGCGCTGAGACCCTTTTCCATGATTATTATCGCAAACACGGGCTTGGTATTAAAATCGCCAGGATATTTAATACCTATGGAGAAAGAATGGCCCAAAATGACGGAAGGGTCGTCTCCAATTTTATCATACAGGCATTGAAAAATGACCCGGTTACGGTTTACGGGGATGGGAGCCAGACAAGATCGTTCTGCTATGTCAGTGATATGATAAACGGTTTTATCAAACTTATGGATTCAGGCGAATCCTTTACCGGGCCTGTTAATTTAGGCAATCCTGATGAGACATCTATCTTGGAAATCGCTCAAAAAATAATTCAGATGACAGGATCGAATTCAAAGATCATATTCAAAGACCTGCCTTTAGATGACCCTTTGCAGCGGAAACCTGATATTACTCTTGCAGAAAATGCACTTGGATGGCAGCCCAAGGTAAAGTTTGAGAAAGGGCTTGAAAAAACAATTGAATATTTTAAAAGAGTAATAGGTTGAAAAAGATGCCAGTTCCCCTGGTCCTCATTGGTGGCGGTGGCCATTGCATGGCCTGCATTGATGTGATTGAGACCTTGGGAATTTATAGTATTAAAGGTATTGTGGATAAAAAGGAGAAAGCGGGCAGACCCGTCCTGGGTTATAAAATTATTTCACATGATAATGAAATCCCGCAGCTTGCTCAAAAATTTGATAATTTTTTAATTACACTGGGGCAGATTAAAACTCCGGAAAAAAGGGTAAAATTTTTTTTAATGCTTGAAAAGTTAAAAGTGAGCATGCCGGTTTTGATTTCCCCCCATGCATGGGTATCCAGAAATTCCCGGATAAAAAAGGGTACAATTATCATGCACCATGCCCTTGTAAATGCCGGGGCTGCAATAGGGAACAATTGTATTATTAATTCAAAAGCCCTGGTTGAACACGGAGCCGTGATTGGTGACCATTGTCATATTTCAACCGGTGCAATTGTAAATGGGGGAGCCGATGTTAAAGAGGGCTGCTTTATTGGAAGTGGTGCAATTATCAGGCAGGGAATCAGCATAGGTGAAAAAAGTGTCATCGGCGCAGGGGTCAGGGTGATGAAAAATGTTGAGGCTGAAACCCTGTTGACGCAATGAGGATTTTAATATCCAATGAGTGAAACGTTTATCATAGCCGAAGCCGGTGTTAACCATAACGGGAGTCTGAAAATTGCAGAGGGTTTGATAGATGCTGCTGCCAAAGCAGGTGTCAATGCCGTCAAATTCCAGACGTTCCGTGCAGAAAATATCTGTTCTAAAACTGCACCCAAAGCAGAGTATCAAAATAAATATACGGACAGGGACGAGTCCCAGCTTAAAATGCTTGAAGAACTGGAACTTGATAAAACAGCGCATGAATATTTAATGAGCCATGCAGCCCGGAAGAATATCAAATTCATGTCAAGCCCTTTTGATTTAAAAAGTGTTGAACTGCTGGACTCTCTGGGAGTTGATACGTTTAAAATACCTTCAGGAGAAATCACCAATTTACCTTACCTTGAAAAGATAGGCAGTCTTGGGAAAAAGATTATCATGTCAACGGGAATGGCGGATATTAAAGAAATTCAATTCGCATTGAATGTTTTTGAAAATGCCGGAAGTAACAGCCGTAATATCGCGTTGCTGCATTGCTGCACAGATTATCCTGCCATACCTGAATATGTGAACCTGAGGGCCATCACGACCCTTAAAAAAAAATTTCCCGGTATTAAAATCGGTTATTCCGACCATACTGTCGGAATAGAGGCAGTAATCGCAGCCGTTACCCTGGGGGCAGAAATTATTGAAAAACATTTCACGCTGGATAAGTCAATGAAAGGACCGGACCATAAAGCAAGCCTTGACCCGGATGAATTAAAAGGCATGGTTTGTGCAATACGTAATATTGAAAAAGCATTAGGCAATGGGAAAAAAGGGCCGGGTCCTGCGGAAATAAAGAATAAAAAGATTGTAAGGAAAAGCATAGTGGCATTAAAAAACATAAAAAAAGGGGAAAAATTTTCCCAATTTAACATAACAACTAAAAGACCGGGCACGGGTATTTCTCCTGTTGAATGGCACAATCTAATGGGGAAAAAAGCTATACGGGATTTTAAACCTGATGACCTGATCACTTTGTAGGCTTTAAAGAAAAGAGAATCACCCGATTTGTTGAAAGCTTGTTTATACGCCGGGGAAAATATAACAAATGAAAAAAAGAACATGCGTTTTTACCGGGGCCCGTTCAGAATATGGGTTGCTGCAGCCTTTAATGGAAAGGATTAAGCAGGACAGGGGTCTTGAACTGGTGCTTGTCGTAAGCGGCATGCACTTGTCTCCTAAGTTCGGCCTGACTTGCAGGCAGATCGAAGAAGACGGTTTCAATATAGATGAAAAGATAGAGAATATTTTAAGCTCGGATTCTCCTACAGGTGTTGGGAAATCCATGGGTCTGGGGCTTATCGGATACTCTGAAGCACTTGAGCGGCTTAAACCCGAAGTGGTTATACTTTTAGGCGACCGTTACGAGACATTTTCCATGGCAGTTGCCGCGGTTCTTCAAAATATCCCGATAGCACATATTCATGGGGGTGAATTAACCTATGGTGCATGGGATGATATGTTCCGTCACAGCATAACAAAAATGAGCCTTCTTCATTTCACCTGTGCCGGGGAGTATGAAAGAAGGGTGATTCAACTTGGTGAGGCTCCCGGCCGGGTTTTTAATGTCGGGTCTCTTGGTGTTGATAACATCAGAAAAAAAACATTGCTTTTAAAAAAAGAATTATACAAGTTTTTAGATTTTAACAATGAAGACGTATTTTTACTCATTACATTCCATCCTGCAACCCTTGAGGGCAAAAAAAATGAAATATATTTCCAGTCACTGCTTGAAGCAGTTTCAGATAAACAGTTTAAAAGGCTGAAGCTTGTTTTTACGAAATCAAATTCAGACAGTTTTGGCATGAAAATCAATTCTAAGATTGATCAATATGTGAAAGATAATCCGCAAAGATCAATAGCATTTGATGCCATGGGGCAGGTCAATTATCTAAGTGCAATGAAGCATGCTCTGGCAATGGTGGGTAATTCTTCAAGCGGTATTATAGAAGCCCCTTGTTTTGAAATACCGGTGATCAATATCGGGAGCAGGCAAAAGGGAAGAATCAGGGCAAAAAATGTTATTGATTGCTGCCCGGATAAAAATGAGATTATCAAAGCAATTAAAAAAGGATTAAGCTGTTCTTTTAAAAACACTCTGGTAAATATGGGTAACCCTTTTCAAAAAGACTCAACTGCCCTTAGAATAAAAGATATTATTAAGAACTATGATTTTGCAGGCCCGGTTATGAAAGAATTTTTTGATATCCCACAGCCTTTAAAGGACAGTGAATAGATGAAGGCATTAGTATGCGGGCTTGGTTCCATGGGGAAAAGAAGAATTAGAATAATGCGTGAAAGGTTCCCTGATTTTCTGATTTGTGGTGTTGACCTGAAAAAAGAAAGGCAAGAGTCTGTAAGGGATTTGGTCTCAAGGACAGACACGGATTTTTTTAAAGCGTTTAAAAGTTTTCATCCTGATGTTGTTTTTGTGTGTTCACCACCGCTTACCAATTCTGAAATTGTTCTTTTTTCCCTTAAAAACGGTGTCCATACTTTTTCAGAAATCAATTTGACAAGCAATGGGTATGATGAAATTATCAAGCTTGCGTCCCGCAATAATAAACTTGCATTTCTATCTTCAACATTTTTATATAATAAAGAGATCAACTGGATCATAGAGCAAACCCGAAAGGAAAGTTATGTATCCTACAGGTACCACACAGGCCAGTATCTTGCGGACTGGCACCCCTGGGAAGATATCAGCAGTTTTTTTATATCTAGAAAAGAAACAAACGCGTTAAGAGAGATCATGGCCATAGAATTTCCCTGGATTTTTAAGGCATTCGGGCCTGTTGTCGATTATAAATGCATGACATGTAACTTATCAAAGCTCAACCTTGAATACCCTGATTTGATTCACCTGATCCTGGAACATGAAAACGGCAGCAGTGGAGCCCTTTCTTTTGATTGTGTTTCTGCTAAAGCAACCAGGAGACTTGAAATCTACAACAGCACTTGTTTTTTTGAATGGGGGGGAACACCCGGAACATTAAAAAAATATCACCGCGGTGAAAATAAGACAGAACATGTGAACCTTTACAAAGATATAGAGAAGAGCCACGATTATGCAGACTTTATCATCGAGGAACCTTATGAAAAAGAAGTCGAAACATTTTTTAAACTGATTGACGGCCCGGGTCACCTTCCTGTTTATAGATATGAGCATGATCAAGTGGTCATTGATTTAATTGACAGCATTGAAAAAAAATATGAATTTTGCCAAAAATAAATTTATCCGCGTTATTCCCAAACTTGATATCAAGGGACCCAACCTTGTCAAGGGGATTCACCTGGAAGGCTTAAGGGTTTTAGGCAAGCCTGAAGATTTTGCCCGAAAATATTACGAAGATGGTGCAGATGAGCTGATTTATATTGACCTTGTGGCAAGTTTGTATGGAAGAAGCAACCTCATTGAAATCGTGCAGCGTATTGCCAATCGGATTTTTATTCCCCTGACCGTGGGTGGCGGGGTGCGTAACCTGGATGATATGCACAGGCTGCTTCGTGCCGGGGCCGATAAAATTGCCATCAATACGGCTCTTTTCGACAATATTGATTTGCTTGAAAAAGGAGCCTTGAGATATGGTTCACAATGTATGGTGGTTTATGTGGAAGCTAAGAAAAATCCACTTGGCATTTATGAATGCATGCATACCAATGCAAGGGAAAACAGCGGGATAAAAGTCCTTGACTGGGTAAAAACAATAGAACAAAAAGGGGCTGGAGAAATATTTTTAACCTTTGTGGACACTGAGGGGACAGGAGAAGGAGTTGATTGTGATTTTTTAAGACAATTGATTCCTGAAGTTTCCATTCCTGTTATTGTCAACGGGGGATTTGGAAAAAACGAGCAGATCCTTGAGGTAATTGAGCAGGGTGCTGATGCTGTCAGCGCAGCATCGATTTTTCATTACCATGCACTTGGCAGGCTCAAAGAAACTTCTCCAAGGGAAACAGAAGGCAATACAGCTTATATTGAACATAAAAGGTCCAGCCACACGTGTTTTCTTAAAGAAAAAATAAGGCCTGTAAGAATTGATGCAGTAAAGCGTGATATGCTTTTATCAGGTCAGCCCTGTAAAATGGAAAGACTGGATGACAAATGTCTAAAAGGCCTTAAAAAAAGACAAAACCCGCAGGTTGTTGTTGTTGACTATAAAATGGGTAATATATTCAGCCTTTGCAGGGCACTTAAGAAAGCCGGTGCAAAAGTTGTTGTGACGGGCGATCCAAAGATCGTATCAGATGCGGATTTCCTGGTTTTACCAGGTGTTGGAGCCTTTCCTGAGGCAATTAAAAACCTTAATAAAAAACAACTTGCTAAAGCTGTTATACGTCACGCAGAAAGGGGAAAGCCGCTTTTAGGCATCTGCCTTGGGATGCAGCTTCTTTTTTCACAAAGTGAAGAAAGGGTCTTGTCCAAGGGCCTTGGCATTCTTCAGGGAAATGTATCACTTCTTTTTAAAGGGATGCCGGGGCATCATCCGAAACTGCCGCATATAGGGTGGAATAAATTAAAGACCCGTGAGACAAAAGAGAAAATAGCGGCCTGGAAGAACACAATTTTTGAATATGTTGAACCTGGTAATTTTGCATATTTTGTCCATTCATATGCCATAAAGGACATGAATGATAAAGCCTTATTGTCCATGACGGAGTATGGGGGTGAACGATTCTGTTCAGCCGTTCAAAAAGGGAATGTTGCAGGTTGCCAGTTCCATCCTGAATTAAGTGGTGCCACAGGCCTGAAAATTTTAATGCAGTTTCTTGAAATTTAATAACAAGGATTATATGGGAATGAAAAACTTATTTGAAAAGCAGCCATCCAAGATGCCGCTCATTGACGGTCAGCTTCCTGACCTGCCTCAAAAAGTTATTTTCTGTAAACGCTGTGTCACCTCGAACCAGAGGCCGAGAATCGGTTTTGACGATCAAGGTGTATGCAGTGCCTGTGGCTATGCGGCAAAAAAGGAAACGTCGTTTGACTGGGATGAACGGGCAAGGATGCTGAAAGACCTGCTGGACCGGCATCGTTCAAAAGACGGCAGTTATGATGTGATTGTTCCGTCAAGCGGTGGAAAGGACAGCGGATATGTTGCCCATCAATTAAAAGAAGAATTTGGGATGCACCCTTTGACAGTAACATGGGCTCCGTTCCTGTACACGGATATCGGCAGGAAGAATTATGATAATTTTGTTCAATCCGGTTTTGATAATATCTTTTTTTATCCAAACGGGATCATTCACAGGAAACTTTCAAGGGTTGCCTTTGAATGTAATGGGGATGCGTGGGATCCCTTTGCATGGGGCCAGAAGGGGTTTGCATTTCAAATGGCCTTGAAATTTAAGATACCCCTTATCTTTTACGGGGAAAATGGTGAGCTGGAATATGGCGGGACTTTAAAATATGAAAACAAGCCCTATGAGGATGTCAATGATTTCAAGGATATTTATTTCCGGGGCAACGGCGTTGAAGAGCTTGCGGTGATAGGACATGACCATAATGTGTTTTCAGATGATGAGATAAAAAACAATGCCTTTGATATTTATAAAATCCCTGATATGGATTTAATTGATAAATCAGGAATCCAGATGCACTGGTTTTCTTTTTACAAAAAATGGATCCCCCAGGAAAATTATTATTATGCAGTGGAAAATACAGACTTTGAAACAAACCCGGAAAGATCCGAAGGAACTTATACCAAGTATTCTAGTATAGACGATAAAACAGACGGCTTCCATTTCTGGCTTGGATATTTAAAGTTCGGTATGGGCAGGACAACCAGGGACGCATCCATGGAAGTTAGAAGCAATCATATCAGCCGGGAAGAAGCCATTGCTCTTGTCAACAGGTATGACGGCGAATTTCCTAAAAAGTATTTCCAGCAATTCCTCCAATACCTTGGCCTTAACGAAGAGAGGTTCCGGGAAATTACCGACAGTATCAGGACACCCCATTTGTGGGAAAAGAAAGACGGCAAATGGATTTTAAAGCATAAAGTAAAGTAAATAAAAGGAAAGGTATCATGAGACCTATTTCAGAAATGGCCGTTATTCAGATTGAGGCCACAAACCGGTGCCATTTAAGCTGTGCCCATTGCACAAGGCAGGTAGGGCACCATAAAAAGCCGTTTGTCATGGACTTGGACCAGGTTAAAAAAGGGATTGAATCCCTGGAAGGCTTTAAAGGCCATATCGGGTTAATGGGCGGAGAGCCGGCCATTCATCCGGGGTTTGTGGAAATTTTACATATTTTTAAAGAAATGATACCTCAGAAGAACAGGCGTGAACTCTGGACGGCCGGGTATAAATGGGATGAATATAAAGATATTATCCATGATGTATTCAATAAAGATTTGATTGCATTTAATGACCATTCTAATCCTGAGGAAGGTTGGCATCAGCCGTTATTGATAGCCATCGAGGAGGTTGTGCAGGATAAAAAATTAATGTGGAAAATGATTGATAACTGCTGGGTGCAGCTAAGATGGTCAGCATCAATTACACCCAAAGGCGCTTTTTTCTGTGAAGTGGCGGCAGCCCAGGATCATATGTTTAACGGGCCGGGTGGATGGAAAGTGGAAAAGGGCTGGTGGCAGCGTAAGCCTGAGGACCCTGATTTTATGGAACAGGTCCAGAGATACTGCCCCCGTTGCAGCGGGTGTCTTCCAATGCCGATGATTCCTAATAACCATGAGTACCGGGACCATGTTTCTCCGGGAAATTTTGAGAGGCTGAAAAAGGTCATGTCTCCAAAAATACTTCAGGAACGTTATGTTATTGAAGATGTGGATGTGTTATCTGAATATGTAAAGGATGCAGATGGTAAACCCGGACTCCACAGGGGATCTTTTGACAAATTCCCTGGCTGGACCCCATGGAATTACCGGTCTTCAGTATATAATGCACCTGGTGAAGGCAATTTGACTGCAGATGAGGTCAGGAAAATTCAAACAGGCAGATTTCAGTCATCCTAACACCTTTTTATCGGGGATTTTATGGCATTCATTAAAGGGAAAAGAACATTAAAGGACAAAATAATCAGCAACGCCAAGGCTGTTTATTACAATGCCTATGAACCATGGCAGCTTAAATATGCAAGAAAAGAAGCGGCATACCGGTCTTCATCTCAATCAAAGGAGCCTTTAATCAGTGTCTATGTCCCGACTTATAACAGAGGTGAAATCCTTTTAGAAAGGGCGGTGTCTTCGGTTTTAAACCAGACATATAAGAATTTTGAGTTTATTATTATAGGAGATCATTGTACGGATGACACTGAAGCACTTGTAAGAAAAATCAAGGATAAAAGGATTTTTTTTTACAATATTCCTGAAAGGGGCTACCGGTACCCTCCGACGGCTGAAAATCACTGGTTTGCCGGCCCTGTGACTGCGGCCAATAAAGCTCTTGAGATAGTAAAAGGGCAATGGATAGCAAGGATTGATGATGATGATATCTGGACGGCAGACCATCTTGAGGTGCTTTTAAACTTTGCATTGGAGAAAAATCATGAATTTGTATCAAGTTCTTATATGACCATCCGGTTCGGCAAAAAGGTCGTTGTAGATGAAAAGGATCAAAATCCAAGAATCGGAGGAACACAGACCTGGCTTTACAGGTCATACCTGAAATTTTTTAAATACAATATTGATTGCTGGCGCAAATCCTGGAACCGGGTCAATGATACGGATATTCAGGACAGAATGTATAAGGCTGGAGTCAGGATGGGATTTCTGGATAAAGTGACATGCCATATTATCCCCCGTCCCGGTGAGGATACCATAGGACTTGATGCTTACAGGGCAACAGCTGATGATAAATTACAGCATTTCCAGTTTAATGATTGAGGTGGGTGCATGAATATCCGGAAAGATACAAAATCTGTAAAACAACCGCTGGACTGGTTGGGTGTGTTAAGCCGGGCTATTTTGTCAACCCGGTGCAGGATACATTCAAAAGACTGCTCCTTTGAGAAAGGTCTTGCCAAAGCAGGAGATATTTTGAACAATGCGATTTTAAGCGAAACATCTGTCTGGTGGGCCGGCAACGGCGGCAGTGCAGCCATTTGTTCTCACCTTTCCCAGGATGTTTTGAATAAGCTTGGAATTAAATCTTTATACACAGGGGATGCGTCGTTGATGACCTGTATGGCCAATGATTTCGGGTATGACAAGGTTTATGCGAAACCATTGGAATCATTTGTTAAAAAGAACGATATTTTAATCGCCATATCCAGCTCCGGAAATTCAGAAAATATTCTTTCCTGTGTTGAGCTGGCAAATGAGGTGGGACTGCATGTGATTTCATTGTCCGGTATGAACGATAACAACAAATTGTTCAATTGTGTCAGTGATGTGTCCTTTTTCGTCCAGTCAGACCTCTACGGAATTGTTGAAACAGGCCATGAAGCAATACTGCACGGTATTATTGAAACGCTCTGGCTGAATATTCAAGACCCGAAAGCTGCCGGGCCCAAAATTATGAAGGGATAAATCGTGAAAGTATTACTGGTAGTACCAAGAACAGTTGGAACATCTTATGGGTTTACAAATTTCCCCGTAGGACTTGCGTATATTTCTTCCAGTCTGAAAGAGGCCGGTCACACGGTTCATGTTTTGGATTTAAATGACTATTATACGACGATCTTTCATATATCCGTTATCCAGATGTTATTGAGACGTAAAATACAGGATATTCACCCTCAAGTTGTTGCAATCGGCGGGTTGTCGGCAATTTTTGATCAATTGTTTGCAGTCGTGGAGGCTATCCGGTCCATAAGCACGGATATCACCACTGTCATCGGAGGTGGGTGTGTCAGCAGTGAGCCTGAACTGATCATGCAGAATATCAATGCAGACTTCGGAGTGATTGGAGAAGGTGAACAGACCATTGTTGAACTCCTTGCCCAGATAGAAAATAATATTGATGAGTTCGATAAGATTAACGGTATCATTTATCGGCTCGGGAATAAGATAAAAAAAACAAATCCCCGAAAGCCTATTGATGATCTTGATTCTCTCCCTTTTCCTGATTATGAGGGATTTAATATTGAGGCATATCTGGATCGTCAGACCTTAACCGACCAGGATTTTCATCCTTATAATGTGCCAAGGGTCTGTGAGATCGCTGCAAGCCGTTCCTGCCCTTTTAAATGCACGTTTTGTTTCCACCCGGTCGGTGATAAATACCGCAAACGGTCTCTAGAATCAGTTATGTCGGAAATTGAATATCTGGTGTCCCGCTATAAAGTCAATAACATCCTGATGAATGATGAGTTGTTTGCAAGTGATAAGAAATGGCTTTCGGAATTCTGTAAACGAATTAAGCAGTATGATGTAAAGTGGCAGGCACAATTGAGGGTGGATATTGTTGATGAAGAGCTGATTTTATTATTGAAAGATTCTGGCTGCGTATATATCAGTTATGGACTTGAGAGCGCAAGCCCTGCTATTTTAAAAAGCATGCGAAAAAAAATTACCCTTAACCAGATTGAAAATGCACTGGCTTTAACGTTAAAGTATGGCATTATGATTCAAGGCAATTTTATTTTTGGTGATAAGGCTGAAACCATGGAAACTATTGTGGAAACCTTAAGCTGGTGGTTCAATCACAGAGAATACAGAATTAACCTGTCTCACCTGATCCCTTACCCGGGTACCGCCTTATATCGTTTTGCTATTGAACAGGGCCTGTTTAAGCAGAACCGGATAGAGTATATAAAGAACGGGTGTGCCAGGCTCAGACAATTGAACCTGACAAGGATGTCAGATGATGTGTTCAGCAAGATGGTGAGTATTATTATTGGGAATCTGAGGCCGGGTAATTTTAAACCAGGCCGGTTAACCGGGTGCAGGCTGGAGGGGTGTGATCCCTATCAAGGCCATTTTTATTCAGTTGATTTGGAGTGTCCGTATTGTAAAACCGAGACGACGTATTTTCCAATCCATTCAAAATATGTAAGGTTCAATTTGAGGACTTACAGGGATTTCGGGTATGGATGCAGAAACTGTAACCAGAAAATGACCTTTATCCCTCCTGAAATAGAGCAACAGCTTATCAACCTGTCAAAAAATGAAAATATAGGAAAATTTGCAATTATCGGTGCTGATGGAAAAACACAATTGTTTTTGGGGACAAGCTGGTTTGCCCAAAAACATTGTACGCTCATCATAAGTGAAAATGATCCCGAGACAAAATGTATCCAGAATATTCCTGTTAAGCATATGGATGAAGACCTTATTAATATACAGGGAGCTTTAAAAATATCACGGCTGTATCCGTCTGCGGAAAATAAATTGAAGGACCTCGGAGTAAAGGTGTTTGATTTGTCAGATGAATTCAGGTTCCTTGATAAATATGAGACTAAAGAGCAGATTCAGGATCATCTGAATCATGTATCTTCAAAAATCGATCAGGCAAAAGCGGGAAACAGACTTGATGAGACCAGTTCTTTATTAATTGAGTTGCTGGAATTGTATCCAAGGACCTTGGATATCCATCGTAATCTGCTGGAGAATGCTTTCCATCGAAATGACTTTAAGCTCTTTTTTGATATCTGTTTTACTATGGCAGCGCTGATTTCAATTGAAGAATTTGCTATAATCAGAGGCTTTTTGATCAATATATTTTCCAAACTGATTGAAACAGGAAGAGTGGATGAATGCAGAATGATAAAGGATGTTCTGGTATTTAAAAATCCCATGGAGGATGCAAGTCTGATCACATCTATGGATAAAGCCATTAAAGAAAAACAAACACTGCCATTCTCTTTATAGGGAGTTATAATAAAAAGAAGAGAAAATAAACAAACAATAAAGATAACCGAGTTAGGATTTTAAAATGGGACCGGGAAAAAACAATATACCAATAAGAGAACTTGAAGATATTTCAAGGCAAATCCGCGGAGTCCTTATTGATATGTCTTATCGGGCAAAGGCGCCGCATCTTGGATCTGCTCTGTCATGTATAGATATTCTCATCGCATTGCACTGGAATGTCCTGGATAAGGCAAGTAATCAATATCGTCACAGGGATAAATTTGTCATCAGTAAGGGCCATGCTGCATCAGCATTATATGCCACGCTGGCATTCAATGGGATGATTCCCATGGACATGCTTGATACTTATTGTGAACCGGGAAGTGACCTTGAAGAACATCCTGGACCAGGATATCTGACTGGTGTTGAAGCCGCTACCGGATCACTGGGACATGGCCTGTCTTTGGGAGCTGGAATTGTTTTGGCGGACAGACTGCAGAAACTGGATAACCAGGTTTTTGTTTTGTTAAGCGATGGTGAATGTAATGAAGGGTCTGTATGGGAAGCAGCCATGTATGCTTCAGGCCAAAATTTAAAAAGGCTTTGTGCAATCATTGACTTTAATAAATGGCAGGCCACAGGGCGGTCATGTGAAATTACAGGCCTTGAGCCTCTTGTGGAGAAATGGAAAGCCTTTGGGTGGCAGACCGTCTCTGTTGATGGCCATGATATGCAGAATCTGGTTGAAGTCATGAAAAATATCCATAAGAAAAGTGACAAACCGACAGTTATCATTGCCCATACAGTGAAAGGAAAAGGGATATCTTTTATGGAAGATGATAATAACTGGCACTATAAAGTTCCAACAAAAGAGGAAGTATTGATCGCCAAAAAAGAGCTGGGTCTTTTAAAAGAATGCTCAACTGAAAAGAGAAAAGCTTAAATGGAACAAAATAAAATAAGGGTTCAGGCAGAGGTCTATAACAATTCACTTTGTATTAAATGTTCAAGCCGCCATAGAATATACTGGAAAGAAAAAAAAATTACAGGTGATGAAAAAAAACAGCCGATGCAATCAATGATGTTGTATTCAGTTTTAAATGTTATAAAACCTCTGTTTTTTGATCTGCCGGTTGACCATATTGAGGTGCAGCTGTCCGAAGAGTGCGGACAACGATTTTCAGGCTTTTTTAAATTCATTCTCAACTGCCTTCAGATTACTAATGAAGCCATAAGGCGGTTTAAAGATAAAAAAGGATTCGCAGGCAATAATGAAAAACTGCTTTTGTATAATATCGGCAATGATTCCAATTTCAATATTTTGGTGGAACAATTAAAAAGAAAAGCTCCGGGGAAAATTCAAACCCTGAATTTTGACCCGGGATTTAATCCGGTTGAAAGACGGTGGGAAAAAACTGATCCGCCCATGACGGTTGATGAACTCGTTTCTTTAATAAGTGATAATCACATTGGGAAAATAGTTTCCATTAATCATTACCTGCTGGAAAAATATTTTGAGAAAGGCGTGTATTTAATTGCATTGATAAAATTTTTTGGCCTGGAGCATATTATTGTTGATCTGGATAATTATGATTTGTCTCCCCAGGGGTACCAGACAAAAGTGTTTTATAATTGCAGTTCGTTTAACCGGTTTTCATATACCTATTTTCATAAATACTGGGATCGGTATTATGAACTTGATAATGTGAAACGTCTTGCTTATCTTAAAAATAGTGATGAAAAATTTAAGTTCCAGGAAATATCTGATGATTATGGGATTCTTATTACCAGCAATTCAAGAATCAGGGATGTGATTTCATTTCTGAACCCCATGCTTTTTTTGCTGGACCATTTTACAGGGAAAACATTTATCACAGAGTTCGAACTCTGGTATTATTCTTTAAGATACATGATATTGAATATTATGGATTTTAATGAGTTTGAAAAATTGCATTACAATGCCCTTTTACAGAGATTTGTATACACGATTACCCAGCTTATGAAATATGATGTCATTGATAGCATTCAATCGGAAAGAAAAATTGATTTGTTTGGCGACAGCGGCTGGCAGCATATTTTTCCGGAACATTACAAGCGGTTCTTAGAACGAAAGAAAATTGATCAAGTCATATCTGAAAAACGCTCTCTTTTATTGTTGTTTAACTGGCAGACCAGCTGGCTTGAATCCAGTGCCATTATATATGAAGCAATGAATTACAGGATTCCATTCATTAATCATCCCCCTCTGGTAAAAACAAAAATTTTGTCTGCACTTGGTAATCTGGAATACCGGAATCCAGATGAACTGAATCAGAGGATAGAGAACATAAAACCATTTTTATCCAATCATGTTGAAGCCGCTTTAAATGAGTTGAACAGTTTGTTTAAAAATAATCTTGACGGGATGTCGGATCGGATTCTCAATAGGACGACCTCTGATATTTCTCAGGACAGGTTCTGCGATCAACTTCAAAAGCACGATGAATTGTTGGATCAAAAGGTAATTGCATTTATTGATACCAATGAGGCAATGCTGCGTAAGACCTTTAAAAATCTTTTTCTTGAGTCCATCCAGTATGATATTAGCCAGTCCCCGTATTTTGAAAAAGAATATTTTCAACGGCTCTTAAGATTCGCCCGGCAGCAGGCGCAATCCTGACCGCTAACAGCACTGAACATTGAGGATAAAATTTTTTTTGGGTAAAGCGGTTATGATGACACAGAAAATAATAGTTTTAGGCAGTAATTCATTTTCAGGGGCTCATTTTGTAAAGTCAGCTTTGGAGAGACAGTTCGAGGTGTTTGGCATCAGCAGATCCCGTGAGCCGGACCCAGTATTTCTTCCTTACCATGAAGTTGAACAGCACAAAAAGAAATTTCATTTTTTCCAATATGATTTAAATTATGATGTTGATGCGATTATTGCTGTTATAAACGATATTAAACCGGAATATATTGTCAATTTTGCCGCTCAGGGAATGGTGGCACAAAGCTGGGAAGCGCCAGATCAATGGTTTATGACCAATTTTGTTTCAGCCGTTAAGCTTCACCAGGGACTGATAAACAGTTCGTTTCTAAAAAAATTTGTTCAGGTTTCAACCCCTGAAGTGTATGGAAATTGTCAGGGGAATGTTGTTGAAACAATTCAGTATAATCCGAGTACTCCTTATGCCGTATCCAAGGCAGCAGCTGATATGAGTCTGATGTCTTTTTTCAGGCAGTATGGTTTTCCGGTTGTCTTCACACGGTCAGCCAATGTATACGGCCCATGCCAGCAATTGTACAGGATTATTCCGAAAGCTGTCTTATGTTTTTTAAAGAAAGAGACCATTGAACTTCACGGCGGCGGTAATAGTGTCAGAGCATTTATTCATATTGGAGATGTTGTTGAAGGAACATTCAGGGCAATGTTGTCCGAAAAGAACGGGCAGATATATCATTTTGCTACAGATGAATATATTTCAATCAAAGAACTGGTCAAATTTATTTCTAAAAAGCTTTACGTTCCCTTTAATCAATATGTGAAAAAGGCCAGAGAACGTCCAGGAAAAGATGATGCGTATTTTCTGGACTGTGCAAAAGCAGGAAATGAGTTAGGATGGAAGAGCAGGATTTCCCTGGACAGGGGGTTGGATGAAACTATTGCCTGGGTGAAAAATCATTTTGATATATTAAAAGATATACCATGCGAGTATACCCATAAACTATGATAGGTAAGGATATGAACGACAGATTCAGAATTGACAGTCATAAATTGATGTACCATGTCAACAGGGTTGCTGACTGGTTGGATGATAAATTGATTTACCCCATTTATATTGAGATAAGTCCCAGTGGTACATGCAATCACAGGTGCCTTTTCTGCAGTGTGGATTTTATGGGGTTTAAGAAACGGTTCCTTAATACTGGTGTCTTAAAAAAGCGAATTACAGAGATGGGTGCTCTAAAGGTCAAAAGCATTATGTTTGCCGGAGAAGGAGAACCTTTTTTGCACAAGGATCTGCCGGATATCATCGTTCATACTAAAAAAGCAGGTATTGATGTGGCAATTACGACAAATGGCGTTTTAATGAGGCCGGCAATTTCTCAAAAAATTCTTCAAAGCACGGAATGGATAAAAATAAGCCTTAATGCAGGAACTTCCGATACATATGCAAAGATACACAGAACAAATAAAAAGGACTTTAATAAGGCTGTTTCCAATATTGCCAGCGCACTGGAAATCAGAGAAAAAACCAGGGCACAGTGCACCATCGGTGCTCAAATGCTTCTTATTCCGGAAAATGTTGCTGAAGTTGAAATGCTCACTAAAATGCTTAAAGACATCGGTGTGGATTATTTTGTGATAAAGCCTTATACGCATCATTACCGGAATGATCATGAATATTCTATTTTTTATAAGGAATTTGAATCTGTGGGAGAAACCTTGAAAGCCTACAATACAAATGATTTTCAGGTAATATTCAGGTCCAATGCCATGCAGAAGTGGGACAGGCAGCAAAGATCATACAACCGGTGTCGTGCGTTTCCGTTCTGGGGGTATCTTGACGCTGCAGGGAACGTATGGGGATGTTCCGCCCATTTGCTGGAAGAACAATTTTGTTACGGTTCCATTACAGATCAGTCTTTTGAGGCTATCTGGACCGGTGAAAAAAGAAAGGAATCACTTGAATGGGCAAAAGAAAATCTGGACCTGAAAATTTGCAAATTTAACTGCAGGATGGATGAAGTGAATCGCTATCTGCATGAATTGAAACATTTGCCTGAACATGTCAATTTTATATAGTGAAAAATGGCCGCTGATTTGAAAAATAAAGATTTATACCTTGTAATAGGTGGTGACAGCTTTATTGGAAGGCGATTGAGAATTTACATCCTTGGGGAACACAAGCCGGTTCTCTGGACTTCAAAGAGAAAGGGATCTTCATCGAACATGTATCTGAACCTGGATCAGGAAAAGATGGTATGGGAGCCTCCTCATGGTGTAAAGGCAGCATTTTTCTGTGCAGCAAAAACATCAATTCTGGAATGTGAGAAAACCCCGGAAGAAACCAGAAAAGTTAATGTTAAAAATACCTTGAAAATTATAAAAATGCTTTGTGAAAGATCAATACCTGTCGTCTATCTGTCGTCTTCCCTGGTATTTAATGGAAGAATTTGTTACCCTGATGAATCAGCCAAGATATCACCGGTTACAGAATATGGATACCAGAAAACCCTGGTTGAAAAAGAACTGATTAACATGGGGCCTGCTCATAACATTGTCCGTTTAAGCAAAGTGATATCCAATGATTATCCCTTGTTTCAGAACTGGGTCACCAGGTTGAAGCAGCAAAAAGAGATAGAGGCTTTTTGTGATTACTATTTTTCACCGCTATCTGTCGGGTTTGTATCCCGGACTCTGTTTGATATTGCCAGACTGCAAAAGGGGGGAGTATGGCATATATCCGGAAACAGAGCCGTCTCTTATTATGAGGCTGCCCTTGCCCTTGCAGAAACCATTGGTGTGCCATCAAAGCTTGTGGTTAAAAAACATGCAGAGAAGATACTGGATAAAGTTTTTCTTTCACCATCAACAGTATTGAAATGTTCCAGGCTTGAATCCTGGTTTGGGATTTCTGCGCCGGATGTGATGAAGACCATCAAAAATACAGTTAAATCATGAATAATATATCAAAACACAGATGTCATCTTTGTCACAGCTCAAAGGTAAACCATATCGGGGAATATAAAGACCTCCACAGGGTCACATCAGATTGCAAACCATGGAAAAATTCAGGCAGCCTTCTGGTTTGCAATCAATGCCATGCAGTCCAAAAATGTGTAGATGAAAGGTTCCTGTCAGAAATTGATGCGATTTATAGCGACTATAGCGCATACTATCAATCCAGAGGTAATGATCAGGTTGTTTTCAGCGGGGAAAACCATAGTGTTAGAACAAGGTCATTTACAATTTTAGATGCAGTTAAAAAGAATATACCAATGGCATTAAAAGGGAGGTTTCTGGACATCGGTTGTGCAGATGGGCATATGCTGGAAACATTTTCCACAATTTTTCCAGGGTGGGATTTATTCGGGTTTGATCTTGATGAAAAGAAAAAATCCGGTATTGAATCGATCAAAAATGTTAAAGAGTACTATTCAAAAGAAATTAGTAATATCAAAGGAGCATATGATCTAATCAGTATGATTCATGTGCTTGAACATATTCCAGATCCCGAAAGTTATATGGTAGCTGTGCGAAAACTGCTTCATCCTGAAGGAAGGCTTATTATTGAGCTTCCAAACATAATGGAAAATCCTTTTGATTTGCTGATTGCAGATCATTGCACGCATTTTACGGAAAATAGAATTGCCAGGCTTCTGGACAAGACAGGCTTCAAGGTCATTCAATCAGACAGTCAGGTTGTCTCCAAAGAGCTGACCATTGTTGCAATATCCTTTGACAAAGCGGTTATTAAAGATGAGTCTGTTTTGGATGAAAACATTTTGATGTATATCAATCAGTGCATGATTTGGCTTCATAATATCAGGGACAGGATAGAAAAAATTGGTAAAAACGGGGAGGTGGGTGTTTTCGGTGCAGGGATCGCATCTGCGTGGCTGATCAGTGAATTTAAAGGTTTAATTACTTTTTGTGTTGATGAGGACATGAATAAAACCGACCGGACTTATTGCGGTATACCTGTATTGCATCCTGAAAAACTCCATGAAAAGGATGTGTTTGTTCCTATGCCGTTTCAGATATCTGAAAAAATTGTTAACAGACTGTCAGGATACAATGGATGCAGGTATTTTGCGACACGGCCCTTGGAGACATCAATTGAATTTCAGAATGAATGAAATTATCATTTTATAAAGAGGAAAAGGCATGACACAACAGGCACTGCAAAAACCGTTTATTGATTTTTATAATCTGCATCAGATTTCCCCGGTCTCCCAGGATATAACCAATCTGAAAAAGCACTGGGAAAGACGTCATGCATTATACCGTCATTGCGGTATCCCACCGGTACTGGTCAAGGGTGCAAGGATTCTGGAAATCGGGCCGGGCACCGGACATAATGCATTGTATACTAATTCGCTGCAACCTGAAAGATATGTCCTGGTTGACGGGGCCAGGCAGAGTATTCTTTCTTTGAAAAAAATGTTTAAATCTCATTTTTTGGATTTTTCAAATTGCGAGATCATTGAAAATGATATTAAAAACTTCAGAACAGACCGTCTTTTTGATATCGTTATTTGTGAAGGTACGATTCCATTTCAAAAAGAACCGCAGGAATTTTTAAAATATATATCCGGCTTTGTTGCACCATCAGGCCTGCTGATCATAACCTGCGTGGATTCCGTGTCCTATTTGAGTGAAATACTCAGAAGGATTGTATCCTGCCTGATATTTCATGAGCAAAACTGTCATGAAATCCATGACAGGCTTGCGGCAATCAAACCGGTTTTTGCACCTCATTTGAAAACCCTTAAAGGGATGTCCAGGCCTGTGGAAGACTGGATCTATGATAATATTCTTCAACCTTTTATAGGAGAGTATCTGTCCATTAAAGATGCAGTGAAAAGCCTTGAGGATACTTTTGATGTCTATGGGTCGTCGCCCCATTTTTTTGTGGACTGGAGGTGGTATAAGGATATCCATGGCAAGGACATGTCCTTTAATGAAATTGTCGTAGACCTGTACTTAAGAAATGTTCATAACCTTCTGGATTACCGGTTTCTTTTTGATTCGATAGATATTGAAACCGGACAATTGCTCATTAAATTATGCAACGATATTTATGATATTTCAATTGCATTTCAAAATCATGGTATTCAAAAACAATCCCTTGAAAACCTGGTTGATATTTTACAAAAGCTTTCTTCTATTACAATATCTTTTTCAAAACAGACTTCTGAGGCAATAACTGAAGTATTATCAGGTGTTTTGGACTCTATAAAAGGGAACAGGTTTCCCAAAAACAGACTTGACAGCTTTTCTTCCTGGTTTGGTCGGGGACAGCAGTATTTGAGTTTTATTAAAAAAATTTAGCAGAGCGATTTTTAAAAAATGAAAATTGGTATAGATTTTGATAATATGATTATTTGATGATGATGCTTTTAACAAAGCCGGTGTTGATTGCGGGCTGATCCCCGAAGACCTGCCGAGCGGAAAAGGATTTGATACTAATTGAGCCTTCCCCTTCTAAGCAGCATGCTATATGCTGAAAGGCGCTAACCAAAACATAAAAAAGAGAAGGCTCAAAAGGCATTCAGATTGAATGGGCTCAGAAAGGAGTCTGCAAGGAAGACTATGTGAGACCTGTAAGTCCCGGCAGCGACTCTCTACAATTCTGTTGCAATAACTTCGATTGGCAGAACCGGTTTTTCCCGACACCTTAAGGATATTTCTTTTTGTTCCATTTTTCACATTGCCTTCGATGCAGTTCAGTCATGCAGTCTGGGTCACCACATGTTTTTTGACGTCCTTTTGGGCACACATCAGGCTGGAGCCACTTTCGGCAAATACAGCAAGGCCGTTTTCCACATAAATTTTTTACCATTATATCATCTCCAGACTTCAAATCCGGATTAAATATAAGAACCGAAATCCATTTTGTTTTAAACCGGCGGCGGGGTAAGCGGGGTAATATTTATTTTTTATTCACGAGGTATTGCTGCGGGGTACTTCCAAATTGAAGCGTTACAGTATTTGTATCTTAGCATAGGGGATAGGCACCTTTGGTCTTGGTTATGCCTGCTTTGTCAAGCATGCTCCCAACTTTTAATTTGGGAAAGTAGTCACCAAAAATTCCGAGCTTGTCAGAGTTTATTGTTTGATTTTGTTGCTCTATCAGGGTACATTCATTTCGACGAGCTTCCTGTCCTTGATTGTTTTATTTTGGGACAAATAATATATATCATAGATAGGAAATTTTGTCAATATTTTTAATTATTTCAATTAGTTAAATTTAATAACTTTAAGGAAATTTAAACCCGAAAGTTGAGTGATAATATTCTACAGCCGCTTCTTGGGATACCCCTGTCCATGGCAGATGCTATTTGCGCGCTTGACAGAGATTTTGATGTATATGGCTCTTCTTCTCATATGTTTACAGACTGGAGATGGTACAAGGATATTCATGGCCGTTCACAATCCTTTAATAAGATAGCTTTGAATATTTTCTGGCAAAATATCCATAACCTGATCGACTACAGGTATTTTTTAAAGCCGGTGGATAAAGAGACAGGTGTTCAGGTGATGGATATATGCAACAGTGTTTTTGAGATTTCCATTCTAGTCCAAAATTCAGGAATACAAAAATCATACCTTGAAAATATTCAGGAACAATTGCAAAAGATGTATCATATCACGTCAGGATTTTCTGTGGATACGGCATCTGCCATTAAAGAATTTGAAGAAAAAGTATTGCAGTTTTTGTCAGGCCATAAGGTGGATTTTAACAATATGACATTGTTTGCACCCTGGTTTGGAAGAGGGCAGCAATATTTATCATTTATCAGAAAAAGTCAGTATGCTTTGACAAAGGTTGGATAAATCATGCGGATAGGAATTGATTTTGATAATACCATCATTTGTTATGATCGGGTTTTTAATGCAGTCGGTATTGAAAAGGGCCTGGTGCCGGAATCACTTGAAACCGGGAAAGGCTTTGTACGGGATTATTTAAGAAAAGAGGGGAAAGAAAAAGAGTGGATATGGCTTCAGGGATATGTTTATGGTGCAAGACTGCCTGATGCGAACCTGTATGACGGTGTGGAAAAATTCCTGGGATATTGTAAATCCAGAAGAATCGAGTGCATCATCATAAGCCATAAAACCGTCTATCCTTATTCAGGAGATAAATACAATCTTCACAATACTGCCCGTGAATGGATTAGAAAGCAGAACATCGGGCTTAAAACTTTTTTCGAGTTGACAAAAGAAAACAAGATCCAGAGGATATCTGATCTTGATTGCTCTGTATTTATTGATGACCTGCCTGAATTTTTATCATTACCAGGTTTTCCTGAATCTTTGACCAAGATTTTGTTTGATCCTTTAAAAAAATATTCTGAATCAGACAACATATATCATTATGCAACAAGCTTTAAAGATATACTTGCAATGATTAAAGAATGGATTTAGTCGATCGACCATACCAACAGGCTTGAAAATTGAAATGAGCAATTTAAAAACCAATAAAAAGATAGGTTTCTCTGTCGCGGCATTGCTCAAGGATGCCGGCATTACAGCCCGTCATTGTGAAATAATACCGCTCCAGGGGGGAAACAACCGGGTCTATAGATTAATTGCAGATAATGATCAATATATCCTCAAGAGGTATTATGTATCACATGATGACCATAGAAGCAGATTATCGGCAGAATATATTTTTTTAGAATTTGTCCGGGAAATCAGTGTTAGAAATGTTCCAAAACCTGTTTTTTGTGATCCTGCCAGGCACCTGGCACTTTACCAGTATATTGAGGGTAAAAAACCAGGTAAAAATGAAATTGGAAAAATGCATGTCATAAATGCATTGAATTTTATTGAGGCGATTAATATAAGGAATGATACAGATACAAGGTCAGCATTACGCATAGGCATGGCATCGGATTATTGCCCGCATATCCGGGAATACGTGAATTCTGTCAATGAAAGAGTTAAACGCCTGTCTTTAATAAGCTTTGATGCACAGATCAACAAGAGGGCAAAGGAGTTTATTTTTAACACGGTCATCCCTGAATGGGAAAAAATCAAGGCAAAAATCCGGAATTCCAAAAGGAAATACCCGGACTTGTTAGAAGCTGACCTTATCTTGTCCCCGTCTGATTTTGGATTTCATAATTCCATTGTGAATCCAGCAGGTGATATTTTTTTTATTGATTTTGAATATGCCGGATGGGATGATCCTTTGAAAATGGTCTGCGATTTTTTTTGCCAGCCGGAACGCCCCGTGCCATTGAAATATCTGGAGTATTTTATTGAAAGAACAGAGCGGATGGTTTGCCCGGCATATGATTTCAGGGGGAAAATAATGTTGTTGCTGCCATTGTTTCGGATAAAGTGGTGCTGTATTGTGTTGAATGATTTTTTAAATATTGATTTTAAAAGAAGGCAATATGCCTTCTTTAATGAAGATAGAAGGGAAAAACAACTCGCAAAGGCGCTTGATTACTTTGCCAGGCATTTTACCAGGTTGTTTTAAACGAATAATATTAATAAAATAAGGTTGTTGTGATGGCTTATGTAGATTTTATATCAAGTGTCCATAAAAGCACAAAAAGAGATTATTTGAAAAGAGTGAATGAGTACCCTAAAGCAAAGGCAGCCCAAAAGGCAAAAAAATGGGGTTATGATTACTGGGATGGGGACAGAAGGATCTGTTATGGCGGGTATACATATGACGGCAGGTGGGAAAAAGTTGCCAGGGCAATGGTTGAACATTATGGATTAAAGCCTGGTGACAGGGTCTTGGATGTAGGGTGCGGCAAGGGATTTCTTTTATATGATTTTACTAAAGTCTTGCCTGGAATAGAAGTTGCAGGAATAGATATATCAGAGTATGCAATTTGTAATGCAAAAGAGGAGGTAAGAGACCATTTGCAGGTTGGCCATGCAGGAAAACTGCCGTTTGAAGACAACAGCTTTGACCTGGTTATATCCATTACCACTCTTCATAATCTGTATTGCATGGATTTTTACAAGGCCCTGATGGAGATTGAACGGGTAGGCAGAAAAAATAAATATATTTGTGTGGAAGCATATAGAAATGAGGTAGAAAAAGTTAATCTCCTGTACTGGCAGGTGACTTGTGAAATGTTCTGCACACCGGAAGAATGGCAATGGTGGTTTGAGACCTGTAAATATACAGGAGATTATTCATTCATTTATTTTGAATAGAAATGATTGCTTCCCTTTTTTTTCATTTGTGGGTTAGACAGGAGTGCAGATGTCCCTTGCAGATTTTGATAGTATGAAAAGAATTGTAAATGAGGCTATTTTAGAATTTAACAAGCAGGATTTTGAACGTAGTTATCAATTGTGTGTTGAGTTGATGGATCAAATTCCTCTCCAGTTTTTATCCGGTCTTTCTGATGTCTTTTTGATCAAGGGATTGGTTCAACTGCATAAAGGATTTCCAGATGAGGGAAAAGAGAATTTGAAAAAGGCAGGTGTCTTATTCCCGCAGAATTCTCAGATTCCAGCGCTGCTTGGTTTTCAGTATGCGCAAAATGGTGATTTTAAAAAAGCATATGAAAAGTTAAGGATAGCGGAAAAGGCTAAGACAGATAATCCAGTTATTAAAGACCTTAGAGATTACCTATACAGACTCGAAAAAGACAGGATTCCGGGTGTATTTTTCAATTCGATTCCAAAAAGCGGGACACTCTCCATATGGGGAGCACTTTACCGGGGATTGGGTGTGCCGAAAATTTTTATTACAAACAATGTAAAGAGCTTTAAATATGAAATAATCGATCCTGAGCAGGCAAAAAAAGTTGTCCGGGGAAATTGTGTGGCTCAAGGCCACGTTGCCGCCACAAACCTCAATTTGTTCCTGCTTGAAAAAGTCGGGGTCAGAAAGGTAGTGGTTCATGTCCGGGACCCCAGGCAGGCTATGCTTTCATGGATACATTACATCGAAAGCCTGTATGTGGCAGGTTCTTTTCTTGTTCTGGATTATCCGCTTTGTGACAATTATTTTTCACTGACTTGTGAGGAACAAATACATTGTGAAGAGTATTTCAGTAAAAGTTTTGAGAAGAAAATTGATCAACATATAGAGCATTATTATCCCATGCTGATCCAATGGTTATCCGGATGGATCAATGCCCATGAAAACCCTAAGTGCAGTTTAAAAATTAAATTTACATATTTTGAAAATTTTAAAAGCAATCCTGAAAATTTTTACACTCAGGTCCTTTCCTTTTTTGATATTGACAGGAGTGAATTTGATATGACTGACAGTAATCTGCAAAGAAAAAGTCACTTTAGAAGCGGGGCTGTTAACGAGTTCAGGAGTATTTTAACCCCTGCCCAGCTTGAAAGGTTAAATATCATGACACCGGACAGGATATTTGATAGATTTCAATGGAGAAAATAACAATACACTGTATTGGGTGAGTCGAAAAAGGAGAATTCATGTTATTGGATGAAGATTTTTTTACACTGAAAGCCATAGTGGACGACGCATTGTCAGCATTTAATAAAAAAGAGTTTGATAAGAGTCATAAACTCTGCATGAATTTTTTAGGCCGAATTCCTGATGATTTTCTCAAATATATATCTGATGCATTTCATATTGCAGGCTTGATAGAATTATCAAAAGGATTTCTTGAGCAGGGAAGGAACAAGCTTGAAAAAGCAAGCATATTGTATCCTCCCAATTCCCAGGTTCACGCTCATCTGGGATACTACTATGCTGAAATGGACGGAGATATTCTCAAGGCAGAGGAAAAGCTAAAAAGGGCAAAGGAATTAAACCCGAATGATCCCAGCGTTGAAAGACTGGAAAATTTTTTGGTAAGGTTAAAAAAAGATAAGATTCCGGGTGTCATGGTCAATTCCATGCCTAAGAGCGCCACCATGTCCATATGGGGATCGCTTCACAGTGGTTTGGGAATACCAAGGGTATTTATTTCCAATAATGTTAGAAGCTATAAGTATGAGATTGTTGATCCTGAAAAAGCCAAAAAGTTTGTTAAAGGCGGCTGTGCGGCACAAGGTCATCTTGCGGCTACAAACCTTAATCTGTTTTTGATGGAAAGAGCAGGGATTGACCGCATGGTTATTCATGTCCGGGATCCCAGGCAGGCTATGCTTTCATGGGTGCACTTTATTGATAAGCTCTATAAAACCGATAGTCTTATTGTTCTGGATTATCCGCTTTGTGATGATTATTTTTCTTTAACCCATGAAGAGCAGATACATTGTGAACAGTATTTTTTAAAAAAACTGGAAGAAAAAATCAGTGTCCATATTGAGCATTATATGCCCATGCTCATTGATTGGCTTATCGGCTGGATAGAACAGGAAGAACATCCGAAATGTAACATCAAAGTAAAATTCACCCGGTTTGAAGATTTTAAATATGAACCGGAAAAGTTTTATAGAGATATTCTTTTTTTTTATAATATTGATATGGCAAGATTTAAAATGCCTGATTTTAATCTGCAGGGAAAAAGCTATTTCAGAAAGGGACTGGTGGAAGAGTTCAGGGATGTTTTTACACCAGAGCAGATAGAAAAAGTGAATGATATGATTCCTGACAGGATATTTAAAAAATTTGAATGGAGAAAATGAGGATATGAAAGCTGCTATTTTGCACGAACTCGGGAAACCGCTTGTTATTGACGAGGTTGAACTTCCTCAAAAACTCGGTGTGGGCCAGGTCTTGGTCAAGGTGCTTTTCAGTGGGATCTGCGGTTCCCAGATAGGCGAGATTAACGGGGTAAAAGGTGAAGACAGGTTTTTACCCCATCTTTTAGGCCATGAGGGATCAGGAGAAGTGATTGAAACAGGCCCGGGGGTTTGGTTTGTAAAGCAAGGTGACAAGGTGGTCCTGCACTGGCGAAAAGGTGCCGGCATAGATGCCGGACCTCCGGTATATTCCTGGAAGGGAAAACGGCTGAACGCCGGTTTTGTGACCACATTTAACGAATATGCAGTTGTTTCGGAAAATCGATTGACAAAAATACCTGCGGGCATGCCAATGGATATTGCACCATTAATGGGGTGTGCCGTGACGACAGGGCTTGGTGTGATAAATAACAATGCAAGGGTAAAAATCGGCGAGTCCATCGTGATTTTAGGCGCCGGCGGTGTAGGACTTAATATTGTGCAGGGCGCGGCCATGTGCTCAGCTCATCCTGTTGTTGCTGTTGATATCCATGATAACCGCCTGGAAATGGCATCAAGGTTTGGGGCAACACATACCATTAATTCATATGGTAAAACCGGTTTTTCTGATAATGTCTATGAAATTGTAGGCACTTCAGGTGCTGATGTGGTGATTGATAATACCGGGATAACTGACATGATCAACCTTGCATATAAGTTGACAAAGCCTGACGGCAGGACAATCCTTGTGGGGGTACCCAAAAAAGGTGACAATATTTCCATATACTCTCTTGACCTTCATTTTGATAAAATTATTACAGGTTCCCATGGCGGGGAGACAGATCCAGGCAAGGATATCCCAAGATACGGAAATCTTTATAAAAACGGGAAACTTAACTTGGATGATCTTGTTACAGACCGGTTTTCACTGGATGAAATTAATTTGGCAATTGAAAAAATGAAAAACGGGAAGTCTTCGGGCAGATGCCTGATACAGATGCATGTTTGATCATATTTACCAGGGAAATAAAAAATGAGAAATGCTTTTGCGCAGGAAATGAAAGACCAGGCTGCCATAAATGATAAGATTGTTTTGCTTTCAGGGGATATCGGTAACAGGCTCTTTGATTCATATAAAGAAAAATTCTCAGACAGATTTTTTAACTGCGGTGTTGCCGAAGCAAATATGACATCCATGGCTGCGGGAATGGCATTAAACGGATTACAGCCGGTTACTTATACTATTACCCCTTTTAATACTTCCAGGTGCTATGAACAGATCAAGATAGATATATGTTATCACAATCTTCCGGTGATTGTTGTAGGAGTGGGGGCAGGGCTTTCATATGCCGGGCTTGGCGCCACACACCATTCTTTTGAAGATATTGCAATTATGAGGGTGCTGCCCAATATGCATATCATGTGTCCCTGTGACGCAGTTGAGGTAAAACTCTGTATGAGGCAGGCCCTTGCTTTAAAAAAACCCGTGTATATCAGGCTTGGTAAGAAAAATGAGCCGATTATCCACAAGAAAACCCCGGATCTGGTATTGGGGAAAGGGATCATTGTAAAAGAGGGAAAGCAGGCCTGCCTTCTTGGCTGCGGCAATATTCTCCCGGTTGTTCTGGATGCTGCCAGGGCTCTGGAGAATTCGGGAATCAGCACAAGGGTCGTCAGTATGCATACGGTAAAGCCCTTGGACTCATTACTTCTTAAAGAAGTGTTTTTAAAGTTTGAAACGGTTTGTACCATTGAAGAGCATTCATTGGTCGGAGGGTTTGGCTCTGCCGTGGCAGAATGGGTAATTGATAATGCTGTTCCGGCAAAAAGGTTTTTCCGGTTCGGCATCAAGGATGCTTTTACTCACAAGTCAGGGGGCCAGGAAAATGCAAGAAAAATGAACGGGCTTACACCAGAAGATATAGTAGCACAAATAATCGATCATGGATAAGAGGCGGAAAATCTCATGTTAAGACAAAGTTCGCAAGAGGCCCTGGAAATAATAAGGAACCAGACAGAAAACAAGGGGAAAGTTGTTTTTGTCTCAGGTTTTTTTAATATTGTTCATCCGGGACATTTAAGGCTTTTAAGGTTTGCAGCTGAATGCGGTGATTATCTGGTGGTTGGGGTGTACCACGATGCAACCGGGAATTCCCTTTTGAATGAGAAAATCAGATTAGAGGGAATACATGCAATAACACTTGTGGATCATTGTTTTATCCTTGAAGACACGGCACCTGATTTTATCAGGGCACTAAAGCCTGCAATTGTTGTAAAAGGAAAAGAGCATGAGAGCAGTCATAACCCTGAGGCGGATATCGTTAAAGCATACGGTGGCCAGATGCTGTTCAGTTCAGGTGATATGAGCTTCTCACTTGCCGAACTTCTTCAAGGTGAATCCCGGCGCATTGTTTCAAGCTCATTTGTTAGAAACGATGCCTATATGGCCCGCCATAAATTCACCTGGCCGGATCTGGATAAAGTACTTAAAAATTTTCAAAAGCTCAAGGTCCTTGTTATTGGTGAAGTCATTGTTGATGAATATATTACCTGTGATCCAATTGGGATGAGCCAGGAAGATCCAACCATTGTAGTTACCCCCATAGGGGTGGAACTCTACCTTGGAGGCGCAGGAATTGTAGCAGGACATGCAAGCAACCTTGGAGCTGACGTGTCATTTTTTTCCATTAACGGGAAAGATGAAATAGTTGAATTTGTAAAAGAAAAATTAAACCAAGCAGGTGTTAAGGCTTGCCTTTTCAATGATGAGAGCAGGCCCACAATATTAAAACAGCGTTACCGAAGCTCCGGGAAGACCCTTCTTCGCGTCAATCATCTGCGGCAACATCCTATCAGTAAGGAATTGCAAAAAGAGATATGCCGGGAATTTTTAGAAAAGATTCCTGATCAGGATCTGGTTATTTTTTCGGATTTTAATTATGGCTGCCTGCCCCAACCGCTTGTAAATGATATTATTTTAGAATGTAAAAGTAAAGGAGTAATGATGGTTGCTGACAGCCAGTCATCTTCCCAGACCGGAGATGTGTCACGGTTTGAGCATATGATGCTGATGACACCAACAGAAAGGGAAGCACGACTTGCATTAAAGGATTTTGAATCCGGCCTTGTTGTGCTGGCAGAGAAGCTTCGAAAGAAATCCAGGGCGAAAAATGTGTTCATTACTCTTGATAAGGAAGGGTTGCTTATCCATGCGGACGATTCCAATAGTGATCATTACCTGACCGATAGAATCGATGCCATGAACAGGGCTCCTGTCGATCCGGCAGGAGCAGGCGATTCTTTGCTTACATGCTCTGCTCTGGCACTGGCTGCCGGAGCTGATATCTGGCAAAGCGCCTATCTTGGTTCAGTGGCAGCAGCATGTCAGGTAGGAAGAAACGGCAACCTTCCCTTGTCAGTGAACGATATGTACCTGGAAAACAGGTGATGAAGGCTCTGCTTCTAGCCGCGGGCCTTGGTACCCGGCTTCGTCCCCTGACCTTTGATGTCCCCAAATGCCTGGTTCCCATAAATGGAAGGCCATTGCTTGACTACTGGCTGGAGATGCTTTTCAATGCCAGGATTGAATCCGTACTGGTAAATCTTCATTATATGGCAGAAAAGGTGATTCGCTTTATTGATCAAAGTACCTATAAAGGCAGGATCACAACCGTCTATGAGGAGAAACTTTTAGGGACAGCCGGGACATTATTAAGAAACAAGGATTTTTTTGGAGATGATCGCATATTATTGATTCATGCAGATAATTTTTCAATATTCGATTTAAATGAATTCATTCAGGCGCACCGTTCACGCCCTCAAAATTGTGAGATGACAATGATGACATTTAAGACAGATACTCCTCAAAGCTGCGGGATTCTGGAAATCGACGGGGAAAAGGTTGTAAGAGCATTCCATGAAAAGGTTTGTAACCCTCCGGGAGACCTTGCGAATGGAGCAGTCTATATTTTAGAGAATTCAATTTTTTCTTTTCTTGAGTCTATAGGTGAAGAAAAACTGGATTTTTCAAACCAGGTGCTGCCTTTTTTTATGGGCAGGGTATTTACATTTTTAAATGACCAATATCATAGGGATATCGGGACGATGGACAGTTATAAAAAAGCCCAGGAGCGATTATGATCAATACTTATGAGACACTTCAAAAAATTGTAGAGCTTCATGCAGCAAGAAATTTCAGGGATGCGGAAATCCTTTGCCAGCAGATTCTTGAAAAAGAACCGGATAATGCCGATGCAAACCATTTTTTAGGTGTCATCGCTTATGAAGTGGGAAATTTCCGGGCTGCAAGAGATTATCTTGAAAAGGCGGTTGCCCTGAATCCGGACAACCCTTCCTGCTACCTTAATATGGGTAACCTTGTCCATGCAGAAGGAAAGTTTGAGGAATCAATGGAATGGTATGAAAAGGCCATTATTTTTAATTATGCAGATAATAAAAAGGCTCATAATAATATAGGTGTTGCCCTGACCCGCCTGGGCAGGCTTGACGAAGCCATTGAAAAATTGAAAAAAGCAATTGAAATGGATCCTCAGTATTTTGAGGCTCATAACAATATTGGTGAAACCTATAAATACCTTGGGATGTATGAAAAAGCCCTTGAATCATGTGAAATGGCCATTCACCTTTCTCCTGATTTTGTGCCGGCAAGATGGAACAGGTCCATGCTGTTTTTATTAAAAGGAATGTTTCGACAGGGATGGAATGAGTATGAGTGGCGCTGGAAAAGGGAACAAACACCAAAACGAAAGATAGATGCCGGTGAAAGATGGGAAGGCCAGCCATTCCATGGAAAAACCTTGTTTGTATATGAGGAGCAGGGTATGGGTGATACCATACAGTTTATGAGATACCTGCCCTTTGTGCAGAAACTTGGGGGGAGTGTGATTTTTGAGGTGGTTCCTCCCCTTGTAAGACTGGTTGAGCAATTCAAAGGATTTGACAGATTATGGGTGGGACAGAAAAATGTAGATACACGTCCTGTGGACAGGTTTGACTATCATTTCCCGTTATTGTCGTTGCCTGGATTGTTTAATACCACGCTTGAAAATATTCCGGGTGAAAATCCATACCTGTATGCAGATGGGGAACTTGTTAGAATCTGGAAGGCCAGGATAAGAAGTGAAAATGATTTTAAGATAGGTATTGTGTGGGCAGGCCATCCTGAACATACAAATGATCCTAATCGGTCAGTATCCTTAAGTGCTTTTTCAGCCCTTAAAGAAGTTGGGGGGCTAAAGCTTATAAGCCTTCAGAAAGAAAAATATGAAAAATGGACAGATGTTGATCCAAAAGAAATATTTGACCGTGATCTTGGAGAAGAGATTTCTGATTTTGCAGATACAGCAGCCATTATTGAAAACCTGGATCTTGTTATTTCCGTTGATACGGCAATTGTACATCTTGCAGGAGCATTGGGTAAAGAAGTATGGACACTTCTTCCCTTTTCCCCTGACTGGCGCTGGATGATAGACAGGGAAGATTCTCCCTGGTATCCGGCAATGAGATTGTTCCGGCAGCCTGCACCCGGTGACTGGAGTTCAGTATTTAAGAAGGTAGGGAAAAATCTTTTAAAGCGCTTGAAACAGAAAACCCAGTAATACTAAAGAAAATTTGATAAAAAGCCGATTGAATGGGAGTTGGAAATTTCATTACAATCGGTTTTTTTATTTCAAGGGACACAGAGACTGCATGGAATTGGAAGATATTAAAAAATCATCGGATTATTCTTATTCTGCCAGGGGGGGAATGGATGATTTCTATGATGAAATCCTTTCATATCCCCCTGAGAAAAAAAATGACAAGTGGGCGGTATCATGGTCGGATTTAATGATGACCATGTTTATTTTTTTTGCGGTGATGTATATCTATCAGACCGGGAACAGGGATCTTTTGTTCGGGGCGGGTCCCGGGAAAAATTATATATCGGATAAAGGTTCGCAAAAGGTGATTAATATCGGTGTTGATCCGAATCCATCCAGGGTGTACGACCAGGCAAAACAGGCCATTTCAGAGGTAATGGTTACCCAGCCTGATTCTGTTGAATTGATGAAAGACGGTGCCGTCCGTATTGTTCTGGCAGGAGATTTTCTGTTTGACCCCGGCAAAGCTGACCTTAAACTCGGCGCACGGTACCAGTTGAACCAGATTGCAAGGGTACTCAATGAAAATGATTTAATCATTAATGTTGTAGGTCATACAGATGATGCACCGACAAAGTCAGAAAAATTTCCGACCAATTGGGAACTTTCTGCAGAAAGAGCGATCATGGTGGCAAGATATCTGACAGAAGTCACAAAAGTTGATGAAAAAAGGGTGTTCGTCAGTGCCCAATCGTATCATCAACCGGTCAGGCCCAATGATACCGCCTATAACCGGGCTTTGAACAGGCGGGTGGAAATTATTCTTGTTAAACAAAAACCATATGCGCAATCTAACAATTGATACTGATTCACCCATAAGGAGGAAATATGCTGACATCTGAGCAAATATCGTTTTTAAAACAGGCAAGGAAAAATATTATCGGACTGGTTATCTGCGTGGTTTTGTTTTTCAGTGGTTTTCTGCTTCACGGGAACGCAGGTCTGTATATCAATCTCTCCGGTTTTTTAATCATCATTGGCGGAACTTTAGGCGCTACTTTTTTAAGCTATAATATGGACCGGATTGAAATCCTTTTTAAGGTGTTAAAAACAGCCTATGGAAAAAAAACAAGAAATCCAAATGATATTGTAAAAATCCTGGTTGACCTGTCAGTGAAAAGAAGGGTGAAAGGAGTTCTGGCCTTGCAGGATGATGAAGATGAAACTTCCATTGTTTTTTTAAAACAGGCCATCGGGCTGCTGGTAGACGGATATTCTAAAGATCAGATCAAGGAGTCTTTAAGCGCTGAAATGTATTTTTTCAGGATGAGAAGGGACGAAACCAGAAGAGTTTTGCATACAATGGCGGATGTCGCCCCCTCTTTCGGACTTGTGGGAAGTGTTGTGGGCTTGATAGGAATGCTGGCAGGATCAGGTGATTCCGCCATAATCATGACAACAGTTCCCATTGCCCTTACATCAACGCTTTACGGGATTGTTTTTGCCAACTTTCTTTTTCTGCCCTTTGCTGCCACCATAAGGGAGAAAACCATAAAAGAGCTATTCCTTCAAAAGATAATTACCGAAGGAGTCCTTGCTATTTATGATGAACTTCACCCGAGAATGCTGGAGCGCAAATTAAAATCGTTCTTAACTCCTTCGGCAAGGCACGGTCACCTTGTATCATTTGAGGATATATTGGATAAACTGGAATTAAAAGATCTCAGGGAAAGTGCCTGACTATGGGAAAAGATAAAATTTCAAAAAACTGTTGACAAAATTTTTCAAATCATATAGATATCTTGTGTTTTTTTGATTGGCACTGGGGCCGTTAACTCAGTTGGCAGAGTATCTGCCTTTTAAGCAGAGAGTCGCTGGTTCGAGCCCAGCACGGCCCACCATAAAAAAAATGGACATTGTGTCCCCATCGTCTAGCCTGGTCCAGGACACCGGCCTTTCACGCCGGCGACAGGGGTTCGAATCCCCTTGGGGACGCCAATAAGAATATCAAGGCTTTCAGCGTTTTGCTGAGAGCTTTTTTATTTTCAAGATGGTCAACTTTTTTGCTTTTAAAATTATATTTTTAATTCTATTATCATGTCCGGAATCGCATTTTATTAATCAATGAAAAATAAAGAATTTAAGTTCTTATGGATAAGAAGTGTCAATGAAGAGCAGTTTAAATATTATTGAAGTAAAGAATTTAAAGAAGGCATATAAAGGGAAGAAAGCTGTTGACGGTGTTTCCATTAGTATCCCAAAGGGAAGCTGCTTTGGTCTTCTTGGCCCCAATGGTGCTGGTAAAACCACTATAGTTGAGATAATGGAAAATATTATTCAACCAGATTCCGGTGACATCCTTTATAAAGGTGATAAAAGGAATAAAACTTTTAACCAGGAAATCGGCATTCAGTTCCAGCACACCGAACTTCTGGCATTTTTAACAGTGGAAGAGACCTTAAAAACATTTGCAGCTTTTTATCAAAAACATTTACCGGTTGAAGACATCCTTTCACTTTGTATGCTTGAAAATATAAAAAAGAGCCTGAATAATAAGATTTCAGGCGGTCAGAGGCAGAGGCTCCTGCTTGGCCTTGCTCTTTTAAACGAGCCTGAACTGATATTTTTGGATGAACCGTCCACAGGTCTTGATCCCCAGGCAAGAAAGCATATTTGGAACATCATCCGGGATATGAACGATAATGGAAAGACCATTATCCTGACCACCCATTATATGGAAGAGGCACAAAGCCTGTGCGACACAATAGCCATAATGGATAAGGGCAGCATCATTGACCAGGGATCTCCTGAAAGCCTTATGGATAAACATTGCAGGGATGAGAACACCCCCAGGAACCTGGAGTCTGTTTTCCTGAAATTAACCGGTAAAAGTCTAAGAGAATAACATCATGAGCTTCAAAAGAATGTGGGCATTGTTTGTGGCCAGGAATTTTGAATTTATAAGGGACCGGGCAGGATTTGGATGGAATATTCTTTTTCCTTTTTTGATTGTCGCAGGATTTGGTGTGATTTTCAGTTCCGGTGCAGGCTCTGAATTTAAGCTTGGTGTTTTTCCTGTAAACCCGGGTTCCATGATTGTCAAAGACCTTAATATCCCGGAAAAGCTTAAAAGCTATGACCATATTAAGATTGTCCCTTTTAGAACCAGGGATGAAGCCATGGATAAGCTGTTACACCATAAGATAGATATCCTTTTAAAGAACGCCGGTCCGAAACTCAGGTATTGGGTTTCTGATTCGTCTCCCAAGGGATATGTATTGGAGAAAGTGGTAAAAGAGTCTGTGATACCGGAAGATATGTTTGCATCAAGGGTAATCAGGCAGCAGGTCAAAGGTGAACAGATCCGCTATATAGACTGGCTTTTTCCTGGTATCCTGGGAATGAATATCATGTTTTCTTCCCTTTTCGGGGTTGGCTATGTCATTGTCAGATACAGGAGGAGTGGTGTGCTAAAAAGGCTTAAGGCCACACCTGTTACAGCATTTGAATACCTGGCCGCCCAGATGGTATCACGGGTTTTGATTTTGCTTTTTACATCTTTTGTGGTCTGGTTCGGATGTAATTTTTTCTTTTCTTTTCATATGCAGGGATCTTACTTTGATGTATTTGTGGTTTTCCTGGCAGGAACGATCTGCCTTGTATCCCTTGGATTGGTCATTGCGTGCCGGGGGACAAATGAAGAATTAACAAATGGGTTTATCAATTTTATCTGCTGGCCCATGATGTTTTTATCAGAAGTATGGTTTTCCATAGAAGGGGCATCGGCCTGGGTTAAAAATGTTGCAAAAGTTTTGCCTTTAACTTATTTTTTATCTGCTGCCAGAAAAATTATCAATGACGGGGCAAGCCTTTCGGATGTATCACCGGAAATTACCATACTTCTTTTGATGAGTCTTGTTTTCCTTTTTATAGGCTCTCTGTTGTTCTCCTGGACAAGGTAAAGGCAATTTCATACGACCGCATGCCTGTTTATAAATAGTTTAATATATTGTATAAGACAAAGATGTTGTGGCTTAATTTTAGGAGATTGAAAAATGAAACCGGTTGTGGCCCTTCTTGGCCGTCCCAATGTGGGTAAATCCACACTGTTTAACAGGATTACGCGCAGAAGGCAGGCGCTTGTCGATGATTTCCCGGGTGTGACAAGGGACAGGCATTATGCTGATGCAAACTGGAATGACATTGAGTTTACCCTGATTGATACGGGCGGGTTTTTAAGTTCGGATGATGATTATTTTGCCTCCCAGATTAAAGAGCAGTTGACAGCAGCGGCTGACCAGGCCGATGTTCTTATATTTGTAATGGATGGTCGTGCAGGATTGTCGCCTTATGACCGGGAGCTGGCAAGTTTTTTACGCATGATGTCCAAGCCTGTTTTTTACCTGATAAATAAAATAGAAAGTTTTAAGCAGCATGATGAACTTTTTGAGTTTTATTCACTGGGCATTGATCACTTTTACGAGGTTTCGGCAGAGCATGGCATTGGCGTGGGTGATTTTTTAGATGACCTGGTTTCGGCCCTGCCTGAATATGTTAAGGAGGAAGAAGACCAGGACTCCCTGATTAAAATTGCCATTGTAGGCCGTCCCAATGTAGGCAAATCTTCACTTGCCAACAGGTTGTTTGGTGAAAAGCGCCTGGTGGTCAACGAAAAGGCCGGCACCACAAGGGATGCCATAAAACTTAAGCTTGAGCATAAAGGCAGACAGTTTGTTCTTGTGGATACGGCAGGAATAAGGCGTAAGGGCAAGGTTACACATAAATTAGAAAAATTTTCCATTTTAAAATCATTGAAAAGCCTTGATGAGTGTGATGTGGCCTTGATCCTGATCGATTCAAATGAAGGAATTACAGATCAGGACATTACCATTGCAGGATATGCTGAAGACAGGGGTTGTGGCGCCCTGTTCCTTTTAAATAAGTGGGATCTTTTAGAAAAGGAACGCAAAAGTATTAAAAAATATATGGAGGACTTAAGGTATAAGGCAAAATTCTTGTCCTATGCTCCTGCCCTGACAATTTCCGCCCTCACAGGGCAAAGGTGCCATAAAATACTGGATGAAGTGCAAAAAATTTATAAGGAATATTGCCACAGGATTAATACCGGTACGCTGAACAGGATTATCGAGGATGCGGTTTACAGGGAAGAACCATCATTGCATAAAGGGAAAAGGTTAAAATTTTTCTATGCAACACAGGTTTCGGCAAAACCTCCTTGTTTTGTCTGCTTTGTCAATTTTCCAAAGGCAGTTCATTTTTCTTACAGGAGATACCTGACAAACCAGCTTCGACAGATGATTCCCCTTGAAAAAACGCCCATTAAACTCTATTTCAGAGAAAAGACCGGCAAGATTAAATTTTCCGGGAAATCAAGAGAAGAGGAAAGAATTTTCCAGAAAAAGAAAAGGCATAATACAAAAAAACAAAAGCAGAGAAAAGAACAGAGCAAAAGAAAAAGACAAAGGGATAAGGACAGCTCATAAAAGGAATGGATCTTTTTGAATCTCATAACCATGAAGGTAAATCCCTGGCCGGCCCGCTGGCAGACAGGATGCGGCCCGTCACCCTTGACGGGGTCGTTGGCCAGGAACACCTGACGGCCGGGGGAAGCCTTCTTCAAAGGGCCATAGAAGACGACAGGGTGTTTTCCATTATCCTATGGGGCCCGCCCGGATGCGGAAAGACAACACTTGCCGGCATTATTGCCAATGAAACAAAATCTGAATTTGTGGAGATATCCGCTGTCCTGTCCGGGGTTAAAGACATACGCAGGATAATAGAACAGGCCAACAAAACAAGGATATTGTATAAAAGACGGACAATTTTGTTCGTGGATGAAATCCACAGGTTTAACAAGGCCCAGCAGGATGCTTTTCTCCATCACGTGGAAAAAGGCCTGATCACCCTTGTGGGGGCCACTACCCAGAACCCTTCCTTTGAGGTCATACCGGCCCTTGTGTCAAGGTGCAGGGTGTTTACCCTTAAGAGCCTTGAAGAAAAAAGCATTCTAACTATTTTAAACCGGGCATTGACAGATAAAAAAAACGGCCTTGGGCTTGCAGTGGACAGGTTGGCTGATGATGTATTGGAGCATATTGCAAAGGTGTCTGACGGTGATGCCAGGATTGCCCTGGCCAATCTTGAGACAGCCATGCTTCATTTTGCCGGGAAAAAAAAGATCAGTATCCAGGATGTTGAAGCAGCCATTGAAAAAAAATCACTCTTATATGATAAGGCAGGCGAAGAACATTATAATTTGATTTCAGCCTTTATCAAGAGTATGAGAGGCAGCGACCCGGATGCAGCTATATACTGGCTTGAACGGATGCTTTCTGCCGGGGATGATCCTTATTACATGCTAAGGAGAATGGTGCGATTCGCAACCGAGGACATTGGCATGGCTGATCCTGGAGCATTGACCATGGCATTGAATGCCGGCGGGTCTTTCAGGATGTTAGGCCGCCCGGAAGGGGATGACGTTTTATTCCAGGCAGCAATTTATCTTGCAACGGCACCCAAGAGCAATGCGGTTTATATGGCGCACAAACAGGTTAAAAAGACGATCCAGGAAACCGGTTACGCTCCTGTTCCGCTTCATATCAGGAATGCTCCGACAAAGCTGATGAAAGATTTGGATTACGGTAAAGGGTACAAGTATGCCCATGATTATAAGTATGCTTTTGTCCCCCAGTCCTATCTGCCGGACGGCTTTGAAGATCAACGGTTTTATGCCCCAACTGACCGGGGATACGAGAAAACTGTAAAACAAAGACTTGAGGCTTGGATCAAATTGAAACATAAAACGGATAAACATTCCTGATGCGTATTGACCGAATGCTTTCAATTGTAGTGATTCTTCTTAACAGGCGCAAGATCACTGCAAAAGAGCTGGCCCGGCGGTTTGAAGTCAGCCTCAGGACAATCTACAGGGATATTGAATCCATTAATATGGCCGGAATCCCTGTTATTTCAAACCAGGGGACCTATGGCGGGTATGAGATCCCTGAAAATTATAAACTCAATAAACAGTATTTGAGTATTTCTGATCTAAGATCCATCCTTTCGGCGTTGAAAGGAATCAATGCAGCCCTTGATGATCGTGATATCGAGCTGATATTTGAGAAAATTCAAAGCCTGTTACCGGATAATGAGAAAAGTGATTCCGCAAAAGGGTCGGAGGTGATTGTATTTGATACTCTTGGTTGGGGAAAATACGATAAATCAGCCAAAAAAATTCAGCAGCTTTATGATGCCATAAAAAGCACCCGTCTGATCGAAATCAGTTATATGGACAGTCAAGGAAAACCATCTGTACGGGTTGTCGAACCTATGACCGTGATTCAAAAAGGATTTTCATGGTATCTTTTCGGATTTTGCCGGAAAAGGAATGCTGTAAGGCTGTTCAAACTGACCCGAATGAAACAGATCATTGTTTTAACTGACATGTTTGAAAGAAAACAGGACGATTATCGAAAAATTGGTGAAAAATGGCACACTCCTGAAAAGAATATAGATGTTGTTCTCAAGTTTTCAGCAAAGGTTAAACATTTGGTTGAGGATCATCATGAAACGTCACAAATCCTGGCAGAGAGTGATGAGTCAATGACCGTAAAGGCAATATTTCCACGGGGAAAATGGCTTTTGGGGATGATTTTAAGCTATGGCAATGATGTTGAAGTCCTGTCTCCTGAATCCCTGCGCAGAGAAATCCAAAACAGAATCAGTCAAATGGCATCTGTCTATGCAAAAAGGTAATTCAAACGACTAAATATTTTTTCAACCTGACATAATGGTGGCAAAGTAACCTGCTATGATAAGCAAGGTATTGGGTGTTGCTGTATTAAAATTATATTGTAATTTTATAAGGGGGGAAAAATGAAAGAGATTCAAACCGATATCAGGCTGGTTGCCAAGTGTGGATTATATTGCGGATCATGCACGAAATACCAAAAGGGGAAATGTAAGGGGTGCATTAAAAATGAGAAAGCATCATGGTGTAAAGTCCGCACCTGCTGCCTTGAAAAAGGCATTGCCTCCTGCGCAGAATGTGATGAATTCAGTGATATCATGGCATGTAAAAAATATAATAATTTCATGGCAAAATTATTCGGATTCGTCTTTAACAGTGACCGTGCCGCTTGTATTCATAATATAAAAGGAAAAGGGTATGAGCAATATGCAAAAGAAATGGCTCAAAACAGGATAATGACGTTCAAACGGAAGGGCAGGACATTGATGAATCTTAAATAAATGAATCAGTTAAGATCTTGACGGGATCAAATCTATTGCTTGACAGTCTATGGTAATCGGTTTATTCAGTACAAAAGGGAAAAGATTTGTACGGGAGCATTATTGCAATGCTGAGAGGGGGTTGACCCGACCGTCCATAACCTGATCCGGATAATGCCGGCGGAGGGAACGAATTTATATTTAACCATCCTCTGATGATCAGGTATTTTTTGCTCAGAGAATGGTTTTTTTATTTTGGAGACAGAAAATCATGAAGCAAAAGTTTTTATTGATTATAGTATTGGCAGCATTGATCAGCCTTTTTGCCTGCTCAAAGGAAGAGCAAAAAAAAGAAGCAAAAAAGGGCTCGGCAGACAAGATGCCTGTTGTGACCATCATGACCCATGACAGCTTCAGTATCAGCAAGGGAGTTGTTTTAAAGTTTGAAGAAAAAATTCATGCAAAAATGGTTATTTTGAAATCAGGGGACGCAGGCGAAGCCCTTAATAAAGCGATCTTGTCAAAGAACAATCCTTTTGCCGATATCTTTTACGGGGTGGATAATACTTTTTTGAGCAGGGCGTTGGAAGCAGATATGTTTGTTCCTTATGCACCTTCCAAATTGGATGTAATTGATCCGAAATTGAAGCTGGACCCTGGAAACAGGCTCATCCCTGTGGATTTTGGCGATGTCTGTTTAAACTATGATATCAAGTGGTTCAAGGATCATAATAAGGTTGTGCCAACCATGCTGGAAGATTTAATAAAACCTGAATATAAGGGTTTAACCGTTATTGAAAATCCGGCAACATCTTCTCCGGGTCTTGCTTTTTTGCTGGCAACCATAAGCCGGTTCGGCCAGGACGGATACCTTGATTTCTGGCAAAAGCTCAAAGCCAACAAGGTTCTTGTGACCAACGGGTGGAAGGAAGCATATTGGGGTAAATTTACCGCGGCCTCCAAAGGGGACAGGCCTATTGTGGTTAGCTATGCATCAAGTCCGGCTGCTGAAGTTTTTTATTCTAAACAAAAGCTTAGTCAGGCCCCGACAGGAGTTGTGGTTGAAAACGGCTCCGCATTCAGGCAGATTGAGTTTGCAGGGATTTTAAAAGGAACTTCCAAACTTGGGCTTGCAAAAAAGACCATGGACTTTTTCCTGTCAAAGGACTTCCAGGAAGACATCCCTTTGCAGATGTTTGTTTTTCCGGCCAGTCAGGAAGCTGCATTGCCTGATGTGTTCAAAAAGCACGCTGTTATAACAGGGGAACCTGCAGTCCTGGATTCCAAATTAATTGACAGGAAAAGGGATGTTTGGATCCGGGAATGGACAGAAAAAGTACTCCAGTAAAAATAAGAAACCTTATTCATCCCTATGCTTTGGCCGGACTTGTTCCGGCCGGTTTTTTCCTTATTTTTTATTTTTATCCTTTGTCCGGGATTTTTTTTAAAAGTTTTTTCCCAAAAGGGAAAATTGATTTTGTTTTTGCGGACCAGGTGTTTTTTTCATCAAGGATGATAAAAATCATTTGGTTTACCTTCTGGCAGGCTGGCCTTTCAACATTGTTAACCCTTATCTGTGCGCTGCCCTGCGCTTTTGTCCTGTCCCATTATTCGTTTAAAGGTAAAAAAATAATCAAAATTCTTGCTTCAATTCCGTTTGTCCTTCCTGCTGTTGTCGTGGCAGCAGCGTTTCAGGCCTGCTTTGGAAAAACCGGTTTTTTCTTCGGCCTGAAATTTGACAATCCGCTGGGTTTAATTCTCCTTGCCCATGTATTTTATAATTTTTCAGTCATGTTAAGGATCATCACGGGATTCTGGTCTTCCCTTCAGGGCCGGATCAGTGAGGCTGCCATGGTTCTGGGGGCAAATCCTTTGCAGGTATTTTCAACTATAACCCTGCCGTTATTGAAGCCCGCCATATATGCTGCCTCGGCCCTGGTGTTTATTTTTTGCTTTTCCAGTTTCGGAATTATCCTGATCCTTGGCGGGCCTTCATTCTCAACGATTGAAGTGGAAATATACAGGCAGGCGGCACATTTGTTTAATCTTCCTTTGGCTTCCTTTCTGTCATTAATTCAAATCCTGTTTACATTTGCTTTGATGTGGATTTATACTTCCTTTACAAAAAAGGCTGCAAGGTTTACTCCTGATCCGGAAAAGGCAAACCTTAAAAGGGCGGTTTGCTTATGGGAAAAAATAATTGTTGCAGGTGTTATACTTTTTATCCTCCTTTTATGCGTTATGCCGCTACTATCCCTTGTGGCAGGCTCGTTGACCAATGAAGGGGAACTTTCATTTATCTTTTATAAAGCATTGTTTAAAAATACTTCGGATTCCATATTCTATATCCCGCCGTTTCATGCCATTGAATATTCTTTTATGTTTGCAGGAACCGCCCTGGTAATCGCTCTTATCACAGGGGTATGCGCTGCATTGTTCATCCGGCATTGTGACCGTAATATAAAAAATAGACTGGCATCATTTTTTGATCCTATTTTCATGCTGCCCTTATCTACATCTGCTGTTACATTAGGGTTTGGTATTATTATAACCCTGGATAAACCGCCCTTAAATTTGAGAACATCCATTTTCTTAATTCCCATTGCCCATGCCCTGGTAGGATTCCCTTTTGTGATAAGAGCAATCCTGCCGGCCTTAAGATCAATACCGGAACAATTGACTGATGCGGCATCCATGTTAGGGGCATCCCCGTTTAAGATGTTTTGGCATATTGATCTGCCGCTTATTTCAAGAGCTTTGGTGGCAGGGGCCATTTTTGCGTTTACCATCAGCCTGGGAGAGTTCGGGGCAACAATTTTTACGGCAAGACCTGAAACACCCACCATTCCTGTTGCCATTTACAGATTTTTAGGCCAGCCCGGTGCAATGAATTATGGACAGGCCATGGCCATTTCAGTCATATTGATGGCCGTGACGGCAATTGGCTATATAGTGATTGAAAATTTCAGAAAAGAAAGTTCAGAAGGATTCTAATGAAAAACGAGCTTGTTCTTGAACATATCAATAAAAAATTTGATGATGGAAGCCTTATCCTGAAAGATATTAATTTAAGCTTGCAACAGGGCACAAAATTGTCTGTGCTCGGCCCTTCAGGAAGCGGGAAAACCACATTGTTAAGGCTTATTGCCGGACTGGAAATTCAAGATTCCGGTAGTATATTGTTCAATGGTCAGCCAATGGAGAACATTCGTCCCCATAAAAGAAATTTTGGAATGATGTTCCAGGAATTTGCCCTGTTTCCCCATATGAATGTGTTTGATAATATTGCATTTGGTTTGAAAATGAAAGGCAAGGATAAGACAGAAATTGATTCAAGGGTAAAAAATATGCTGTCGCTCACAGGCCTTGAGGGATTTGAAACCCGTCAGATCAATGAGCTTTCCGGCGGAGAACGTCAGAGGGTAGCACTGGCAAGAACCCTTGCCCCAAACCCCGGTTTGCTGATGCTGGATGAGCCTTTAAGCTCCCTTGACAGGGTGTTGAGGAAACGTCTTTTACTGGAATTGACAAATATTATTTCAAGGCTCAATATCACAACAATTTTTGTTACCCATGATCACAAAGAAGCCTTTGCAGCAGGAAATATGGTTATTGTCATGAATCAAGGTGGAATTGAACAGAAAGGCACACCTGAAGAACTTGTCCAAAACCCGAAAAATTCATGGATAAAAGAGTTTTTAGGGGTTTAACTTAAAATTGGTTATACAAGGTCTGCAATATTCATGTTTTTAGAATTATCAAATTTTACGCTCACTTCCTGGCCGACCATATTTTTTGAAGTAAGCTGCTTGAAAATGTCGGGATGATTTTTTGTTCTGGCAACAAACCTGAAATTGTCCCTGGTTTTTCCATAAAGCACTGCATATGAGGGTTCATGGTTTATTGAGTACATGACCGTATATGTTTCAATGGTTCCGGAACCAGTTACCTGGTTTTTTATTTTAACAGGGGCCTGGCCTGCCAGACAATTTTTTTGATCCTCTATGTCATGGTTTTTGAATTTGCCTTTTGAAGGAAAAGAACTGTAAATACCGGCAGCATGTTTATGCATAAACCAGCCAAGGGCTGTGACAAGGCCGTTTGATTTTTTTCCGGTGGAAATTTTTTCAGCAAGGGTGGCAACGCTGTGGAGGCTGTAATTGTTTCCCGGTCCTCCAAAAAAACCAAGTCCTCCTGTCAGGGTGAGTGGCCTTGGATCATCATCAAAAATTCCGATCATTTTTTTTGCAATGGAAACCGCACAGGGGAAGCATGAATAAAGATCAAAACAATCCAGGTTTTCCTGCACCATGCATGATCTTGCCAAAGCTTTTTCAACGGCAGCTTTTAAAGGCGGGCTTAAAGTAAAATCAGATTTTTCAATCATGAACCGTTGCCTGTCTTCAGCATATCCTCCGCCCAGGAAATAAACCGTCTGCCTTTCTTTTTGCAAGTATTTTTTTGCAGTCTCTTCTGACATCAATATGACGGCCGCACCCTGATCAACAGTAACAAAAGAATTCATGTATTTGGTATAAGGAAACGCGATAGGCCTGTTGGCCGGGCCTGGAGTAATGATTTCTTCAGGTGTTCTCGTGGTTTTCGTCCAGGCAAAGGGATGAGTTGAAGCAGTCCTGCTGAATTTTGACCACATTTTCCCTGTTTTTATCAGGTAGGATTGAAGATCCAGGCCGGACGCAGCCCATAATGCAGTTTCAAAAAGCGGGAACCCCTGCATGGGGTGTTTAACACCATGGGTTTTCTCCAAAGGGGTGGAACCGATGAGGTCATCCCCGGGATAATCTTTTGGAATACCCCTGAACAGGGCGCTTTCAACTCTTTTCGAGTCTGTGCCCCTTTGAACATAGGCTTCTGCACCTGCGATAAGAACTGAATCCAGCTCATTGCGGGCGATCTTTCCGGCTGCCATGTTGATTAACGTCTGGGGAGAGTTGCCGCCAATCCCTGAAACATGGGTGAATTTTGGTGTGGCACCCAAGCTCAGGGCAAGCTGTTTGGCACAAGACCTGTAATGGCGGCTTAAGGTTTTTACAACCATGATTCCGTCCAGATTCGCCAGAACACTTGAAGATGCCATCATTTCAGCAGACCTGCCGGCTGCCAGGCTCATTAACCCCAAAGGGTCTTGTGCAGCAGTTTTCAATTTTTTTGGTTGAATTATCTGGCCCCATCCCGCAACAACAACTTTTCGTTCCATAGCAAAAGCAATCCTTTTTCAAAACCAAGTTTGCACAAGTGTTGCTTAAAATAGCCAGTTTGTCAACTTTAACAGATCGTTCTTCTTTGTCAATGGACCGCAGAATATCCAGGCGGTTGCCATTACTTTCAATTGTCAAAACTTTTTTAAGGATGCTTTGGTAAAGTTTTAGTTGACAAGAAAAATTCAGGTGATACTATTCAATTAATTGCTTGAATAATAGAGGAGTAGAATACTATGAATCCTAACAGGCGTTTTAAAGATGAAATATATGATCAATTTTCACGGATTGGCAAAGCGGTTTCAAGCCCCAAACGGCTGGAACTTTTAGATATCCTCTGCCAGGGGGAAAGAACAGTTGAAAATCTTGCAAGGGAGACCTCTCTTACCGTTGCCAATACGTCCCAGCATCTCCAGGTACTAAAAAATTCCCGTCTGGTTGAACAGGAAAAAAAAGGATTGTATGTGGTTTACCGGCCTGCTCCCATGGTATGCGAGTTTTTTTTCTCCATGCGTAAGATTGCTGAGAACCGGATTGCAGAAATTGAGCAGATTAAAAACCGCTTTCTTGAAGGCAAAAAAGGGATGGAACCGGTTGACCGTGATGCATTGATAAAACGTATACAAAAAGAAGAGGTCACCATACTGGATGTCCGCCCGCCTGAAGAATTCAGGGCAGGCCATATTAGTGGTGCCGTGTCTGTTCCTTTACAGGAACTTGAACTCATGCTGGCAAAACTCCCTAAAACCAGGGAAATTGTTGCCTATTGCCGGGGACCTTATTGTGTCCTTTCTGTCCAGGCAGTCGAGTTGTTAAATAAAAAAGGATATCATGCGGTTCGTCTTGAAGAAGGTGTACAGGACTGGCGGGCCATGGGGCTGCCCGTGGCATCGGGTGAATAGCCGTTTAAGGGAAGTCTTTAACGGTTGAATAAGGCATAAACAGATTCGGTGGGAATATTTGAGATATTTTATTATAAGAAAATTTTAAGGAGGCAGTTATGCTGAAAGTCAGCTTCTTTTTGAACGAGCCTAATGGAAAATCATGAAGGCATTTTAAGAAAATTATGCCCAGGCTGGGCAAAATATATGACATAGAAATTAAAGTCACAACAAAACCCAAAGCAGAATACACTTCAGATGAATACTTTGAACTGAATTTGCCCGTGGCCCCTGCTGTTATGGTGGGAGATGATATTGTTGTCGAAGGTACTGATATTAAGGATGAAAAGTTAGAAACTATTATCTGTGAACACCTTGGTCTTCCTGTGCCTGTACAATCCAAGAAAAGGTTTCTGGGCCATTTCTTTAATAAATAGCATATTTTATGCAAAAGATTAAAGAAAAAAAATTGATCATCAAAACCCTTAGTTACTTAGGATTAGTTTATGCAATCCTGGGATGGTTAAACGAAGTGTGGTTTCATTGGACTGATAATGTGTTCCTGAGTCATTACTCCGAGTATATTGCCATTGGTTTTTTTGGAATTTACAGGGTTGGTGTTGAGAAAAATCCGTACACGAAAAAAAGGATTGCTGTATTAACAGGTATGGTTCTCGGGTTTTGGGGACTTTTACCTTATTTTTTTACTATAGGGGAACCTGCAATTGGGTATTTTGATGGTAAAGCTGTTTGGGGGAGAAGCATACACTTTCCCATGACAATTAGTTTCTTCCTTGCCCTTATTCTCGTGTTTCTATTTGGCCGTAGGGCTGTTTGCAGCTGGAATTGCCCCTGTGTAGGCACTAGAGATACTATGGGGGCTGCATTCAGGAAAAAGACTATCAAATCCGGGGCAGCCTGGAAATTAAGACACCTTAAATGGGCACTATCGAGTTTTTATTTTATTTTATTTATAATAGTGTTGCTCCCTTTTTCAAGAACAAAATCAATTGTTGACAGTTTTTTAGGGATTACCGGTATTTTATATTTTTCCTCTTTTCTCTTTATCCCAATAACAGGTAACCGCAACTGGTGTCGGTGGCTTTGCCCATATGGCCAGACTTTCGGTATTTTAAACACTGTTGGTTTTTATAAAATCATTGCAGATAAAGAAGAATGCATTTCATGTGGAAAATGCAATAAAGAATGTGATATGGGAATCCCGGTCCAGGATCTTGTCCGGTCAAAAGGGATGATTAATGTGGCAGATTGTGTTGGCTGCGGTCGCTGTGTCACGACCTGTCCCAAAGGCGTGCTGAGATTTTATGATGTCAGGGACAAGTTCAAGAAAGTCATGCATAGGCCGGGTAAAAACATATAATATAGAAAGCAAAACCATTATAGCGGTATGATGAGGTCATAGAGCGGGTATTGCCTTGAAACTTCATACCCGGACAGGATTGCACAGGTATAATTCCTTGTTTTTTATTTGTCTCTTTGCTATTGATTTTATAATATAGTTAAAATGTAACTGTTAATGATAAAAAAATCAATATCGATGGAGGCTTTAAATGAAAAATGTTGTTATCGTAAGTGGTGTGAGAACCCCGGTAGGTTCTTTTGGAGGTTCTTTGAAAAGCGTGCCTGTGGTTGAGCTTGGTTCATATGTAATGAAAGATGTCCTGAAAAGAGCCGGGTTAAGACCTGTTGTGGATTCTTCCCAGGATGAATTTTCCCCGGATACATTAAAAGACCAGGGCGTGATCGACCTTGAAAAAAAAGGATATGATTATGATGATTCTTTAACCCCTGTATTTATTGATGAAGTTATCATGGGGAATGTCCTGCAGGCCGGCCAGGGCCAGAATACCGCCAGGCAGGCCATGATTGCAGCAGGTATTTCAAGGCAGACTACAGCTTTTACGGTTAATAAAATCTGTGGTTCGGGCCTCAAAGCCATTGCCCTTGGCGCCCAGGCAATCATGACCGGGCAGGCAGAGGTTATCCTTGCCGGTGGCCAGGAGAGCATGAGCAATGCTCCCATGGCATTAAGCAAGGCAAGATGGGGACATCGAATGGAGCTCACCGGTATCGGGCCTGTCCATGACTTAATGGTGTTTGATGGATTATATGAGATTTTTTACGGATACCATATGGGACTTACTGCTGAAAATATTGCAGAAAAATACGGCATCACAAGGGAAGAGCAGGATCAGCTTGCCGCATTAAGCCACAGCAGGGCCTTTGCTGCGGTGAATGATGGTACATTTGCAAAGGAAATTATCCCTGTTGTGATTAAATCCCGCAGGGGTGATACCATTGTTGATAAAGATGAGCGCCCCATGGAGACCAGCATGGAAAAACTTGCCAGACTTCGCCCGGCATTTAAAAAGGACGGGAGCGTGACAGCAGGTAATGCATCCGGGATTAATGATGCAGCAGCAGCAGTCCTTTTAATGGCAGAAGAAAAAGCAGATGACTTAGGACTTGAGAAACTTGCAAAGATCAAAAGCTTTTCATCAGGCGGACTTGATCCTGCATACATGGGTCTTGGACCTGTGCCGGCTGTCAGGAAAGTGTTGAAGCAAACCGGTATGGCCATTGATGACATTAACTTGATAGAGCTGAATGAAGCATTTGCAGCCCAGGCCATAGGCTGCATGAGAGAACTCAATATTGATATGGAAAAACCCAATGAACTCGGGTCAGGAATTTCAATCGGTCATCCTATTGGATGTACTGGCGCAAGGCAGATTGTTACCGCCATTAACCAGATGAAAAGAAAATCTTATTCCACAGGGCTTATTTCCATGTGTATAGGTGGCGGTATGGGCATGGCAATGATAATAGAAAGATAAGTTTTTTCCTTTACTTGGATTCATTAAAATGGTAAGAAACTCTATATTTTAACCGGGTTGTTAAATGTTTGGAATAAAATGCATAAAGGAGTGTTTTTATTATGGATATTCCTAGAAAATTAGGCATATTAATTTATACAGCAGTTCCGGCCATTGTTGGCGGAGGGATCGTATACCATTTTTTTGGAAGCTATATTCAAGTCATTATATTTGAAATACTTCTTGTCCTGGCAGCTATAGGCTTGATCAGAAATTAAGACAGGATGTTTATTTTAAATTTATGTAAAGCCGTAATATTCAATTTTTTTTGCATGTTACGGCTTTACCTGGTTTTTTAATCCTTTTCCTTTGTCCGGCATCTGAATAGATTGGTGAAACCTTGGAGCAGAATATTTCTCAAAGAGCGGTTTTTATTTTTTTTATTGCTCTGTTTAGCATTGCTATCTTGCTGGCAGGCAGGCTGATTGCTCCTTTTTTTGCTGTCATCATATTAGGAATTGTCTCAACCGGGATATTCAGCCCGGTCTTCAGGTTCTTTTCAAAAAAACTGTCACCTAAAGTATCTGCTATCCTTACCTGTGCCCTGATCTTTTTTGTTGTATTCATACCTGTTGTTTTCTTTCTCGGCGTACTCTCCAAAGAGGCGTTCAACCTTTATTCCATGGCCAAGGATGCTGTTTTTTCAAGCCAGCTGAGAAACCTGCTTGAAAGCACCCATGCACTGGACCGGTTTAATGAACTTCTGGTACGGGCGGGAATTGAAAAGACAGTGACCTGGGATGAATTGATAAACCCCATATCAGAGCTTGGAAAGTTTGTGGGATTTTCGTTGTTTGAACAGGCAAGGTTTGTCACGTCCAATGTGTTTGATATTGTGCTTTATTTCTGTCTGATGCTGATAGTTATATTTTATATGCTGATGGACGGAGATAAATTCATAAAGTATATGTATGATCTGTCTCCTCTGCCAGATGAACATGATGAAAAGCTTTTTGAAAAGTTCATGGACATGGCAGGCGCAGTACTTATCGGAAATGGCCTTGGCGGACTGATTCAGGGGGTAGCCGGAGGCATGCTCTTTTTATTTTTAGGATTTAATTCCCCGTTCCTCTGGGGTGTTATTATGGGATTCTTAGCCTTTTTGCCCATACTTGGGATAGGGATTGTCATGGTCCCGGCTGCAGCAATTTTAATTTTGAAATCCAGGCTTGCAGCCGGGGTTTTTGTTTTTATTTTTTATGCTGTCCTGTCCTGGGGGGTCGAATATATTTTTAAACCCAAAGTGGTTGGCAACAGGGTAAGAATGCATCCTTTAATAATATTTTTTGCCATTATAGGAGGGCTTAAAAGCTATGGTATCTTAGGCATTATTTATGGCCCTCTGATTGCCACCTTGTTTTTAACCCTTGCAGATATATATTTTTCAAGTTTTCAATTTATGGTTGAACCCGGAAAGGTTCATAAAGAAAAATAATTGGAGTTTTAAAGTTGATTATTAACAAAGATACTAGTGTTACCAGCATTGAGAAGGAGATGAAACAATCCTATCTCGAATATGCAATGAGCGTCATAATCGGAAGGGCTCTGCCCGATGTCCGTGATGGCCTGAAACCGGTCCATCGACGGTCACTTTATGCCATGCAGCAAGTGCGAAACGACTGGAATAAACCCTATAAAAAGTCTGCCCGTATTGTCGGTGATGTCATGGGTAAGTATCATCCCCATGGTGATACTGCTATATACGACACTATTGTCAGGATGGCCCAGGATTTTTCCTTAAGATATACCCTGGTTGACGGCCAGGGCAACTTTGGATCTGTGGATGGTGATTCGCCTGCTGCAATGAGGTACACGGAAATCAGGATGAAGAAGATCGCCCACCAGATGCTTGCCGATCTTGAAAAACAAACCGTTGACTTTATCCCTAATTATGATGAAACTCTTGAAGAGCCGTCGGTTTTACCTACAAAATTCCCTGCATTGCTGGTCAATGGCTCCTCTGGTATTGCTGTTGGAATGACAACCAATATTCCGCCTCATAACATCAGAGAGGTTATCGCAGCCTTAAAGGAATTGATTGATAATCCCTTAATGGGCATCCAAGACTTGATGGAATACATTCCAGGGCCTGACTTTCCGACCTCTGGTCATATTTATGGCACCAAAGGCATCCATGAGGCTTATAACACGGGGCGTGGGATTATTACCCTCCGTGCAAAGGTTGAGATTGAGGAAAATAAAAAAACCGGCCAGGAAACCATTATTGTGACCGAGCTTCCCTACCAGGTCAATAAGGCAAAAGTGGTTGAAAAAATTGCAGAACTCATGCGGGAAAAAATCATTACCGGCGCGTCCTTTGTCCGGGATGAATCCGACCGTGACGGAATGAGGGTTGCCATAGGGCTTAAAAGGGATCAGATTGCCGAGGTTGTAATTAACCAGCTTTATAAGCATACCAATATGCAGACAAGTTTCGGGATTATCCTGCTTGCTGTTGTAAATAACAGGCCGCAGCTTCTGACTTTAAAAGAGATCCTGAATCATTTCATTGGTCACCGCAGGAACGTCATTGTCAGGAGAACAAAATTTGACTTGAAAAAGGCAGAAGAAAGAGCCCATATTTTAGAAGGCTTGAAAATAGCTCTGGATAATCTTGATGACGTGGTGGCGCTGATAAGGGCATCACATTCTCCTGAAGAAGCTAAACAAGGATTGAAAACAAAATTCAGTTTAACTGCCGTCCAGGCCCAGGCAATACTTGATATGCGGCTCCAAAGGCTCACGGGACTTGAGAGGGATAAGATTATTAATGAATATGATGCCCTTTTAAAGGATATTACCTGGTATAACGAGATCCTTTCAAGCGATGAAGTAGTCCGGGGTTTGATCAAAGATGAATTGACCGAGCTTGACGAAGAATTTGGTGACGTCAGACGTACAGAAATAAAGGAAAGCACGGCTGAAATCAGCATTGAAGACCTGATTGCCGAGGAAGATATGGTTGTGACCGTGACCAGAAGCGGGTATATCAAGAGAAACCCGATTACCCTGTATGCAAGCCAGCACAGGGGAGGGAAAGGCAAGACCGCCATGGGAACAAAGTCTGATGATTTTGTGGAACATCTTTTTGTCGCCTCCACCCATGCAACTTTTCTGTTTATTACCAATTTTGGCAAGGTTTACCAGTCAAAGGTTTATGAACTGCCCATGGCAGGACGTTCGACTCTTGGCAAGGCCATTGTAAACCTTTTAAATTTTGATGAGGGTGAAAAACTTGCCACTGTATTAACTGTTGATAAGTTTGTTGAGAATAAATATGTTGTCATGGCCACAAAAAAGGGAAGAGTGAAAAAAACTGACTTGATGGCTTATTCGAGACGGAGAGCCGGTGGCTTGATCGGGGTAAAGCTTGCAGATGGCGATGAGTTGATTGCGGCAAAAATAACCGATGGCAATATGACTGTTTTCCTTGGGTCTGAAGGCGGAAAGGTGATCCGTTTCCATGAGGGCGATGTCAGGGCAACTGCAAGGGGTTCCATGGGTGTGCGTGGGATGAGAATTGATAAAGACTCGATGGTGGTGGGCATGGAAGTCCTGGAATCCGAAGATACGCTTCTTACCGTGACTGAAAACGGATATGGCAAACGGTCTCTGGTTGAGGAGTATAAGGTGCAGGGCCGCGGCGGGAAGGGTGTTTTTTCAATCAAGACATCAAAACGCAATGGTAAAATGGTTTCTCTGCTTTTAGTTGATGAGCATGATGAGCTGATGCTGGTCACGGATAAGGGAAAACTGATAAGAATATCCATTGAAGGCATTCATGTAATCAGCAGAAACACCCAGGGTGTTAAATTGATTAATCTTACATCCGGCGAAAACCTTATTGGGATAGCACGCCTTCCGGAGGACGAAGACCAGGTCCTGGATGAAACCGATACAGATGAAATTCCTGTGGATGAAGATGAGACGGACAAAGGAGAACTTAAGGACGAATAAGGGGCAGGAGGGACATAGAAAGCGGCTGCGGGAAAGATTTTTGAAAAGCGGTCTTCAGGGATTTCATGATTATGAAGTCATCGAGCTTCTGCTCTCCTTGAATACCCCGAGAAAGGATTGCAAAAAGAGTGCGAAGCTTCTTTTAAAAAGATTTAAGACATTCCAGGCGGTTTTGGAAGCAAACAATGAATCTTTGTGTGAAATTGAAGGGATTGGGCCCGCAAACAGCCTGGGTATCAGGCTGATCAAAGAAGTGTCAGACAGGTACCTTGAAAGTAAAATAATATCAAAAGACGTGGTTCAAAATCCCGGAGATCTTATGGAGTATTTGAACCAAACCATCGGACATAAAACAAAAGAAGTGTTTGCCGGGATTTTTCTTGATGTCAAAAACAGGGTTCTGACATCAAAAATTCTTTTTACCGGGACATTGACAACAAGTTCTGTTTATCCAAGAGAAGTCATTATAAGTGCATTACAGCATAATGCCGCAGCCGTGATTTTTGCCCACAATCATCCTTCCGGAGATGTTGAACCATCTAAAAGTGATATCCTGATTACAAAACGACTTTTTTTTGCATTAAAATACGTGGGAATCATATTGCATGAGCATATGATTGTGGGTAATGAGGGGTTTTACAGCTTTGCAGCCAAGGGGTTAATATCAAAATTTAATAGAGAATTTGAAGAATAAAAATGGATAAAGAAAATGAAAACCGGGAGTGTTTTGGCATTCTTGAAAAAGTGTTTCCCATGACCGAGAAGGGGTTGAGACAGACCCCGAATGATTGCTTTTACCATTGCCCTGTAAAGACAAAATGCCTGCAAAAGGCCATGACCACAAAAGACGGTGTAAAAGTAGAAGAGGAAATAATTGAAAGAGGAAGTAAATCAGGTGTCATAAACTTTTTTGAACGATGGTCCCGGAAAAAACAGGTCCATAGAAAAACAAAAAAATAATTTTTGGAGGATACCCATGAAATCCGTAAAAGATCTTGATGTGACATCAAAGAGAGTTTTTGTCAGGGTGGATTATAATGTTCCGGTTGACGATAATTTAAATATTACAGACGATAACAGGATAAAGGCTAGCCTGGATCTCATTTATTACCTTTTGGAACAGAATGCAAAAATTATTATTGCCTCCCACATGGGCAGGCCCAATGGCAAAAGGGATTTAAAATTCAGCCTGGCACCGGTTTGTGAAAGATTGTCCCAATTATTGAAAAAGCGAGTCCTGTTTGCAGATGACTGCGTTGGTGATAATGTTAAAAAAATGGTCGGTCAACTGGATGACGGCCAGATCCTGATGTTGGAGAACTTAAGATTCCATGACGGAGAAAAGAAAAATGATGACAGGTTTTCAAAAGAACTTGCCGGCCTTTGCGACGTATATGTGAATAATGCTTTTGCAGTTTCCCACCGGGACCAGGCTTCTGTTACCGGAATTCCCAGGTTTGCACCGGAATCCGCAGCTGGATTTTTACTTGAAAAAGAAGTCCGATCGTATTACGATTCCGTTGAGAATCCTGAAAAACCCCTGGTGGCAATAATTGGCGGTGCAAAAGTATCCAGTAAACTTGCAGCTCTTGAGAATATGCTCAAATTTGTTGATAAACTTATCATTGGCGGTGCTATGGCCAACACGTTTTTAAAGAGCCAGGGGATTGACACCCAAGGATCAATGATTGAAGAAGCTCTTTTGCAGACAGCATCTGGTATTGTAAAAAAAGCAAAGGAAAAAAAAGTCGATTTTATGCTTCCTTTGGATCTTGTCTGTGCGGAAAAATTTGACAAGGATGCTAGGGTAAAAGAAGTCCTGGCGGATCAGATTCCTGATCAATGGATGGCCCTGGATATCGGTCCGAAAACAGCATTAAAATATGCCAGGGCCATTGCAGATGCAAAAACCATTGTATGGAACGGCCCCATGGGGGTTTTTGAAATGGAAAAATTCATGGAGGGAACCCGTGTTGTGGCAAAAGCCATTGCAGCTTCTTCTGCATTTTCGATTGTTGGCGGCGGGGATACTGGCCTTGCTGCAAAAAAATGCAATGTTGCCGGTAAAGTCAGCTATGTCTCAACTGGCGGCGGCGCTTTCTTACATTTAATGGAAGGCAGAAAACTTCCGGGGGTGGTTGCCCTGGAATAAAATTTTCAATTAAAAAATAAAAGGGAAATAACGTGATGTTCTGCAAGCAAAGAGATTGTTTGAGCCGGGAAGAAAGACTTAGAAGATCGTATTACGAGGTGTTGCGAGACGAGCTGGATCAATTTGTCCTGGGATACTCACTTGTGGGCTCTTATAATAATTTTCTTCGGTTACGAACCCCATATCCTTTTGTTGAATTAAGAGAACTCAAGCCGCGGGCAAGGATACCATCTGTGGAGTTTGACGCGCAGAATTCATTTTTAATTATTTTTTCCGAAGATTTTATTGATAAAAAACATAAAAAATACATACGGTATTTTGGTGCCAATAAAACAACAAAGGATAATTTATTAAAGCATAAATATTTTCCTGATGTGGAACATTTTAACAGGAACCTTAAATTTTTTGAAACCAGTGATTTTTTTTCATTATTAAGATCACTGCTCCCCATTGATTATGCCCTGTTGATTCAAAGAAACCAGCAAACCAAGGTAAGATATGCCTTGACCCATTTTCATGTGAGAATAGACTGGCCCATTGCCGAAGCATCAGAAGAACTTGCCAAGGATTTGAGATATATTTCTAAAGATCTTTATGAAAAAGGGGACAAATATGCCGAGGATTTCCAAAAGAAATTTTTTGAATACTATGGGGTGCCGGTCCTATCAGGAGGGAGAAGAACAGCAGCCATCGTTGCTGCCCAATACTTCAGGCAGCTTCCCGGGATTACAACCATTTATGTCTCTTCCAGTGAATCCAGGAACCTTTTAAGAATTGATGAAAGAGGGGTATCTAAATCCGTACTGGTTAAGCTGCCTTCCGATGAAATAAAAAAGCTCGCTTGTAATGCAGGCATAACCCAGAATAGCTTTACAAAAAATTATGTCATTGCAAGGCAGCGCAAAAAATTTGTCTGCATCTTAAACGTACAATACGATTATACAGCTCATGCACTGCCCTCGGAGGGGGGCAGATTAAGAGAGTTAAAACCTGACACGAACTGGCTTACAGTATCAAGGGAACATATATTGCCAAAACCATCCGTACTCATGCATCCACCCATGCCATATAAAATGGTTTATCTATAATTTTTTAATAAGGGCGATTTCATCGCAGTTAGGAAAACTGACACAGCCGATACAATCTGACCAGACCTTGATGGGGAGTTCACTTTTATCAATGGTTAAAAATCCGAATTGTTCAAAAAAAGTCGGCCTGTATGTGAGAGTGAAGAGATCTTTAATTTTAAAATATACAGCTTCCTGGATGGTCCTTTCTGTAAGAGTGGAACCGATTCCCCGGCCTGTAAAATCAGGGTTCACTGCAAGGGATCTGATTTCTGCTAAATTTTCCCAGCAAAATTGTAATGCACAGCATCCAACCACTTTTTTTTGTTCGGGATCTTCAAATACCCAGAAGTCTCTTAAATGGTCGTATAATTTACTAAGGGGTCTGGCTAATAGTTCGCCTTTTTTATTATAGATCTGAAGCAAGGTATGGATTGCACTTACATCATCTAATATGGCTTTTCTAATCATTGCTGGTCCTTTATTTTAATCAGCGCTTTTACCGTCCCCGGAGATTTTTCTTTTACTGTTTTTCCTGTATCAGGATCCATGTATACCATTTTTGTTCCATCCGGTATATCAAAATATTGATGGGACCCGGTTGAAAGAAAGTGACTCATGTAGTCGATCCATATGGGCAGGGCAGCCCTTGCACCGGTTTCATATTGTCCAAGAGAGGTTGAATCATCATTCCCCACCCAGACCCCTACTGCAATATCAGGGCTGAACCCAATAAAGAGAGCATCTTTGTAATTATCTGTTGTTCCTGTTTTTCCTGCAATGTCCTTTTGTATGATCCTGGCTTTTTTCCCGGTGCCTTCAAGTATGACGGCATTTAACATATCTGACATAATAGCCGCATTTTGCCGTGACATAATGGATTTTTTTTTAATTGTATTTCGATAAATGATCCTTGAGTCAGGATCTGTTATTTCAGTGATTGAAAAAGGTTTGGTTTTAATCCCCATATTGGCGAACGGGATATAAGAGGCGGTCAACTCCATCAGGCTGACCTCTGATGTTCCCAAAGCAAGCGAAAGATTGGGGTTAAGTTTTGATGAGATGCCTGCTTTTTTTGCAAACTCAATGACTTTATCAGGGCCTATCATCTCCATTAGCCTTACTGCAGGTGTGTTCTTTGATAAGGCAAGAGCCTTGCGCAATGTAATTTCTCCAAGAAAGGTTTTTGAAAAATTATTAACCTGCCAGGTTTGATTGTTCTTTAAATTATAGGATAAAGGGGCATCAAGCAGTCTGTCCTTCTGGGAAAATCCTAAAGTAATCGCAGTGGCATATACAAAAGGCTTAAAAGCGGAACCTGGTTGCCGTCTGGCCTGGACAGCCCTGTTAAAGCTGGTTTTGCTAAAGTCCTTTCCACCGACCATGCTTAAAATTCCCCCTGTTTTAATATCAATAGCGATCAGTGCGCATTCTGCCTTTTGGGGGTCAAGCCCTTGATTTGTCATACGGGTTTCAAGTTGGGCCATCCTTTTTGCAACAGAGCTGTCTGCTGTCATTTGAAGGTCTAAATTGAGTGTTGTATATATATTGAGCCCTTTTGAATAGAGGTTTTTCAAATCAAATTGTTTTTTTAAAATGGTTTTGATATATTCGATGAAATATCCTGCCTTGGTTTGGGCAGTTTTTTGAGGTGGTTTGGCAATTTTAACGGCCTTGGCAAAATTGTACTGGTCTTTCGTGATAATGTTTGTGCCAAGCATTTGTCTTAAGACAATATCCCGCCTTTTTTTTGCCAACTCCGGGTTTTTAATCGGCGAGTATACAGAAGGGGCTTTGGGCAGGCCTGCAATTAAAGCTGCTTCAGCAAGGGTGAGATCGCTTACTGATTTTCCAAAATAGGTTTGTGAGGCAGCTTCAACCCCATAAGCACCGGAGCCCAGATAAATCTGATTTAAATATAGTTCCAGAATTTCATTTTTTGTATAACGTCTTTCAATCTGAAGAGCTAAAATAGCCTCTTTAATTTTTCTTGTAACCGATTTTTCAGAGGTTAGAAACAGTGTTTTTGCAAGTTGCTGGGTTAATGTGCTTGCACCCTGTTTAAAGCTTCCTGCCTTTAAGTCATGAATGACTGCCCTTACGATTGCTTTTAAATTGACACCGGAATGGGTATAAAAGTTTCTGTCTTCTATTGTAACAATACCGTTAATAAGATTTTCCGGAATTTTTTCAATGGGTACGGGAAATCTTTTTTCAATATAAAATCTTGCAAGTATTTTATGGTCAGCTGAGAAAACATTTGTAACAGACGACGGTTTAAATTGCTTAAGACTGTTTATCTGCGGCAGGTCATGAACAAGGCTGAAAAAAGCCCCTGTAAGAATTCCGAAAAAAATTCCAACAAGGGCAATTGATAATAAAATCCAATTTGGTTTTTGCATTATGGTTTCAAAAAGCTATTTATGGCTTTTTGAAATTCTTCATCTGTGAACGGTTTGTGAAGAATTTTATTAATACCTGATTTTGTCAGGACAGAATCATCTATTTTGATATCAGCATCTTTTTCTTCAACAAAATCGCTTTGTGTCGTAATCATAAGGATGGGAATATCCTGCCTTGTATATTTTTTCCTTATTTCCCTGGTAAGTTCAAGCCCGCTGATATTTGGCATATTAAGATCAGTGATCACAAGATCCGGTTTTTTCTGGATTATTTCAGGGATGGCATCTTCCGGACGATCAAAGGTGATTGGTTTTAATCCAAGTGCAGTTAATTTATTCTGGTAGAGTTTGAGCATCATTTTTGAGTCGTCAATCACAAAGATCTGTGCTTTAACCTGGGGGTCTTCTTTTTCACTTACCTTTTCAGCAATATTTTTTGTAAATTCTTTTTGACCGATACTGTTCATTTGTTTAAAAAAGGCTTTTCTTGTGGCTGAATCCGCTTTGTCTATTATATGTGTTTTGGCAAGTTCCATAAAAGATTCTTCTTCCACAAGAAAATTAAAAATATTGCCTGCTTCTGAATCAATCAGGGCAGCTACCGCGTTTTGAGAATCAGATGACCCTTCCCTTACAATATTCCTGAGACCGGCAACCAAAGCTTTGGAAAGGTTTTTATCAATGGCCCTTGCTGCACTCATCCGGACTGCTTCAACAGGATCCTGCAGCCCTTGAACAAGGCTGATGGCTGTTTTCGGAGAGGGAATACGTTCCATTGCTTCATAGGCGGCCTGCCGGATATTTGCATCTTCCGGCTGGGTGTTGACGATATCAAGGATAGGGGTCACGGCAGCGGGATCGCCAATATAGCCCAGGGTTGTTACAAGATGTACTAAATAGTCGGCTTCTGCGTTCTGGAATGCTTTTGTTAAAATCGGGGTGGCCTTATTCCCAAGTTTCATTAATTGATCAATAGCTGTATCCCTGACAATAGTGACATTGGAACTTAAAAGTGATGTCAATTTATCAAGGGCATAAAGATCCTGGATGTCTGCCAGAGCATCAACTGCAAATTTATTGGTCTCTTCATCTTCCCCGATAAAACCTATTAACTGGTCAACCGCGTCATTGCTGCCGGTTTCCGCAATAGCAAAGATGGCAGAGCGTTTTACTTCCTTGTCCTGCTTACCTGCCATATTGGCAAAAATGGGCAGGGATTCGGCAAGTCTGAAATTTCCTAAAGATGAAATAGCAGCAACAAGTATATCTTTATCCTTATCTTCGGCAATTATTTTTTGCAAAGCAGGGGCAGCATCGGTCAAAAGCAGTTCACCTGCGGCTTTCAGAAAAAGAAGCCTGGCCTTTTTTTCATTGTCCGTAATATACTTTATGACCAGATCGGTATTCCCATAGGCTTTATCAAGAATAAGCTCATATAAGGATTCTTGTATTTTAGGATTTGATATCTCAATTTTGGTTAGGTATTCAAGCAATGGGAAGATAACTTTTTCAGGGCCTTTAGCAAGCTCTATCAAGGCTTTGCGCTGGATATCAGGATCCACATCAGCATCAGAGGCAAATTGAAGCAGGGCTTTTGCTTTAACAACATCTTCTTCGTTTAAACAGAAAATTAACTCATCTATAAATTCTTTAGCATTAATTCCACTCATTATTAAACCTCTATTGATCCTTAAATTGATAGAACACCGAGTTCAGATATTTTTTTGAGGAGAAAATATCTATATCATTTACAAGGGACTCAGTTGAACCTATGAGCAGGTATCCATCGGGTTCCAGGACTTTTGAAATATTACGGTATATCCTTTTGCGGTCTTCGCTGGTAAAGTATATCATTACATTTCTGCAAAGAACAATATCAAATTTGCCAAGCCCCACAAATGGTTTCATCAGGTTCATTTTTTTGAATTGTGCCATGACCCTGACTTCATCTTTTATCTTGTAACGGTCACCCTGCTTGACAAAGTACCGGTTAAGGCGCCTTTGATCAAGGCCCCGTGCCACTTCAAATTTGTTGTAAAGCCCATAGCTTGCCTGGGCAATGGCAGCATCGGAAATATCTGTGCCGAACAATTTTATATTATACTTATCAGGCGTGACCCCCATTTCAATCAGGGTCATTGCAATACTGTAGATTTCCTGGCCGGTAGAGTTGGCAGCACTCCATAACCTGATGGTCGGCTTGAGGGAAGGGTTTTTTTTCGAGTTTCTGTCGATCAGGTCCGGGAAAATTTTATATTGCAATAATTCAAATGGGGACTTATCCCTGAAAAAATAAGTTTCATTGGTTGAAATGGCATCAATAATTTCATTTTCGATCTCTTTTTTAAAATCTGCTTTGGCCTTTTGCTGCAGTTCGGAATATGAGCTGCAGCCAAGCTTATTTATCAATTGGTTTAGCCGGGTTTCAAGTAAATATTCTTTACCAACATCAAGGGCAATCCCGGAAATATCCAGAATATACTTTGAGAAATTTTTAAACTCTTCCGGTGTGACTTTAATTTTTGCCATAATTTTGTTGATAAAAAAAATAAAGGATTTTTATGAAATTACAGTTTTTACTATTTCCTGCGCAATTTTTTCCAACGGGACGACAATATCAGCTATACCCGACTCAACAGGCTCTTTTGGCATCCCGTAAACCGTGCAGGTCTCTTCATCCTGGGCAATTACAATGCCTCCATTATTTTTCATCTGTACAAGTCCTTTTGAACCGTCCGAACCCATGCCTGTCATAATGACACCTGTTGATCGGCCAACATAGTGCTGTGCAATGGATCTGAACAGGTAATCAACAGAAGGCTTGCAACTGTTTTCAGGCGGATCATCGGTGATTTTTATTTTTCGCGTAATACCATCTGCCCCGGCAATTATTTTCATCTGTTTTCCACCCGGTGCAATCAAAATTTTTCCAGGCTCTATGGTATCACCGTTTTTTGCTTCTTTAATTTCGAGTTTTGATTTATTATTCAGGCTGTTTGCAAGTGATGCCGTGAACATGGGGGGCATATGCTGTACGATTAATACAGGCGCCTTAAGGTCAGCAGGGAGCATGGGAACCATTTTGGTCAAAGCATTGGGGCCGCCCGTGGAAATTCCAATCCCGATAATTTCCGAGTTGGATCTGATTGCTGATTTTTGGATTACGGCAGTTGGCGGTTTTTTTGTAAAACTTTTGCCTGCCAAAGGTTTTGCAGTTATTTTTTCATGTATTTTAAGTCTTGTTCTTTTCTGTCTTTTCAGAGCATCAATAATAGGCAAAATGGCATCTTTAACCTTTTTCATATTTTCAGCCATTTTGCCCTGATCAGGTTTTGGGACAAAATCAAAAGCACCCAGCTCCAGAGCCCTGATTGTCATTTCACTTCCTCTTTGTGTCAGTGTAGACAGCATGACGACAACAGGGGACTCCGGTTGATCTTTTAATGTTTGTAAAACTTCAATGCCGTTTACTTCCGGCATTTCAATGTCAAGTGTAATTAAATCCGGTTTAAGGGTATTGATTTTTGATAAAGCAATCTTCCCGTTGTTGGCTGTGCCAATGACTTCAACCCCTGGTATCTCCTTTAAGACATCCCCGACAATTTTTCTGTATACAATCGTATCATCAACAACAAGCGCTCTGATATTATCCATTATTCCTTAAGTACCTCGTCAATATCCAGGATTCCGATAAGCTGCTTTTCAGTTTTTAAGACGCCCTGGAAAAATTTTCCTTTAACTCCCCCGATGTTGGATGGGGCCGGTTCAATGTTTTCTCTTTTTGCAAGGGCCACGTCACTTATGGAATCAACAAGAAGCCCAATATGTTCATCCTCGGAGTTGACAATGATATTTCTATTATCTTTATCTTTATTGACAGGGGACAGGCCAAGCTTTTTCCCAAGGTCAATAATTGTAACTATCCTTCCCCGTAAATTTAAAATGCCTTCGATATAATCGGATGCCTGAGGGACTCTGGTAATTTCAAAATGCTTGTTAATTTCTTGTATATTCAGGATATCAATTCCGCATAGGGCACCACCAACATAAAAAGTTGAAAACTCTATATCTTCGGAAGAAATACCTGTAGTTGATTTAGTCATTATTCTCTCCTTGAATTTAGAAGCATCTTTGTCTATTTGGACAAGTTTAACTTTTTCCTTATTATTTTCATCAGTTTTTCCCTGTCAAGCTTGATTTCATACTCGTCGATCCCCACTTTTCTGCCTTTTTCAATATGGGCCTCGCTTGCGAGCGAGGTGAGTGCTATTACGTCAAGATGAGAGTATTTCGGATCGCTTTTTATCCTTTTTGTCAGCTCAAATCCATCCATATTGGGCATTTCAAGGTCTGTAACTACCATATCAATTTCGTCCACTCGTTCTTTTAACAGCTCCCATGCGATAAGACCGTCCTCAGCCTCGATTACCTTGAAGCCGTCCTCTTCCATAAAGGTTTTGACCTGGTTTCTGAAAAAAGCGGAATCTTCAGCAAACAACAGTATCTTTTCACCTGATTCAGCCATCTTGGCCGCAACTTTTGCTTCTTCCTGAAACCATTCAGGGTTTAGAATTTTTACCATTTCAAAAATATCAACCAGAAGCGTGGTATGCTTGTTGATGATCATGGAACCACTGATGGCAGGCTGTTTCAGGGTGCTCTCGTCGATATCAAGTGTTACTTCCAGTGCATCAACCGGCGGCATGACCATAAGGCCAAGTTCCCTGTCTTTTATCTTGAATACAATGACTTCCTGTTGTTCTTTTTCAGGGAGGGGCTTGAAATCGGCAACCTGTGATAATTCATAAAGCGGTAAAGCACCGCCCCTGTACTGCACGACTTTTCTACCACCGATTTGTTCTATTGTTGATGTCTGGATTCTTTCAATCCGTTCAACAATATTAAGAGGTGCGGCAAAATGTTCGGTCTCGGAATTTTTAAATGTCAGGAGGGCTGCCTTGTCTTTTGCAGCTTCAGCAGCTTCTTCAGCAGCCTTTGCAATTTGCCCGGCTTCTGAAACACTAGACAGTTCAGCTATCTGGGCAAGGTTCGAAATATCCAGGATCAGGGCTACTTTTCCATCCCCCATAATAGTCGCACCGGCATATGCCGTGCATTTTTTAAGGTGTCTGCCAACAGGTTTTACAACAATTTCTTCAGAATCATATAGCTGGTCCACAACCAGGCCGTATTTAAAGGCTCCGGCTGAGACAACCGCAATATTCAAGGCACTTCTTGCATGGTATCTTCTGTCTTCTTCATTCCTTTCGGGTTTTTCTTTTTCCTGGTCAGGGGCAGCTATCAACTCACCATCTTCCGTGATGATATGTTGTCTGGATCTTCTGTCCGCAAGATTCTGTCTTCTGTCCTCAAGCTCATCATTGTTTTCAGGGTCATTATATAGTTTTTTAATTCCAAGCATTTTTGAAAGGTCTATTAATGGGAGAAGCTCCCCCCTTAACCTCACAACTGAAGCATCCCCCACCTTTTCAATTTTTTCTTTTACCTGGCTTGCCGGAATTCTGAGAAGTTCATTCAGATTGACCTGTGGAACTGCATATCTTTCGTTCCCGACAGAGGTAATCTGGCTTGGGATAATTGCAAGAGTCAAAGGCAGTTTGATCTGAATATCCGTGCCCTCTCCGGGGGTCGAATCCAACTCAATTATACCGCCGAGACTTTCAATATTGGTTGTGACAACATCCATGCCAACACCACGGCCGGATACGTCCGTGATTTCTTTTGCCGTTGAAAAGCCAGGCAGGAAGATAAGTTCCATTTTTTGTCTTTCCGACATCTCGGCAACCTGCTGGTCTGTGACAAGGCCCTTATCAATAGCTGAATCAGCAATTTTGTCCGGGACAAGGCCCTTGCCATCATCGGAAATGACAATATTGACCTGGCCTGCATCATGGAAAGCTTTTAATATAATTTTTCCTGTGCCGTTTTTACCCATTTGTTCTCTTTCCATGGGGGTCTCTATCCCATGGTCAACAGAGTTCCTTATAAGATGGGTCAACGGGTCGTTAATGGCTTCCAGAATGGTTTTGTCAAGTTCAACGTCTTTACCTTCAATAATAAGATCAATGGATTTACCAAGCTGTTGAGAAAGATCCCTGACAACCCTTGTGAATTTGTTTAAAATGTTAGCAATGGGCTGCATTCTGGTCCTCATGATCGCTTCCTGGAGTTCTGAAGTGATCATATCAATCCTTTGACTTGATAATTCGGTTGCTTTCGCATTTGAAGAGTTAACACCCTGCAATAATTGGTTCCGGCTTAAAACAAGCTCTCCTGCAAGATTCATCAAGGTGTCTAAAAGCCCTACATTAACCCGTAAAGAAGTCTGGGCTTTTGCACTGATGTGAACTTCTTTTTCTGTTTTTGAAGGAGACTGTTTTTCTTTTGCCATAACTTTTTTTGTTTTTTGTATAACAGGTTTTACGGCAGGAGTCGTTACAACCTGTTTCTTGACGGCCTGTTGAACTGCAATATTTTTCTGTTCAGGGAGTCCCGCAACTGAAGCCTTTTCCGATTCTCCTTTGTAAGGCATGGTGGCAGGCTCGGCATTCATATCAGTTGCGCTGGTTGATATAATCATATCGTCTGATATGGCATGGATGTATTGTTTTTTAATATCAAACAGGGTCTCTGTCATATCATATTCTATAATGGAGGCGAAAAGAACCTGAAATGGTATCCTGCTCGGTCCGGAGTTCTCTGAAAGAATGCCTACAGAGTCAAAATCTATTCTGGAGTCAATAATGGTTCCTGTTTTCTGCAAACTGTTTAAAACTTCTATGGGATTTTTGTCTTTTCTCTGAATGTCATGGATTAAATCGTATTCAACAAGAAAAAGGTTTTTGCCTTCAGCCTTATATTGTTCAATTTCAAAAAGTGAAACCTGGGGGAACACCCTGCTGTCTTTAAGAACAATGTCCACTATTTGGGAAACCATGTCCTGTTTCTCTTCGGGCAGTGAAGATTTTGTGATATTTTCCAGAGCGGAAACATGATCTGAAACATCAACATCATTGCTTGTTTCAATATTGTTCAAAAGATCTTCAAGCTCATCAAAACCCTTTAACAGGACGCTGATCCTGTTTGAATCCGGAACGAGTTCCTTATTCCTCACAAGCCCTAAAACATTTTCCAGGTGGTGGGCCAGATCCTTTATGGTCGTAAGACCCATAAAGCCTGCACCACCTTTAATCGAATGTGCAGCCCTAAAGACGTTGTTTACCAAATCCAGATCTATATTCGCTCCGGCTTCCTCAATTGTTAAAAGATCGCTTTCTATATCACCAAGATGATCCAGTGATTCTTCAATATACATTTGTAGGGTCTCATCGTCTTCAAACATATTAAATCTCCTGAAAGGGTTTAACACCGAACTGGTAAAAATTGCCTAATATAAGGATAATTTACAAAAGATATATTCAAAAGTCAAACTATGAATGTTGAAATATCAAGGAATTATTTTATATTTTACGTACAATATCATTGGGCTGGCATTGAATTTCAAGTTTGAGGATGACAATAGTGTTCGGGTGGGCACTGTCAATTGGGTTTTTATTAATATCGCGCAGTTCTGTAATTTTTGTTCTTTTTGGGCGACCAATTGGCGATAATACCTCAATAATGTCATCTAAGGTCAGTTTGTTTCTAATGGCCACCCTGTAATTTTGATTCCCAGTGCCTTTGATTATCTTTCCAATGAAACTGTGGATTTTACCCTTGTGGGTATTGTGATAGTTTTGGAGGTTTTGACCGGCTTTATTAAAATAAAAACCTGTGCAATATTCCCGGTGAAACACCTTATTTAGCTCAGCGACCCAGAAAGGATTTGTCTTGTATGTAAAAGGGTCGTCAACATAGGCGTCAATTGCCTCTCTATAGGTTTTTACCACGGAAGCAAGATAGTTGACACCTTTCATTCTGCCCTCGATTTTTAATGATGTTATGCCTGTATCAATAAGGTCGGGAATATGTTCGACCATGCATAAATCTTTTGAATTAAAGATGTATGACCCAAGGTTGTCTTCCATGACCGAATGATACTCATTAGGCCGAAGCTCTTCCACTACCGAGTATTTCCATCGGCAGGGGTGGCTGCAAAGTCCCCTGTTGCTGTCTCTCCCGCTTAAAAAATTACTGAGCAGGCAGCGCCCTGAATATGATACACACATGGCACCGTGAATAAAGGTTTCTGTTTCGATTTCTGACCCGGTACAGATTTCTTTTATTTCATTTAAGGGCAATTCTCTTGCAAGGTTAACCCTTTTTACACCAAGGCTGTGCCAGAACCTGGCAGCATTAAGGTTGGTTGTATTGGCCTGAGTGCTTAAATGGATCTCTGTTTCCGGGATGATTTCTTTTGCCAGCATGACAATGCCGGGATCTGAGATAATGATGGCATCAGGGCCAATTCGGCCTGTTTTGTTTAAAAATTTTTTTAGTTTCTCCTGCTCATGGTTTCGTGAATAAATGTTGCAGGCAAGATAAACTTTAACCTTGTGATCATGGGCAAAATTAACTGCATCAAATAATTCATTTTCAGTGAAATTGCCTGAAAAATTTCTCAAACTGAAATTTTTGCCTGCAAGATATACTGCATCTGCACCATAGTGGATAGCAATTTCTAACTTCTCAAAATTGCCTGCAGGAGCTAAAAGTTCAGGTTTTAAGGCAGGTTTTTTCATAAAATCAGTACATATGATGGTGGTGCCCCCGGCAGGAATCGAACCTGCGCTCAAGGATTAGGAATCCTATGCTCTATCCACTGAGCTACGGGGGCATATGGTTTATTCAACGATTAATTTTTGTCCGGGAAATATCTTACTTCTTTTATTTAAATGATTCAAGGCAAGAAGGCGATTTAAACTCATTCTATGTTTTTTGGCAATCGTAAAAGGGCTGTCACCTGATCTAACCTGGTATGTGGAAGCCCCTTTTTTTGCAATTTTTAAGTGCCCGGGCAATAATTTTTTTTTGGAAGTGATATTAAGGAATTGACCTATATCCAAAGTCGTACCGGACAGATTGTTTGCAGAAATGATATTTTTTGTTGTAGTGCTGAATTTTCTGGCAATATTCCAAAGATTATCCCCCCGCCGGACAATATATCTAATGGTCTGCCCGGGTGCAAGACTGTGGGATGCAACCATGTGAATATTTGAACCATTGATTCTGCTGGGTATTTTTAATACCTTGCCTGCAATTATCCTGTATGTTTTATTAATATTGTTGGCATGCGAAATAGCACGGATGGAGGTCTTATATTTTTTAGCGATTCCAGACAAGGTTTCTCCTCGCCTGACGCGATGGAATACATACATCGGAGGCGGGGAATATGTTGTTTTTATTTTATCAATTTTAGAAAGAAAAATTTTGACCTTGTCTTCAGGTATTTTCAGCTGGTATGTCTCAGGCGGGAGCAATGCATATCTAAGCTCTGCATTAAGCTCTTTTAGTACCGTCCTGTCGACTCCTATTTCCTTTGCAATATCTTTAAGCCGGACCTGTTTTTTGATTTCACACCGTTTGAATTTAATGGGCAATAAGGGATGAGCAATTTTGATATTATATTTATCAAGATTGTTTACAATATGAAGCGTTGCCAGAAATTTAGGGACATACCGCGAGGTTTCCCTGGGCAGGCTTTGGTAAAGGTCCCAGAAATTATCAAGATAGTTTATCCTTTGTTTCCTGATGATCCTTAACACCCTTGATTCCCCGCAATTATACGCAGCAAGGGCTGTTGTCCAGTCACCGAAAAGATTATGCAGTTCTTTTAGATAGTTAATGGCAGCCCTGGTTGATTTTTCAGGATCTAAACGTTCATCTATATAATAATTGCGGCTCAGCCCGAATTTGTATCCGGTGGAAGGGATAAACTGCCATAAGCCAAGAGCCCTGGCAGGAGATAAGGCCCTGATTTTAAATCCGCTTTCAATCAACGGGAGCCAGGATATCTCTTCGGGCAGCCCTGCTTTTTTTAATTCTGAAACAATAAACGGCCTGTAACGTTCGGATCGTTCAAGAGATTGTATGAAAAATTTCCGGTCAGGTCCTGTAGTAAGCCTTTTTATTTCATCTTGTACATATCTGTTCAGGGTAATGGGAATCTCATTGTGTTGTCCGTTCAATACTATCTGGCGTGATGCATAGATTTCAAGAATCCGTTTGGATATAAGGTAGCGTATGTCTTCTTTTTGCTGATTAAATTCAGGATAAAGGTCTGAATCAATTTCAAGGATTGAATAATAAGCAGAGTCAAGGTTATTCAGGGCTTCTTCTAATTTGCCTTTTTCCCACATCTGCTGGGCATAATTACAAAGCTCCAGAGCCTGGTCGATTCTTGCCTGAGCCTTGTGATCTGATGCCTGGTTCTCATTTTTTATTGTTTTTTTCGGGCATGGCACAGCTGGATTTGTTTTAGAAGTCTCCTGCAAAGAAGAATCTGAAATAATGCCGGGCTCTTTATCCTTGTCCGGGCCATCTGAAGTGCTGGCAGCCAGGCTATTGTCCTTTAAATCCAAAGGTTCGGAATCGTTGGCAGTTTTCTGCACATCAGGAGAAGTCATTTGGGTATTAATGTATTCTTCAGAGGTGATTTGATGGTATGGCTGCTGGCAACCTGCTGTTATCCAGATGATGATTAAGATTAAAGCAAGTTTGTTTTTAGACATTTTTCTCCTGATTATTACGTTAATTATTTTATGCACTAATTATAAAATTAGTAAAAGCTTGTCAAGTGCATATATGCACCTTCAGGATATTTGAAAATTGCTTGTAATTTATTATTCCTTGATGTATATTATTAAGTTATTAAATTTTGGTTTCCAGAAATTTTATAGAATTTGGGTCTAAATTAAAAGAATAAAGCGTAAAACAGAGCAAAGAAAGGTTTTCCAGGGTTTGAATTTAAATAATTCAGGTTTTTATCTGGAAATAGCTAAAATTTAATGTTGATTATCTTGAATTGCTCTGATATTATCTCTCGGTCTTTTTGTCGTGACAAAGTGTTGCGAATATTAGATGAGCCGATATAGCTCAGTTGGTAGAGCATCTCACTTGTAATGAGAATGTCCTCCGTTCGATTCGGGGTATCGGCTCCAAGGTAAAATGGTGGGGTTCCCGAGTGGTCAAAGGGATCAGACTGTAAATCTGACGGCTCAGCCTTCGGAGGTTCAAATCCTCCCCCCACCACCAGTATGTTGTGTAGGAGATCATAAAGTATTGTATTAGTGGATCGTTACTACATAGCTAATAAATTTGGGTTAATTAGCTAATTTAGTTTCTTTATCCGCGGGAGTAGCTCAGTTGGTAGAGCTTCAGCCTTCCAAGCTGAATGTCGCGAGTTCGAGCCTCGTCTCCCGCTCCACTTCTTTTGATCTCCACTGGAATAATGGTTTGAGTTAAATTTTAATTAATTTGAATCGCCTTTTCGGGCCCATGTAGCTCAGTCGGCAGAGCGCTTCCTTGGTAAGGAAGAGGTTCATCGGTTCAATTCCGATCATGGGCTCCAAAACAACGGTGGGAGGAATTTAAGAAGATGGCTAAAGAGAAATTTGAGCGGACAAAGCCGCATGTGAACATAGGAACAATCGGTCATATCGACCATGGAAAGACTACGCTTACAGCAGCGATCACCA
>JAADHV010000096.1 GCA_013151635.1 Deltaproteobacteria bacterium | reverse complement strand
TGATCGCCTTCATGAGTGCATCAGGAGATGTTTTAATATTTTTGTGGAATTTGACCTGGCCTTTTGAATCCAAAATACAAAGATACATGGATCTTGCATGAAGATCGATTCCACAATAATACTGATGCTGTTTGATATAAAATTTCATTTTGAGTCTTCTCCTTTTTTGTGTTTTTGCTTAGCGCCTTTCAGCATACTGCATGCTGCTTAGAAGGGGAAGGCTCAATTAGTATCAAAAACATAGAGACGGATTTCAACTCGCCTTCGGCTCCTTGAACCCGCTCATGTCAGCGTTAAGTGTATAAATGGTAGCCATACCTGAAAGGAATATCAATGAATCTTTATCGTGACTTTACAACACAAGAAGAGATTGATCGCGAATATAATGCCGTATTAATGGTACCCGAACTTCAACCTTACATTGATCACGATGCCAAATTTAGTATTGAAGCAAGAAATGAATTAGAGTGTATTTTAGATGAGCGCTATGGTCCAACAACTAATGAAACCATTGATATTTTTCCTGCTAGAGAGCCAGACGCACCAATTTTAGTTTTTATCCATGGTGGTTATTGGCGTAGTTTGAACAGCAAAGATTTCAGCTTGATTGCTCGTGGACTTGTCTTAAATGGCATAACTGTAGCAATTCCTAACTATTCACTCTGCCCCAAAGTGTCAATCAGTGAGATTACACAACAAAATTGTGCTTCAATTGCCTGGCTTTACCGAGAGGCTCATAAATACAACGGTAATCAAGAGCGTATTTTTGTATGCGGTCATTCAGCAGGAGGTCAACAAGCTGCAATGCTTGCTTCAACGGTTTGGTTAGAGGAATATGATTTGCCGATTAATGTTATTAAAGGTGGAATTCCAATAAGTAGTATATTCGATCTTTCCCCCCTATACTATTCCTGGTTACAACCAACACTCCAACTAACACATGATACCATTTTAAGACAAAGTCCGTTCCTGCAAGTTCCTAAAATCGCACCTCCTTTGCTGATTTCAGTTGGAGAAAATGAATCTGATGAGTTTAAACGACAGTCAGCAGACTATTTGTCTGCTTGGCTAAACAATGGTCTCCAGGGGGAATTACAAATTCAGTCAGGAAAGAACCATTTTACAACTTATCGTGATTTAAACAATGCAGATAGTTCGTTCTGCAAGTCTTTGATAAAATTTATAAAAAGATGTGAGAGTTCATAATTCGCTACTGAGTCTTGAAGTGTTCGGCACTTAACCCTAAAGGATTGACATGACCTGCTATGATTTTTCAGGATAGATTTTCAGCATTCTTGGGATCAATGTTGCTTTTTTTTGCAAAATTGATCCCGGTTGCTTTTAACCTTTTTATACCGGAAGGAAACAATTCGATTCTCAACTGTAACAATTCTGGCATTTGATATGGCCACTTTAAACACGTAAGGCGCAAGATACTTTACACTTTCAAACCCGGTGCCGATGGGTTGACAATTCACTTTCCATTTTATTTTCCGGGCTTCATAAGGAATTCTATTGATTAGCCCGGCCTTTTTCATCAGGTGTAAAAACCTGGTTTTATATATTTTTGCCAGTACTTTTTCAGGAAGGTAATAGTCTTTTCCGGAACTGTGCCATTTCCCATCCTTTCTGGAGAACGCTCCACCGGGAACTATATAATGGATAACCTTAACATGATTTGCAGGGATGCGAGACCCGAATTGTTCGAGATATTCAGGGGCAAAAGCTGTGATGATATCTTTAATGGTATCCACAATTACACCGCCTTCATCAGATCATTGATAATGCCGTATGCCTGTTCATGGGTGGTCAGATGAAGATAGATCATAGTTGTATTTAGGCTGAAATGCCCCAGGTATTGTTGAATCCGCCGGATGTTAACACCTGCTTCCAGAAGATGGGACCAATACACATGTCATCAAACGCCTGATGGGACATAGCTCCATACAGACAACGGCCAAATATCTTCACAAAAGCCCTGGGAGGCCATATTGGTTTTTGCACCAATTGTAACCATCAGCAAAACTCATACAATTCATGCAGGAACAGGCATTGTCCAAAATGCCAGACAATCACCAAGGAGAAACGGCTGGTTAACCGGTAATCCGAGTTGCGGCCTGCCACCTGTTTCCATCTTGTATTTGCCCCAATGTTGCAAAAGCCATGAAGATCCCAGCTTCAAGGCCGGGCCGGATTTATCGGTGTGCTTCATACCTGGACTCAAACCATTCCGGATCATTTTCATCTGCACTGCCTTGTTCCTGGAGGCGTGCTTTCAAATAATAAGGAGACCTGGACCCTGTCCAAGAAAAATTATCTTTTCAGGACACAGTCAATGGTAAAGGCATTTAAAACAATTTACATCAAAGGCCTGAGAGAATTATATGAAGCAGGTGAATTAAAGTTCCCCGGCGAGACTGCAAAACATGGAACATCCACAGGGTTTAACCGGTTGATAAAAACCATTAAAAAAAAAGAAGTGGTCAGGCTTTGCAAAATCACCCTGTTCCGGCCCCCAAAAGGTCCTTGAATATCTCGGGCGGTACATGCATAAAGTTGACATCTCAAATTACCGCATCAAATCATTTGAAAATAATAAAGTTGTTTTCACCTGGAAAGACCGTGCACAAAATGACACCATAAAAGAAATGACGCTTGATGCAACAGAATTTATCCGAAGGTTCCTGCTCCATGTTTTACCCAAAAAGAAAATTCGATATTTTGGTTTTCTTTCTCCCAGATATAAAGCAAAAAATATTAAACTGATCAGAGAATTATTGCAGGATGACAGTGAAGGGAGTACCTATCCTGTTGATGAACCCTTGGAAGACATGATGTTCAGGCTTACTGGTATCGATGTCAAGACATGCCCCAAATGCAAAAAAGGACGGATGGCAAGAATATTTAAACTGTTACCGGAATATACAGATTACATTCTCCCAATTAAGAAGGAGGTTGCCTGGAATACCTCTTGAAGATGTTTTCTAATTTAAAACAAGTTGTGGCAGATATAATGGCAGCAGACCATACCAGTGGTGTGCCTCTTGAAACAGGCAACGCTTTTACCAGGCCGCCCCGCTTACACCAAACAGGTGACATGAGAACAATAAAAACAAAATTTTAAATGTTTTATTTAAAAAATACTCAGGTTTACCCTTGCGCTGGCTTAAGACAGTCGATATAAACCCCATAGATGGATTAAACGTTTCGGCAATGTATCCGCGGCATTGTTCAACAACATTTTACGTGTGACCTTCAGGTTATCAGTAATCCCGCTTGCCGGAATAACAGGTTCAGTCGCTATGAAGAATGTATCAAATTTAACAATCGTGGTCCCTTTTGGTGCGGGACTATTGATAAAACGCTTTTAGTTAGTTTAGCCCATAAAAATGAACATGGAATAAACAATGAAATAATTGCTAAAATATGCCTTGGTTATGATAGTTGGAGCATCCATTTTTGTTGGTCTGCCGTTATTCGGTTGGGGAATTAATAATGCAAGTAAATTCATTAATCATCCTGTCCGATTATTGTATGTAATAATAATTATCCTTTTACAATTTTTTGCGATAATTTATAATCCCAAGACGGCAAAGAAAAAAGAAAGCCGCACAAAAAGAATAGTAAAATCAAAACTTGACTTAATATTAATCCAAATTTTTAGTCTTGCGATTGTATTTATAGCGCCATATTCAGACAGTCACGCAATTTTTACAGTTTCTTCTGGAAATATCATCAGATATTTGGGACTTATCCTCGTAATGGCAGGATTTATTCTAATGCAATTAGCGGAAAAATATCTCGCAAGGCAATTCAGTGTAGAAGTGACAATCCAGGAAGACCATCAGCTTGTGACGAATGGTCCCTACAAGTATCTCCGGCACCCAAGGTACTTAGGAATAATGGTTTTCTTCTTCGGTATCTCATTTGTCTTTCAATCATTCTTGGCAATGGGTGTCGTAGTTGCGTTGTCAATAGTTCTTGTATGGAGAGTATTTGCTGAAGAGAGGTTAATGCGCCAGGAATTTAAACAAGAATGGGATGATTATTGTGCTAATTCCTGGTGATTGATTCCTTTTCTGTTTTGAGAATAAAGGGCTAATCGGGTAGCCGGGGATTTTTCTCCCAGCCCCCACAACACCCTGCATGCGGGTCCGTACAGGGCGTTTAACCAAGAGTGCCGGGCCGTAACCGGGCAATTACTTGAAGGACAGTTTTCCATCATGCGCCTGTACATTACTCCTCCATTCGGATTCACTGTATGTACAGAGCTAATGAATACATTTTAACTTCACTCTCTCCTGCGGCTCGCCTTTCGTTTTGCTCAAGCCCTTCAGACGGCCCCTTGGTTCCGTCCTTGTTTTCGGCTAATACTTGTGCTAACAGGTACTCATGTTAACAGGACTCACGTATAGGGGACTTTCACCCCATAAGTTCACGCCCATGCCGGGTGTATACAAATCACTGCACTGGATTTTTACTCTGCTGCGCTCCGTAAAAACCAGTGAGTTCAAACGTTGAACAAAACCGTTTTGCGGAGGAAGGGCGGCAAACTCTAACCGTATAATTACCCTTTATATTTGATTCCTGTTGTTCCATCATCTCCTGAACATTAACCTAAATTTTCAGGAGGCAGAAATGACAGAATTCAGAAGTAAATTTGAAAACCACCTTATTCTACGGAGGCACTCACCCAAAACAAGCACCGCTTATATCAATGCCGTAAAATCACTTGCCGGATATCCGGCGATCACCTGATCGGCTGACCGATGACCGGGTTCAAGATTACCTGCTGTACCTGCTTAAAGAAAAAGGTTTGGCCTGGAACACATGCAATGTTTATTTTTCAGGGATCAAAAACGGGAAAAAGTTATAGCAGAGAATTTAAAGCACAAATTCTTAAAGACTGTATGGAAACCAACCAATATAAATAGGATGTTACAGGCAAAATGTCGTTTGAACTATTTTTTTTGGCATCTTTTAGCCGGAGATCCTAAACTTTGATCCCGTGGATGATTCAGCGCAAGAAAAAGGAAAATTAAAACGTGGAAAACTTTCAGCACTCACTGTCCGCTCATTTATCAGTTCAGGGTTCAGATAATTCGGATTCCCAACTGATCATTTTGATACTTCCTGCCATGGGTGCTCCAACAAGACTCTATAAGCGGCTCTATGAGGGGATACTACAAGCAGATTTAGGCGTTGCCATAATGAATTTGCGGGGAGAAGGTTTGCTAAAAAAAGAGCAACTTGTCTCTGATGGTAATTTTGGTTACGCTGAGCTCCTAAAAGATATCGATGATGTTATCACGTTTATCACACACAAATATCCGAATAAAAGCATAGTGACTATAGGACATAGTCTTGGAGGGCAATTGGGGTGCCTTTATAGTTGCCATAAAAATTCTGATGTTTTAGCTTCTGCTGTTATTGCCGGTGGCAATGTCGGATATCATTCCTGGACCGGCATGGCCAGGTTTAAAACATTTTTTGTGACTCAATTTTTTGGAATAATCTCTATGGTCATCGGCTGGTTCCCCGGGGAAAAGATAGGATTTGGAGGGAATCAACCCAAAAATATCATGATTGATTGGTCAAGGAATGCGCGAACAGGCATCTATAAACTAATAAACCAGAAGATAGATTATGAAATGGTAAGTAAAGATGTAAAATCATTATTTTTAGGAATTGTTATTGCCAATGATTTTTTTGCGCCTTATTACTCCACAAAAAGCCTCTTGGATAAATTTTCTTCAAGTGACAGGGAGATTTTCACTATAAATGCAGACAGCTTCAAGGAAGTTATCCCCAATCATTTCAGTTGGCTTAAGGAACCTGAGCCTGCAATTAATACTTTTGTTTCATGGCTGCGTGAAAAAGGCTTAGATAGGATTGCTTGCAGAAGCATGGGATAAAATCTTGGTTATTGACTTAAAAATTTTAACAACAAAGTGCGCAGCTCTTGAAAGCTAAAGATGATACCTCCTTTTTTGATAAGCTCATTCATAAAAACAACTCCAGGTGGTTTTTCCATTGCCTGCCTTACTTTTTGCATGGAAGGATGAATGTAGATTTCTGTACTTCTTGTTGTTGAATGCCCCATTAAACTTTTAATGACAAGCATATTCACTTCTTTATCATTGAGGTGGGAAGCAAAAGAATGTCGCAGGGTATGGCAGGATACATTAAACCGGGTTTGCAAGCCGGCCTCCATGGTGCGAATGGCCGGATGATTTCCTTTTTTTGAGATAAACAGGGCGTTTCGATACTCATTTTTATAGAAGAATGTTCGTACAACAAGATATTCCGACAGGATCTGGAACAGTTCATCGCTCAAGTGAAGCGTACGGATTCTTTTTCCTTTTCCAGTCACAGTGATTTCTTTGGTTTTAAATCGACCCCAGCGTCGTATAAAGTTTTTCATAAATCACTTCATTCTTTTTAAATTTCCAGGTGATGGACGTTTCGGTTTGGCCCGGGTTGCTAGTACAGGATGGGCAATCATTTGCATTTCCCTTGAAAAATTATGAGCCATCATGGAAGCAAGTGTGAATACTTGATTTGATGATAACCGCTTGCATGGAATAACACCAAGGGCAGTATCAGTTTTAGCATCGCCAAATATGGATTCCTGAGATCCGCGACCATTATGGAACAAAACGACTGATTTTGTAGTTTCTGTTTTATTAGTCACAATCACTTTATATTCGTAATTCAAATCAAAGGGTTCAAAAAGATCGAGCTGGAGAGGTTCTTTTTGTGGTTTTTTGATTTTTTTTCTGGTAAACACGAACCAAAATTCATTGTTCCAAGATTTGGGTATCCATCTGGGACAGGCTTCTTGAAATGGTCGAAATATCCGGCAGCTTTTTCAGACCCATTAAACGCAGAACCAAAGGATCGTCCCTATAACGATCAAATGGCGTCCGAATATGGGTGTCCCTTCGGCAAGCATGCGTGAATTTTTTCCCTGGTGTGTTATTATTGGTTCCAGATTATATGGCAATTAGCATAGATGGGCATGAC
>JAADHV010000009.1 GCA_013151635.1 Deltaproteobacteria bacterium | reverse complement strand
ATGGCTGCCTGATTGGGCGTTGCAAAATGATTGTAATTTGAAAGAGCCGCGCCTACCTTGGGGTCAAGGACCCAGTTAATCCATTTGTATGCAGAATCAAGGTTGGGTGCCTTGGCAGGAATACACATGGAATCAATCCATATGGCACTGCCTTCCTTTGGTACGATAAAACCGTATGTTTCAGGATACTGTGCAATAGTCTGAACAGCATCTCCATTATAAACCAGGGCTGCCGCCGCTGTTCCTGATATGACATCATTCTTGCCGCCGACACCGCCTTTAAACCCCAGGCAGGCCTCTCTTTTTTTTGTGCTGACAAGAAGATCGGCCGCTTTTTTAAGTTCTTCAGGGTTGGTTGTATTAAAATCATATCCCAGGTACAGCAAGGTGATGCCAAGCATTTCCCTGACAGAATCAATCAGGTAAAATGTTCCGGGATTTTTTTTAGGATCAAATATAATAGACCAGGACTGGACATCTGCCCTGCTTAATTTTTTCTTGTTATACATCAGTCCCACTGTTCCCCACTGCCATCCTGCCGAATATTTATTTCCCGGATCAAAGGAGGGACTTGTAAACTTTTTACTCAAATTTTTCAAATTGGGTATTTTTGAATGATCAAGGGGAGTTAAAAGATGTAAATGAATAAGGCTTGGCATGATATAATCCGACGGAATAATAATATCATATTGTCCCAAACCGCCGGACTGCAGTTTTGCCATCATTTCTTCGTTTGATTCATACAAATCAAGACTCACCTTGATACCGGTAGCTTTTTCAAAGGCTTTTGGAAAATTGACTTCATCCATGTATTCGGACCATGTGAATATCTTCAATTCTCCACTGTTGCACCAGGCGCTTCCTGACAACAATATAAAGATTGCAATGACCATTAACATTAACTTTTTCATTTTTTCCTCCTTGGCAGTTTAATTATTGGTTTAGACCTTTTAAAAAAATGTTTATTTTGTATTTAATTTTCTTGTAAACCGTTCCATGACAAACACAAGAATTATCGTAACAAATAAAACCAGGGTCGACAGTGCATGGATCTGGGGGGTCACAACTCTTCTGACTGCTGCAAAAATAAATAATGGCAGGGTTACCGACTCTGGCCCGGCTGTAAAAAAACTGATGACAAAGTCATCAAGAGATAAGGTAAACGCAAGCATGGCACCGGCAATAATGCCCGGCATCAATAACGGCAGAGTAATTTTCCATAATAGGTATGAAGTACTTGCATAAAGATCCCTTGCAGCTTCCTCAATATCTTTGCCAATGCTGATCAGGCGGCTGCGGACCACCAAGGCTACAAATGCCACCTGAAACGTTATATGACCTATGATCATGCTGAACAGACCCGGTTCAAACAATGATGATACCTGGCGCAGAAACCCAAACGCGACCACCAGGGCAGCAGCAAGGATGATGTCCGGTATGATCACGGGAAGATGCAGAATAAGATCCAGGGCGGTGTTCATTTTTTTTGGCCAGGGAAACCGGTCCATGCCAATGGCAAGCGCTGTGCCTAAAGCTGTTGAAATAAGGGTTGATACAACAGCAAGGACCAGTGTATTCCATGCTGCCTGAAGAATTACCTCGTTGTGAAACAGCTTTATATACCAGTCAAGTGTAAACCCTTTCCAGGAAAGGCCGTATTTAGTATTATTCACGGAAAAAAATGCCACGGCCATCAACGGGAGGTACAAAAACCCCATGGTCCCGAAGGCCATGGTATTCACCAGTAGATTAATCTTTTTCATAATAAATCCATGCCCTTGTTTTTTCTTCTGTACAAATAGAGGCTGAACATGGTCAAGACCATCAATCCCATGCTGATTGCTGCGCCAAATGCCCAGTCACGGCTGGCTCCGAACTGCTGTTGAATCAAGTTTCCCACAAGCATGTATTTAGCCCCTCCTAAAAGGTCCGGGACAACAAACATCCCCATGGCAGGAACAAATGTCAGAATAACGCCGACAGAAAGCCCGGGAAGGGTCTGGGGTAAAATAGCATGCATGAAAATTCGTATATTGGATGAATAAAGGTCCTGGGCTGCTTCAACCAGGGTCCAGTCCATACGTTCTACACTTGAAAAAAGAGGAAGGGCTACAAAGGGCAGGAACATGGAAATCATACCCAGGTAAACGGCAAAGGCACTGGGGTAAAGACCCATTCCCGGAGAAATAATCTTAAAGCAGGCTGCCAGTTTTGCAAAAGGCAGTTCCGGAGCCAGAATCAGGAACCATGAATAGGTCCTGATGACCATATTTGTCCAGAAAGGGATAATTACCATCATCAGCCACATATACCGGCTTCTTTCAGGTTTTCTTGCAATAAAAAAACACAGGGGATAAGAAAGAACAACGGCCAGGCCTGTGGTGACAAAGGCAACCCATACTGAGCGAAGAAGAATAACGATATAATCCGCCGTCCACCCGAATATGCCATATCCCGCAAGCCGTTTATAATTGGCCAGGCCAAAATCCCATACCAGTTCACCATAGGCACCCCTGCCGGCAAAGCTGACAAGGATCAATATCAAACCGGGAAGCACCAGAAAAATCATCAGCCACAGCATGCCGGGTGTCAGGAACAGCGCTCCTCTCTTAATCAGCTTTTTCTGGGTTAGCAGTTCACCATACCAGATTATCAGTCTATTCATTGAGCACCACCAGTTCTTCAGCAGCCAGATCAAGCCAGAGTTCATCTCCGATTTTAAAATTCTTGTAGGTGCTGCTCCTGACCCGTATTGCGCCCGGTTCAAACCAGATATCAAGGTTTGTACCCCGGTAAATGATTTCACTGACTTTTGCTTTGATCCCGTTTTTTTCAGGCTTTGTATCTGAAAGTTTTATCCACTCAGGTCTGATGGCGATCACGCCGCGCTCCCATGGGGGAGGCCCTTCCAGTTCAAGAGGGCCGATATCCGTATGAAACATCCCGTCATGGAACCTGCCGGCAAGAAGATTTGCCGCTCCTAAAAACTGGGCAATAAATCTATTCTTAGGCAAATCATAGACCTCTTCCGGGGTACCGAACTGGATAATCTGCCCGTCCTTCATTACTGCAATGCGGTCAGATACAACAAGGGCTTCATCCTGGTCATGGGTAACCAGTATAAAGGTATGACCAAGTTTTTGCTGCAAGCGCCTGAGTTCCACCTGAACCTGGGCCCTTAATTTGGCATCCAGGGCTGACATGGGCTCATCCAGCAAAAGTACTTTTGGCTCGTTGACCAGGGCCCTTGCCAGGGCCACCCGCTGGTTCTGACCTCCGGAAAGCTGATGGGGATAGCGGTTTGGCATTGTCCCGAGTTCAAGCATGTCCAGGGCTTCTTGAACCCTGGTTTGTACTTCTTTTTCCGGAACTTTCCTGGAACGGAGACCAAAAGCAATATTTTCAAAAATATTAAGATGAGGAAAAAGAGCATAGCTTTGAAAAACCGTATTAATCTGCCGTTTAATGGCAGGCAGTCTTGTGATATCCTGACCTTCCAGAATGACACTGCCCGAATCCTGGAGTTCCAGGCCGGCGATCATGCGCAGCAATGTTGTTTTGCCACACCCGGAAGGACCCAGCAGAGTAAAAAATTCTCCTGAATTTATATCAAGGGTAACATCTTTGACTGCGTTTACCTTGCCATAGGTTTTATTGATACCCTGAAGGGATAACCCCTTATTATCTGTTATCATATGCTTTTCTCTTCCGGTTTTTTACATTATTTTATATCCATTTTTATATTTTAACCCAGATATCCCGGCGTACGCGGTACCCTGACCGCCTGGTCAAGAATATTTACTGCAAGTTCATGACGTTTAAAGGAAGGAGAACCTTTAGTGCTTCTTTGTTTCATCTGTTGGGCCCTTTGTTTGCGGGTGATGGAATCCGGCTCCTTAAATACCAGGGCACTAAAATTACACTCAGCCACACATGCCGGGCTTCCGCCGCAAAGATCACACTTATAGGGCATACCGGATTCATACTGCTCCATCATCCCGTAGGTACAGGCAGTTACACACTTGCCGCACCCTGTGCATTTATTGATGTCAATGGCAATGACACCCCTTTCATTTTTAATAATGGCACCTTCGGGACAGGCTTTCATGCAGTCTGCACTGGGGCACTGAAAACAGATGCTTGGCACGGAATACCCTTCATGGGGGAAATTATTGATTTTTATCCTGGCCCTGAAAGGAATGAACATCCCCTCTTTTACCGCTGAGCAGACATAAGTGCATCTATTGCATCCCGTACACCTGTTAGGGATGACCAAAAGTAATTTTTCCATTCACTATCTCCTTAATCTTAATTCTTTTCATCAGAATGATGTCTCAAACCAGGTTCCTTTAAAGATCCAGTTCTGCCAGCTTTTCCCTGCAGGGTTGTCCTTCCTGATCCCATCCCCTTAAATGATACAAAAGCGTTTTCATTTGGCCCAACACCTTTTGGTCAAATTTTCTGCCTTCCCAGGGACCGTTTTCCAGGGCTTTGTTCATCAGTTTTTCAGAAAGGGTGTCCTGGTCGGCGGTAAACCCGGCCTTCAGGTTGAAGAGCCGTGTAAGATTCCATATTCTTTCCCCGGATTTCTCCAGGTCCCTGGCAGATATTTTTCTGCCAAGTCCCTTTGTTAGAAAATCCGCCATAATGGATGTATCCACTGTTCCCCAGAAATCGCAGAGCCCCATGGACCATTTTACGGCATTATTATTCTGGTTCTCCATGACAGCCCGGGCCATTTCCCTGACCTTAAAGGGCTCTTCTTCAAACAGGGTAAAGGACCTTAAATGACAGGCACCGCGCTCGGAAGTTGCATATCCCAGTGCCATGCCATAATTACCACGGGGATCATAGGCCGGCATCTCAAGATTTTTCACATGGGCTGCCTTGTCCTGAGCCCCATGTTTTTCACCAAGTTTTTGAGCTCCAAGTGCCAGGTCTTTCCCCCTTTGGGTGGACCGGGTGGCAATCTCCTCAACCAGGGAAAGATATTGTTCTTTATCTCCAAACCGGATGCCATAGTCATAAAGTCCGGATTCCGTGATATCCATGGCAAGACCGATAATATTCCCCGTGGACATGGTATCAAGACCATAATCATCACAAAGCCGGTTAAATTTCATGACAGCCTCAAGGTCATCCACTTCACAATTTGAGCCGCCCAGGCACAGGGTTTCATATTCAGGGCCTTCAAGCTGTGTGCCGTTAACCAAAGTAAACTTGCCGCATCCCATGGGGCAGGAAGCACAGGACCGGTCACCGATTTTAACATCATCAATGGCATCGCTGTTCAAATTTTTGCGGCCTTTGCTTACACCCTTTGAAAAATTTCGTGTGGGATGAATTCCCATCTCATTGGTAACATCCACCAGCAGGGATGTGCCATGATGATAAGCCCAGAGATTATCATCGGTGAGAAGGTTGCCTTGTGTATGCTCGCTTACTTTTTCATAAAATGCGCCGATCCCGTTGACCTGGACTCCGCCTGTTCCCCTGACCGCAATGGCTTTTAAATTTTTTGAACCAAAAAGGGCACCGCCACCGCCACGTCCCATCTGCCGGTAAGACTCGGAACCCACACAGGCAAAATCAATAAGATTTTCACCCGCAGGCCCGATGGAAAGGGTTTTAGCCTCAAAATTAATCTGATTTTTCAGCCATTTTTCTGTTTCGAATATACCTTTGCCCATGATAGGGGAAGCATCTTCCAAACTAACCTTATTATTTTCTATTCTCAGATAAACAGGTGTGTCTGATTTACCGGTGACAACAATACCGTCATAACCGGCAAACTTGAGTTCAGGCCCGAAGGCACCGCCGATATTGGATTCAAATATAGTCCCGGTTTTGGGAGACTTTGAAACAAGGCTGGTTCGTGAGGATGTGGGAACAAGGGTGCCGCACACAGGACCTGTCATGATGACAAAGGCGTTGTCCTGTGACAAAGGATCAACTTTGGGATCAATCAGGTCATAGAGATATTTTACACCAAGGCCCCAGCCCCCGATATATTGTTTGCGAAGATCCTGTGGAATGGTTTTTGACTGAACTTTCTTTTGAGTCAGATCCACATGAAGTACCTGGCCGGTATAAAGATGTTCGCTTTTTCTGCCCTTGGGCAGTTCAATGGATTTAAAAACATCTTCTATGCGGTTTAAGGACTCATCAAGAATTCCCCAGGGTACGTTCAATGCCGGTTCAAACCGGATGTTCTTGGCATTGGTCAGGGTTCCTGCTGTGATAACCCCCCTTGAAAACAGCCCTGATGCAACCTTATACCCGATGCCATCGGTGTGGAACTCCATTCCTAAAAGAAGACCAAGCCCTCTTTTATGGGCCAGGACACCAGGATACCTCTCCTTTAGCTCCCCTAATTTATCAAGGACATATTCCCCTTTTTTCTTTGCCTGGCCTGCAAGATCTTCTTCTAAAAGAACGGATATGGCGGCCAGGGCAGAAGCACAGGCAAGGGGGTTGCCGCCTGTTGTGGTAGTATGTATAAAAGGATTGGGTTCCATGCATTTCCATATTTCAGGAGTTGCCATAAAAGCGGACATGGGAACAACTCCGCCGCCCAGGGCTTTTCCAAAACACATGATATCGGGTTTGACGTCCCAGTGATCCACCCCGAATATCCTGCCGGTCCGTCCAAAACCGGTCTGCACCTCGTCAACAATTAAAAGTACACCGTAATGATCACAAAGTTCCCTGACTCCGGGTAAAAATTCATCTGGCGGAACAATGGCCCCGGCTTCCCCCTGAACAGGCTCGACCACAACGGCTGCAATATCATCCCCTACTGCCCTGGCCGATGAAAGCTCATGCTCAAGAGCCACAAGGTCCCCGAACGGGGCCTGCCTGATTCCGTCAAGAAGAGGCAGCAAAGGCTGCCTGAACATTTTTTTACCCATAAGGGAAAGGGACCCCAGGGTTTTTCCGTGAAAGCCTTTAAGCATGGATATAAACCCTTTGCGCCCTGTATGGAGTTTAGCAAGTTTCATAGCCCCTTCCACAGCTTCTGTTCCTGAATTTGAAAAAAAACCGTACTGGATTTTTCCGGGAGTTAATAAGGCCAGTATTTTAGCCAGCTGCGCCCTTAAAGGGTCCAGCATTTCCTGGCTGTATTGCGGGGATCTGTCCAATTGGGCCTTCACTGCAGCTACAATCTTCGGATGGCGGATACCATAGGAATAAAGACCAAATCCTCCCAGAAGATCCAAAAACTGCCTGTCCAGTGCATCCACCAGGATGGAACCTTTGCCTGTCCATTCTGTTACGGCAAATCCTGTTGCTTCTGTTACTGATTTTCTATAATCAAGGAAACCTTTATTAATATGATCCCGGAAATTCCTGACTGTTTTTTTGGAAATTTCTTCTCTTGTTTCAAGGGATATCTCCTCTGTTGGCTTAAGGATAATATCAACTATTTCATCCACTTCCTTTTTAGCAGCTTTTATATCCCTGAGTTTATAATCATCCGGATGATATTCTTCTAAGTCGATCATTTAGGTTCAGTCTCCTTTATAATTGTGAAAATTAAATTATGCATAATTGCATAATTTAATTTCTAATGCATTACTTAGCTGGTGGAATACCGCCGGCATCCCAGCCCCTTATTTTGTAGTACTCAGATACAAGCCTTCGAAGCTCGTTTTGCGTGATTCCCTTATCACCTTCAAGTTTTTGATCAAACAATCTGGCAGGCAGGGTGTCATCTGCCGATGTCAGCCCTTCCCTCAGGTTGAAGTGCCGGGTATTGTCCTTGATCCCGGCTGCAAGCGATGACAGTCTTGTTTGATCATAGGAAAGGCCCGTGGTAAGAAACAATAATCTGGACAGTTCTTCCCATGGATACAGGTCCCTGAAAAACCGGCAGAGAATAAAACAATCAAAAAGGGTACACCGGTCTTCAAAATCGGTGAATAGTTCAACCTTATTGTCAATTGCTTCAGGGGCCACCATCCCGGCCAGTTCAGCCTTGTAAAAAGTTGTCCTTAAATGACATGCACCTCTTTCGCTGACCGCATAGGCAAGTCCCATCCCCTTTAAAATCCTCGGATCATAACCGGCAGGTTCCATACCCTTGACATGAACGATGATATCCTGCATGTCAAGTTCTTCAGCAGCCGGTTTGATCCCTTCTGCCAGGATTCCGCCAACTCCCTGCCTTTTGACTATTTTTCGAATCAGATTCGCCACATCATCGGCTGATCCATATTCCAGTTTTTCATTAATTCTGCCGCTTTTTGAGGCTTCAATGGCAAAGGCTGCCAGGTTTCCCGAAGAGATTGTATCAACGCCTAAACTGTCACAAAGCCGGTTCAAATAGGCAATTTCCTCTATTTCATCAATCATGCACAGCCCGCCAAATGCATAAATGGTCTCATATTCCGGACCTTCCAGCTTGAGCCCCTTGTGCCTGCCCTGCTGCACCTCAGTGTATTTACCGCATCCAAGGAAACAATCCCTGCATGCATGGGGTACAGGCTTAAGCCTTTTCGCCATTGCCGCGGCATTTATACTGTCCTTTTTTTCAAACCTTCCGCGCTTCCAGTACTCTGTGGGAAACGCACCGGCATTATTTAAAATATCCACCATCATGGGCGTTCCCATGGTTCTATAGGCATGGACAACCTTGTCGTCTTTCAGGCGGGCCAGCATTTTCTTTTTGTATTTTTTTATGCCGTCAGGATCATGAAAAATTCTTTTTTTATCTCCATGGCATACAATACCTTTTATTTTTTTTGATCCAAGAACTGCACCCATCCCGGTTCTGCCCGCCACACGATACCGGTCATTTTTAATAACGGCAAACCGGACCAGGTTTTCACCGGCAGGACCGATCACCATAATCCCGGGGCTTTTCCCCGGGGATTCTTTTTTAAGATAGTCTTCTGCCTCAAAGGTATCCCTGCCCCAGATTCTTTTAGCATCATGAAAAATAACATTATCCGGGCTGATTTCAATCCAGACCGGGTTTTCTGCCGCTCCCTTGATAAGGACGGCATCAAATCCGGTATTGCCCAGGGGCCCTGCAAAACTTCCTCCGGAATAGGATTCCCCGTAAAACCCGGTTAAAGGTGATTTGGAAAAAACACCATACCGGGATGATCCGTACAGGGAACTTCCACAAAAAGGGCCTGCTGTGATGATCAAATGATTATCAGGCCCCAGAGCGTCGACTCCGGCAGGATTGCAGTCCAGAAGCAACCGGGTGGCAAGACCTTTGCCTCCAATGCTTGTCTCCATCACATCCTTATCAATATCCTCGACATGGAAATTTTTTTTTGTCGCATCAATCTTCAATAATTTTAAAAAATAACCGTTCATTAAACCTGACCTTTATTGCCTTTCCAGTTCATGAAAACTTTCTTCAAGTATTGAAAGCCCTTTATCCAGTTCCTCTTTTGTAATGACAAGGGGCATAAGCGTTCTGATCACATTACCATAATTCCCGCAGGACAGTATGATCAGACCCTTTTCATAACAAAGCTCAACCAGTTTTTTAGCTTCTTTTACAGCAGGTTCTTTGGTATGCCTGTCCCGGACCAGTTCCAGGCCCAGCATGGGGCCTTTCCCCCTGACATCGCCTATTATCTCATGTTCTTTTTGAAAAGAAATAAATTTTTCCAGCAAGGTCTCACCCAGGCTTTGGGCTGTTTTAAGCAGGCCGTCTTCAAACAGGATTTCAAGAACGGCAAGGGCTGCTTTGCAGGAAAGGGGATTACCGCTGTAAGTTCCTCCCAGGCCCCCGATATGGGGCGCTTCCATAAGCATGGCTTTTCCTGTTACCGCACTTAACGGCATCCCGCCTGCAAAACTTTTTGCAATAGTAATAATATCCGGTTCAATCCCCCAATGTTCTATGGCAAAAAATTTGCCGGTCCTGCCCGCGCCTGCCTGGACCTCATCAATAATCAGGGGAATTTCATATTTAGCGCATATTTTTTGAAGCTTTGGAAAATATTCAGGCGGAGGCGTAATAAATCCACCCTCTCCCTGTATGGGCTCGGCGATCACCGCCGCTGTATTTTCAGGAGCAACATTTGTGATGAAAAAATCCTCAAGATAATCAGCACAGGCTGCATCGCAGGAAGGGTATTCCAGGTTGAAAGGACACCTGTAACAATAGGCATACGGCATCCTGTAAATTTCCGGTACAAAAGGTCCGAAATTCAGCTTATAGGGTTTGATTTTGCTGGTAAGGCTCATGGCAAGCTGGGTCCTGCCATGAAATGCATTGTCAAAACAGATAATGCCGCTTCTTTTAGTGGCATATCGACAAATTTTTACTGCATTTTCAACTGCTTCGGCACCTGAGTTGGCAAACATGGTCATTTTTTGAAAATCCCCTGGTGCCAGGGCATTCAACTTTTCTGCAAGTTCCACATAGGATTCATACATGGCAACATGAAAACAGGTATGAATAAAAGAATCTGCCTGATCCTTTATGGCGCGGACAACTTTCGGGTGACTGTGCCCCACATTATTAACACCAATCCCACCGGCAAAATCGATGAACTTTTTTCCTTCCACATCAACCATGCATGCGCCTTTGGCCTCTTTGATAAAAGCCGGGGTTGTATTAAAAGGTCCCTGAGGAATATTTTTTTTTCTTCGTTCCAAAAGTTGTTTGCTCAATTGTGACATCTTTAATCTCCTGATGGTTCGGACGGATTCATTTTTATTAAAAAAGCGGATCTGCATAAAATGAAAAATACTTTTCCAATTCAACAAAATTTAATATAGCAACTAATGTGCCATTGCCATTTCATGGTGTTTTTACTCTTGATCAAAGGAAAATATCCGTATAACCTATGCGTTGGCGCATAAAATATGCATTCATGCATAAATAATTACTGACCCCGGAGGTCTGAAAATGATTATTAATGAAAAAACCATATCCCTGAATAAAAAGTCAAAACAATTAAACTGGAAGCAATTCAGTAAAGCATTTTTAAATGCCTCTCCCAACGGCATTGTGGTGACAGACTGTTATTTTAAAACAGTGATCTCGAATAAAAAAGCCCAGGGGCACCTGGATATCTTTACCGGCACATTGATTCCTGCAACCCTGCCGGAACTGAGCGAACATTCAAGTACTGTATTAAAAAATATTATCACCATGAGGGATATCCAGGTCATCCGGCATAATAAAAAATTTATGACGCGGATCAGCCCGATTATCTGGGAAAAAAGCACCCTTGGCCTACTCTATCTTTTCGAGGATGTGACCATGCTGGAAAAAGTCAGCAGGAAAATGAGATCCTACCAGGAAATGTCCATAGAGCTTGATACCATTATCAACTCCAGTCATGATGGTTTCTGGATCTGCGATGGCCAGGGAACGGTTATCAGGATTAATCCGGCCTCGGAACAGCTGACCGGCATCATGGCTGAAAAATTTATTGGAAAATCCATGCAGGAAATGGTTGACAAAGGTATTATCGACCGCTCTGTCACTCTGAAAGTACTACAATCCAAGAAAAAAGAAACCATTATTCAGCACACCAGGCACGGGAAAAATCTTTTGCTCACAGCCACACCTGTATTTAACAAACAAGGGCAGTTGTTCAGGGTGGTAGTCAATGAAAGGGATATGACAGAGATTGAAAAGCTCAAAAAAGAGATTGAGGAAAAGCAGGCATTAAAGGCCGAGCTTGAAGAAGACCTTCTTGAAATGCAGCTGGAAGCCTTGAAATCTAAAAAAATTATTGCCAAAAGCCTTAATTTTAAAATCATTCTTGAAAAAGCAGCAAAGGTGGGAAGGGTTGATTCCACTGTCCTTATCACAGGTGAATCCGGCACGGGAAAAGGGGTGATCGCAGAAATGATCCATAATTATTCCAAACGTCGTGGCAAGCCCATGATCAGGCTTAACTGCGGTGCTATCCCGGACACTCTGGTTGAAAGCGAGCTTTTTGGCTATAAAAAAGGGGCGTTTACCGGTGCAAACAAGGGGAAACCAGGCAGGTTTGAAATGGCAGACAACGGGATACTCTTTTTAGATGAAATTGCAGAACTTCCCCTTTCTTCCCAGGTAAAGCTGTTACGATTTCTTGAAGACGGTTCTCTCAGCAGAATTGGCGGAACAACCAGTAAAAAAGTAAATGTCCGTATCCTTGCCGCCACCAACCAGGATCTTAAAGCAATGGTTGACAATAAAACATTCCGGCAGGACCTTTATTACAGGCTCAAGGTTATCCCCATCCACCTGCCGCCGCTGAGAGAAAGAAAAAATTGCATTCTCCCCCTGGTTTCTCATCACCTGGATTATTTCTCAAAAAAATTTGATGTCAAAAAAACCATCACGCTTACAAGCAAAGCTGCTGATGCCTTGGAGGCATATGCATTTCCGGGTAATGTCAGAGAGCTTATCAACGTATGCGAACGGCTTGTTGTACTCAATGAAAATAATAAGATACAATACAAAGACCTTCCTAAAAGCATCACAGACTCGGCAAAACATGACAATTTAATCATGGATTTAAAAAATAAGGGACTTTCGTTCCGTGAAATGGTGGAAACATTTGAGAAACAGGTCCTAAAGGACATCATGAATGAACATTTGACACAATCAAAAGCAGCTATGGTGCTTGGCTTAAACCAGTCAACCATTGCAAGAAAATTACAAAAATACAAACTGATTTGAAAATTTTCATTTTAAATTACACAGGAAAATGTCAATAAACAGCTATTAAAAAAATGCCGCCTTTTGATTTTAAGGAGAATTCAAACCATGTTTGACCTGTTAAAAATTGATAAACTTTTCTTGCTTATGAAAGCAAAAAACCTTGATGCCGTGGTCATAGGGCCGTCCAATAACCTTGAATACATGACCGGATTCAACCCTGGCAGGATATAGACACGATTGATTATGAGCCTGTTTAAACAATTCTGGGGTGTGATATGAACCCATTCCATCTGGTTAAAAATTTTAGAATCCGGTATAAACTGCTGTTTATCTATTCTTTTACATTTCTTTTTATCATGAGCCTTTCAAGCCTTATAATCTATTCCATAGTAAAACAAAATGTTGAAAAAAACATTGAAAGCCAATTGCAAAGCTCCACATCTGCCATATTAAATAATGTAAAGACAGCCGTGTCCGTGTCCATAAAAAACCATCTCCGGGCAGCTGCTGAAAACAACTATGAAATTATAAAGCACCTTTATGACCTGCAGGCAGCAGGCAAAATTTCTCTTAAAGAAGCCAAGGCCCGGGCCGCGGATATCATTCTTTGCCAGAAAATCGGAACAACAGGGTATATCTGCATTCTGGACGGAAAAGGAAGGGTTCTCAAGCACCCTGAAAAAACCCTGGAAGGCCTTGATATCTCAGACCACAAATTTGTCCGGGAAATGATTGCCAAAAAGAACGGGTATATTGAATATAATTGGAAAAACCCTGATGACCCGATGCCAAGGCCAAAGGCTCTTTATTTGAGCTATTTTAAACCCTGGGACTGGATGATCACTGTTTCATCTTACCGGAAAGAATTTTCCAAGCTTGTCAATATAAATGATTTTAAAGAAAGCATCCTGGGTTTAAAATTTGGGAAAACCGGTTATTCCTATGTCATGGATACCAAAGGCAATGTTATTATCCATCCTGAACTTGCCGGGGTCAATGTATTTTCTACCCAGGGCTTTTCCAACAGTTTTTTAAAAAAAATGGTAAAAAAAAAGAATGGTAAAATCATTTATTCCCAAAAAGATCTAAAAACCGGCAAAATACGAAAAAAACTTGTCATTTTTAACTATATCCCTGAATATGAATGGATTGTTGCATCCTCCGGCTACCTGGATGAATTTTTCTCTCCTTTAAATACAATTAAAAATTTTATTATTATGGTTGGATTTGCCTCATTGATTATTTTTATCCCCATAACTTTTATCTTAAGTTCCACCATTACAAAACCATTGAGGGAACTAATGAACCGCTTTGACCAGGATATTATAGGTGGATTTTCCAACCGGCTTGTAAAAATGGAATCCCGTGACGAAGCAGGGCAGCTGGCCTTTTATTACAACTCTTTTATGGATAAGCTTGAAACCCATAATAAAGCCCTCAAAGCCCAGATAGCAGAACGTAAACAGGCCCAGGAAGCATTGCAGGAAAGCAAAGAAAAGTACCGGTCCGTTATGGAAGCAACTCCTGATCCCATTGTGGTGTATGACATGAAAGGCAATGTCACTTATATAAACCCTGCCTTTACAAAGGTATTTGGATATACACCTGAAGACAGCATTGGGAAAAAAATGGACCGGTTTGTCCCCAGGGAACACTGGAAAGAAACCATGGAAGGAATCAGAACCATCCTTAAAGGCAGAGTATTGCCGAGGACCGAGACCCGGAGGACATCCAGGGACGGAAGACTCATTGATGTTACGACAAGGGGCTCTGTCTACAGGAACAAGAATGGAGAGCCTGCGGGATCAGTTATTACCCACAGGGATGTAACCCAGTTCAAACGCCTTGAAAAGGCTATAATGGAAATAGGGGAAAAAGAACGACAGAAAATAGGAAACGATCTGCATGACGATCTTTGTCCCCACCTGATCGGGATTGAAGGATTAATCAAGGTGCTAAAACGCAAGGCCGAAGGGCAGCCGGAAGAAGCAGTGCTGTTGTCTGATAAAATCACGGATTTAATAAAAGAAGCCATACAAAAGACACGTAGGCTTGCAAGGGGACTTTGCCCTGTTTATTTTAACCACGGCCTTGAATCTTCCCTTCAGGATCTTGCAGCCAAAACAAGGCTCATGCACAGGATAGAATGCCTTCTTGAATGCAGGCAAAAAATAATTATAAAAAACCATATTGTGACCATCAACCTGTACCACATTGCCCAGGAGGCGGTCCAGAATGCCATCCGCCACGGAAAGGCCGACAGGATTAAAATCATAATGGAAAAAAAAGATGACCAGTTCCTTCTATTTGTAAAAGATAACGGCACGGGATTCAAGCCTTCAAAGGAAACAAACGGCATGGGGTTGCAGATCATGAATTACAGGGCCAAACTAATCGGTGCCTCCCTGGTTGTCAATTCCGATGGCGCTCCAGGTACAATGGTAAACCTGGCCTTGCCTTCAAGTGCCTTAAACTGATCTTTGGTTAACCATTGCACGAAGTTTTCAAAAGTGGTATTTTCAGCCAACATTGATGTGGAATTTTAATTGTTTATGCCAAATAAAAAAAAGATACTCTTGGTTGAAGACCACCCTATTTTCAGGCTGGGCCTTACCGAACTTATCAACCAGGAAGAAGATTTTACAGCTTCGGGCAGTTCAAAAGATGTTGAACCTGCCATTAAGGAGATAGAAGACTTAAAACCCGATCTTATTATTGCAGACATAACATTGAAGCGATCAGACGGGATTGACCTTGTAAAATATGTTAAAAAGCATCATAAAAATATCCCTGTCCTGGTGTTGTCCATGCATGACGAATACCTGTATGCCCAGCGGGCACTTCAAGCAGGTGCAAGAGGATATATAATGAAGCAGGAAGCCATGGAGTCTGTGGTCACAGCCATTCACCATGTTCTTGAAGGCAAAATCTATCTTAATGAAAAAGTAAAAGAACATATTCTTTCCAATATTTCCAATACGCCGGACGTCCGGAAAAAAACACCCGTTGACAGGCTCACGGACAGGGAACTTCAGGTATTTAAAATGATTGGCAGGGGATTTTCTTCCAGAGATATAGCAGAAAGACTTTTTTTAAGCATCAAAACCATTGGTACATATCGGGAAAGAATAAAAGACAAACTCAGCTTGAAACATGCCAATGAGCTTGTAAGATGTGCCGTGCATTTTGAAAGGACCGGCCAGATCAGCACCTGGAAAAATTAAACCCTGTTTTGTAGGTTTGCCAACCTACAATAATGTATTGTTTTTTACCACAAAACCTTACTGGATTACCTACCTTCAAAATCCGGTTTTCACCTATTGTTAAATTCCTTCTCCTCTATTACACCAGATCAATAGAATTTTTAAAAAAATAGCAAAGCATTTTTAACTAGTTTGAAAGTTTAAACAAACCAAAATTAATTACAGTTCAAAGGAAAAGGTAAACTAGTATGACAGTACAACCAAATATGACCGACTACGACAAAGAATATCAAGAATTCAAATGGGATGTCCCGGAATATTATAATTTTGCCGGTGAAGTCATTGACAAATGGGCTGAAGATAAAGAAAAACTTGCCATGCTCTGGGTGGATGACAATGGAACTGAAATCAAAAAAACCTTTAATGACATAAGTGTTGCCTCTAAAAAACTGGCCAATGTTTTTAAGGCTGAAGGGATCGGGCAGGGTGATGTAGTTATTGTTGTTCTTCCAAGAAATATTGAATGGTGGATTATTTTCACAGCCTGTATCAGATGTGGTGCCATAATTGCACCGGGAACAACGCAACTTACTTCAAAAGACCTTAAATATCGTGCAACAAAATCCGATGCCGCCTGCATAATTACCAATCCTGTCATTGCAGCAGCCTTTGATGAAGTGGCAGACCAGTGCGAAACTGTAAAGTCAAAAATTGTCATTGAATCTGCCAGAGACGGATGGCTGTTTTTCGATGATGCAATGAAGGATGCATCCGAAGAATTTGAAACTGCAAGGACAAAGGCTGAAGACAATTGTCTGGTTTATTTTACATCCGGCACAACAGGGTTCCCTAAAATGGCTTTGCATACCCATTCATATCCCATCGGACACAGGGTAACCGGAAAATACTGGCTGGATCTGAAAACAGATGATATGCATTGGAATGTCTCTGATACAGGCTGGGCAAAAGCAGCATGGTCAAGCTATTTTGGTCCGTGGAACCAGGGTTCTGCCCAGTTTATCCACCACACTGACAGGTTTGACCCAAAAACCACTCTTGATTTACTTGCAAAATATCCTGTTACAACCATGTGCGGTGCCCCTACGATCTACAGGATGCTGGTATTGCAGGATCTTTCCAGGTATAAGTTCCCGATGCTTCGACACTGTGTGGGTGCAGGTGAACCATTAAACCCGGAAATCATTGATGTCTGGAAAAAAGCCACCGGATGTATTATCAGGGACGGCTACGGCCAGACAGAAACAATACTTCTTGCCGGAAGTTTCCCCTGCATCGAGCCGCGTTTCGGTTCCATGGGAAAACCCACCCCCGGTATTGACCTGCATGTGATTGATGATCAGGGCAATATCCTCGGGCCAAACAAGGAAGGAGACATTGCCGTGCGAGTAGAGCCTGAAAAACCAGTCGGGCTCTTTAAAGAATACTGGAAAGAACCTGACAGGACAGCCTCTTCATTTATCCCGGGCTGGTATCTGACAGGAGATAAAGCCTATGTGGATGAAGACGGATATTTCTGGTTTGTGGGAAGATCGGATGATGTTATTTTAACTTCAGGATACAGGATAGGGCCATTTGAGGTGGAAAGCGCCCTGATTGAGCATCCGGCCGTTGCAGAATCCGCTGTTGTTTCAAGCCCGGATGAAACCCGTGGCGAAGTAGTCAAGGCTTTTATCATTCTTGCGCCTGACCACGAACCAAGTGAAGATTTGATAAAAGAACTGCAAAATTATGTTAAAAAATCTACTGCTCCTTACAAATACCCAAGAAAAATAGAATTTGTGGAAGAATTGCCTAAGACCATTAGTGGTAAAATAAGAAGAATTGAATTAAGAGACGCTGAGTGGAATAGATAAAACAAATTTAAGGCACCCCGGAAAATCATCAATAAATCCGGGGTGCTGCATAAAAAAGCTGTTGCCTTATTTTTTCTTTCGTTTCTTCTTTTTCTTTTTTTCCCATTCTTCCTGCTCCCTTATTAAGTCATGGATGCTTTGTTGTTCGCTGGATAAAGAAATTGTAAAAGCATAGTCTTTTTTACCGATGGGGATTGTTTCAATCTTCTTATTCAAAAATTCCTGGATGTCTTTAAGGCGTTCTTTTTCTTCCTTACTGCAAAATGAGACAGCAATGCCTTTTTTAACTCCCCTGCCTGTTCTTCCTACCCTGTGGACATAATTTTCGCTCTTTTCAGGCAGGTCATAGTTAATTACATAATGAACGTCGGGGATATCAATGCCCCTTGCACTTACATCAGTTGCAACAAGTATATTCATTTGGCTTTTTTTAAACATGTTCATTACATTAGTCCTGTCTTTTTGATCTTTATCTCCATGAAGGGTTAAAGCTTTTATCCCACCCCTTTCAAGGGCCTTTGCAAGTCGTTCCGCCCTGACCCTGGTCCTGACAAATACAATGATCCTTGCATCAGGATTGTCTTTTATGAATTTTCTTAGAAAAAAGCGTTTGTCATCCATTTCAACAAACATGACAAAATGGGATACATTCCTGGAAACCGGATCTTCCGGGGAGATTTGAATCCTGATGGCAGAAGATTTTACCTGGGAAAAGGCAAGTTTTTTAATTTTTTTATTAATTGTTGCTGAAAAGAAAAGCGTCTGATGCCTTTTAAACAACTTTTTTTTTACAGCCTTTATATCATTAATAAATCCAAGATCCAGCATCTGATCAGCTTCATCAAGGACAAGGGTATTGACCAGTTTCAGACTGACAGCTCCCTGACTGATCAGGTCAAACATTCGTCCCGGAGTTGCCACAAGCACATCAATTCCACGGGCAAGCTTTTTAATCTGGGGGTCCTGCTCAACCCCGCCGTAAACTGCCAGTGTTTTTACCCTGGTGTGTTTTGAAAGCTCATTAAACACATTGCCTATCTGGGCTGCGAGCTCCCTTGTAGGCACCATGACAATACATTGAATCCCAAAAGAGTGTTTCGAGCTTTTTGCCCTGGCGATCCTGTCAATTATGGGAATGGCAAATGCAGCGGTTTTTCCTGTTCCTGTCTGGGCCACGGCAAGCACGTCCTCTCCTTTCAGAATGGAAGGAATGGCTTTATACTGGATGTCTGTGGGGCGCTTAAATCCGAGATCAGACAAATTTCTTTTTATGGGTGACAATATATGGTATGTTTCAAATTTCATGGAATCTTTCAGTTTTTACATGATTAAAAGACTTAAAATACAGAGGAATCCATTAAAAAACAACTGCCATATTGCGAATATTAAAATAAAACCGGTTTTTATAGCCTGAATGCCTTTTAACACGGGCATTCAGGCACATATTAATTAACAAATAAAATTATAGGTGAACAGGGTTACAATTTAATATCATTATCCTTTGCAACATCCTTTATATGCCGGACAAGGATTTTACCAATTTCCGGATTTTCACCCATGCCTTTGATTTCTGTAATAACACGGATTCCCTTTGCTTTTATCACATTCTTCCAGGAATCATCATCGCTGCCTGCCATGTCATTATTTGCATGGTCTCCTGCAACAATCATCATGGGTTTTAACAAGATTGTTTTTATCTGGGTGTGGATAAGACCTGACACAACATTAGCAAGAGAAGGGTAGCCCTCCACTGTACCGACAAATATGGGAGTCCCGGGATACATGTTTCTCATGGCCTGCTGGAATTCTACATAAGCGCCCGTGGAAAGATACTCGTTGCCGTGGCCCATATAAACAAGGGCAGCTTTGTTTTTTTTGGCCAGGGCCACATCTTTGGCCATGGCTTTTGCCCCGGTTTCAATATCTTCGTGATAATCATATACCGGTCCCTTTTTTCCAAGGATGGGACGTCCAAGAACAAGCTTCTTAAAAGGCATATATTTTGTTTTTACGGTTTTAATAGCATTCAGGCCGTCAACATAAGAACAAAGGTCTGCATATTCCTCCCCATCATAGATATGGGTGGGCTGGACAACAATAATATTATATCCCTCGTCCTGAAGGTCCGCAATTGTAGCAAGAGGGCCTTTGACATAGAGTATTTCTCTTGCAATGTCTTTATTTTCGGCTAAAAATTGTTTGTCATTCTGTCTTTTGTGCCAGATGTTTCTGATAATATTTGAGGTAAACGCTATTTTTACCTTTACCCCGGGAAATGCCTTTTGCACTTGTTTTTGAATATTTGTGAATGAAACCAGTGCGGAAAGGTAACTTGTGCCAAAACCGGCAATAACAATGGCTTTTTTGTCTTTTTTAGGGCCCATTGCAAAAGAAGACGCAACCAGTGCCAGGGACAAAGCAAATACCATACAGATAAATCTAATTCTTTTCATCATAAAACCTCATTATAATTATTATTAAACAAAAAAAAATCCCCGGATCAAAATAAATCAATCCGGGGATACCGTTTTCTATCCACCAATTGTATGCCACTCTGTTCCACGAGAGCAACGTACTCTATTATACTTATATGGGCAGGTCTTCTGGCTTCCCTGCCCTTTTGATGACCTTCCCGTTTCAATAAAAAACAGTGGTACGAAATTATCAAAAAGGTTCGTTTTTAACCTAAGAAAAAACGACAGGGTAACAGCGGCGGGACCGCGACGGATTTTAACCGTCTTCCCTCTAAGTCTCTATTGAGACAACCCATAAATATTTTATGGTTAAAACAAATATATGAGATATTTTATGAAGTCAAGAAAAAATATCTCATTGACATGCAGGTGTGAGTGGTTACATGATAGTTATGTCAGGGTTCCCTGATTTAATCAAAAATTTTTCTTGACACTTCGCTGTAATAACGATAATCTGCCCAATGTTTCAGGTGCTGCAATTGCAGTTAAGAGGGAATCCTGTGAGAATCAGGAACGGACCCGCCGCTGTTACCGGGAATGAAAGCCACATATACCACTGTTCAACAGATTTAGTTAATTGATTTAACGGGAAGGTGTGGCAAGTAAATTGATCCGGAAGTCAGAAAACCTGCCTGAATGTTTGATCATGTTACTTGCGAGGCTCAGGGCAGATCAACAAAATGAGGATAAAAACGGTTCCCATACTCAGACAGGTTCTGGTATGGGTTTCTTTATTTATACCCTGTCTCGTGTTGTTGAAAATAATTAATGACCGAGGAATTGTTTGCTATGGAAAAACTAAAGTTTGCCGTCCGACCCACTCATTTGTTCCACATGGAACAATACCATGATTTGCTGCCACAGATAAACGCCTTCAGATTTTTTGGAACCACAAAAAACAAACTATACAATCACTTCACAGATCTTTTTAATCTGTGTAAGAGTTTCAGGTGTCCGCACCTGTAAATTATGGCAGTAATTTGAGTATGCCGGTTGCCATATTAAAAGGGAGAACAGGATATCTGGTGGTCCTTTTCTCCCTTTTTCTTCTTTTCATGATTCTGGTTTCCCTTTCAATGGGGTATGTTCAAATTCCGATAAGCGATATTCTGAGCATACTTACGGAAAAATTCTTTGGTGATTCTCAAACGGCAAAAGCTGCCAATGAAATCTTTTTTACTATTATTTTTGATGTGCGGCTGCCAAGGATACTAACCTGTACACTCGTTGGGGCCGCCCTTTCCATATCCGGGGCTTTGTTCCAGGGGATATTGTTAAACCCTTTAGCCGATCCTTATACTCTTGGCCTGTCAGCTGGTGCTGCATTTGGCGCAAGCATTGCGATCTTATTAAACCTTGGCGCTGCATTTGTTTCTGTCCCGGCTTTTGCTTTTACCGGGGCCTGCCTTACCCTTTTTCTTGTCATCTTTTTATCCTATTCGTCAAAAAATCCTCTGATTGGATTTTCTTCAAACAACCTGATTTTGTCAGGAATTATTGTTGGTGCCATCCTTTCCGCGGGGATCAGCTTTTTAAAGTTTATTGCCAATGAGCAGGTTTCCGTTATAATTTTCTGGCTCATGGGAAGTTTTGCATCTAAAACATGGCCTGATGTTTTAATTGTTGCTTCTTTTCTTTTAGCAGGCATTTTAATTTCACTCTTTTTTGCAAGGGATCTGAATTTAATTTCCCTTGGGGCAAAATCAGCGACAAGCCTTGGCGTAAACCTGAAAAAGGTCACCCTTATTCTCCTGGTCACAGGATCCATGCTTGCTGCCATCTGTGTCTCCGTCTCCGGCATCATTGGATTCGTGGGTCTTCTGGTTCCCCATATGGTAAGATTGATAACAGGGCCTGACAATCGAAAACTGATTCCTTTGTCCATGCTTACAGGAGCTTTTCTGTTATTATTTGCAGATACTGTTACCCGTGCGGTGCTGCCCCATGAAATTCCCATCGGGGTTCTCACGGCTTTGACAGGAGGACCTGTTTTCTGCTGGATCTTTAAAAAAAGCAGGTTCAAATAGGGCAGATAATGAAAATCACCTTGCACAATATCTCGTTTGCTTATGACCATGAGGCCATCATTAAAGATTTGAGCTGCTCTTTTGTGCCGGGAAATTTTTATTCCATCATCGGTCCGAATGGCAGCGGAAAGACTACTCTGCTTGATTTAATTTCCGGTTTCTTAGCCCCTTGCAAAGGCCATGTTGATATTGACCAGAGGCGAATCCCGGCATGGTCCAAAACTGAAATAGCAAGGAAAATCGCCCTGGTTTCTCAGGACTATGCCATCAACTTTCCTTTTTTTGTCAAAGAAGTCGTAATGATGGGAAGGCACCCTTATATACCAAGATTCTCTCCCCCTTCAAAAAAGGATATTAAAAAAGCAAACAAGATAATGATGCAGTGTGGAATTCAGCATTTGCAGAACAGGAAAATCAACGAGCTTTCCGGGGGGGAAAAACAGCGGTGCGTATTTGCCCGGGCGCTGTGCCAGGACACACCGATTCTTTTATTGGATGAAGCATTCTCCAGCATGGATATTCACCATACCCTGCAAATGCTGCACCTTATAAAGCAGGCTGTAAAAAATAAAAATAAACTGGTGATCAATGTTTTCCATGATCTGAACCTTGCTTCAAGCTGGTCTGATGTTCTGCTGATATTGAAACAGGGCCGTATAAAAGCATTTGGCAGGTCCGGGGATGTCCTGACGCAACCCATAATTAAAGAGGTATTCAATGTGGACTCTATTATTGAGTATAATGAACATGTTCAAGCAAAGCAGGTGTACTATCCGCCGGTTTAAATGCATAACAGGAATGGCTTTTTTTATTGCCTTTATGATCTTTTCAGATTGCTTTGCATGGACACTGACAGACAAAAGCGGCCGGCAGATCAATTTTTCCAAACCTTTTACCCGGATTGTTTCTCTTTATGGGGCCCATACGGAAAATCTTTATTATCTTGGCCTTGAAAACCATATAATTGGTGTCAGCATTAATGATACTTTTCCGGCGCAGGTGGAGAAGAAACCAAGGTTTTCCTATCATGATGACCCTGAAAAATTTTTAGCCGCCATGCCTGATCTTGTTCTGATACGGCCGATGATTGATCATGGCTATCCCAAATTGATCAACCGTCTTGAAAAATCCGGTATTACAGTGATTTCCCTTCAACCGTCCAATATCAACGAGATGTATGATTACTGGATTAAACTTGGTATTTTGACCGGAAAAAAGCAAGAGGCTGAGAAACTGGTCCGGGTATTTTCAGAAAAAATCCATTATATCAAAGCATTGACCCACGGGATTCATCCGAAAAAAAAGGTTTATTTTGAAGCCATCCATACAAGGATGAAAACCTTTACCCCCGGAGCCATTCAGATCTTTGCCCTTGAAACCGCAGGCGGAATCAATGTGGCGTCTGATGCAAAGGCATCAAGAAGAACCAATATTGCCATCTACGGAAAGGAGCAAATCCTTGCAAAAGCCTCACAAATAGATGTATTCCTTGCTCAAAAAGGGGTAATGAATTCTGTGAGCATTGAACAGATAAAAAAAGAGCCTGGATTCAGTGTGATTAAAGCCATAAAAAACAATCAAATATACCTGATTGATGAAGATATCGTGTCCCGGCCTGTTCCCAGGCTTTATAAAGGTATTGCAGCAATTGGAATGCTCCTTTATCCTGATATTTTTACTAGCGAACAACTTGAAAAGGAAAAATAATGGAAAAAACAGGAAAACTATTCGGGGTAGGTGTTGGACCAGGAGACCCTGAATTGATAACAATAAAGGCCGTCAGGATTATTAAGGGAGCAGATATTATTTTTACTGCGGCATCGACAAAAAACACATATAGCCTTGCTGTTGAAATTGCATCTCCTTATATATCCTCTACTGCCACAATAGAAAAGCTGTCCTTTCCCATGACCAAAGATGCCAGAGAAACTGAAGCTGCATGGACAAGGAATGCAAAAAAAATAGCAGTATTTCTAAAACAAGGGAAAAATGCAGTATTTTTGACTCTTGGCGATCCCACAACTTATTCCACTTTTGGCTATATTTTAAAAAAAATGGACTGTGTGATGCCGGAAGCTGATATTGAGACAATCCCTGGAATAACATCTTTTCATGCTGCATCAGCAAGGTTGAACAGGATTCTTGTGGAGGGTGAAGAATCTCTGCTCATAACTTCAGGAGCTTATGGAGGCCAAAGGATAAGAAACATAGATGGTGTTGAAAATGTTGCTGTTGTAAAAGCCTATAAAAACATAAAGGACATTAACAAAGCCTTAAAAGAGACAGGGTTAAACAATAGATGCGTTGCTGTTTCAAAATGCGGCAGGGAAAATGAAGAGATTATTAAAGATTTTAATAAACTTGAAAAAAGGGCACCTGATTACTGGACATTGATACTGGCATCCAAATGAAACAAAATAAAATAAATTATAGAAACCTCGGGTTTTCAGTACTTTTCACCCTTATCTGTTTGATTTTCAGCCTGATATATTTTGAAAAAATCAGCCTTGCCCTATGCATAAAAAAGCTTGGCATACCATTGTTTCGGCTTATCGTGTTTATTTCCATCGGGCTTTTCGCAGGGCAATTGATTGAAAGCCTTGGCTGGACAAGGCAGGTTGCAGTTCTTGCCAGACCGTTTTTCAGGTTTTCAAATCTTGGGAACAAGTGCAGCGCTGCCTTTACGACAGCTTTTATCTCAGGGGCAAGTGCCAATGCCATGCTCCTGGATTTTTACGAAGACGGCAAGATCAGCAGAATGCAATTATTTTTATCAAATTTTGTGAACCAGTTCCCGGCCTTTTTCCTGCACTTGCCGACAACTTTGTTTATCATCCTGCCCCTGACAGGAAAAGCAGGACTCTTATATCTTATTATTACCTTTCTGGCTACAGTTCTGAGGACAAGTTGCTTTCTTGTTTTCGGACGATTATACTTAAAAAAACACAATAATGATCAAATACAAATTCAAGCTGATCCGACCGGGAAAGATGAAAAAAAAGACATTTCAGCCATATTGAGCAAAATAAAATTAAAGCTGCCGTCACGTATAACAAACATTATTATCTGGGTTCTGCCGATATATACCTTTGTTTTCATATTAAATCTAAACGGGTTTTTTGATTACCTGAACAAATCCATGTCCCACTTTATCACGCTTACGATCATACCTGTTCAATCTTTTTCTGTTGTTATTTTAAGCTTTGCCGCCGAGTTTACATCCGGGTTTGCAGCTGCAGGAGCATTAATGAATGCAGGTGTCCTAAGTATGAAAGAAACCGTAATAGCTTTGCTGCTTGGGAATATACTTGCATTTCCCATAAGGGCGCTTCGCCACCAGCTGCCAAGATATATGGGAATTTTCTCTCCTAAAATGGGACTGCAATTGTTATTGTCAGGCCAGTTATTCAGGATATTGAGTATCATATTTTTGGGAACCCTTTACTATATGGTGGGATAATATGAATCCAATTGACATTATCGGTATCGGACAGGGGAAAAAAGACCTGACCCGAAAACATCTGGAAATTATTCAAAACTGCGATGTGCTGGTTGGCGGCAAACGCCATCTTGAAATATTTGATTCGCTTCAAAAAGAAAAAATTACCATCAAGGGCCCAATTAAAAACATTGTTGATATTGTTAAAAGAAAAATGTCCACCAGGAAAATTGTTGTCCTTGCTTCAGGTGATCCTTTATTTCATGGTATTGGCTCCACATTTACTAAATATTTTGAAAAACAGCACCTTCGCATTCATTCAAATATCTCCTCTGTCTCTGCTGCTTTTGCAGCGATAAAAGAGCCCTGGCACGACGCAAAAATTATCAGCCTGCATGAAAAACAAACTAAAAATTTTTCTTTTTCAAACCTTGCAGGAGAAAACAAAATTGTATTTTTAACAGGGCCGGAATCTGGCCCTGGATTCATTGCCTCAGAATTAATAAAAGAAGGCATGTATGACTTCAATGTTTGTGTTCTGGAAAAATTAGGCTCAAAGGATCAAAGGACCACATGGTTTGAAAATATAGACCTTATAGGCAAGAAAAGCTTTTTGCAGCCAAATATTGTAATCCTCATAAAACACGGAAAGATAAAACCGCAGGTTTCATATGAAACATATGCAGGCATGGATGATTCTTTGTTTAAACATTCAAAAGGACTGATTACCAAATCAGAAGTCAGAAGCATTACACTTTCCAAATTAAAACTGGTTAAAAATGATCATGTTTTATGGGATATCGGATCAGGTTCCGGTTCCATTGGTATTGAAGCATCCTTTCAGGTCCCCCGGGGCCGCGTGTTTGCCATTGAAAAGCACCCCGGAAGAATTGAGGATATAGTTCATAATATTAAAAAATTTAATTGCTCCAACGTAAGGGTATTGAATATTGCCTTTCCTGAAGGAGTTGATGAACTAAAAACACCTGACAGAATTTTTATAGGCGGCGGGGGAGAAAACCTTGAACAAATAATAAAGGTTTCATGTGCCAGGCTTGCTCCTTCAGGCATTATTGTTATCAATACCATATTGCTGCAAAACCTTAATATTGCTTTAAAGCGATTAAAAGAATATAAATTTAACCCCAGAGTTGTTCAAATCCAGGTGTCCAGATCCAAAGGAATGCCGTTTGGAGACCGGCTTGAAGCATTGAACCCGGTTTGGATTATCACAGGATCAAAAACTGAAAACAGGAATCCTTTATGAATAAAAATACAAACAAGGTTATTTTTGCAGGTGCCGGGCCCGGCGATCCCGAGCTTATTACTGTTAAAGCCATGAATGCGCTCAAAAAAGCAGACCTTATAATTTATGCAGGCTCTTTAGTGCCGGAAGCCGTGCTGGCATGGAAGGGCAAAGACACTGAAACAAAATCCAGCGCCGGTATGGACTTAGGGCAGATAATCAATACAATAAAAACCTATCATGACAGGGGCAAAAAAATTATTCGCCTTCATACAGGTGACCCCTCTCTTTATGGTGCTATTTTTGAGCAAATGCGGGGACTTGAAAAAATAGATATACCATACAGGGTTATCCCTGGTGTTACAGCCGCGTTTGCCGCATCTTCAAAAATGAATATGGAATATACGCTTCCCGAAGTGAGTCAGACCCTGATTTTAACCAGGATATCAGGGAGAACAACTGTTCCCGAATCCGAAGATCTGGAAAAACTTGCATCCCACAGGTCATCCATGGCTATTTATCTCAGCATTGGACATGCCAGAAAAGTTCAGGAAATACTGGAAAACCACTATGGCAAAGAAGCTTTGTGTGCTGTGGCTTATAAGGTCAGCCACCCTGATGAAAAAATATTTTATACAAAGATAAAAAAGCTTGTCAAAACCTGCAAGGAAAATTCTATCACAAGACATGCACTGATAATAGTTGGAAAATCCGTTGCGGCAAGCATAAAAAATCATGACATTTTAAAATCCAAACTATATGATTCAAAATTTTCTCATGGATATAGAAACGCAGAATAATAAAGTTTTTTCAGGTCCCATTGCCATCTGGTGTATTACTCCAAATGGGAAAGGCATAGCTCTGAAAATAAAAGCCGGCTTTAAAGATTCAACCCTTTTTTTTTCTTCCGGAATTATAAAAAAAACCAGAAGTGGAAAAAACACATTTATATTTAAAAAATTATCCAAAGAAATCCATTACAGGTTTAATAAGTTCCAGGGGCATGTTTTTATATTTTCCACAGGGATCGCGGTCCGCATAATTGCTCCTTTATTAAAATCAAAAACCATTGATCCTGCCGTAGTGGTTGTGGATGATAATGGCAACCACGCCATCAGCCTGATATCCGGCCATCTGGGTGGTGCTAATCTACTTACAAAAGAAATCGCCGGTGCCATTAACGCCGCACCCGTTATTACCACTGCAACTGATACTAATTTTCTTCCGGCCATTGATATTATAGCAAAAAAAAGAAAACTTTTTATCGAGACCCCTGAAAACATAAAACATGTTAACATGGCATTTCTCATGGGGGTACCTGTTGATTTATATGATCCATCAGGATTTCTTAAAAACCATCTGCCGGATACTTTCCTGACAAGCGCTGCTGATATTGGCACGGCAAAAGGAAAAATATATTGTTCTTATGAAATCAAAAACGTTTCACGTGGAACCTTAATTTTAAGACCACCTGTATTAAATATTGGGATAGGATGCAACAGGAACACAGGCCTAAAAGAAATCAAACTGTTTTTATTAAAGGTTTTAAAAAAAGGAGGCCTGTCTCCTGCCAGTATAAGGAGGTTTGCGACTACTGAGGTCAAAAAAGATGAGCCGGGTTTATTAGCACTTTCCAGGGAAATGAAAATCAAGATGGATTTTTACGGCAAAAAAGAATTAAACTCAGTTAAGACAATTATGACACCATCAAAGATGGTTGAGAAACATTTAGGAGTTAAAAGCGTATGCGAAGCAGCAGCAATACTGTCAGCCGGCAACGGGAGACTGATTGTCCCAAAGAAAAAAAACAAGGATGTCACAATAGCAGTGGCAATAAAAAAATGATACTTTATGTGATCGGGACAGGCCCTGGCAATACTGCCTATATGTCAGGCAGGGCAATTGAGATTTTAAAAGAGGTTGATTGTGTTGCAGATTGTGTTGCAGGATACACAACTTATATTGATTTGATTTTTGACCTTGTCAAAGATAAGGAAATAATATCAACAGGTATGATGAAAGAAGTCGAAAGAGTCGAAAAAGCAATAGACCAGGCCTTGGCTGGGAGATCATGTGCTCTTGTTTCAGGGGGCGACCCGGGTATTTATGCTATGGCAGGCCTTGTTTTTGAGATCTGCATGCAGCGTGGGATAAACCTTGTAAGAACTCAGGGCAAAAAAAGCCAACCCAAAATAGAGGACGGCCTTTTTCTTGAAATTGTTCCGGGAATCCCGGCCCTGGCAGCAGGCGCAGCCCTTGCAGGAGCACCTTTGACCCATGATTTTGCAGCCATTTCTTTAAGTGATCTTTTAACCCCCTGGGAAAAAATTGAAAAACGTTTAACCTGTGCCGCCATGGCGGATTTTGTAATTGTATTGTATAACCCTAAAAGCAAGAAAAGAACCTGGCAGCTAAAAAGGGCCCAGGAACTAATATTAGAACACAGGAAGGCTATGACTCCTGTTAGCATTGTCACAGGTGCCATGAGGGAAAACCAGCAGGTTTCTTTTACTACCCTGGATAAAATGAATACAGGTGATGTCGGGATGCAGACCGTGGTTTTTATCGGCTCAAGTGCTTCCCTTAGATATCTTGATTTTTTATTTACCCCCAGGGGATATTCAAAAAAATATGATATTTAAGAATACTCAAACCTGTCAGGAGACTATATATGAAAAGATATATTCAAGTATACACCGGTAATGGCAAGGGAAAAACAACGGCAAGCCTGGGGCTTGCCATCCGGGCCGCCGGTGCTGGTCTTAAGGTTTATATTGTTCAGTTCTTAAAAAAAGGGGATTACTCTGAAATCAAGGCTTTGTCCCAATTAGATAATATTGAGGTTAAACAATACGGCCTTGGCAAATTTGTCAAAGGCAAACCTTCAAATGAAGATATAGCTGCCGGGGCCAGGGGATATTTGAAGCTATGTGAGATTCTAAAAGGCAGAAAGCATGATCTGGTAATTGCAGAAGAAGCAAATGTTGCACTTATGCTCAATCTCATAACAGAAGAAGAACTTCTTGCATTGATGGATATGAAACCTGACAATGTAGAACTTGTAATCACAGGCCGGGGGGCAACTGACAGAATAATTGAAAAAGCAGACCTTGTTACGGAAATGAAAGAGATCAAACATTATTACAAAAAAGGCGTGGCCGCCAGGGTTGGAATCGAAAAATGATGAAAAAAAATATTGCCATTTTAGGGACCGGCTCTGATGTCGGGAAAAGTATAATCGCGGCAGCTCTTTGCAGATCTCTTGCAGATAAAGGCGAAGAAATAGCTCCTTTCAAAGCCCAGAATATGTCCAATAATTCAGGGATTACACCGGAGGGTCTTGAAATGGGGCGGGCTCAGATTGTGCAGGCAGAAGCTTCAAAAATTGTTCCCCATGTTAATATGAATCCCATCCTTTTAAAACCAACAGGGGAAAAGCAGTCCCAGGTCATCCTGAACGGAAAGGTCCATGGCAATTTTACTGCTATGGACTATCATAAAAACAAAGGCTTTTATTTTAAGGAAGCCTGCAAGGCATTTGACAGATTATCAAGGACATGCAACCGAATTATCCTGGAAGGGGCAGGGTCATGCGCCGAAGTCAACCTTATGCCCAGTGATATTGTAAACTTTGCCATGGCAGAATATGCCAACGCAGATGTTATTCTTGCTGCGGATATTCACAGGGGAGGAGTATTTGCACAAATTGTCGGTACCCTTGAATGCCTTTCGCAAAAACACCAGGATATGGTGAAAGGATTCATTATCAACCGGTTCAGGGGAGACATTGCCCTTTTCAAGGATGGAATTTCCTGGATTGAAAATAAGACACAAAAAAAGGTGCTGGGGGTTTTGCCATGGTATACTCATTTTAAAATTGATGCGGAAGATTCAGTTGAAATTGAAGAATGCAATAATTTCAATGAGTTCAACCCCGGCATTCCTGCCATTGGTATCATCAGGCTGCCCCATATTGCAAATTTTACTGATTTCCATGCTCTCTCACAAACAAAGGGCATTCAAACAATTTTTATTGACCGGCCGGATCATTTGTCAAAATTCAAGGCCATAATTATCCCAGGTTCAAAAAATACCAGGGATGACCTTGACTGGCTGTTGAAAAACTTTAAAAGACCCCTGGAAAAATATTATAAATCAAACGGGTATATTTTAGGAATTTGCGGGGGGTACCAGATGCTTGGCCGGTATGTTGATGATCCAAACGGCATTGAAGGTGCAAAGGGAAGAACAAAAGCCCTGAATTTATTACCTGTCCAAACCGTATTAAAGGCACCTAAGACAACCACTTTAAATGATTTTCAATGGGGGGATGCAAAAGGAAAAGGTTATGAAATACATATGGGATTTACAAGCCTGCGTGGGGGCACACCCCTGATCGGGATAAATACCACAAATTGCAGGCCGTGTTCAGGCACAGATGGATGCCTGTCTGAGGACGGCAGGGTGGCCGGAACTTACATGCATGGTTTTTTTGACTCAGCTCAGATTTTATCGAAATGGTTAAAAACAATAGGATTGGATGCAAACTTTTCTTGTGATGATATGCTTTCTTTAAAAGAAAGAGACTATACCCTTTTAAAAGAACATTTTGAAACCTATATTGATCCCGGTCATATCGTATAAATTTAAAAACCTTAATCAGGGATTCACGAAATCGTTTACTTTATTCCATAAATTTTCTATCTTTAGTCAACAAGTGGTTTTAACCTTTTTACAAAACATGGAAGAATAGAATTTGGAACAATTGAATCAAATCCCTTCTCTGCCCGCGCTTGCCCTGCAATACGGCACCATCACCAATGAACAATATCTAAATATCAACAAATTATATTCACTCAAACAAAAACAAGGGCATACTATTGATTTTGACACGCTTTTGAAGACCCAGAAATTTGCCACCCAATACCAGATCGGGCTTTTAAAACTGATCCGGGAATACCTTATTATTAAAAAAAGGGGTGAAGAATTTGGTAAAATCGCCGTTGAAAAAGGATTTGCGACAACACAAGATGTGGAAAAGGCCCTTTTACACCAGAAAAAAGAATTTAAACGGACAAAAATCAAAAAGCTTATAGGAGATATCCTGGTTGAATCCCGTGCTATCACGGCAAAACAGAAAAATACGATTTTAAAAGAACAGACATTTCTTGATACCCAGGCAGAAAAAATCTTTGATTCGGATCAAGCAGAATATGCCGGCTTAAAGGATGAAAAAACACTTGATAAAGACATAAATCTTTCAGGGTATGAAAAACAGTTTTTAAAAATCAAGGTGCTGGACCAGGAATTTGCAGCAAGTGTTATTGAAAAAGGTATTTCTTCCAGGCGGGAAGTTAAGATCGCCCAAAAAGTCCAGGAAGACGAATTTGAAAAACAAAATAAAATTCGAATTCTCGGCGACATCATGGTTGAGTTAAATTTTTTAACTAAAGACCAGAAAGACCTTGTCCTAAAAGAACAGGAACGTATTAAAGGGAAAGACAAAAGTGAGGACCCTGCAATCAATATCAGTGTCAGCCAGGATCAAATGGAAGCGGTTATAAAAATTAAAAAAGATGCCAAAAGCTTTGGTTTAAAGTCTGTCAAGCAGGCACTTGAGACAAGGGGAATACAATTTGGAATTTATCCGGATGCCGTTCTCCAGTGCAATCTTGATATGGGAAATATAGAATTCATTGCTGCAAAACAGGATTTTTCTCTGGAATTGATAAAAAGCAGAAAAGCTGTTTATCATTTTGATACGGATAAAATAGACACTGAAGCCAAAAACAAGGGTGAAACATTGGCTGAACAGCAATTCAGGGGTGATGCATATTTAAAAAAAGACCTGTTCGGGAATAATATTGAACAGGCAAAAGGCTATGATTTCACTTTCAGGTGTGCGGCCGGGACAAGACTGTCAAAAGACGCTACAAAGGCTTTTGCCGGCAAAACAGGATTCCCTTCCCTTTCCATTGAAAGAAAGCTTTATATACATCCGAAAATTAATGTTCTTGAAGATGCTGATCTAAAATACGGCCCCCTTGAAAATTATGCAAATTTAAATATTTCAGGTGTTTTGACAGGTGCCTATCCTGTCCGTGCAGGAGAAATTATTGCAAGGGAAATCAGGGGGGCCAGGATTGAGGCTATTGGCAGCGTGCGGTCAAGTATCGGCATTACAGATTCAGTTATCAGTGCTCAGGGTGATATTCATGCGCGATATCTTCATAATTGCAGGATCGAAACGTTTGGAAATGTTTATATTGAAAATGAAATCATTGATTCGCAAATCTTCAGCAGCGGCAAAATAGACTCAGGCCAATGCCGGGTGATTTCGTCGACCCTGTACGGCAAAAAAGGGATAGAGATAGCCGGCACCGGTAACAACAGGACAAAAGGGTGTGTAATAGGGGCTGGAACAGAACATCATATTTTAGAAAAAACAAAGCAGGTTAATCAGCAGTTAAAAAAAGTCAGCCTTAAACTTGACGAGCTGAAAGAAAACAGGGACGAGCAAGACTCTTTTGCAAAAAAAACATTTCAAAAAATGATTGAACTGAAAATTTTCCATGACCGCGCAAAAAACAAAAAGAAAAAACTATCATGTGAGTTTAAAAAGAAAAAAGACTCTTTTAAAAAAGAAAAATTAAAAAATATTGTGCGACTGATAAATAATTTCGAAAAAAGAATGGATGCATCCATTTCTTCATTAAAAGAATTAAATGCATTAAAAAAGAAATATGAAAAAGAAAAAGCATTGATTGAAAAAAAAATCAAACTGCTTGAGCCAAAAATCAAGAGAAAAATTTCAGAGCTTCAGATAGACCTGTTTGCTTTTTTTGAATGGACAAGGAAACAAAAAAATGTTTCGCAAATAAAAATAAATAAAAAAGCATTTCCCGGGACCATCTTAAAAGGGGTTTTTTCGTCCACGGAAATTGAGAAACCCTTTAGTAATTTTTCGGTTTTTGAAAGCCAGGATTCAAAAACCGGCTACAAAATGATAATCAAGAAAAATTAATGTGCAAATGTATAGAATGATTTTATGAATTGTACTCTGATGATATCAAATCATTTTTAGCATAACAAAGTAAATACAGGCAAGTACAATCAAAAAACATCAGGACTTTCCATTGAAAAAGTCCTGGCATACAGATATACTTATTTTCATGCGACTTCGACTAATTATATTGATACTGGCTCTGTTTGCTTTTTTATCAGCTTCAGCCGGCGGGCTTTTATATTATCACTCGTTTAGAAAAGCTGCTTTTCAAAAAACCGAAGCAGATGCCTATTCACGGCTGAAACTTTTAACTGACCAGCTTTCCTCCTATCTTTCCGAGCATATCAAACCTGTTAAAACCCTTTCAGGCATAAAAGAATTAAAAGAAGTGCTTAAAGATACCAGCCTGGAATCAATTTACCAGGCCAACCTGATCCTTGACAATTTTACAGAATCCCTTGACCTTGAGGTGAGCTATCTTATGGATAAAAACGGGATTACCTTATGCTCAAGCAACAGGAATGCCCGCGACAGTTTTGTTGGAAAAGACTTTTCTTTCCGGCCCTATTATAAAAAAGCCATCAATGGCAAACCTGCAACCTATCTTGCCCTTGGCACCACTTCTATAAAAAGAGGTGTTTATTATTCTCACCCTGTTTATGGCAGAAACCATAGCGATATTATAGGCGTCGCAGTCATCAAGGCTTCAGTGGAGTTTGTTGAAACAAAGCTGTTTCCAAAATCCCGTAATACCCTCCTTTTTATTAACCCGGACGGTGTTATTTTTATTTCCAACAAAGACGATTTAAGGTTCAAACTTTTGTGGAAACTTAATGAAAAAAAAATCAATAAAATAAAAAATTCGCGGCAATTTGGCAATGGGCCCTGGGCCTGGAGCGGATTTTCAACAAGCCAGACAGGTTATATAACAAAAAATAACAAGGACAGATACCTGTTTACAAGCCTTGGTGTAGCAAATTATCCTGAATGGAGAATCATTAATTTAAGAAATTTAAAAGAAATTGAAAAACAGGTATCAGAACCCTTTGTCAGGATTATAGGACCTGTTATCACATCTGTCTTAATCCTGACCGGTATCCTGGTATTTATTCTTTACCAATTGGGAATCCATGAAATAACAAAACGGAAAAAAGTTGAAAAAGAGCTTAGGCTCAGCGAAGAAAGGTACAGGCATATCTACAATAAAACTCCTGCCATGCTTCATTCAATTGATATTGAAGGCAGGATTATCAGGGTTTCCGACCACTGGGTAGAGGTAATGGGGTGCAAAAGGGAAGATGTCATCGGCAAACAGCTCGTAAACTTTTTTACGCCTGAATCAAAAAAATATGCCATTAAAGTGATCTTTCCCAGGTTTTTCAGTTCAGGCTTTTGTAAAGATGTCCCATACACCTATGTTAAAAAAAACGGGGAGAAAATGGATATCATGCTTTCCTGTTACGGGGTCAGGGATGAAAACAATAATATCATAAGATCTCTTGCAGTGAGTGTGGATGTAACAGAAAAAAACCGCGCGCAGAAGGCCCTGCAAATCGCCAAGGAAAAACTGTCCCAACATTCCCATGACCTGGCACAGCAGGTAAAAAAGAGGACTGCCCAGCTTGAAAAAGCCCAGGATAACCTTAAAAACCTGTCCAAAAATATCATTGCATCCCAGGAAAGGGAAAAAGCTCTCATGGCAAGGGAACTCCACGATCACCTGGGACAGGTGCTGACAGCCCTTCGCATTGATGCCGTCTGGGTTGAAAAATATTTAACCGATGTTAATGAAAGCGCCAAAAACAGGGCAGGGAAAATGTGTTCGTTAATAGACGATACCATTAATGATGTAAGAGACATGGCCTATCGCTTAAGACCTCGGGTGCTGGATGACCTGGGACTTGCCGATGCACTGGAATCATTACTCCTGGATTTTGAGAAACGTTCCAATGTTTCTTGTGTATTCAAACATGATGAAATTCCAAAAATCAATGACACCATTGCAACGGCCTTATACAGGATTGGTCAGGAAGCCGTAACCAACTCCCTTCGGTACTCAAACGCCACCACCATAACGGTTGAACTTAAAAACGATGAAGAGGGGATCATTCTAACCATAGAGGACAACGGGTGCGGCTTTGATGCCCTTAACGATAACGATTTTAGCGGATTCGGCCTTGAGGGGATGAGAGAGCGGGCTAATCTTGTTGGCGGAAAACTTGACATATCTTCCCGATTGTCAGAAGGTACAATTATTTGCTGTAAAGTAAAAGTGAAAGGATAATTTATGATTAAGGTGCTTCTTGCAGATGACCACAGTATTGTCAGGGAAGGCTTGAGAAAAGTCCTGGAAGACAGCAATGAAATCGAGGTGATTGCCGAAGCTGCCGACGGGGAAGCAGCACTGGATGAGGCCATGAATAAAAAACCTGATGTGGCTGTGATTGATATTTCAATGCCGGGCATGGATGGGCTTGAAGTGGTGACCCGCCTTAACTCTTATTGCACTGATGTGCCTGTGCTTATTCTAACAATGCATGATGAAGAGCAGTATGTGATAAGGGCAATAGAAGCAGGCGCCCGGGGATATGTCACAAAGCAGTCCGCTCCTGAACAGCTTGTGGCGGCCGTAAAAAAAATCCATGCCGGGGGAAGATATTTGACTGAAAAGGCAAGTGAGGCTTTAGCTCTTAAAGTGATAAGGGGAAACAAAAGCGGCAGCCCCACAGAATCCCTGTCCATGAGGGAGCTCCAGGTATTGCGAAAGCTTGCCATGGGTTCGACAAACAGGGAAATCGCAACCTCCTATAACATAAGTATCAAAACGGTTGATACTTACAGGTCAAGGATATTAAAAAAATTAAATTTAAGAAACAATGCCGAGCTGTCCAGGTATGCCATCCAAAATAAACTGGTTGAGCTGTAAATTTAAAAACACTAATGATTCAGCCTGTCAAAATTAGAAAATATTTTATTTAATGTGGCTTTGCATCCGGCAATTTCGCCAGGCTCAATCCCATGCTCCGCCTCCTCTAATAAATCTTCGACAATGGCAATTAACTGGGCCTTAAACTCCTTGGCTTTATTGGTGAGATAGACAAGCTTGCTTCGCTTATCATTCCTGTCCGGGATTCTTAACACAATGTTCTTTTTTTCCAGGACATTTAAAAGCCTTGTGATGGCAGCCTTGTCCTTAACGGCAATATTGGAAAGCTCCTGCTGAGTCTGCCCGTCTTTTCGATACAGGTGAACAAGTATGCTCCACTGCTCATAGCTTACGTCAAACCCGGCATCCAAAAATTTTTTAGTCAGCCTTTTAATAATTGATCTGGAGGTTCGACCCACAAGATATGCAATAGACGAATCAATGACTTTCTCAAATGTTTCCATGTAAATATTTCTTATTTCCCGGTTAAAATTATTATCAAATCAATAGGTAAATATCATCATGTCCAATTTTACTCAGGTGTTTTAAGCCTTTTCCACATAATATTCTATAAAACCGTTGATGATGCAACTAATTTTTTTAAATGACTGGAAAAAAGAAATAAATCGTTTAAAAAAGCACCCCCGAGGCAAAACCCTTCAGGGGTGCTTTTTTAAAATTTAAAACATGGTGCCATAAAGCAATTTTGGAAACCAGAGGGAAATGATTGGTATATAAGTAATGATTGCAAGCCCGATAAGCATAATGACCATAAAAGGCGCGGCGCCCCTGAACACGTCCCAGAGGGAGAGTCCTGAAATTCCGGATGCCACAAACAGGTTGAGCCCCACAGGAGGCGTAATCATTCCGATTTCCATATTCACGGTCATAATTATACCAAAATGAATAGGATCAATTCCAAGTTTCAGTACAATGGGCAAAAACAATGGAGCCAGAATCAAAATTGCAGAACTTGGCTCCATAAAGTCACCGACAAAATAGAGCAGGATATTTACAAATAACAGGAATACCCAGGGAGTAACCGCATGTTCGATAATAAAATCGGCAATGGCCCCGGGGATACCTTCAGATGTCAAAATAAAGGCGAAAAGCATTGCCGTTGTAATGATAAATAAAACCATAGACATGGTAATCGCCGACCTTGAAAAAACCCTTGGAATATCACTGAATTTCATGTCCTTGTAAATAAAAAGCCCGACAAAAAGAGAATAGACAACCGATACAGCCGCAGCCTCGGTTGGCGTAAAAATTCCGCCGTAAATCCCCCCAAGAACAAGAACCGGCATGAAAAGCCCCCAGCTTGCATCCACAAGGGCTGCCATTCTTTCTTTCCAGGGGACCGGCTGGGAGCCGCCGAATCCTTTGTATTTGGCAACGATAACGGCAGTAGCAATAAACATGCCGCCCATAAACAGGCCGGGCCCCACACCTGCCATAAAAAGCTTCCCAACCGACTGTTCTGTTGCAACACCATATACGATCATCGGGATACTTGGCGGGATCAATATACCAAGGGATCCTGCGGAACCAAGAAGACCCACACTGTATTTTTCTCCATATCCGGAAGCAACCATTGCAGGGATCATGATGGATCCTATGGCCACAACCGTGGAAGGGCTTGACCCGGAAATGGCTGCAAAAAACATGCAGGAAACAATTGATGCCACGGCAAGACCTCCGGGTAAATGCCCGACAAAGGCATTACAGACCTTGATCAAGCGCTTTGAAACACCACCGGAGGTCATGATTCCCGAGGCCAGGACAAAAAACGGAATGGCCATTAGAGGAAATTGATCAAGACCATTGTACATTCGCTGAGCAACGGCCATAAGCGGCAGTGTGTCATGGTACCAGAAAGTTGCAATAACAGCGAGTCCAAGACAGATTGCAAGAGGAATCCCCATGAGCAGGAATACAAAAAATATAACAAAAAGAGTTAATCCGACTTCCATTTATGAATCTCCTTTTTTCTTTATCCCTGTCAGGAGCTTCTTTTCTTCCTCTGAAAGCTCACTTATTTTATCATGCTCAAAGGTTTTTCCCTGAATGACATAAACAAGTTTTTCAATAAAGCGCAATGTCACAAGGACACCACATACCGGTACGGACATATATGCCCATTCCATGGGGATTCGAAGATCCCTGGAAAGAAGGTGGCTTCTACTTATAAAAGCTGTAAACTGGTATCCTTGGAATGCGATAACAATCCCGAATATGAGGCAGCAGAGAATGGAAAGATAAACAAATAATTTTTTAATGGGAGGGGGGAATTTATTGACTAAAAGATCAACTCCGATATGAACATTTTTTTTAATCCCAAGACTCACACCGATGAATGTACACCATATCAGGGCCATTATTGTTATTTCATAGGAACCGCTCCAGCCCGTATTGAATACCGACCTTAAAATAACTTCCTGGAATGAGAGATATGAGGCAACTGAGATGAGAATAACGATGAGGATCTCTTCTAATTTATCCCAAATTCTTACAACCTTTTGTATCATGATTGCAACACCTGTAAAGTTTATGCTCCCAAAACCAATTATATTTGGGAGCATATATTAAAAATTTTATTACATGCTTTTGATTTTCTTAATCCAGGATGGCGGAACTACATCGGTAAACTGGTTATAAACAGGTGCTACAGCATCTTGGAGTGCCTTAACCTGTGCAGCATTCAGATCAAATATTTCAAGTTTTCCACTCTTTTTCGCATAAGCCCTTATCAGTGCAGACTGCTCTCTATCAAGTTCAACTGCTTTTTCCCTTACTTTTTCTGTTACTTCCCTGAGAATCTTTGATAAAGATGCCTGGATATCTTTTGGCAGCTTATCCCAGAATTTCTGATTCATAATTACAGCATATCCAAGATATCCATGATTTGAAAATGTCATATATTTTTGAACTTCATAGAATTTTTTTGTATAAATATTGGAGGCTGTATTCTCCTGGCCGTCCACAACACCCTGCTCAAGCGCGTTATAAACCTCAGAGAAGGGCAACTTAAGACCAACTCCGCCAAGGGCTTTCATCTGTGCTTCAAGGATATCAGAACTCATGATTCTGAATTTCACGCCTTTAAAATCAGCAGGTTTAATCAAGGGGCGAACGTTACAGGAGAATTGTTTAAATGCATTGTCCCAGAACGTAATCAGTTTAATGCCAAGACCTCTTTTTACAAACATTTGTCTTATTTCATCACCGATTTCGCCGTCAACTGTTTTATGAACAGTTTGAATATTCTTGAAAAGGAAAGGCATATCAAAAAGCTGTAACGCAGGAACTGATCCAACAAATTTTGCTGAAGAAGGTGCTGCCATTTCTATGAATCCTGCTGCAAGGGCTTCAATTGCCTGGTTATCTCCATAAAGCTGCGAACTTGGAAATACTTTTACAACCACTTTTCCCTTAAGCTCCTCGTTTACCCTTCTTGCAAACTCTTTTGCCCCCCATCCCTTGGGCGTATTTTCTGAAACCACATGGGAAAACCTGATTTTAAAGGGTTTTTTCTTTGCTGATACAATTGGCGCTGAAATCGCCATGCAAAGTGCCAGAATTGCCAATAAGCCAAACAACTTTTTCATTTTTTTTACTCTCCTTTTATTGAATTAAAAATTTTTAACACAAAACCATCGAGAGGATTCCCGTTATAAAACGATAATAGATAGCAAGGTATTAAGTCAATTAGAGTATTTCTGATTATTGTGTAGGTAAATTTCTTACAAAAACAACCCCAAGGTAAAAAAAGTATTAACTATTTTTACCTTGGGACTATTTTTGTTTTCTAAGTATGTTCCACCGTTTAAAACCAAAAATAACCTTGGCTGTTTTTAACATCATCCTGAATTTAAATCCCTCAAATTCCAGGCTCACATCTTTTAACAGGTCCATGATGGGGAGATTTTGGGGACAGACTTTTTCGCATTCGCCGCATTCTTCGCATTGGGAAGCCAGTGCCGGTTTCCCGGAAAAAAGGCCGCCGCAGCCTGCAAGATAAAACATTCCGGCATTGATTTTATCATCAAACATATGAAAATTGTTATAAAATTCAAAGCAGGCGGGAATGTTCACACCCGACGGGCAGGGCATGCAATATCGGCACCCTGTGCAGCCCGCTTTCATGAGCCTCAGGTACACTTTTTCCACCTCGTCTACTATCTCAAGATCCTTTGGGGATATTGTACCTGGAAAGGCCCTGCCTGCCATTTCAATATTCTGTTCAATGTGAGCCTCATCATTCATACCGGATAAAACAACTGTCACCTCGGGATGATTCCATATCCACTCCAGGGACCATTGAACAGGTTCTCTTTTTACGTCTGCCTGGTCCCAGAGTGCCTGGATCTTTTTGGGAGGTTTTTTCCCGAGATTACCCCCTCTCAGGGGCTCCATGATGATAACACCCAGTTCCTTTCCAGCGGCATATTCAAGCCCTTTTTTCCCTGCCTGGTTTTCCGTGTCAAGATAGTTATACTGAATCTGGCAGAACTCCCAGTCATACGCATCAACAATCTTTTTAAAATCCTTTTTTCTGCCATGGAAGGAAAACCCAGCATTTCTTATCCGCCCTTCGGATTTGAGCCGGCTAAGGAAATCAAGTGCCCCCAGCTCCTTCATTTTTTTAAAGGATTCGCCATTCAGGGCATGGAGCAGATAATAGTCAATATAACCGGTCTTAAGATTGGCGAGCTGGGCTGCAAAAAGCTTGTCCATGTCTGGAGAATCATTGACATACCAGGGAGGAAGTTTTGTGGCCAGTTTTATTTTCTTTCGATACGGCCCCTCAAACACCTTCCCAAGAAATGTCTCACTGGCACCCATATGATAGGGCATGGCTGTATCAAAATAGTTCACACCTTTTTCAATGGCCTGAAAAAGCTGGTCTTTTGCCCGTTTTTCATCAATCCTGCCTCTTTTTTCCGGCAGGCGCATACAGCCAAAGCCAAGAGCAGAAAGTTTTTCACCTGTTTTGGGTATTTTACGGTATTGCATGGGAATCTCTCCTGTTTTTTTACCAAATCAAATAATCTTTATGCAGACGCATCTTTCAGCTTCCAGAGACGTACATGTCCCGATCCTGCTCCAGTTAATTTGTTATTACAGGAACACATCAGCTTTATCATCCAGAGGACTTGGGCTTGCCCTTACAATGAGTTCAAACCGGGCTGTGAAAAAAAATTTACTGCATTTTATGGATGTGCTACTGGAAACTATGGCGCTATGCCCGGACAAAAGTCCGCCATCTGCTTAAACTGGGCACTTTCAAAAAACAGGCCCATCATGACAGCGATCAGCCGCAGGGGACTGGGGATTAAAACCCCCGGCTACCCGATTATACCTTTTTATAACATTGATTGCCTGATAATGGTTTTCCACTTTTCCGGGGCTGCTCGCCTAATATCGCTCAGATAAATCTCGTGATGCTTTCCCCTTCTCTGGTTTCCACTTTCTTCAATAAATGAATGTACTTTCTCTACAGTTGGGCCTTCTTCTGAAAATGGACCAATATGCATTATTTGAGCAACTTTTCCTTCCTCAAATGATTCAAATCTTACCAGTGGCAAAGATACTGGATTTTTCTTAACTCTTACTTGCTCTATTGCTTCTTGAACCATTTCATTTGTAACAAGGTCCGGCTGCATAATCATAAGCGTCCATTTCCAGCCATCTTTGTTCTCTACGCTGAATGATGACATATCATCTGCCCACCACAATCCTTCTAACGGTAACACTCCATAATCAATTCCTATTTCTCCCCTTTTAATCATGAATTTCAATACATATGAAAGAGGATACAAAGTATCAATGGCGTCTTGAAATGATTGAGAAGTATTTGGGTCACCCTTGCCATCAAGCATGAGAAAGTTCATTTTTGGAACAACTACAGTTTCAACTTTCTTCGCTGAAGGTTTGTAAAGGTATTTCAACTCCTTTTTGTAGTCTATTTTTTCCATTAGCATCTCCTTTCAAGAGGTATAATGCGGTGTATGGAATTTATTTATTTCTGTTTTTTTTCAGAACTCTTAATTTAAATTTATAATTACGTTTTTCCAAACAACGCCATGATAACCAGCCATTAACACTCAGGCCAGATTTTTGCCTGAGTGTTAATGGTCTGAGTTGATTAATTTGATACTAATTGAGCCTTCCCCTTCTAAGCAGCATACTATATGCTGGAAGGTGCAAACCAAAAACATAAAAAGGAGAAGACTCAAAATGAAATTTTATATCAAACAGCATAAGTATTATTGTAGCATCGATCTTCATACAAGATCCATGTATGTCTGCATCCTGGATTCCAAAAGCCAGGTTAAATTCCACAAAAATATTAAAACCTCACCCGATGCACTCATGAAGGCGATCAAACCATATCTTGATGATCTGGTCGTTGCCCATGTTCTTCCTGCATTGGGTAGCAGATTTCTGTGAGGATAACAACATCGAATTTATCCTGGGCCATGTATTATACATAAAAGCTATCCATGGCGGTAAAGCCAAAAATAATAAAGTTAATTCCCATAAGATCGCGAGCCTGATCAGGTGGTACATTCCCCATGGCCTTTGTTTATCCAGGGGACATGAGATCTACCCGGGATCGGTAAAATTATCAGCCTGGTTATTCTCTATGAAATTTATGATATCAAAAGATCCCCAAGAATTTATGACTTTGCTTCCTATGCCCACCTGGTTAAATGTGTCCCTTCGGTAAGCCTGCGTGCTTTTAATTTCGGGGGATGATATTTTCGGTTCCAATCTTAATCATACAGGAGGAACCGATGAGCAAA
>JAADHV010000098.1 GCA_013151635.1 Deltaproteobacteria bacterium | reverse complement strand
GATATCCTTTAAGGAAAGCTTTTTTCTCCAGCGAGAGCAAGGCTGTATGGAATTGATTGCCAGGTGGAGTTCCCCTGACAAGAAAGGCTGAATCATATAGCGTTATAATAAGGGAAAACCTATTTTGTTTCTCCGGTCTGCCTCCGATCCTCATGAAATGTTTGTTACACGCAATTAGAATTTATTTCATGTTTTTCGATATTATCTACGCAATGAATTATGGTAAATTTTTTATTTTGCAAGGTACGGTGTAGTTGTCTGATCAACGACAAATATTTATTTCCCGCGTATTGCCTCATTATAAATCATACCGTCCCTGGTTTCTTGCCTCACGAGTAATCTTACCGACGGGATGGTAATTTTTTATAAGTATCTTCAATTTTTAACATACAATAATTTTTTTCATAATCGTATATTTTTTAACCCTGTTGTATTTTTTTACAACCCCGCTATTCTATTTTTGTCGGTTCGGAGGATAGAGCTCTTGCTGGGAAGCAACCCGAGCGCCGTAGCCGGTGACTTAAGCATGGGGGCAGTGTGTGGCACTGCCTGATAATCTCATCTCTTTCCGGCTCATATATAGTAACAGCTAAAAATGTATTTGTATCTGCAATAATTTTCATAGGTACAATTGTACCTTTGCTTATCCTTTTTGTCAAAACAATTAAGTTAAGCGGCCAAAGCAGAGCTGTAAATTGCCCCACCTTTAATTTCATCATGGAATTATCGTTGTTTTTTGGGTATGGTTTTGATAGTCAATTATTTAGATAAAATAAACAAAATGATTTTTAAAATCCACCAGAGGGTGTAAATATGAAAAGACTGATCCTTCATGCTGTTCCTGCTCTTTTTTTATTAATGCTTTTATTTCAAGGGCAGACAGTTCACGCAGATAATGAAAATTTTGAATGTCAAAAATTTTCAGACACATTTGAATCCTATGATATTAATAAATGGGCAGATGTAACTCTTCTCTCCAAATCCCAAGGCATTGTTTATGTAAAAAATGGAAAGCTTGTGCTAAAAGCACCGGAACAAGAGCCCTGTGAAATTCAAGTATATTCCCTGTTCACGTTTGAGGGGGATTTTGACGTGCAGTCTGACTACGATATTTCATATAGCAGGGAAAAAGAAAGTTGCCGGTTCAATGCAGGCATTGTCATGCAAACCCTTGGGGATGAAAAAAGCTATAAAACCTATGTGGCTGTTAATCCTGGAAAAAACCCATTTTTCAAAGCCCGTGTCGATTCTAAAGGTGAAAAAAATATTGAAAAACATAAAGGGATGCATATTAGTCTTACCGGCAGTTTCAGGGTGATTCGAAAAAATAATATTATTTCATCTTATAAAAAAGAACAAGGCAACTGGCACCTTGTTTATCAATTTAATACACCCTGCCCTGAAAAACTCAGGATGCGCTTTAAGCTACAGACAGGAGACGCAAACGGCCCTGATAAGGAGGCATGCCCTGTTCTCATAAAATTTGATAATTTCAAAGTCAATTCCTGCACCAGTATCACAGCTGAATAATACTTTGAAATTTAAAAAAGTTCACGGCTTGAACTTATCAAGGATTTCAAGGTATTCCAGGTTGTCTATTAATTTATGCCCCCTACGGCTGAACTCATTAAATTCCTCAAAACTCGGGAATGTATAATATCCTTTCTGGGATTCATCCTGAAGAAAAGTTTCAATTTTTTCATGGGTTTCAAATTTTAGTAAAAGCTCTTTGAAAAGATCAATGCCAAGGGGATATAACCGGCACATATGCCATAATACGGATTTGGAATAATCAACAGTCATTTTTTTAATCCCTATGACCGGGCCTGTATCTATTCCCTTGTCTACCTTGTGCAGGGTACAGCCTGCTTTGTCATCTCCATTGAACATCGCCCTGAACGGGGCATAAACCCCCCTGTATTCAGGCAAAGCCCCGGGATGGATATTATATATGCCAAGCCTTGGTATATTCATAATATTTTTCTTAAATATAAAATCATTCCTGATTGATAAAATGATATCCGGTTTGATTTTCCGGATATATTCTTCCCAGTATCTGGAATTGATATCATCGGAAATTACAATTGGAATATTATATTTTTCCAGTATCTGGTTAAAAGTCAGGTATTCTGAAAAACACTCTCCTTTACAAGATTTCTCAAGCAATGGAAAAATCTGGCAAATAAGCAAGTCCCTTTCATAAAAGATAAAATCAGATGACTGTTTTACCTGTCTTTCTATTTGTGTAAATTTATCGCTCAGGATAACATGGTAATCGTGTGATTCAATATGCTGCAACACATAGTTCAGTGCGATGCACCCTTCAAGGTCACGCTTGACACAGATTATAATTTTCATAAGTATCTAAAGGTTCAGGTAATAATCGGTTTTAATCATGCGCCTGTTATTCGCATTTTCAATAAAGATTTTGAGCATGTCGTATGCATTACATGAATTATATTTTGTTTTATACGCTTTAATAAATCCTCTTAAGGCAGGATTGCAATTGTTTTCAAGAAAATATATTTTGTTTCCGGCCGTAATTATAAAATCCATTCTTGATAAATTCCTGCAGTCGGCGTCTTTAAAAACATTCAGAACAAATTCCGATATAGCAGGAATATCTTCTTCAAGATAAACATCATTGGAATTTTCAACCATGGCATACTTATCTGCTGTATTTAAGAATGTATTTTGTTTTTCAAACTTCTTTGTTGCAAGGATATCAACACTTCCATCCTTTTCCATGCAATAGCATCCATATTCCTCACCCGGGATATATTCCTGGATAATTGCACGAAAATCATATTCGAGAATATTTTGAACAAGCTCTCTGATCTTTCCATGTTGTTCTCTGCTGCAATAAAACATCATTGTATAAATGCTTGAACCAAGGGAATTGGGTTTGACAATAATCTTTTGATCCTCAAATCCTGCAACCGCTTTTTCCAACTCCTCAACAGTTTTAACATACACTGTATCCGGAATATTAATATCAGAATAATTTGTACCCACAAATTGATTCATATGGAATTTGCTCCTGCAAATTCCAAAGCTCAAAGAAGAACCAAAAGTACCCTTAAGTTTTAAAGCCTCTGCTATACTTGTAAACCGTCCGTCTATCCCTGTGCTGCCGTCACAAATAAGGTAAACAAATTCATTGTTTTCCTTGATCCTGGAAAAGGCTTCAAAAATTTCGTCAGAACCTGTACGTTCAGTATCAAAATAAAATTTTGCCGGTTTTTTTAAATCAACAGGAGAAAACAACACTTTTCCATTCCGCATTATATAGCAGATAGTTGACAATTCGATTTCTCCGGAAGGACCTGCTTTTTGTATATCAGCATAAAAATTTTCAAAACTGAAAATGCTTACATCATGTTCAGCATAAAGACCGCCAAAGACAGCTGCAATTTTTTGGGGATATTCTCGTTCCACTTTCTTATTTTTCAACTTCAATTTCATTGTAAATCTCATCTGCCGCACTGAGAATATCCACTGAAGGGTTAAAACCGATTTTTTCAGCTTCTGCTATATTAATAGCTATTTTAGAAGGATCTTCAAACACCTGGTTAAGATCACCCGGAGCTGCCCCATTAAAAATTTTGGCAATTGTCTGTGCATGAAACATTGATACATATTTATAATTTGCCTGGGAAATACTTAAAAGAACTCCATGTTTTACTTCATTGGACCCGGCCTGGGAAAATGTGGGGATCTCTTTTGCATTTAAAGGGGCCATTATTTTTGGAAGAGTTTTCAAGGTCACGCCTGTCTGTATCGTAATATAAACCGCATCCACTTTCTCAGCCAGCTTTCGATAACATTTCACAGTCATATTGACCAATTGTTTCCCCTCGACCTTATCCGGCAAAAGGCATCTTTCTATTTCAAACCCCAACTGGGAGGCCATGGTTTCGATATCTTCCACGGCAGCATAGCTTCGGCCTGCAACAGTATCAATGTATGCAATACCAAGTTTTTTAAAACCCACAATATCATGGAAAAGATTAATCTGCCTCTGGAAACGGGTGGGATCAACCCTTGCGTGGATGTGGCGAAATCCTGAATCTTCAGCGCTTTTGATTATCTTTGCCTGAACAGGATTGCTTGTGGAACATACAATGGTTGGCACGGAATGCTCATTGTTTGCCAAATCCTGCCCTGCCCAGGTACCATTGGCAATCATGAGATCAATGTCTTTCTTTTTGTTCAGCCGTTTTATAATCAGTGATTTATTTTTCTTTCTTAACTTGCTTTTCCAGCCTGAAGACCAGTATGCGTTGTCAACAAATTCTATATAATCACTTTTAATATTTTTAGAAATCCAGTGCCAGATCTTTGACGAATCATTCTTGTCTTTCTGTTGGGGAATATCAATTTTCTCCACCCATCCAAGCTCGGCAAGGCCGTTTACAATACCCCTGAGTACGAGAGGATACATCTGGTATTCCCCGCCTTCAAGATATCCGATCCTGAATTTTTCTGTTTTATTCTTTTTTACAGGCTTTACTTTGAATTTATCAGTACCGGCAGCAAAAGAAATCTGAATAAAACAAAATGACATAAAAAGAATTAATAACACTGAAAATTTATTTTTGCACATACACTTTTCTCCTGCTGAATTAATTATTTTTTTTCTTCTATAACTTCTTTGTCCCTTAAAACATTTAATTTAGAATTATAACGCAAATAATTTTTAATTAAAATTTATTTTTAAACATTTCTTAATTATCAGTTTCTTTTTTTGAAATTATTATAAACAACATTGTAAGAGCAATATAAATTAGTCCTATTACTGAAAGGCCTTTTTCAATTTCCCCGGATGCAAGAATAAGGCTTAGCAAAAGAGGCCCCAGTACCCACCCGATCCTGTCTATTGACCGGATCAGGCTCATTGCCTGTCCGCCACCTATCTTAATGGCGATCTTCTGCTGTAAACCATATACTGTTCTTGCAGAATGGCCGATGGCTGCTGCAAGACTCAAAATCAAGATGGCAAAAACAATTGCCAAAAGCCCTTTTAAAAACAGGAAAACCAGCATTCCCGACCCGCCGATTATTCCACTTAGAATAATATAAATCCGTTTGTCCTTGGATTTATCCATGAGCGGACCTAACATTGGTGAAATATAAATCATGAAAACCCCGTTTATCATTAAAATCCTGGCAATATTTGCCTGGGATGTCCCCAGGCTGTCAAGGTAGATCGGGCTTATATAGTATAGCGTGCCTACCAGTGTAATGGCAGCGGGAATACTCAAGAGGACAAGCAAAGAGATTATATTTTTATCGGTGACAAACTGGAATATCAATTTCAAGTCTGCTTTATAGGATCTCTGGCTTTTATCCCGCCCTGTTTTTTCAGGGTGATGATAAGTCTGTTTCATAAACAAAACTGTGTAGCCAAGGGTCATTACAATGAAAAAAGTTGCTATGAAAAACACATTTTGAAACCCCAGCCTTTCTGCAAGCATACCCCCCACAGCGCCACCGCAGATACTTCCTGAATACATGCCGGCGCTCATTGTAGCAAATCCTGTTGTACGGTTTTCTTCACTGGTATTGCTGTACACAAAACCCATATAAGACATGAATACAAGCCCGTAACCAAAGCCGTATACAGCCCGTGACAGGATGTACAGCAAAACTGAAGGTGCCATCCCTGAAAGAATCTGGCCTGATCCTGCCAGGAGTATTCCCCAAAGATGGGTATTCTGCCAGCCTTTCTTGTCTATCCAATACCCTCCTGCAAGAAATGCAATGGTTGTAAACAGCATGGACATGGAAATGGGCAGCCCCATTACAAATTCTTTGGACAAGCCAAAAACAGGAGTATATAGATCCCCGGCATAAAGGGGGATGAAAGACACCGGCAAGTCTATTCCAAAACAGAAAAGAAAAGCATCGGGTCTTATCAAGGAATATAGTTTTGATTTTTTTATCATTTATATTGAAATCCCGGTTTTGTCCTCAAACAAAAATAAACATAAAAAAAAGCAGCTCTGTAATAAAAACCAGTGAAATAAAAAGAACCGTAGAGCTGTCCAGAATTATTTCAATTATTTTTCTTTGAATTGCAGTTTTTGAAATCTTTGCCTGAATATATCCACTGATTAATTCCTTTGATTTTATAGGCATCTGTAAAATCTGTTTTGATCCCATGGTGTTCACACCCAAAGATGGCAAAGATTTATCATGCGCTGAATATAAAAGCTGCTTATTGGCATTTAAAATATATATATTGTCAATGTAAGACGTTGAATCTGTAATGGATCTAAGCCTTTTATCAATTTTATTTAATTTGCTGATACTGATACCTGCCCTTAAAAATTTCTCAATTTCTGTTTTCAACTGGCTTTGAATACTCAGTGTCTTTAAATAAACAATATCCACATATTTTTTGTGAAGATAATTAATACTATAGTAAGAATAAACTATTTGTCCTATTCCTAAAAATAAAAACAGCAGGTAATACAAATGTTTTCTTTTAAATCTGCCGGTCTTGAAATCAATGAGCCAGACCATGCTTAAAAAAAGCAGGGCCGATACAATTAATGTTGTTGTGGCAAGCTTGTCTAAATTCCATTTTATCATTAAATTAATATAATGTTTTACAACTGATTTTTTAAAAGTAATATTAATAAATCCTGTTGTTTCTTTTTTCCTGTTCCTGATTTCAAGAAAAATATAATATAATCCTTTGAAAATTTTTTTTTTGCCGTGGAAATAACCGGAAATTATTTTTTGAGGAATAACAGTCTGAACCTTATCCTGGTCCAGGCTGTATAGAATTTCTCCATTTGGAAGTATAATTGATATATCACTGATTTTTGGATGTTTCTCTTTAAATTGTTCCAATAAAGTATTCATCCCGTAAAATTTATCCAAAGGTTTGCCAAACTGGATGGGGCGTTCAATGGTTCTTTGAAGACTGACGGCTGCGTCCTTGTATATGGAAATCAATGAATCAGTATATATTTTTTCAAAAGATGAAATACTTAAAATACCATTAAAAATATTTGCAAGAATTAAAATAGCTATGGATATTGCAAAAAACTTCCAGCTGTTTCTCAAAATATTAAAATTTTTAATCATCTTCCTGCTTTTTATAAATAATCCTGGTAAATGGGGAAATAAACCCTTGAAGCATGCTCATGTAGTTCATTTTAAATTCAAGGAAATCACCTGGTTTCAGATCTTTTTTACTATCTGTATAATCAATGATAGTATAATTGCTATTGACACAGACAATATTAAGACCGGGATCTAAAGGTTGCAGCCCTATGGGGTAAGTATCTGAAATACCAAAATTCATTATTGCCCTTTTCCTTATCCCCGTATACTCGAACTCAGGTTTATATCCAAGTGCGTTTTTACCATAATTCTCAGGATGATCAATCCTTTTTTCACTTACTCCCAATACATCGCTTCGAAAAATCAAAACATCATCATGCAGATCTTTATGCTTTCTATCAATTGTAGGAATATTACCAAGAAAAATAGCTTCACCCAGCCTGATTTGATTAATTTTGGGGGGCAGTTTGTTTGTTTTGAGCCAGTCAAGCATGACAGAACCACCAACGGAAACTGTTTTAACAGGCAGGCTTGATTTTTCTTCAATCTGAACAGCAAGGTCCTGCAAAAGATTAATATTGTGTTCATTTGGAATAACACCGGCACAGCATCCAAGGTTTGTTCCGATTCCGGAAAAACAAAGCCCTGGATTTTTTATTTCCCGGATTTGTTTGACAATACCAAGAACATTTTCAGGCAGGACACCTTCACGCAAATCACCTGTATCAACCATCAGGATGATATTGTGGGATCTGTTTCTGGCAGCAGACACCTCATTTATCTTTTTTATAACTGATATTTCAGAATTAAAACTTGTGTCAAAATAGTCAATCATACTGCCAATCTCATGAATGGAGGGCAAGGATATAAAAACAGGCTTTTTTTTGAATGCTTTGTCGCAGCATTTATTTGCAGGAAGGCTGGAAAATCCTACATTGGCAATACCATTTGATATAAATTCACGGATTATGACGGAATCTTGTCCTGGCCCTTTTAATATTCCGATAACCTCAAGACCAAGATTGTTACAGAATTCAACCAGGAATTGTATATTATGCCTTAATTTTTTTATATCTACTATTAGTTGGGCCATGTGTTTGAATACTTAACTTTCTTTTCCATTATATTTTATCATAAGCATGGCTATATCATCTGATTGAGGCGCTGCCCCTGAATGTTCCTTTATGCTGCCCAACATAGTCTTAACGATTTCGTTTACTGATTTGTCCCTGTTTTTTTCTATCTGGGAAAGTAATTTTTCATTGGAGTACTGCTCTCCTTTAGGGTTCATAGCTTCATTCACACCATCTGTATAAAGAAAAAAGCCCTCTTTGGGAGACAGGATTAATGAATGATCAGAGTACAGCATATCAGGCATTGCACCAACCAGCGGTTCATTTGTCCCTTTTTTAAAGAACACATCACCGTCCCCGGGAATGACAACCGGCGGGTTATGCCCTCCATTGGCATACTTTATTTCACCAGTTTTTATATTTAAGATACCTATTATAAGTGTGACAAACATGGATCTTGGATTATCCGCACTTAAAATATTATTTATACTATACATCATTTCACAGGGCGAAGAAACTTTCTCACTTAATGTCCTGATCAGGGTTCTTGTAACAACCATAAGCAATGCAGAAGGTATCCCCTTGTCTGAGACATCTCCCAAAGTAAAGCACAAGTGTTCCTCATCCATGAGGAAGAAGTCATAAAGATCCCCGCCAATCTCCTTTGCCGGCATCAAAGTGGCATACAGGTCAAATTCCTTATGCTCAGGGAAAGACGGAAAAGTTTTGGGCACCATTCCAAGCTGAATTTCCCTGGCAATGCTGAGTTCGCTCTCAATTCTCTGCCTGGAAGCGGTTATCTGGATAAGCTCCTGGATATTTTTACTTAATTCCTGTCTCATAAGGATAAAGGATGAGGCAAGTTCTCCAACTTCATCCCGATATTTCAAAGGCAGGTCATCAATGGGTGTATTTTTTGCCAGGGGCTTTGTAAAATCCAGTTCAGGAAGTTCTTTTGCATATGATGATAAAAGGTTCAACGGGGTTGCAATACGGGTCACAAGAATAAACACGGCAATTAACCCGGCAAGGAACATAAGACCTATTATTAAACTCTGTCTTATCACAAGTTTCCGGGCTGGCTGGTTGATTTCATTGACAGGTACGATAACGCTCGTATACCATTTTAACGGTTTAAAATAATTACAATACACAATCATGGGTTGTTTTGCGTCATCATTTGACGATACATAGCGAAGCTCGGAAATTTTAGATTCCGAAGACGCTTTGATATCGTCATAGATAGAGTTGCCAGTCATAAGATTCAAGGACAGGTGGATATCATTTTTAATGTGTTCCGGGGGCGGGATCAATATGGTGCCTTTGGAGTCAAACATGTAAACAAAGCCATTCTTTGTAATGTTCAGCTGGCTTGAAAACTCTATCAAAGAATCTGTTATTTTCTTTAGCTTTGCCTTGGCTTCGGCTTCAATATTGCTGATCTCTATTGATGTTGCGATTGTGTATTCCCACTGGTCCAGGGGTTGGAAATACGCAAGCACTGATTTGGTTTTTTCTTCACCGTTATCAATAATGAAAGCTGCATAGTCTCCTTGTTTTTTTAATTTCTCAAAACACATCACTTCAGATATGTTCCTGTGCTTTATATCCTTTAAATCTTTAAAGGTCTCATTTGTGATGGCTTTATTGGAACTTGCCAACACTTTGGAATTTTTATCTATTATATAATAATCAATGTTCTCGAAAGGAGCCAGGCTCAACCATTCAAGTGCATGGCGGATAACCAGTGCCCTGGGAATTTTCTGCATTACCGGACTGTAATAACTTTTGAAAACCGATTCGATCATATGGGCTGCATCTTTTAACTGCTGCCGTTTTAAAAGAGTCATTGTCCTTTTATCTGACAAAAGGTTATGGTAGTCATCCTTAATAATAAGATCCAGGGAATGGAGAATATTCATGGCAGACTTTTCCTGGGCCGCCAGCATGGCATTTCCAACGTCACGGTTTGTAAAATAAATATTCACAATGGTACAGGCAACCATGACCAGGGCTACAAAAAATATAATTTTCCCTTTAATTGTTAAAAACATTGAGTTTCCCGTTAATTTAATCTCTTCAACTTTTACCATGTAAAAGAAAATTCAATTTTACCATACCCTGCAATAACAGGTTCCGGCGGTGTAAAAGATATATTAAATACCTTTTGACCATCCAGGGCATTGCCGTCACATACCACTGAAACATCATCCGGCGGGTTATGGCCGGTTTGCAGAAAAATATTTTTCAAAGCTGAGCTTATCACGTCTTCAATCCTTTGCCCGGCCGCTTCCTCCTCTCTGAGATGAATGAGCATTTCAATAACACGATTGATGAATAAGTGAAACTTTACAGACCCCCCTGCCAGAGAAGATTCTTTTGGTATAAATGCAATATCCTTGTTTCTCATGCCCACAAACGGGGTAATTCCGGCTTCAACAAGCTGCATTATCCTGTCCTCAGAAAAAAGGGCCTGGGTAGAAGCCGTGGTTTTCCCTTCAAGGCTTATCATGGCAAGGTCATCAAGCCGGTTTGTATTATACCTTGTAAATCCCATGGGCCAGCCTTCCTTATTAACCGCTTTGGCGCATAAGGTTCCCATTCCCCATACCGGGGAAACCAAAAGAGGGTTTTCTTCAAATTCATTGGCAGGCCGTGCGGCAAAACTGTTGCAGCCTGCAATTAACCATTCCGCACCCGGAAACGTTCCAAGTTTTTTAAATTTTGCATAGGAAGCGTCCTCAAGATAATTTTTTATGTACGGTATTTTGTGAAGCTGATTAAAATTTTCTATCCTGAAAAAACCGGGCTTTATCCATACACAGACAGGCAAAAGCATTCTGTCTGCAAATTGAATTATTTTTTCCAAAAGTTCAATAGAAGGCTGGGTATTGTCAAAGCCAAGGTCGATCAGGACAAGGTTCGGAATTTCATCATATGGTAATTGTTCTATCTTGCTTAATACATTTTCAAGGCTGCTGTGAGATATACAGGAAATGCTGACACTTGTCTTTTTAAATCCTTTTATATCTGCCTTCTTAATAAGGTTCTGAAGTCCTCTCCACGCAGATTCGGTTTCTTGAAACATCTGGTTTGAAAAAATCTCCCGGAGAACGGCAGGGGTATTTGGACCTGTCCGGTTTTTTCCCGGTAAAGTATCAGATGGAGAATCAGAGGTTGCAACCATGGACAGGATGTCATCAATTCCGGTTTTCTCTTCTTTGTCCGATTGAGCAGGTCCTTTATTTTGCTTTGTAACCGGGGCTGGTTCTTTTCCCTTTGACAATGATGAAAGGTATGGATCATTTTTTATGATGGATGCAGGTTTGAGATCTTTTATCTTTTTGAGCTTTAAAGTTACAGCCCCTTCAGGACAAAGCTCTGCCGGCAAAGGCATATAAAGAACCGGTGAAATTTTTTCAATTGCTTTATCAATTGAATTAAGATCAACCCGGACAAATTCAGGGTTGAATTTGTCTTCAGGCACAGGTGCAAAAGGAGCAAGTGCCATGATTTTATAAGGAAGCAGTATATTGGTCATTTTATCCGTCCTTTTGCTTTGAAAGATTGTGCTGAATCGCTGCCTGTGCTTTCTGCAGGGCCTGCTGAAGTGTCTGGACCAACACATAAGCATTCCCCACGGACATGACAATCCGGTTGGAAATACTGGCATGCCCGGGCATGGCTCTGTGATGGTTTCCAAATTCTATAACCACGTCTCCGACACCAGCATACACATTAAACACGTCACGGTATACATATTCAAGTTCAGGAGGAACATGAAACTGCATATCAGGCACCTGAGTATTTTCCTTTTTATCTTCGGTCATTATTAGCTCCAATCTTCTTTATATTAGCATCAAGACAGGTATAAAACCTTGAATTGCCCCGGAATCAGTGTCATCCCGCTTGTATTTGTCAAATTCTGCATGGTGTTGTCCAGCATTCTTGTGGCAGGCATCCCACCTGTAATAATTTTCATGCTGCATCTTATATTCCGGCCCGGCCCCATCATAACCTGGGATGCCACCCCGCCTAAAACCCCTGTGAAATCACCCAGGCTTGTTGGAATGGTTGTACCGATATGATGCGAAGGCATGAACGTTATCAAATGTTTCATGGATGCAGTTGGCGGGATTGCCATGACCTTGACTGTCAAATTAGGGTATGGAATCGGAAGCATGACAACAGGCGGCGGAGCCGGTGTCTTGCACACATCAGGAAAAGCGATATCCATACCGGGCATAGAACAATTTGCAAACATAATATACTCCTAATAAATTTATCCCATAAGGATTTTTTCCCCATCAATTTTTGTGCTTTTTTTACTGTTCATAATGGTATGTTTTGAATTCATGGAAAATAAACCGTCAGTGTTCCGGATCATTTGACCCGCTTTTACCAAATCATTATCTTCAGTACTTCTAATATATCCTTTAAATTTATCTATCACCTGTTTTGCCATTGTATTGATGAAATTACTAATCAGACGGATAGTTTTAAAACTTGCCTGAAGTTCATTTCCGCTGGCTGTAATATTATCATAAGAAACAATTGCTTCATGGCTTTTGTGTATAACCCTTTTTGAAAAACAGCTCACATCTTTTGATGCAATGGTCATATTGTCAGTGGAACTTATGTTCAGGCTTCCCTGTTTGACGCAGATATGCGTATCAGACGGAAAAGATACACTCATTTTTTGAGTGGCAGGTCTTTCAAGGATGCCTAAAATATAAACCATTCCATTTTCATTTGCGGTACAGATAATGATATCATCCGGTTCCGGATCAATAATACAGGAGAACGCCTTTTCCGCCCTTATTGTATTCCCTTCCAGGTTGATAATTATTTCACCGGGTACAACTGATATCACAGAGCCGGTCCGAATAACAGATTTATTATCGGAATGAATCGGGATTAGCTTTATTGCCGAACTGTTCATTGTTTCCCCCATTGTTCTGATTTTAATCTTATTGGGTCAGTTCCCCTGGCCAGGGATTTTTTTGATCCTCTCCATATCGTTTTTTCATCGTCTGCTTCATGTATATTTGTCATAAACAGGTTTGCATTAGAAAAATCCGAATTCTTAATTTCTGCATGGGAAAGGTCAGCATATGTAAAATCAGCGTTCTTAAAAATAGAATTGTCTGCTGACACATTTTCCATCTGGGCCTGGTAGAGACTGGCAGAAGAAAAGTCACTATTGGTGAGCATCGCGTTTTGCATACTTGCCATTTTTAAATCTGCGTTTATGAAACTTGAATCTGATAAATTTGCTTCATAAAAGTTTGCCATTTCAAGATATGCATTATCAAAGTTTGATCCCTTGCAGGATGCTTTTATAAACCCGGCCTGTTTGAGCTTTGTTCCGGAAAAATTGCATTTTTTCAGATTGCTGTTATAAAACTGGACTTGGGTTAAATCCATATCTGAAAAATTTGTTTCTTCAAATACGGCATCAAAAAAACCTGATAAATTAATAGATGTTTCCAGAAAATTATTATTTTCAAATTCACAATTATAAAATGTGGCCTTATAAAGGACTGCCCTTGAAAAGTCCACATTTTGCATTTTACAGGAATTAAAAACAGCAGTATCAAGATTGGAATCGACAAAAGATGCTCCATCCAGGTTGGAATCTGAAAAGACGCACATTCCCTTGAGTTCAGAATTTGAAAAATCTGCCAGGGCCATTTCAGATTCTATAAATTTAATAAATTCTGTACTGACTTCCTTAAAATCAGCTTTCTCAAAATTGCATTTAATGAAATTTGTTTCATTCAGGTCTGCCTGAAAAAATATACCATTCTTTACAGAGCAGTTGTTAAAAGTTGCTTCCTTAAGATTGGCACCTGTAAAATCACAATTATCAAAGCTGATCTCATTAAAAATACCACCTGAAAGATCAATCCCTTTGCAATCCATTCCGGAAAAATCTTCTTCATGGAAAAACTCTCCTGAGCGGACCTGTTTTGAAAGCTCATCGCCTGTCATTATTCCGGCCTCCAGTGTTCAATCAGGGTTGCATCAAGATTGCAGCCTTTGAAATCCGTATCTGTTATGGTGGATCTTAAAAAATCCACTGCATGCAGATTGGCTCCTGTAAATGATGCACCAACCAGGTTTGCTTTTGCAAGGGAGCCTTGATCAAGATTGATTTTATTTAATTTAGCCCTGTTCAGTTTTGCTTTCCTGAATTGAGCATTCTTAGCATCTGCATGGGACAGATCAGCTCCAGAAAGATCTGTGCCGCCAAAAAAGGCATTTTCCATATTTGTATATGTCAAATCTGATTTTTGCATATTCATATTCTGAAAATTTACCTGTTTTAAGCAGGCGCCCCTGAATTTGAAATTCTCCATTGATGATTTTTCAGGCTCAACTACAACAAAGCAGGCATTTGAAAGGTCAGCTTTTTCAAAACAGATATTTTTCAGTTGGCTCTCAATAAATGCACATCCATTCATAACAGCTTCTGAAAAATCACTTTCTTCAATACTGCATTTTATAAAAGCAGACGTATTCATGTCAGCATTTACAAATTTTGCTTCCAAAATTTTTGTTTCTACAAAATTTATCTTAGGCATGTAAGCCTGCGTAAAATTCGCCTGTACAATTACTACTTCCAGGGATTCAATATCTTCAAGATTTGCTTTGGTAAAATTGGCTTTAGTAAAATCACCCTTGGAAAGCTTTGCTGATTTCAGGTTTGCGTCTGTAAAATCTGCCCGCAGGGCATGGACAGCACCCACATTTGCTTTTTCAAGATTCGCACCTGTAAAGTCTGCATCTTCAAGATCCGCCCTTGCCAGGATAGTTTTGGAAAGGTCTGCATTCTTGAGGCTTGCGCCTTTGAAATTAACCTGTTCAAGGAAAGCCCCGCTTAAATCAATACCGTCAAGATTAACTCCTGCAAGATCAATACAGGCCCAGTCTCCTTGTGATACATCTTCGCCCTTTGAAACAGCCTCAAGAAAACATTTCTTTACATCTTTTAAAGGATCCTTGTGCGGAGAAAGGCCCTTCTCCATAAAATGGGCACCCAGGATATAACCTTCTTTAAAAGCCTTTTGGGCCTCCTGTAATCCTTGCTCAAGCTGTTTTGTGGAAGTCTCCATAATCTTTCGAACCTGATTTTCCAGATCCATTGTCGTTTCATCTTCGATCCCCATTGCCTTCATTGATTGAATATGCTGCATTGCTTCCATTACCTGGGGATTGACCTTTGCCGTCTGCGCTTTTATTTTTTCCATGTCAACACGTGGCAGAGGGGCTTTTGTTTTTGATTTTCCATCCAGATCAATATCATTTAACGCCTTAAAATTCTCATTAATCCGCTTTTTTATGTCCTCCAGGGATTTTACCTGGTCAGAGCCTTTAGAACCAAGCGTCTTCTTTGCTTCTTCTATTTGTTTATCAATATTCTCAATCTGTTTTTTTATCTGTTCTTTTACCTTTTCAATTTCTTTTATAGTCAGGTCCTTTGCCTGTTTTTCTTTTTTGCCTGCAAATTCATCTACAGCTTTCACAACCTCATCAATTTTGTCAAAGGAAAAGTTTTTCATGTCAATTGTTTTGGGATTATCTGAGGTTATTCCAGGAAAAATCAACTCAAGCTTCTGGTTCATTGCTTCAAGATCCGGGTCAGGCTCGACGTCCTTCTGTTCTTTCATCATTTTCCTGATGTCGACCTTGCCGTCACCAGGGATATCAACATCTCCCATATTTTTTTCAACCTGGAGGACAGCTTCCTCGATTTTCTCATCAGTCATTTCCTGCGTGGCTTTTGCCTTTGCATTAATATTTTCTGCAAGTGGGCTTTCCGCAGCTTTTGCGTCTGAAGCTCCCATTTCCATTAAAAGCTCCATTGCACACTTATGACCTTCAGGTATTAGGTCCTGGGTATTAAGATTGTTTAAAAGTGCGTCATCACTGTTTTCACGTTTTTCAAAAGCATGCTTATAATATTCGAAATCCCGGGGCTGCTGTGATTTGTCTTCGTACCCTAAAAGAACATGGGTAATAGTTTCCGCCTCATCATCTTCAACAGCGATAACACCACGGAAGATAAGAAGTGACAGCAATTTTTCCGGAAAAAACCAGATTGTATCAAGATTTAATGGAAGTTCGCTGAAAACACTTTCACCGGTCTTTTTCTTTTGATTTATAAAACACCTGGCATAAAGCCCGGGCAAACGCCCTTCTATCACTGGAAGTTCAGGATGCATATTATGAATAGAGAAACTTTCATCCCCCTTATAAAAATTTTTTATCCACTGGTCAGAAGGGGCGCATAGAAAATATCTCCAGTCATGGTCCGCGGGATATCCGGGGAAATAATTATTTTTGTAATCAGAATCATAGGTTCCCTGATATTTCATCCTCTGGGGAAGCATTAGATAAAGGGGTGAAAAACCAACAGGCTCTGGTTTGTCCCCTTTGGATGCAACAAGATGGCTTGGATCTTCAATGCAGGGCAAAAGACCGTCATTAAATCCAATCCCGTCAGGATTTTTTTCAAACTCTTGCCCGCCAAAGGCCTTTGTAAAGTCTACAGGCATGGATAATATCTCTTCTGGCGTTGAAGGAAAGCCAGCCTTGAATTTTCTTGGGCCAAAGACAAACAATTCTTTTTCAATTTCATCAAGCCTTACTTTTACCTCGCCTCCTGTAACAGCTTTATTACCAGGGGCAAAAAAATTACCTGAAACAAGAAATTCTCCATTTGGCTTAGGCATTCCCATGTCAGGAAGCAGATTTTCCCCCATGCCCTCAAACACATCTTTGAGATAATTCACATCAAGAAGTTCTTCACCTGTCTGAAGATTCACGCCAAGGGTGGCTGAAGCAATAAAATAAAACTTCCTGTTCTGCTCCAGCACCTGACTGTTAAATCCCACTTGCAGGGGGCGAAAAATTTGTATGACAGACATAATCAGTCCTTTACATATGGAGTCTCAATACGTCCAAAGATGCCGCAAGAGTAGGTGCTTTTTCTGCTTTAACCACACCCCCGACCTTTACCTCGGCAGTTCCACTTGATGCATCATATGTTATTTTACCGGTGTTTCTTAAATCAAATTCCAGGCTGACTGCTGTTCCGAATTTAAAATCTATCTCTAACGAAGCGCTTAGCTCGGCTGCCAGTTTAAAGCCTGCATACGTTGAAAAATCAAACTTGGCAGCTGCATAAGCTGATAAACCAAGATCTATGGCTGCATAAGCTTTAATATCAATTTTTCCGGCAGCATAGGCTGAAATGCTGGTATCCATAGCAGCATAAATTGCTAAATCAAGGTTTGCGGCCATTTTAAAACTGAACGATGTGCCGGCGGCAAAAGTAAAGCTGGCTGATGCCGTGTTTGCCCAGTTAAAATCAAAACTGTGGAAAGAATTGAATCCCTGGTGTTTGCTGCTATATGACAATAAATTTCCTGAATCCATACAGTATTTACTCTCTGACGTGACTCCGTTGCTGATATTCCTGGTACTTTGGGATACCATATTTTTTGTAAAACGATTCCAGCTTGTTTCATTGGTGACACCTGTGGCCGAGCTGGAGTCCATGTCATATATCAAGGTTCCATCTGAAGTCCATTTTTTTTCTTTTTTAACACCACTGTCAGACCAGCTCCAGGATTTGATTTTCCCATTACCCCTGAACCCTACATCAACGTGCCTTCCACCATACTGGACACTCAATGAACTGCCTTTTGTTACTTCTATGGAGTCTACTTCCGAATAGGTATAAGAACGTCCGAATTGTTTTGTAACCCATACGTTTGTAGTACTGCCTGCCGCGGTGCCTTGGCTCCAATCCCCGGGCGAACCTATTTCGATATCATCGCCTGAAGGTCCGTTGATAACAGCTGCTCTTGAATCAAGGCCCTTATTCCAGTCCACCATGGTCCAGGAAGGACCGCCTGCATCCAGAAGGTCTTGTGGTCTGGTTCTATTAAGTTCAGCAGCCTGGTCCAGATGTTCTTCCACATAACAATTACCCAGATTATAGTTCCAGTATCCCCCGAAATCATAAATATTACCTTCCTGGGTAGTGACAGTATCAAGGGAAGATACATGAACATGTGCATTTTTAAACACATCATCATAAAAATCAGCTTGAGCCCCATTTGTATTATGCCTGTCAAGCATTCCTGTCGGTTTGTATGAGCCTTGCGAGCCGAAATTGTCCAGCAAATCATCTATCTTGGGTTCTGAACCCTGTGAAAGAGAAGTGGCCGGCTCTTTTGCGTGATATTCTCCATACCTGTCTTGTGCCTCACGCCAGAAATTTCCCGGGGAATGGATGGAAACATGTTCATTATTTTGTGCATCATCAAGTTCAATAAAATTATTGCCCAAATAATTAAACACATCAGTTTGCCATGATGCCGCCCCTGCAGAACCATCAACAGGACTCCTGCCGGTTCTTATAACAGATTTTGTTTGATTTCCACTTGTAACCGGGCTTGATGTTTCCGGATTTGGTACGGCACCTGCAATTAAAGGCCTGTCAGGGTTACCGTCAATAAAGGTTAAAAGGACCTCTGTCCCCTTGTGCAGTGGAAAATGCATGCCCTGGTTCTGACCGGCATAAGGCTGGACCATGCGAAACCAGGCAGAGGCTTTGCCGTTAAACCGTCCGCTCCTGTCAAAGGGAAGAATAACCTTGTATCTTCCATGCTCATCCAGCTCTGCATATTGCCCGCTTGATGCAGCATCAATTTTAGCATTAATTGTACCCGATATTTTAGGTTTCCGGCTTATGTGTTCCGGTCTGAACTGTTCGTCAGAATAAATTGCCGTAAAGGTATTGGAATAAAACATCTGTTCATCCCTTTGTTCCAGTACCGTACTTATCCCGGAAATGAGGTATCCTGTCTGGTGGCCCTCATGGGTGGCATCTGTTACCAGGTATTTCCTGTTATATGCATCTTTGTAATGATCATTGAGATCAAAAGTATACCCGGGCACAATAAAAGGCACGGAACTTTCTCCAATAAAAACTGATTTTCTGCATAAAAGGGCTTCCGCCCTTATCCTGGCAAGGCGGTTTCCTTCTTCGGGTGTATCAAAATGTTCACCATAAATATAATTTTCACCCCTGCCGTTTTCATCAACATCTGCAATGCCCTCGATGGCCAGGGAAGGTTTAAGATAATTATAGTCTTTTAAATATACCCGGGAAGGCAGCATATTATGCCTGCATAAAAAATTTTTTACTACTTCCTTTGTATGCATTGAATCAAGAGCGGACGGAGGTACATAAAAAAGATCTTTGCCAAGTAAAAGATCTTTATGGGATATTTTTGTGTCGGTAAATACCACTTTTTCACCACTGGCGGTCTGTTCAAAAAAATAATATATTCCCTCCCTCTGGGCCCACCTGGAAATAAAATTAAAATGGGATTCATCATATTGACACACATACTCATGTTTCAAATAAATATTTTGAAGCCTGAATTCAAAGTCTATCCCGGGGACCAGCCCGCCGTCTTTCAACGCAGCTTCCATAATTTCCGGAACAGTGGAATCTAAAAACACCTGGTTGTGATGAGTCAGGGAAAGCCACCATAATTTTGGTGAAAGGACAGCTTTGAAAAAAAGGAACCCGTCAAATTCCCGGGTTTCCTCAAACTGCATCAGGATACCGTTAAAATCAACATTTTCTTCCGCGTCCCTTAATATGGTAAACACGGCCGGGTTCTGAAGTACTTTTAAAGGATCAATATCCACATGATCCGACACAAGTGTGATCTCAAACTCATAGGGCCTGGAGATGGCTTCAACCCCTTTAAAGCTGACAACCGTAAAAGTTTCCTTATCCATTCCCCTGGATATAAAAGAATATTTCTTTTTGGTCAGCAAACTCATTTGTTATCCTCCTCCCTGAGACGGTTTAAGCTTTTAATTTAATTTTGGCCAGGACATCTTACAATTGCAACAATGGTTAATTTTTACAAGATTTTTTTAAATATCTCTCCTCTTGCTTTATATTAAAAAAATCATGACAATTTGAGCCAGTTAAAATCTGCTTCATTTTCCTCATCCGGCAGTTGCCCGAATACAATACTGCCCGGAATATCTGAAAATCTCACATAATAGGACTTGTCTTCATCAATAATATTTTTTACGGCCCAGGCTGTGTATTCATCATCTCCCAATTCCAGTTTCAACCCCTGCATCTGGTATTCCAGAACTGTTTTCAAAGGAAGGGACCCTTTTGGTCCTACACCATGGGCATTAATTTGAGATGCAAGCCCTCCTGCCAGGACACCTTTCCATGCCGAGCCTTTTTTGGGGCCGAATTCAAACCAGATGCCATAGCCCTGGTTTGCATGAATATTGATCCTGTAATCCGTGCCGATTGTTTTTACCGGTGTATTTGCCCTTGCCGTCATCTTGGCCCCAAGGGATGTATTGTCCGGTTTAAAGATTTCACATCCCTTAAACGGGGTGGGCAAATCTTCAATTTTTAATGAATCGTCCTGGCTGACAAACATTATCGGGAAGCCAATTCCCTTGATATGCTGTAATGAGAGGCATAAGAGTGACAGGCCGTATCTTACGGATTCTGGTTCAAAATCTTTTTTAGTACAGGCTATGACCCAGAGCGCGGTCTCTTTTGCAACAAGACTCTCAAGGGGTGCCTGCCATGCCATCTTCTGCAAATCATCCACCCAGAAATGACCGTCCGGGGCAAGCCCGTACTTTCTGCCAAGCTGCAAAAGCCTTGTCGTTGCATCTTTGTCCTTTGCCATGGAGGTTATCCATACTTTTTTCAGCATTAAAGGCTCCTTTCTCAGTCAGTGAATTCTATTTTGAATTCATCTTTTTCATCAATATCCAGCAAAATTTCAGAAGGCATGCCGCCCGTACTCATTTTGGTCAGAAGCTCTCTTGATATTTTCGGGAAAATATTGGCGTTAAGGATATAATCAATGTTTCTTGCGCCTGTTTCAACCTCTGTGCATCTTTTTGTGATCTGCTCCTGGACCTTGTCAGAATAATTCAAAACGATCTTATTATTATCCATCAAGGTCTTTTTAACCTTATCAAGCTTTAATTTAACAATCAGCGACATGGCATCGGATTTTAAGCTCAAAAAGGGAAGCACGTTCATTCTCGCCAAAAGTGCCGGTTTGAAATATTCAGATAACATCGGCCTTATGGCTGATGTGACCGCATCAATTGAGATCTCATCTTCTCCTGCCGTCATCTCCTGGATAATATCGGTTGCAAGATTGCTGGTCAGGATGAGGACCGTATTTTTAAAATTGATCTCCTTGCCTTCGCCATCTGTCAGGACACCCTTGTCAAACACCTGGTAAAAAAGGTTTGAAATATCAGGGTGCGCTTTTTCAACCTCATCCAGAAGCACGACTGAATATGGTTTTTGCCTTACAGCCTCTGTTAACATCCCGCCTTCCCCAAATCCCACATAACCGGGAGGCGAACCTATGAGGCGGCTGACAGTATGGCTCTCCTGGAATTCACTCATATTAATGATGACACTGTTTTTCTCGCTGCCGAAAAGGATATCGGCAATGGCAAGGCCGGTTTCGGTTTTTCCAACACCGCTCGGGCCGGCCAGAAGGAATACGCCCATGGGCTGCTCCGGGTTTTTAATGCCTGATTTTGCGGCCCTTATGACTTCTGCAATGGCACTGAGGGCATGATCCTGGCCCTTGACCCTCTCACCCAGTTTTTTTTCAAGATTAATAATATTCTGGGCTTCATCTTTGACCATTTTCCCCAGAGGAATTCCTGTCCAGTCTGAAACAACCTGTGCCACCACATCCGCGTTGACTTCAAGCTGCATTAAGGCATTGCCCTTTTGTATATCAGCAAGAAAAGCATCAGCTTTATTAAGTTCGGCTTTAAGGTCTTTTATTGTGTCTGAATCCTCTTTGTCGGCTTCCTGGAGTTCTTTTCTAAGATTTAAAACAACCTTTGCCGCTTCCTGTTCCTTTTCCCAGATTTCCCTTATTTCATCTGCTTTTAAGCTGAATTCGGCAATTGAATTTAAGATGCTCTCATACTCATCCTCATCAATTTCCATATTATTGTCCCGGTCCCTTTCCATGGCGGATTTTGTTCTTTCAAGGGCCTGGATGGATCTTTCCTTGTCTTCCAGGCTGGGCGGTTTTGTGGATAAATTGATTTTCACCCTGGCGCATCCCGTGTCAAGAAGGTCAATGGCTTTGTCCGGCAGGAACCTTCCTGCAATATACCGGTCTGAAAATTCAGCCGCCGCTTTTACAGCACCTTCTGTTATGATGACCTTATGGGCATCTTCATACCCGGGTTTTAACCCCCTTAAAATCAGTTCCGTATCTTCTACACTCGGTTCTTCAAGCTTTATGGGCTGAAACCTTCTGGCAAGCGCCGGGTCTTTTTCAAAATATTTTTTATATTCACCCCAGGTGGTTGCAGCAACCGTGCGAAGTTCACCCCTTGCAAGGGCTGGTTTCAAAAGGTTTGCAGCATCGCCGCCGCCGGCACTTCCCCCGGCACCTATAAGGGTATGGGCTTCATCAATAAATAAAATCACGGGAGTCTCAAATGCTTTGATTTCATTTATAACCCCCTTAAGCCTGTTTTCAAATTCACCCTTCATACCGGCACCTGCTTCCAAAAGCCCCATATCAAGCTCTAAAAGGGTTACGTTCTTCAGCACATCCGGCACATCATCCTGGACAATTCTCAAGGCAAGACCTTCAACTACCGCTGTTTTCCCGACACCGGGTTCCCCAACGCAGATGGGATTATTTTTTCTTCTCCTGGAAAGCACATCAATCATCTGGCGAATTTCTTCATCTCTTCCAAAAACCGGGTCAATTCCGCCCTCTTCTGCTTTTTGGGTAAAATTATTGCAGAAACGGGAAATAAAACTCTCTCCTCCTTTGGAAGGAGCAGCAGCGGCTCCTGCTGCAATTTTCTCTTTTGTGGACAAGGTTTCGGAAGATCCCTTGGTAATGGCCCAGAATTGTTCCACAAGGGTATCCCTGTTTATTTTTTTTAGAATATCTGCATAATTTCCTGTAATATAGGAAAGCGGCCTGGATAACAGGGCCAGCAGGATGCCGCCGGACCTGATTTTTGTTTCTTCAAGCTCAATGGATGATATCATCCATCCGTCCTGGAACAGGTCAAGAAGTCTTGGAGAAAAAACAGGCTTGCCTGAATTGCCTGTCTTAAAGTCTTCAATGGCAGCTTCAATTTTTTTCCGGACATATCCCGACTCAATTTCAAATTGCTGGAATATCATGGAGAGATCTGACCTTGAATCCTCTAAAAGCTTGAGCAGAAAATGCTCAACCGATACTTCATAATGTGTCCTGGAAACGCATAAGCCTGCGCCTGCCTGCAAGGTGTTTGTACAAAAATCGTTTAAATGGAGAAGTAAAGATTTTGTATCGACATTTACCATTGTCTTCCTCCCTGTTTTATATAAAATTTTTATTTTTTTACATCGCTGAAAATTCTGTTTCCACTTTATCAGGAATATAGTTTTCAGAAACAAGCCACGTATTCCACCCTAAATTTGACCATCTTTTATTGCCCGGCTGTGCTGTTTCAATATTTTTTCCTTCAAGTTCAAGAACAAGTTCCCAATCAAGAGGCTGATTCACATAAAAATCAACCATCTGTTCTAATTCCATGAAAAATTCACGGTCCGGGAGAAAAGAATGGAGGATATCAGCATCAGCATTTGAAATACAAATCTGAAACTTGCCGGATATATCTTCCACTTGTCTGCCGATGACCAGGTCTTCTCCCAGTGTACAGGACGATACGCCTATAAAAGAATGCTGGTCCAAAGGGATGTTCACCTTTCTTTTTACACACTGGATAATATTGATCTGCCCTTTGAGGTTAAACCCATCTGAAATCATTGCTTCCAGTCCTTCTGCAGAACGGGGGAACTGAAGCGTCAGTCCTGTGTACCTGAAATATTTTTCAATATTATAAATCTGCTGTCTTTGCTGCTTGTTTTCCAGGCCAAGAAAACAATAAAGCTTGTTAATTATATTTTCATCTTTTTCTTCACATATTTTATAAAATAATCTGAATTTACTCCAAATTTTAAAAAATAAAGGGTAAATTGAATAATGTATAATATCAATAAAGTCGCGCTTTATGGATTTTTCATTATTGAACTCTTCGATAAGATCTTCTGTGTAAAAGGTCGGAAGAGGCGACGAGGAACCATACAGCCCGAGGAATGTGGCTGTAACCAGATATTTTAAAGGTTCATCCCCGATTTTTTCTATCAGGGTAATATCAGTCCCGGGGAACCGCAGTGAAAGTTCCGGCCTGATCCTTATATAAGTTTCTAAGAACTCTTTCTTGCTTATATCGTTTTCCCGGTTCAATGAAATCTGATGCAATAACAGCCTTGACGCCTGAACAAAGGAGAAGGAAGGGCTCTTTGCAATCAGTCTGCTTATTATTTCAGATGTTTGTTCCCTATCCTTGGCAGCCATGAAAAGGATTCTCCTGAAATGGTTTCATTTATAATCAGCCTGGTATAAGAATTGATACTGCTGTACCTGCTGAAAAATTCATTAATAACCGAACCGAATATGACAACATCACCCATGGATGCAAAATTATCCTTACTCAAAGTGATAGTGATTTTTTCCCCCCTGACAACCATTCCTTTTATCAAGCGGTCTTCATGTTCAATATTGAAATCCAGAATTCCCTGGATTCTTTTAAGGTTTGCGGAAACAGCCCCCTTGTCACGGCTTTCAGGGAAAACATAAAGCTGGAGGATTTTTTTAAAACTGTCCGCGTCCTTTAAAGACAGCAGGTTTAATGACATGTGTGACAGCATTCTCCACAAGGTGTCTCCTTCCAGGGGAGGTTCCACATTGGATGTGGGGGGCGTGATGTTAACAAATTCCAAAAGTTCGGGTGAATTGGAAGTATGCTCACAAATATCGCCGGGCATAAGGGATTCCGGTTCTGAGCCGTTTGTGCATGTCAGGTCGATTGTTAAGGTTTCACCACCGAATTCAGTTCTTTCTTCTGAATATGCAAGAGAAAGATACACTTCATATAAATCTGTTATGGGTGAAACTGATTTAACAGCTTTGTAAAATGATTTGTCTTTTGTTTCAGATGAAAAATAATCCATGGGAAAATACTCAACAGGCTTTACGCTTCCCTGGATAAACCCTGTAACTTTATCAACACTGTATATCTGGTACCCGCCCCCTGTTCTGGATGAAGGCCTGAGCCTGATTCTCTCCTTTGTATGATCTAGAAGAACAGGTTCGGCTTCATGGGGGAAATTATTAATAACAGGAACACAGAACAAGGAAAAATTATCAACTGTGACTTTAGGAAATTCAAAGCCTGGTTTATTAAATTCAAATATAATTTCAAACCTGGCCCCTTCTGATCTGTTCTTCCAGTTATTTAAACCGGTTAATTCAAAAAAAAGAAATTTTTGCGGAAATATAAAATATTCCTGCAAAAGAGAAAAACCTGAAAATGATTGTGAAGGGTAGGAAAAAAGAGAGTTTTTCTTGTCAAAGCCAGTGGTCATAAAATTATTTTCAGGCAGTATATATTCTGCCGGGTTGTTTCCACAAACAATTTTAATTCTGGAAACATACTTGGTAAAACAGGCAAATATATCAGATGTTTTGGCATAGCTTCCCGAAAGGAAAAAACTGATTTTATCCGGGTTCCACTGGGACAAAGATATTCCTGAAAGCTCCATGGAAATCGACATCTTATATTCTTTTGCCTCAGTGCTGCTATTTGCCGATATTATTTTCAAAGGATGGACTTCAAGATCGGAACAGGTTTGAAAAAGGCATTTTATCCCGTTGTTTTCCTTTGAAGATAAAAAAGTTCCGGAAGGGACATTGATGCTTTCTAAAAGAGAGGGTTTAGGGCTGAAAGATACAATGCAGATACTGGGAACCGGTCTCAGGTAATGCGGATAGACAATATCCATCAGGCCATGGATAATTTCAGGGAAGTCATCTTCAATTTTATGCTGGAGATGGCCTGTTAAGAATGCGGTTCCTTCAAGCAGGCGTTCGACATCAGGATCAACTGACTCACTTGTCAGCATGGGGGCCGCAGCAGGATGGGCCTTGGAAAATTCCTTGGCAAGCTGCCTTAATTTATACAATTCATTTTGATAATATTTATTAAACAATCCTGTTTCCCTGTCTTTTAATTTTTACTTTTCCCCCGGGCTGAACAGATGATTCAAGAAATACAGGCAGGTTTTCATGCCTCGCAAGAACACCTTCAAGCCTGAAATGTATATTTAATACATCGTCTTCATTTGAGTCAATTTTCACTTTTACCTGTGACAATCTTCTCTCATATTTCAGGACAACCTCAAGAATCGCTTCTTCAATTTTCTGCATGGTTTCCGAAATGCCGCCGCCCGCAAAAACAGTCATATCAGGCATGCCTAAATCCTGTGCGATCTCAACACTGCCTTTATTGGTGTTCAAAAGCTTTCTCAAATAAGTGATAATTGACCGCATCTCTTTTTGGGCACTGGTTTCTTCAATCTCTTTTCCTTCGAATTCCAGGGATTCAATGCGCTCAAGCAATGTAAGTTCATACATGGCAGGTACAATTTCCCCAATTTCAAACTGCAGGTTTCAAGTCAGGAACAACTCAACTTTGAAAACCTGCAGTTTTATTTGTTAATGGAATATCATGAAATTATTATGCTTTAGGAGCTTTCCATGAATCCTCGGTTTCAATTCCGTCAGGTTCATATGTCCAGATAATTTTTTCATATGTAAAAAGTACGGATTCCATATCCTTGTATGGCTTGTTCTCCTCAAGGAAGGTCAATGGATTGTATTCCTGCATTTCAACGATAATGGCATTTTCCAGTTTTATTGTAAAATAATGTTCTTCTTTCCCGGCATCAGTAATACGGAAAAATTTCATCTCGATTTTCATCTGTTCGCCGCTGCAGCAGGCCTGGAACAGTCCGGGTGAACTTTTGTCCTTATGTTTGATGATCTGCAAAGGTTTATGAATACGTTGCCCTGTCGGAAGCCCTGTATGCGTGTCCCTCGGGATTTCAACCTTGTGATCGATACTGTATACCATAATCAGATCTTCTCTGCCTTCCTGACTACAGTCACCTTTTATCTCACCCTGATCATTTGCTTCAACTTTCAAATACGATGTCATTGCCATTGTGTTGCCCTCCTTACTAGTTAAAATTTAAGCTTTGTCAAGTTTTCCAACAAGGGAAAGGGTAAATGAAGCTCCCATATACTTGAAATGGGGTTGAAGTTTAAGCGAACATCTGTACCAGCCAGGCTCGCCTTCAACATCCGAAACCTCTATCTGTGCTTTCCTCAAAGGCCTTCTGCTCCTTACACCCGGCCCTGGTTTCTCCTGGTCGGAAACATACTGCCTGATCCAGTTATTGAGCTCGTCTTCAAGCTCACCTCTTTCTTTCCAGGTACCGATATTCTCCCTTTGAATCACTTTCATGTAGTGAGCAAGCCTGCTCACTACGAAATTATAAGGAAGCTGCGTTCCAAGTTTATAATTCAACTCGGCTGCTTTGCCTTCTTTGGTATTACCAAAATTCTTTGGTTTCTGAACTGAATTGCCGGAAAAGAAAGCAGCATTGTCACTTCCCTTTCGCATGGTGAGCCCGATAAATCCTTCTTCGGCAAGCTCGAATTCCCTTCTTTCCGACAGCATGACTTCTGTAGGAATTTTTGTCTCAATACCCCCCATTGATTCGTATTGGTAAAGGGGAAGGTCTTCCACGGCTCCACCACCCTGGGGACCTATAATATTTGCACACCACCGGTATTTTCCAAAGCTTTCCGTCATCCTGGAAGCAAAAGTGAATGCGGCATTCCCCCAGAGAAAATCCTCATTACCGGCCGTAACATCTTCGGAAAAATCAAAGCTCTTGGCCGGGACAGTGTCCTGCCCGTAGGGAAGCCGCAACAGGAAATGAGGTACGGTAAGCCCAATGTTCCTTGAATCTTCTGATTCACGAAAAGACTGCCATTTGGCATATTGAGGACCTTCAAATATTGAATTAAGATCTTTCAGGTTCGGAAGCCCTTCAAAACTGTCAAGCCCGAAAAACTTCGACCCTGCGGCAGAGATAAATGGTGCATGGGACATTGTTGATACGGCTGCAATGTTCTGAAGTAAAGAAATATCCTGGGGTCCGGGGCTAAATTCATAGTTTCCCACCATCAAGCCATAGGGCTGACCGCCGAACTGGCCGTATTCAGCAGTATATGCAGTTTGATAAAGACCTGATTTTGTGACTTCAGGAGCATCTTCAAAATCATCCAGCAAATCCTGCTTTGAGACACTTAAAATCTCAATTTTGGTATTCTCCCTGAAATCCGTATGGTCCACCAGGTATTTAAGAGACCGCCAGGAGGATTCAAGTTCCTGAAATTCTTTGTTATGAAGGATGGCATTCATCTGAAGGCTCAACTTTGAATCAATGCCGGTAATCATTTCATCAATCAAATCTTTACTTACTTTGATACCTGCACGCTCCGGCTTTAAAAGCTCGTCGATAAAAGCCTGGATACCCTGTTTTGTGGTATCATAACCTTCATCTTCCGGTTTCATGCGTGTTGCCTGAACAATTTCATCCAGAAGAGATACCTCCTCTTTTGTGGACACCTCTTCTTGTGCCTCAACTTTTTTTTCTTGTTCTGCCATTATTGAATCTCCTTTATTCGTCAACGCCCAGTTCTTTTAGAATTCTTTCTTTTGCACCCTCATCCTGAACAATTTCATTAAGCTTTTTCTTAAATTCAGGAATATTTCCCAAGGGGCCTTTTACCGCTTTAAGTGCATTTCTTAATTCAACAAGTTTTTTCAATTCAGGAACTTTTTCAACAATGGCATCAGGATTAAAATCCTTGAGATTGTTAAAATCAAGTTTCACGGCCATCTGTTCATCAGGCTCATCAGAAAGTTTATTATCCACCACCGCATCCAGTTTAATATTGTATGAATTTAAGACATCGTTGAAATTGTCTTTGTCAATATTAATTGCCTTTCTGTCTTCAACAGGAGTTTCATCCTCAGCCATGGTAAAATCCCCCATAACAAGAACTTTCAAAGGAAGCTCCACTTCTTCCTTCGCATCCCCTGTAGCTGGTTTATAAACAATATTCACCCTCTCCTTTGGTGCAACAGACGCTTCTTTAGCCATAGATTACCTCCTTGCTGGTT
>JAADHV010000127.1 GCA_013151635.1 Deltaproteobacteria bacterium | reverse complement strand
CATCTTTCCAGTCATGGCGCGTCAAGACAAGTTTTGCGCCCTCTTCTGCAAGGGCAAGCCCGATCCCCTTTCCTATCCCTTTCACCGCCCCTAGTACCAGAGCCACTTTTCCTTTAATCCGCACGGAATTTATTCTCCAAATGTTATTTTTATACCGAACAGCATATACTTTACCCATTTGATTCCAATATCCAGCAATGCCTCATCATCTTTTTCTATCTTTTTTAAGATGTCCCCGGGAACATTGAACTCCTTTAAAAGAGAATCTTCAATAATCTGTTTTCTGAACTCATCAATATCATATAAAGCAAGATAAAATTTATCAGATCCGGCCCCTTCGAGCTTGCCCGGCAAAACCTGGTTTTTCAGACTGATCAATTCCATGAGTTTGTCGTTTTGTTCATTGTATTCGTCCACATCCTGGCCTTTAAGCCATTCTTTGACCGTCTGCCCTGCATTCTTATCAAATCCCCTGCAATGCGGTTCTTCAATCAGGGCAAAGTATTGGGTGATTTCCCCGGTTTGCCTTGATCTTGCAATAGCCCGTGCCAGGGGGTACATGCGACAGGAGCCCGGTCTGTCCTCATAAACGCGACAGCCTTTTTCCGTGACAAAAGGGCACTCATGCCCTGTACCAGGGTTAGGTTTAAATTCGATCACAGGTAATCCTGATTCAGGTCCGTAATGCAAAGAGGTATACGTTTTTAAAAAATCAGATGATGAGAGTCCAAGATTATTTTTCAACCGTAAAATATCATAAGGAGTCAGTGCCTGATTAAGGTCGCGGCAACACTCATTAAAGCATTCATTTTTTGAACTGCAGTTAAAATTCATCAAATTATCAAGTGCGACCGGTTTCATATCTTCTGTCATTTTTATTTCCTTTTGTCTATTCAAAGCCTGGTGTTCGGGTGATATAGATTAGCAATATTTTTTTTAGATTTCCAGTCTCTTTTTGCTCCGGGGTATTCACTATATGTTGTATCTTATCTTGCCAGTATTTAATATATATTGTAAATCGGTAAAATAGTGAAAACAAATGGAATTCCGGGCAAATCTTTTTTGAAAAATTCTTGACAAAAAGAGTATGAGAGTGCTATTTCGATAACATTTATGCAAAGCTTGGATCGGTATTTGATTTTATTTTTTTGATCCAGGAATAGCTTTAAGGATTACCAGGCCGGACAGTAACGGTTACGGCCTGTTTTGTTGACATAATAAAATAGTAGCACAACGGTATTGTGCAATTTGATTAACTTAAATTATGGAGGTATTTTAAATGCCATCTTTTGTAATTGCAGAAAAATGTGACGGCTGCAAAGGTGGGGACAAAACAGCATGTATGTATATATGTCCCAATGACCTGATGGTTCTTGATCCGAATGAAATGAAAGCATACAACCAGGAACCTGATCAGTGCTGGGAATGCTTTTCATGTGTAAAGATCTGCCCTTCTCAGGCAATTGAGTGCAGAGGATACTCTGACTTTGTACCCATGGGAAGTTCTGTTGTTCCAATGCTGGGCACAGAAGACATCATGTGGACATGCAAGTTTAGAAACGGTGTTATTAAACGCTTCAAGTTCCCGATCAGAACTACTCCCGAAGGTGAAGCAAATGCTTATGCTGACCTTAAAGGTAAAGATCTTGGCAGTGGACTTCTTTCTACTGAAGAAGCAGACGGTTATGAACTCAAAGCTCCGGCAGAGCTTGCATAATTTTTACTGTCAACCATTTAATTTGATACTTTATTTATAATTTTGGAGGTATATAATGGCATTACCTAACAAACCTGTTGGAGAACTTAAAGCTGTAAGAGACCCAGAGGTTGATAAAAGAGACGTTGATGTTCTGATCATCGGTGGCGGTATGGCTGCCTGCGGAACAGCATTTGAAATTAAAAAATGGGCAAGCGATGATACAAAGATCCTTCTTTGTGATAAAGCAGCCCTTGAAAGATCAGGCGCAGTAGCCCAGGGTCTTTCTGCTATCAATACTTATATCGGCGAGAACAAACCGGAAGATTATGTACGTATGGTCAGAAACGACCTTATGGGTATTGTACGTGAAGACTTGATCTTTGACCTTGGCCGGCATGTTGATGATTCTGTCCATCTTTTCGAAGAATGGGGACTTCCTGTCTGGAAAAAAACCGATGATGGTAAAAATCTTGACGGTAAAAAAGGCCAGAAACAGGGCACCCTTAAAAGTGGCGCCACTCCCGTTCGTACAGGCAAATGGCAGATCATGATCAATGGTGAATCTTACAAGAGAATCGTTGCTGAAGCAGGAAAACTGGCTCTTGGCGAAGACAATATCGTTGAAAGATGTTTCATTGTTGAAATTCTCAATGACAAAGATGATCCTAACAAAATTGCAGGCGCTGTCGGTTTTTCCCTGAGAGAAAACAAAGTTTACATCATCAGCGCAAAAGTTATCATGGTAGCGTGTGGTGGTGCAGTCAACATTTACCAGCCCCGTTCAGTCGGTGAGGGTAAAGGCCGTGCCTGGTACCCTGTATGGAACGCAGGTTCCACTTATACAATGGCTCTTAGAGCAGGCGCTGAACTTTCCATGATGGAAAACCGTTTCACCCCGGCACGTTTTAAAGATGGTTACGGACCTGTTGGTGCGTGGTTCCTTCTTTTTAAAGCACAGACCGTTAATGGTCTCGGTGAAGCATTTGCTGCCTCTGACGAAGCAAAAGCAGAGCTTGAAAAATATGCTCCTTACGGAACTGCTGCTGTGACACCGACCTGTCTCAGGAACCATCTCATGATGAAAGAGTACAAAGAAGGCCGTGGCCCCATCATCATGAAAACAACCGATGCCCTTGCAAAGCTTGGCGAAACCATGAGCAAAAAAGAACTCAAACATCTTGAGTCAGAAGCTTGGGAAGATTTCCTTGACATGACTTGCGGCCAGGCTAACCTCTGGTGTGCAACCAACACAGAACCTGAGAAAAAAGACTCAGAAATCATGCCGACCGAACCGTATCTTCTGGGTTCTCATTCCGGATGCTGCGGTATCTGGTGTTCCGGTCCGGATGAAGACTGGGTACCTGACGCATACAAATGGGGTTACAACAGGATGACCACTGTAAAAGGCCTGTTTACGGCTGGTGACGGTGTTGGATGTTCCGGTCATAAATTCTCATCCGGTTCCCATGCTGAAGGCCGTATTGTTGCAAAATCAATGATCCAGTACCTGAAAGACAACCCGGATGCCACAAGCTTCAAGGAAACCGATCAGGAACTCGTGGACTTTGTTTACAAACCGGTCAGAACTTATCTTGACAATTATGAATACACAACTGCTGCCGATGTTAACCCGAAATACTGCAAACCTGCCGGTATGGCCATGCGCCTGATGAAGATGACCCATGAGTATGGTGGGGGTACAGCCACTTATTACATGACTTCCGGCAAATCCCTTGAGATCCTCATGGACCTGTTTGATTACTTCCGTGAAGACCTTGAAAACATCGCGGCCGGTGACCTTCATGAACTCTTGAGAGCATGGGAAATCAACCATCGCCTATATACTGTTCAGGCTCATACCCGTCATATCCAGTTCCGTGAAGAATCAAGATTCCCGGGATTCTACTACAGGAGTGACTTCATGGGCCAGAATGATGAAGAATGGTTCTGCTTTGTTAACTCTACATACAACAAAGAAACCAATGAATGGTCATTAAAGAAAGTGCCTTATACTAAGATTATCTCTGACTAGTGCTGAAGATAGATCTTAAAGTACATTCTTAGAATATTAACCTCCAGGTGCTGGTTCTCTAGTGCCTGGGGGTTTTTTCAAATTATGAAGGTTTTTGGTTTTCTTCCTGTCTCCTCTTTTGAAAGGGCAAAAAAATAAGTTGCAGTTTTTTTTAATTTTCAAAATAGGAGAGAGGATGCCGGAAAGTTTTATAAATAAACGCATTTTAAAATTTTGGCATAAAAAAATAATGATTAACCCAAAAATAATATAACCCAAATGCACGGAGGGACAGCATGACAACAGATAATTTGGCCCCGGTCAGTGAAAGCTTAATGGTGGTTGGGGGTGGTATCAGCGGCCTTACAACCGCCCTGGAAGCTGCCGAAGTGGGGTATGAGGTCTTCCTTGTCGAAAAGGAAGCATCCCTTGGCGGAAGAGTATCCCAGCTAAAACACTACTTCCCCAAACTTTGCCCGCCAACCTGCGGACTTGAGATCAATTACAGGAGACTCAAGGACAATAAAAAAATTAAAGTATTCACAATGTCAGAGGTACAGGATGTGGCAGGCGCTGCCGGTGATTATACAGTCACTGTTAAAGCATCGCCCCGGTATGTAAATGAAAATTGTACTGCCTGCGGCGAATGCGCAAAAGTTTGTGAGACCGAAATTTCAAATGATTTCAACTTTGGCATGGACAGGAGAAAAGCCGCATATCTCCCGCATAACATGGCTTTTCCCATGCGGTATGTTATGGATCCTGCCATGAGTACGGACGATCGTGACAAAGTCAAAGAGGCCTGTAAATATGAGGCGATTGATTTTGATATGGAAGAAAAAATAATTGACCTTAAAGTCGGCGCTATTGTATGGAACACTGGCTGGACCCCTTATGATGCCACAAAAATTGACAATCTAGGCTTTGGCAGATACCAGAACATTGTGACCAATATGATGCTTGAAAGAATGGCATCCCTGAGCGGCCCGACCCAGGGTAAAATTATCCGCCCTTCTGATGACAAATCACCTGAAACTATTGCTTTTGCACAATGCGCAGGTTCAAGGGATGAAAACCATCTGTCATACTGCTCCTATATCTGCTGCATGGCATCCTTGAAACATGCCACCTATATCAGGGCTCAATATCCGGATGCAAAAATCCATATCTATTATATTGATTTAAGAACACCGGGTAGAAAATATGAAAAATTCTACGCAAAACTCAAAGAAGACGAAAACGTCTTCTTTGTAAAAGGCAAGGTAGCAGAGGTCTCAGAAGAGGCAGGCTCAGGAAACATCAACCTTGTGGCCGAAGATACCATCACAGGCGAGAAAGTAAGACAGACTGTGGACATGCTGGTACTTGCGACCGGGATGCAGCCCAATTGTGCCATTGACAAACCCAACGCAGACCTGAATTACAATGCAGAAGGTTTCATTGTAAATGATTTCAAAAAAGGTGGAATGTTTGCGGCCGGTTGTGCCAACAAGCCTGCTGACGTTGTAACATCTAACCAGAATGCCACAGGCATGGCGCTCAAAGCCATTCAGACCCTTGTAAGGAGGTAGAGGATAATCATGGATAAAAAATACGGAGTATATATCTGCACAGGCTGTGGAATCGGTGATACCCTCGATATGGAAGATCTTACGGATGTTCCTGATGAAGAGGGCGTAAATTGCACTACCCATCCGTTTCTTTGCGGTAAAGAAGGTGTTGAGTTAATTCAAAAAGATGTTGATGATGGAAAAGTGAATGCCATGGTCATTGGTGCCTGCTCAAGAAGGGTTAACTTTGACGTGTTCAATTTCGACAATTGTATCATTGAGAGGGTTAACTTAAGAGAAGGGGTTGTCTGGCCGCATTCAAGAGAAACTTACCCTAAGCTTGAAGAAGATCAAAAGGATGATGAAGAACATTTTGATCCCATACAGATGAAAGCCGAAGATTATATCAAAATGGGTATGATCAGAGTTGAAAAAGTCAACTTGCCCGAACCTTATAAAACAGAATCGTTTTCAAAAAAGATCCTGGTTCTGGGTGGTGGTGTAACCGGCATGTCAGCAGCCCTTGATGCAGCTAAGACCGGATTTGAAGTGACCATTGTTGAAAAAACCGGCAAACTGGGGGGGTATGCTGCCAACCTGAGAAGCCAGATGCCGGTCGCAGAACCTTTTGAAGAGCTGAGAGCCCCGGTTGTAAATGACTTGATCACAGAAATTGAAAGCTTTTCCAATATTAATGTTAAAACTTCCACAGAGGTTGCCCGTATTGCCGGACAGCCGGGGGAGTTCACAGTTACATTCAAAACACCGGGTGAAAAAATCCCCTTTGACGTTCCTTTCCCGCTCCCTGAAGAAATGCTGGTGGATGAGAACGGCAAAGACCTGGATGCAGAAGCCCAGCACGCTAAATACCTTGAATACAATGAAGGTCGTGAAGATATCCTCCAGCTCGACCCGGACGGAGAACTTTACGGCGCTGTGATTCTTGCAGCAGGATGGCGGCCTGATGTCCTTGAGGGAGAAGCATATGCCCATCTTGGAATTGATCTTCCCGATGTTGTGACCAATGACGAGTTTGAAAAAATTGCTGCCAAAGGCAAGGTTGTCAGACCTTCTGATGGTAAGGAAGCAAAAAGCGTTGTATTTATCCAGTCCCCCGGCAAAGATGAAGATGACTCTGATTTTGAATATGCAGGTTCTGTCACAAGCCAGGTTGCATTAAAACAGGCCAGATATGTCAGGGAAGATTATTCTGACGGTAAAGCCTATATAATTTACCAGCATATGAGAACCCCGGGCCTTCAGGAATATTTTTACAAAAGCATGCAGCAGGAAGACGGCGTTTTCATGACCAAGGGTGCTGTCACCCAGGTTGCCCGGCAGGGTAACGGGCTTGCTGTCACGGCCACGAACACGCTCCTTGGTGAAAATCTTGCCATTAAAGCCGACATGGTTGTCGTGGCTGGCGGCATGGTCCCTGTTACCAAAGATGATCCTGTCATAAACCTTGCTTACAGGCAGGGCCCGGGATTCAGGGATAATGATATTTTCGGCCAATATGCTGACTCCAACTATATCTGCTTTCCATATGAAACCCAGAGGACCGGCATCTATGCTGCAGGTGCCATAAGACGGGCCATGACCATTGAAGAATCAATGGAAGATGCAACAGGGGCTGCCTTGAAAGCCATCCAGTGCATTGAAAGTGCGAACAGGGGCATGGCTGTCCACCCAAGATCAGGTGACATGACCTATCCTGACTTTTTCTTCCAGAGATGTACCCAGTGCAAACGCTGCACAGTTGAGTGTCCTTTCGGCGCCCTTGATGATGATGAAAAAGGAACCCCGAAAGCCAACCCGACAAGATGCAGAAGGTGCGGCACCTGCATGGGAGCCTGCCCTGAAAGAATTATCTCTTTTGCGGATTACACCATTGATTCTATCGGTTCGCAGGTTAAAGCAGTCGGTGTTCCCTCAGAAGATGATTATGACGAACCGCCATTCAGGTTCCTGGCATTAATCTGTGAAAATGATGCCTTCCCGGCCCTTGACATGGTGGGTATGAACAGAATGGATTACTCCCCCAATGTCCGGTTTATCCCGGTCAGATGCCTGGGTTCCGTGAACACCATCTGGATTAAAGACGCACTGGCCCAGGGTATGGACGGTGTTATCCTCATTGGCTGCAAACATGGTGATGATTATCAATGTCACTTTGTCAAAGGTTCTGAGCTTGCAGAAATCCGTGTAAAGAAAATCGGTGACGCGCTTTCAAGCCTTGCTCTTGAAGAAGAACGTGTGGCCTTTGCAGAAGTTGCCATTGATGAATATGACAAACTTCCCGGAATAATAAATGCCTTTGTTGAAGAAGTTGAAGACCTTGGTCCCAACCCGTTCAAAGGATTCTAATTTTAACTATTTACCAAAATAGTTAGGAGGTATCATAATATGACTGAAAAATATCTGGCCCAACCTGATCTTGGTTTTATAGCTCAACTAAGAGAGCTTGGTGGCGAAACACTGAAAAAGTGTTACCAGTGCGCCACTTGTTCGGTTGCATGCCCCATTGCCCCTGAAGACAGCCCTTTTCCAAGAAAAGAAATGATTGCGGCTTCCTGGGGCCTTAAAGACAGGCTTATAAAAAATGGTGATATCTGGCTTTGCCATCAGTGCGGCGACTGCTCTGATCTTTGCCCGAGGGGAGCGGCTCCTGGTGATGTACTTTCTGCTGTACGATCTGCGGCCATCACCGAATACGCAAGGCCCAAAGCCCTGGCCAATGCTGTCAATGATCCTAAAAAGCTGCCGATCCTGCTTGCAATACCAGCTATCTGGTTTGCAATCCTTGCATTTGTTACGATGAATGCCGGCGAGACCATGACAAAAATATTCAATGTATTTGGTATTGCGTGGTCCCATGCCCATGAAGGGGCTGAACATATCATTGCCCAGGCAAACTTTTTTTCCACCTGGTTCGTGGACATGACCTTTGTACCCATTGCAACTGCGGCAGCGATCATCTTTTTTCTCAGCCTGAAAAACTTTTTAAATGATATTCATGAAAATGCAGTGCTTGAAGGAAAAACTGATAAGACCGGCCTGGATTACAAAGAATTTTTTCAAGCCGTTATCAAAGTGATCCCGACAGTACTCAAGCATGATAAATTCAATGAATGCGAAGCCAATAAAGACAGGGCAACACCTCATCTGATGGTCCTTTATTCATTCATCGGACTTTTCATTGTTACCGGTATAGGATTTGTTCTGCTTTATATTGCCCAATCACCCGGCCCATACTCCCAGTTGAATCCCATGAAATGGCTTGCTAATATTTCAGGGGTTGCACTGGTCATTGGCGGGGGTCTTATGATTAAAAACAGACTGGATAAAAAAGACGACCAGGTTACAACTTATAAAGACTGGTTCATCATTATCCTTGTTTTTTCCCTGGGCCTTACAGGTCTGCTGACTGAGATGGCCCGTCTTGCCCATTTGGCAGGCATTTCCTATTTCTTTTACTACCTGCACCTGATTGCAATCTTTGAATTGTTTGCTTTCCTGCCTTTTTCAAAAATGGCACATCTTGTATACAGGCTTACAGCAATGAGTTACGCAGAGTATGGAAACCGGAAATAACTGAATTATTATAAAAATACAAAAGCCGGGGGATGATTTTTTTTTATCATCCCCCTTTTTTTTCCTTGCATTTTCTAAAATGAAGTAATAATCCATTATTACGATGACCCCAAAATATACAAGGGTTGCTCTGCTTGAAAGTGTTTTCCAGGGCAAATTTTTCATAAGTATGTTCTATTAATACTAAGCAAGGAGGAAAAATTTTGGTGGAAGGAACAATCAAATGGTTTAATTCAAAAAAAGGCTTTGGTTTTATTGAACAGGAAACCGGTGATGATGTGTTTGTCCATTTTTCAGCCATTGAGATGCCGGGTTTCAAAACACTTTCAGAAGGAGAACGAGTACAATTCGAGGTAGAGGAAAATGATAAAGGGCTTTCAGCTAAAAAAGTTTTGAAAGTTTAAACCATATCCCACCAAGGCAGTGCCTGCTGCCTTGGTTTTTTTTAATTCCCGGTACCTTTTCTCTTATAAATTCCAGTATTCTTAAACTTATTTTATAAAAACTTAATAAATTTGTTGCATAATATAAAAAATGATATAAAATATAATTTTTTTAAACACAATTAAAATCAGGAGATTAATGGGTTTGAAGAAGATTGCAGTACTTCCGGGCGACGGAATCGGACCTGAGGTGATGGAACAGGCTGTTAAAATTCTTAAAAAAGCTGCAAGCCTTTACGGGATTGATTTTGAATTTGAATTCGCCGATATTGGCGGCGCTGCCATAGATAATCATGGGACTGCGCTGCCGGATTCAACTTTGTCCTTGTGTGAACAAAGCGATGCCATCTTATTCGGATCGGTCGGAGGCCCCAAATGGGAAACTCTTCCTCCTGATAAGCAGCCGGAAAGAGGGGCATTACTGCCCTTAAGAAAGCATTTTGGTCTTTATTGCAATCTTCGCCCTGCAAAAATTTTCCCAACCCTTGCATCAGCATCGCCTTTAAAATCTGAAATAGTAAAAAACGGTTTTGATATTCTCTGTGTAAGAGAATTAACCGGCGGTATTTATTTTGGGGAACCAAAAGGAAGAGAGGGCAAAGGCCTTGAAGAAAAAGCCTATGACACAATGGCCTATACAAGGTTTGAGATTGAACGTATTGCAAGGATGGCCTTTGAAGCTGCACGGAAAAGAAATCATATCGTGACATCTGTTGACAAGGCCAATGTCCTTTTTTCCATGGTTCTCTGGCGTGAAACCGTTACCGGAGTGGCAAAAGAATTTGAGGATGTCACTTTGAATCATATATATGTTGACAACGCTACAATGCAGCTTGTTAAGGATCCCCACCAATTTGACGTACTTTTGTGTGGAAATATGTTCGGGGATATAATTTCCGATGAATGCGCCATGCTTACAGGATCCATGGGGCTTTTAGCTTCAGCCAGCCTGAATGAAGAAAAATTCGGGCTTTATGAGCCTGCAGGAGGTTCAGCCCCTGATATTGCAGGAAAGGGAATTGCAAACCCCATAGCCCAGATCCTGTCTTGTGCAATGATGCTGAAATACACCTTTGGATTTTCAAAACCTGCCAATGCCATTGAAAAAGCTATTTCCAATGTTCTTGAAAAAAATATTTTCACAGCCGACCTGACAGATAAAAAAGACAGGGCTGTTGATACAAAGACAATGGGAAAGGAAATCATAAAAGAACTTGAAAAAGATTAACGCTTAAACAAGGCTTTATAAATAAAAAAAGGGTTTAGTTTTTTACTAAACCCTTTTTTTTATTGTGGCGGGAGTGACGAGACTCGAACTCGCGACCTCTTGCGTGACAGGCAAGCGTTCTAACCAAACTGAACTACACCCCCTGAACCTGTATTTTCTGGTGGGCGATGCAGGGCTTGAACCTGCGACTTCAACCTTGTAAGGGTTGCACTCTCCCAACTGAGTTAATCGCCCGAAAAACAAGAGCGTTTATAACAATAATTAAAATTTGTGTCAAGCAAAACTATTAAATAATAGTGAATAACATTACTATTTTTAAATGATATAAAATTAATCCCCCGGCCTTGCTTGCAAGGCCATAATAAAAATGCTATAAAGTAAGAAAGCAATATACAGCAATTCAATTTTTCACTTAAAAACTTGAATTTATGTTTTTAAAATATCACATCCTGTTATATTTTACTAAACGGGGGTACCAACGATCAATCGATTGTTCTTTATTTTAATCCTGAGTTTCATTTAAGGAGTCTTATGATGGAGCCTGTACAAGGATATCTCGAAATCATGGATAAAGGGTTTGGATTTTTAAGAAATATTGAAGAAAACTTCCAACCCAGGCCTGAAAACACATATGTCCCCAATAGTTTAATCAGGAAATTAAACCTGAAAGAGGGCAGTTTCATAGAAGGTTTTGGGGAACAAAAAGGCCCGAGCAATCCGAATCTTGCCTTGATCAGGATTGAGACGATTAACAAACTTCCCTTTGATGAATTTATCAATACGCCTCTATTGCAGGACCAGGTCAGCATTAATCCCTTTGAACGCTACCATATTGCCCAGAATGAGGATGATATAACCGGAAAAGCTCTTGACCTGATCGCCCCCATAGGCATGGGTCAAAGAGGCCTGATTATTTCTCCTCCCAAATCCGGCAAAACCACCATACTGCGGCATATGGCCAACTCGGTGGTAATGAACCATCCTGATTCAAAGGTTTTTGTTCTCCTGGTTGACGAAAGGCCAGAAGAAGTGACGGATTTTAGAAGGGGCTTGAAAAACGCCCATGTTCTTTATTCCTCAGCAGACCAGCAGATAGGCCAGCATATGAGGATGACACGCCTTGCCATGCATACTGCAATACGATGCGCTGAAATCGGACAAAATTCGGTTGTATTCATCGACTCTCTGACCAGGATGACCAGAGCCTTTAATGCTGACACAGACAGTTATGGCAAGACCATGACAGGCGGACTTGGTGCCAATGCCATGGAGTTTCCAAGGAAAATTTTCGGTGCCGCAAGAAAGCTTGAAAACGGCGGCTCCTTAACTATTATTGCCACCATTCTTGTGGAGACAGGCAGCCGCATGGATGATATTATCTTCCAGGAATTCAAAGGAACAGGAAACATGGACCTGTTTCTCTCCCGGGAATGCGCAGAAAACAGGATCTGGCCTGCTATTAATATCAACAAATCCGGCACCCGGAAAGAAGATCTCTTAATGGATAAGGATGAACACAAAAAAATGATTGAAATTCGAAGGGCTATCGCTAAAAAGAGCGAAATAGATGCCATGCCGGAATTTATCTCATACATTCAATAATGCGTTCTCAAGTACCTGGGACATATCCCGGGCATAAACGATTTCCATTTGCTTTTGAATGGATTTGGGAATTTCTTTAATATCTTTTTTGTTCTCTGTAGAAACAATTACTTTTTTAATACCATTGGCATGAGCCGCCAGAAGCTTTTCCTTTAACCCGCCAATGGGAAGCACCCTTCCACGCAAGGTGATTTCACCTGTCATGGCAACCTTTCTTGAAACCGGTTTTCCCGTTAACACGGAAACCACTGCCGTACACATGGAAATCCCTGCGGAAGGGCCGTCTTTTGGAATTGCACCTTCAGGAACGTGAATATGAATATCCCGGGTTTTATAAAAATCATCTTTTATATTTAATTCTTTACTGCGGGATCTTACATAACTGACTGCTGCCTGGGAAGACTCTTTCATGACATCCCCAAGCTTTCCTGTGACAAGTACATTTCCCTTACCCGGCATAGTGACGGCCTCTATGGTCAGGAGTTCACCGCCGGCCTGGGTCCACGCAAGGCCTGTAACAATCCCGATCATGTCTTCCTTTTCCAGGACACTGTCTCTAAAGCGGTGCTGCCCAAGGTATTTCAAAAGAGATGTTGTTGAAATCTTATGGCATTTTCTAATATTGGTCTGGACAATCTCTTTTGCTATTTTCCTTAAAACAGATGATATCTCCCGTTCCAGGTTTCTTACTCCTGCCTCTTTTGTATATTTTTTTATAATGGTATGAATGGCGTTTTTTGAGAAAACCGCATCAGTCTCAAAAAGACCGTTTTCTTTCAATTGCTTTGGTATCAGATACCCTGTGGCAATCCTTTCTTTTTCATACTCTGTATAACCAGGGATTTGTATAATTTCCATCCTGTCCCTCAATGGGGCCGGGATATCATGCAAGATATTGGCTGTGGTGATAAAAAGAATCTGGGACAGGTCGTAATCCACTTCAAGGTAATGATCATTGAAATTCTTATTCTGCTCGGGGTCCAGCGCTTCAAGCAATGCAGATGATGGGTCACCCCTGAAGTCAGCCGTCATTTTATCAATCTCATCCAGGCAGAACACAGGGTTATTGTATCCTGTTTTTTTCAAGGTCTGAATAATCTTGCCGGGCATGGCACCTACATAGGTTCGCCTGTGTCCCCTGATCTCCGCCTCATCCCTGACACCGCCAAGAGAAACTCTTGCAAAGGCCCTTCCAGTAGCGGAAGCCACAGATTTCACAAGAGACGTTTTCCCTACACCCGGCGGTCCGACCAGGCAGAGGATTGGTCCTTTAATCTTTTTAACAAGAATCTGTACGGCCAGATACTCAAGGATTCTCTCCTTGGGTTTTTCAAGCCCATAATGATCCCGGTCCAGAATTTGCTCAGCTCTTTCAAGATCATTTCTCGACCTGTTCTTTCTAAACCAGGGCAGGGAAATCAACCAGTCAATATAGTTTCTTACAACCGTGGCCTCCGATGACATGGGAGACATCATCTTTAATTTTGCAAGTTCTCTTCTGACAACCAAAGCTGCTTCTTTTGACATTCTTTTTTTCTTTATCCGGTTCTCAAGATCCCGGAACTCTCCTGCCTCGCCATCTTCTCCCATTTCCTTTTTGATAGCCCGCATCTGCTCATTCAAATAGTGCTTTTTCTGAAGCGTTTCCATTTGTTCTTTTACCCTTCCCTTGATTTTCTGGGACATGGTAAAAACTTCTGTTTCCTTTTGAATAAACTTCAGCAACAAAAAAAACCTGTCTTCAATATTTCCACATTCAAGTAGCTTTTGTTTATCAGCCACTTTAAACGGCATCTGGGTTGCAATAGTGTCGGCGTATCTGGATTCATAGGCAGAAAGGGCATCAAGATTTTTAAAAAAGCTTTCTGATACTGCCCCGGAAAGTTTGGCATAATGTTGAAATGCCTCTTTCACTGTTCTTATGGCAGCTTCTCTTGCCTTTTCAGGCATTAGCTCTTCTGCGACCCCAACATATTCAACACAGAGGAAACCATTCTCGTCAACCATCTTGACAATCTTGCCCCTGTCACACCCTTCAATCAATGCCTTAACTGTTCCGTCGGGTAATCTTAAAAGCTGGGTGATCATGGCTTCCGTGCCCACCTGGAAAATATCCTTGATATTAGGTTTTAATACTTCAGGGTCTTTCTGGGTGGTCAAAAAGATCTTCTTATCCGATGCCATGGCTTCAGACAGGGCTTTGATTGATTTATCCCTTCCTACAAAAACTGAAGTTGTAATGGAAGGAAACAGCACCATATCCCTTAACGGTACCAGGGGAAGCTGTTTTTTTATGGTCTCGGAACCATCCTGGTAAAAAAACTTAGGAATTTTGATCATTGAATTTTAAAACTCTCTTTAATTTTCAGGCCTGCTTTTTTGACTGCTCATAAAGCAGTATGGGATCTTCATTCTTTAGTACTACTTCTTCGCCAACCACACATTCCCTGACGTTCTCTTTTGAAGGAATTTCATACATGATGTCCAGCATGGTTTCTTCCATAATAGCACGAAGTCCCCTTGCACCGGATTTTCTTTTCACGGCTTCTTTTGCCATGGCGTCAAGGGCTTCATCTGTAAACTGAAGTTCTACATTTTCAATCTTGAACAATTCCTGGTACTGCTTGACAAGTGCATTTCTGGGCTCGGTCAGAATTTTAACCAATGATTTCTCGTTCAGTTCACCAATAGATGTCATAATGGGCAGACGGCCTAAAAACTCAGGAATAAGGCCAAATTGAATCAGATCCTCAGGTTTGAGCTGTTCCAGAAGATCTCCGATATTCACGTCTTTTTTATCAGCAATCTTAGCACCAAATCCCATTGTCTTCTGTGTAATTCTTCTTTCAATCACCTTTTCAAGCCCGGTAAACGTACCACCGCAGATAAAAAGGATATTTGAGGTATCAACTTTCACATAGTCCTGCTGGGGATGTTTTCTCCCCCCTTTTGGAGGGATACTGGCTACAGTGCCCTCAATTATTTTTAAAAGCGCCTGTTGAACACCTTCTCCTGATACGTCCCTGGTAATGGACGGATTATCGCCACGCTGGGATATTTTATCGATCTCATCAATATAGATAATGCCTTTCTGGGCTTTCTCAATATCATAGTCTGCATTCTGGACAAGGGAAAGCACTATATTTTCAACGTCTTCCCCGACATAACCGGCTTCAGTTAATGCTGTTGCATCTGCAATGGCAAAGGGAACATCTAGAAATCTGGCAAGCGTCTGTGCAAGGAGCGTCTTTCCACATCCGGTGGGGCCGATGATAAGGATATTACTCTTTTGGATCTCCACATCATCATTTTTCTTTTCAATGGCTGAGCTCAGGCGTTTGTAATGGTTATAAACCGCCACGGAAAGAACTTTTTTAGCCCGGTCCTGCTCAATGACATATGCATCAAGCAGTTCCTTTATCTGCCTGGGTGTTAAAAATTCCTTTAACCCGTCCTTGTCAGTCTGTTTTTCTTTTTCCTCATCCTCAATAATCTCACCGCACAATTTGATACACTCATTACAAATATAAACGCTTGGGCCTGCAATGAGCTTTTTAACCTCTTTTTGATTTTTACCGCAAAAAGAACAGAAAAACTTATCCGTGTTCTCATCTTTCCGAGCCATAATTTAGCTACTCCTTTGAAGAATCTTCTTTGACTTCTTCCAATTCGCTTCTGTCGGCGACAACCCTGTCGACAATACCATATCCAAAGGCTTCTTTTGCTGACATAAAAAAATCTCTTTCTGTGTCTTCTGATATTTTTTCAAGATCCTGGCCTGTGTGAAAAGATAAAATTTCATTCAAGGTATCTTTCATCTTTAAAATCTCGGTGGCCTGGATTTTAATGTCGGTCGCCTGGCCCTGGGCACCTCCGAGCGGTTGATGAATCATTATCCTGGAATTTGGCAGGGCAAACCTTTTCCCTTTTGCGCCGGCGGTCAAAAGAAGAGCTCCCATGCTTGCGGCCTGCCCGATACACACGGTTGCCACATCAGGTTTAATATATTGGATGGTATCGTAAATAGCCATCCCTGCCGTTACAATCCCACCTGGTGAATTGATATAAAAACTGATATCTTTTTCAGGATCTTCTGACTCCAGGAATAAAAGCTGGGCAACAATAAGATTGGCAATCTCATTATCAATGGCAGATCCAATAAAAATGATTCTATCTTTTAAAAGGCGTGAATAAATATCGTAAGCACGCTCCCCTCTGTTGCTTTGCTCTACAACCATTGGAATTAGAGGCACGTTCAACTCCTTTAATTATTTTGTTTTCATGTTCTTGCTGAATGCACACCAAATGGTTATTCTTCTTTGGGTACATCCCCTTTGTTTATTTTTTCTCCGTCTTTAGCAGTATCAGGTTCAACCTGTGTAATGCTGCCTTTTTCTATTATAAGGTCAACAGCCTTTTTTTCAAGCTGTGTATGCTTATAATATTCAAGTTGTTTAGGGTCCATTTTAAAATAATTTTTTACCGCATCAACAGGAGCATTCATCCCAAGAGCCATTTCTTCAAAACTTTTTTCCAGTTCCGCATCGTTTAGTTCAAGATCTAGCTGGGTGATAATTTTATCCAGGATCAAATGTCTTCTGGCTTGCTTTTCTGCCACATCACGATACTTATTTCTGAGCATATCCTTGCTCAAACCTGCTTCTTCAAGGGATGTATTATTTGCCGCATATGCCTGTTCCGCTTCCATTGTAATACCATTGAGTTCGCCTTCAACCATTGCTTCGGGCACCTCAAACTCATACTTTTCCAATAATTTCTGGAAAATCTGTTCGGACAATTCATGTTTTACCCTTTGAGCATATCCCTTTTCCAGATTTTCCCGGATGGATTTTCTGACATCGTCCAGAGTTTCAAATTTTCCCAGGCCTTTTACAAGGTCATCATTTACTTCCGGCAGGATTTCTTCCTGAATTTCTTTTAATCTTACTTTATATACAATGGTTTTACCTTTCAGGCTTTCATCATGGTAGTCTTCCGGGTACGGCACTTCGATTTCCATATCCTGTACCGGAATTGTGCCTGTCAATTTTTCGGAAAATTCTTTTGGCATGGCATCCCGGCCTATACCCATTACATAATTTTCAATTTTTGGTGTTTTATCAAAAGGCTCGCCATTTAAAAAGCCTTCATAATCTATCAGGACAAAATCATTCTCTTGTACAGGACGTTCTTCTTTTACAGTCTCTTTTTTAGCCATGGTTTTCTGGATCATGTAAATCTGGCTTTCGATTTCACCTTCTGATACTTCATACTTTGTTTGTTCCAGAGCAAGCCCTTCATATTCGATATCATCAAGTTCGGGTTTTATTTCCACGGTGATATCAAAAGCATATGCATTTTGGGGATCTAATTTCGGAGGGTCCATTTGAGGGCCGCCTACAATATCCAGATCGTGCTCTTTAATGGCTTCAACAAACGCTTCCTGGATCAAGCGCGGAGCAACATCCGCATGGACATCTTTTGAAAACCTGTTTTCCAATACCTTGCGAGGGATTTTACCCTTTCTAAATCCTTTTACGTCAGCTTTCTTTTTAAGCTCATTGTACGCATTATTAAGTTCTTTTGTAACGTCCTCTTTAGGGATTTCAAATGAGAGCACTTTTTTGACACTGCTCTTATCTTCAATTTTTATCTGCATGTCTCCGTCCTGTCTAAATTCTATTAAAATTGAATTATATATTAAACACTACTTCAAATAATTAAAAAAATGTAATATATAAACTAATATTACATCAAAAGTACTTTTACACAAAGTCTATTAAGATAACTATAATATATAAAGGTGTCAAGAAAATTGGCCAAAGAAAACATTTTAGCATTTGTAATCATACTCTCCTTATTATTATTTCCAGGCACGGGATTTGGTTTTAAAAAAATCCAGACAACCCAGCACATTATCGTGATTGACCCCGGCCACGGGGGAAGCAACCAAGGCCTTGTCTCTTCCGGTGGTTTAAAAGAAAAAATCATTACTGCAAAGCTTGCCCGGAAAATAGCCCGGGACCTTGAAAGCAGATATAATATCCTTATGACAAGGACAGGGGATAATGATATTTCCGCCCGTGACAGAATTTTTATAGCAAATAAAAACCATGCCGACCTTTATCTCAGCATCCATTTGAACCGTTCAAATGAACCTGCGGGCTTTTTTTACTATTTTGACCCCCCGGAACACCACGAGTACCCGGTTTCAGGTTCCAAAAGCTCATGGAAGTCGCAGCCCTTTATTCACCAGGCAGGGAGTAAAAAGGCCACCAATGCATTTTTAAAGATTTTTTCCGCTAATAAAAAAACCAGTCGTTTTTATATAGAAGGTGCGCCGGTAATGCTCCTTGAAGGCGCCACCATGCCGGCCATCTTGATTGAACCGTTATCCATTTCAATGCTGCCCCAATACCAGGATGAGATGGATAACATACTTGAAGAGTATGCTTTGCTCATTTCAAAAAGCATTGATCTTTATTTTCAAAAAAAATAAAACTTTTTTAAATTTTTCTTGTCTTTCATATCTGAAAATGATATTAAAAACATTTGTGTCCAAATATTGAGACGGGGCGTAGCGCAGCCTGGTAGCGCGCCTGCTTTGGGAGCAGGATGTCGGGAGTTCGAATCTCTCCGCCCCGACCAAGTTCTTTAATTCTTTCCTTTCAACCCGGTCTATTTTACTTGATCTATTTTAAAGGCAATTGTATGATTAAAAAAATGAAATCACAATTTATATTATCAGGATAAGCATCAGCCAATGGTATTTTTTACTTCCATACTCATAGTACTCATACTCTATTACTTACAGTCGGATGGGCTTATTTACGTCACGATTATTGCAGTCATAGCCGAATTTATAAATATTTTCATGACACAAACCCTGACTAAATCAGTTGAGAAAAAAGCTGCTTTAAAATTCGGGAAAATAGCACAAGGCTATAAAGCCAAAATTGCCGCACAAAAAAAGGCCATAAAGGAATTTGAAGATATCCAGGAAAAATCGCTTGCTAAACTTTATAGGGCCAATCTAAAAATCAAAGAATACGAAGAAAAACTGGCAAACAAGGATAATGATGCATCCTTAAGCAGCACTTCTGACATAAAAGAAAAAACAAAGCCAGAGCCAGAAGCCCCCAAAGAAGAAAAACCAGAGGAATTCATTGATCTTCCTTCCGGGTCCAATAGAAAAAAACTGCCGGGTTAAAAATCTTCACCGCCACATATCCGTGATAACCATAATGTCGTTTTAATCTATTCTTTTAGAATTTTAATTTTTACGATCTGACCGCTTTTATTAATATAGGCCACGGCTTTTGCCAGGGTTTGCCCTGATTCGGAACCGATTATCTTTACATCCTCCGAATAAAGGATCACAGATGAAAAATTTTCTTTTTTCTTTGAGTTTGATTCAGGTTTTAAAGCATTGGAGGCTTTAGCCCTTTTTTTCAGCTTAACACTTTTTGCAGGTGGGTTCTCGGCCAGATCATACCGCGCCTTGTTCCTGTTTGCAATAAGTTCTGAAACACCTGAATAATCGCCCTTCCCTTTTTCATCTTTACAGGCTGAAAGAAAAAAGAACAGGCTTAAAAACAAGTAAAAAAAAATTTTCCCTGATTTCATTTTATTGCCCCGGGCTTATCCTACTCCCTCAACAGTGAAACGGCGGTTTAATCTCATTGTGGTAAAAAGGCCGTAAACATCCTTTACAACGTTGATCACCTTAAGTTTCCTGCCAGACTGGTTCAGCGTATTATGAGCAGCAATAATGACACCGATTCCAACGGAATCGACCATTTCAACGCCTTCCAGATCAATGACAACTTCTGCTGAAGATTCATTTATTACCAAAAGCAATTCGCTTTTAAAATCTTCAGCCATGGAAGCCACAACATCCATGCCTGGTTTAATAATTGTCTGATCACCCTGATTCACTATTTCGCTCATATTATTCTCCCGTGGTAAAGAATTAATAAACCCTGTTGACATTAACAATTAGGATATCACCAAAATTTCATTAAATCAATGATCCGGGCATATAATTCCGCCCCTCTTTAAAAAACTTGTTTAAACCCCCATTTTCGCAGTCCCTGTTAAGTTTTAAGCCAAAATAAATTAGGCTTGAAAAATATATATAAAACCTTTATATATACATCTTCCGGCTGTGCAGGCCGGGTGCGGATTATTCTGATCGGTCGCCTCGTAACAGAAGGCCATGAACCTCGTCAGGTCCGGAAGGAAGCAGCGATAAGTGAATTCTTCTGTGTCGTGGATCGATCCCGGTCATGCAATTTTCCCCTAACCCTTCTGCCAGCCGGATCTTTTCTTTTCAAAGCCTTTATTTTTATATCTTGACATGCTTTTAAACAGACTTATTTTTCAGCCATAATTTAAACAGGTATTTAAAAAAACGACTCTTAAGTAAAGGAATATTTGGAGCAGGAGAAAAAATTGGCTAAAGAACAAAAGAAAAACCCGGATGGAACCCAAAAAGAGGATTCTCTCAAAAAAAAGGCTGAAAAAACCAAAACCAATTCCACCAAAAAGGATAAAGGCAAAAAGGTAAGTATAAAAGATTTAAAAGACCAGCTTTCCTCTGAGAAAGACCGTATATTAAGGCTTTCGGCTGAATTTGAAAATTACAAAAAAAGAAAGCAGCGGGAATTGGATGAGTTTAAAAAATTTGCCAATGAAACGGTTTTCAGACAACTCTTAACGCTCGCAGATAACCTTGAAAGGGCAATCCTTTCTGCCCGGGAAAACCTGGATGAAGACGGTTTGTTAAAAGGGGTTCAACTGACACACAAGGAAATGATCAAACTCTTTGAAACTTTTAATGTAAAGCCGGTGGAGGCTGAAAACCAAGCGTTTGATCCCAATTTTCACCAGGCCGTCAACCAGGAAGAGACTGACGAATTCCCTGATAATACAGTCATAACGGTACTTCAAAAAGGTTATCTTCTTCATGACAGGCTGATCAGGCCCGCTATGGTTGTTGTTTCAAAAAAAGCAAAAAAGCAAACTGAAAAAACCAAAGAAAATTAAAGATATATTGGAGGGGTATGTTATGGGTAAAATAATCGGAATAGATTTAGGCACAACCAATTCTTGCGTAGCTGTCATGGAAACGGGCGGTGAAGGAAAAATCATTACAAATGCCGAAGGTGGGCGTACCACACCATCAATTGTTGCTGTTTCTGAAAGCGGAGAAAGGATCGTTGGGCAAACTGCAAAAAGGCAGGCTGTCACCAACCCTGAAAACACGGTATTTGGTGTAAAAAGACTGATTGGAAGAAAATTCAATTCAAAGGAAATACAGGATGATATCCCTATTCTTCCTTATATAATTGAAGCTGCATCAAATGGCGACACCAGAATCAATTTAAGGGGGAAACAACACAGCCCTGCTGAAATTTCTTCTTTTATATTAGCCAATATTAAAAAAACAGCTGAAGATTATCTTGGAGAAGAAGTCAAAGAAGCGGTTATTACCGTACCGGCTTATTTTAATGACAGCCAGAGACAGGCCACAAAAGATGCAGGAAAAATAGCCGGCCTTGAAGTAAAACGAATTATTAATGAACCGACTGCTGCATCACTTGCCTATGGACTGGATAAAAAAGGCGAAGAAAAAATTGCTGTATTTGATTTAGGCGGCGGTACATTTGATGTTTCAGTCCTGGAAATCGGTGACGGTGTATTTGAGGTGAAATCAACCTCTGGTGATACTCATTTAGGTGGTGAAGATTTTGACTTAAGAATCATTGACTATATTGCAGATGAATTTAAAAAAGCCCAGGGAATTGATGTCAGGGGTGATAAAATGGCACTCCAGCGCCTAAAGGAAGCTGCTGAAAAGGCCAAGATGGAGCTTTCAACCTCAACTGAGACAAGTATCAACCTGCCGTTTATCACGGCAGATGCATCAGGCCCGAAACATCTTGATGTAAAACTGACAAGGGCAAAACTTGAATCCCTGGTTGCAGATCTTCTGGACAAACTTGAAAAACCTTGCCGCACTGCCTTAAAGGAAGCCAAATTAGGCGCTGGCGGTGTTGATGAAGTGGTTCTTGTCGGAGGCATGACCCGTATGCCGGCAGTCCAGGAACGTGTTGAAAAAATATTCGGGAAAAAGCCCCATAAGGGCGTAAACCCGGATGAAGTTGTTGCCATGGGTGCTGCAGTGCAGGCCGGTGTCCTCCAGGGTGATGTAAATGATGTGCTTCTTCTTGATGTCACACCATTATCGCTTGGTATTGAGACGCTTGGCAGTGTCATGACCAAACTTATCGATAAAAATACAACCATTCCAACTAAAAAGAGCCAGGTGTTTTCAACCGCTGCTGACAACCAGCCTGCTGTTTCCATTCATGTACTCCAGGGTGAAAGGCAGATGGCAGCAGACAATAAGACCCTTGGGCAATTTGAATTGTCAGACATTCCACCGGCACCAAGAGGTGTTCCCCAGATTGAGGTTTCCTTTGATATTGATGCCAATGGTATTGTTCATGTGGCAGCAAAGGACAAGGCCACAGGAAAAGAACAATCCATCCGTATCACGGCAGCAAGCGGTCTGTCAGAAGAAGAAATAAACAAAATGGTCAAAGATGCTGAAATGCATGCTGAAGATGACAAACAAAAAAGAGAGCTGGTTGATACCAAAAACAATGCAGAAGCTCTTGTTGACCAGACTGAAAAAACCTTGAAGGAGCATGGTGGCAAAGTTGATGAAGAGACCAGGAAAAATATCGAATCTGCTGTTGAAGCACTGAAACAGGCCAAAGATTCAAGCAATATTGACGAGATTAAACAAAAAATCGAAAGCCTGTCAACAGCATCACACAAGCTTGCAGAGGTCATGTATCAGCAGGCTGCCCAAGACGGCCAGGGAAGTGCGGGTGCCGCCGCCGATGCAGGAGCTGCAGCCTCACCAAAGGATGATGACGATGTAGTTGATGCTGATTTTGAAGAGGTCAAAAAAGACAAATAATAGTATATAAAACCTGTTGAATATAATCCTGCCGTGTTCTATAGTTGCGCGGCAGGATTTTTTTATTTTTAATACAGGACCTTTGCTTTTAAATGATTATAACAAAAATTTTAGCCGAAAATGCCGGCAAGTATAAAAACCAGACAGCACTTGTCGAGCGGACCCCTTCTTTGAACCAGAGGAAGACCATTACCTGGGAAGAATTTTACAAGGCATCCAATAAATTTGCTAATGCACTTGAAAAACAAGGCATTCAAAAAGGTGATAAAATTGTACAATTGATGACAAACTGCCTTGAATGGCTTCCCATCTACTTTGGCATCCTTTCTTCCGGGGCCTGGGCAGTCCCCTTAAATTTCAGGTTTGAATCTGATAAGATCCTTGTTTGCACAAATACTGCCGAAGCTGAAATCTTTATTTTCGGTGAAGAATTTATCGAAAGGATTGAACCTGTCAAAGATGAACTTGAAAAATCCGTACACCTGTGGATTTTCGCGGGTTCTGAAAAAGCATGCCCTGTCTGGGCAACACACTATGATAAATTTATAGGGTCTGCATCAGGAGATAAGCCTCCCGAGGTTGACCTTGGCATCGAGGATGATGCAGCCCTGTATTTTACAAGCGGGACAACCGGCAACCCCAAAGCTGTACTATTAACACACCGGAATCTTGAGCATGCCTGCGAAATAGAAAATGTCCATCACGGCCAGACCCATGAAGACATTTTCCTTTGTATCCCGCCCTTATACCACACTGGTGCAAAAATGCACTGGATGGGCAGTTTTCTTGTGGGTGGGAAATGTATTCTTTTAAAAGGAGTAAATCCCAAGTGGATTATTGAGGCTGTCTCCCAAGAGCTATGCACCATTGTCTGGCTTCTGGTTCCCTGGGCCCATGATATCCTCATTGCCATTGAAAACAAAGAAATAGACCTTTCAAAACACAAACTTTCCCAGTGGCGCCTGATGCATGCCGGAGCCCAGCCTGTTCCGCCAAGCCTGATTGAAAACTGGAAAAAATATTTTCCAGGCCAGGATTATGATACCAATTACGGGCTGACCGAATCAACAGGCCCGGGCTGTATCCATCTTGGCACCAAAAATGCCGGCAGGATCGGCCCCATAGGCCTGCCAGGTTTTAGCTGGGAAGCAAAAATCATAGACAAACAGGGGAACCTGCTTTTCGGGAATGAATCAGGTGAACTCGTTGTCAAGGGCCCCGGGGTAATGAAAGAATATTATAAGAACCCTGAGGCAACTGCCAGGGCTCTCAAAGATGGCTGGCTCCATACAGGAGACATCGCAAGATATGATATAGACGGATTTATCTGGCTTGTGGACCGGAAAAAAGACATGATTATTTATGGTGGAGAAAATATCTTTCCTGTTGAGATTGAAAATTTCTTTTTAAAAAACAGCAAGATAAAAGATATTGCCGTTATCGGCATTCCGGATGACCGCTTAGGAGAAATCCCTGCAGGAATAATCAGCGTTAAACCAGGGTGTATTCTCTGTGAGAGTGATATCATCGAATTTCAACAGGAGCTGCCCCGGTATAAACACTTAAAAAAAATATTTTTCGGTGATGTTCCAAGAAATCCCACCGGGAAAATTGAAAAACCAAAACTGCGAAGAATCTATGCGGAAGACAAGAGAAAAGATATTAAAAAACTTCTTAGATAGTCTTTACAAAGGAGACAATTTGAAATTTTTATTCCAAAACACCGGCCTGAACATATTTTTCCTTATTGCCTTTTTTTGCATTTTTTTTTCCACAACCCTGGTCTTTGCCACCGGAAGCAATACTGTCAAAGATGATATCTTAAGCTCAATTGAAAAAAAATACTCAGGAAAAAGTTTTGAAACCAAGTTTACCCAGATTTCAAAACTTGCCGCTCTTGATATCACGGAAACAGCATCTGGCAAGGCTTTTTTCAGCCATCCTGGGAAGATGAAATGGGAATACCTGAAACCTGAACATCATGAAATCATCACCAATGGAAAAACATTATGGATTTTCCGGCCACAGGAAAACCAGGTTATGAAAGGTGACGCATCCTCATTTTTTAAATCAGGTGCTGGCGGGGCTTTTTTATCAGATATTTCCCTTATCAGGAAAAATTATGATATCAAGGTAAAAGAAGTCACAGCCGATTATGTGGAAATTGAGCTCAATGCAAAGCAAAAAACTCCTGATATTTCTTCAATTACCATAAGGATATCACAAAAAAACCATGACATTGTGAGGGTTGTCACCTATAACGCTTACAATGACACCACCATGTTTGAATTCAGTGATATTCACTTTAAAAAGATTGACCGGGATGTATTTGAATTCAAACCTTCTGAAGGATTAAATATTATAAATATGGATTAATGATAATATAAGGTTATAAAATGAAAGAAAAAATAAAACAACTTGCCAGAGAAAAAAATGCCATCATCCTTGCCCATAATTACCAGCCGCCGGAAATCCAGGACGTGGCTGATCTTTGCGGGGATTCTCTTGAATTGAGTATCAAAGCTTCAAAAACAAACGCTGATGTAATAGTGTTCTGCGGTGTTCATTTCATGGCTGAGACAGCATCCATCCTCTCCCCTGAAAAAACAATACTCCTGCCCGATATTGATGCCGGATGCCCCATGGCGGACATGGTTGATCCAATTGATTTAAAAGCAAAAAAACAAGCGCTTGGCAATATCCCGGTTGTCACCTATGTGAATTCTTCTGCCGCAGTAAAAGCCGTTTCCGATATCTGCTGCACTTCTGCCAATGTGATAAAAGTTGTAAACAGTATGGATGCTGATGAAATCCTGATGACGCCGGATAAAAACCTTGCTCAATATGCTGCTTCCAACACGTCAAAAAAAATCCATCTCTGGGATGGATACTGCCCCTTTCACAACTTATTAAGTGCACAAGACGTAAATAAAGCCAGAAAAGACCACCCCAAAGCCTTATTTATTGCCCACCCTGAATGTCCGCCCGAAGTTCTTGCTCTTGCCGACACCATCCAGTCAACCTCGGGAATGATACGTTTTGCAGGGGAATCTGATTTATCTTCTTTTATTCTTGGAACGGAAACAGGATTGATCTATCCCATCTCAAAAGCATACCCGGATAAAAAATTCTATCCCGCATCTGAAAAAATGTATTGCAAGGATATGAAGAAAATTAACCTTGAAAATTTAGCTGACAGCCTTAAGAACTTAACCGGAGAAATAAAGGTTCCGGAAAATATAAGGAAAGATGCTTTGGGAGCTGTTCAAAGAATGATTAATCTTTGAACAGATTTCTTCTTTAGAAAAATCGTTGGCAAACCTGGCCGCTGCAACACCAGGGGTCAGGTTTGCCAACGATTACATTGCGTCAAAAATTTCATCCGGGATGTCTGCATTAGAGTAAAATTTCTGGACATCTTCGCTGTCATCCAGAACTTCCATGAACTTGATCATCTGTTCAGCTTCTTTGCCTTCCACCTTTGTCAAGTTCTGAGGGATCATGGTTATTTCCGCCAGTTCATACTTGATTCCTGCCGCATCAACAGCGTCTTTTACCGTATCAAAATCGGCAGGTTCTGTTATTATGTCAAATGAGTCTGTCTCTTCTTTAATATCTTCTGCCCCTGCATCTATAGCCACTTCCATCAAGGTGTCCTCGTCTGACTCTTCTTTGCTGACAGAAATAAGCCCTTTTTTATCAAACATCCAGGCAACACAGCCGTCAGTCCCGACATTCCCGCCGGCTTTACCAAAAGCATGGCGTACCTCGGCAATTGTTCTGTTCCTGTTGTCAGTCAAGCATTCAACAAGGACAGCAACGCCACCTGGGCCATATCCCTCATATAAAATTTCCTCGTAATTTACCCCCTCAAGTTCACCTGTTCCCTTTTTAATCGCTCTGTCAGATGTGTCCTTGGGCATATTCTGTGACCTTGCTGAATTCAAAGCATGCCTCAATCTTGGATTAGAATCAGGATCACCCCCGCCCATCCTGGCCGCAACGGTAATCTCTTTTATCAGTTTCGTGAAAAGCTTACCCCTTTTTGCATCGGTGGCACCTTTTTTATGCTTTATCGTTGACCATTTGCTGTGTCCTGACATTATTTTTAACCTCCTTACCTCTTATATTTTGCTATAATATATATTTCTTTACTTTGTTTTCTGCAGCTGTCCGGTTTGAATATTTTGCATTCTTTAAATTTTGATTTAACATTTTTTTGAAAAGCATTAAAGTCATTGCCCTGAAATATCTTGCAGACAAAATGGCCGTTTTGCGCAAGAAACCTGTCTGCAACCTTTAAAGCCATATTACAAAGCTCAAAAGATCTTAATGCATCCACGTCCTTTCTCCCGGTTGTTCCAGGGGCCATATCGCTCAAGACCACATTAAATCCTGTATTTTCATCCAGGAAAGAGTCATTATTCAAATTTAATATATTATCTTTAATAACAAAAACATTACCGGGCAATTCAATATCAAGTGCTTTTAGATCAATACCAAAAACCCTGCCGCAGTCTCCCACCTGCCTGGATACGTATAAAAGCCATGAGCCAGGAGCGCAGCCAAGGTCAAGCACCCGGTTTTTATTTTTGATAACTTTGAATTTATTTTGAATTTCTTCAAGTTTATATATGGATCGTGCCGGGTAATTCTCGGCTTTTGCTCTCCTTGTCAGGTGATCGGCCCATTGATTCTTATTTTGCTTTTTCTTTTTTCCGGCTGCCATTAAAACAATACCTCCATGGCGCTTTTAAGAAAACTTATGCTTTCTATGGCCATCCCTTTTACCCTGGACAGCTGCTTTATGGTGCTGCATGGTACAAGACATTTTGCAAATCCCATTTTTGCAGCTTCCTTAATCCTTGACTGGACATGGCCCACAGCCCTTATTTCTCCTGTAAGCCCGATCTCACCTATCAATATTGTCTTCTTATCCACAGGCTTATCTAAAAAACTCGAAGCCAGTGCTGCCGCAATAGCAAGATCCACCGCAGGCTCAACAATTTTCACACCGCCTGTGACATTCATAAAAATATCAAGGCCGGAAAGGTTCATCCCAAGCCTTTTTTCCATGACAGCGACAATTAAAGCGACCCTGTTATTATCCAGGCCTAAAACAGTCCGCCGCGGTGTACCAAGGCCGGAGCTTGACACAAGGCCCTGGATTTCAACTAAAATAGGCCTGGTACCTTCCATGCACGAGGTCACAACAGAACCCGGGGCAATGGCTGAACGTTCAGACAAAAAAACGGCTGACGGATTAGGAACCTGGGAAAGGCCGTTTTCGTTCATCTCAAATACGCCGATCTCATTTGTGGGCCCGAATCTGTTTTTAACCGCCCTGAGGATTCTGAATACATGGGTTTTATCCCCTTCAAAATAAAGAACCGTATCCACCATGTGCTCCATAATCCTTGGACCTGCAATGGCTCCGATCTTAGTCACATGACCAACCAGAAAAACAGGAATACCGGTTGACTTTGCAAGTTTCATAAACTGCATTGCAGCTTCCCTTATCTGTGTCACGCTGCCCGGTGTTGAAGAAACATCAGGATGAAATATCGTCTGGATGGAATCAATTACCAATGCATCATATCCAGACTGACCCACCATGGCCAGTATGGAATCCAGATCGGTTTCAGACACGACAAACAGGGATGCCCCATGGGAGTCAAGCCGTTTTCCCCTCATGGAAATCTGCCGGACAGACTCTTCTCCTGACACATAGAGACACTTCTTACCGGAACCGGATAATTTTGACAATACCTGAAGCATCAAAGTGGACTTTCCTATTCCAGGGTCTCCGCCAATCAGGATCAATGAGCCATCAACAATTCCGCCCCCCAGTACACGGTCGAATTCAGCCACACCGGTTTTGATCCTGTCGGTTTCTTTCACTGCCACAGAATCAATCAAAACAGGTTCCGGTAAAAAAGAAGATTTTTTCTTTTTTAAAATACCCGGGACAACCCGTTCTTCCGTCAAAGTATCCCAGGCACCGCAATCAGGGCACCTTCCCATCCATTTAGGGGTTAACCCTCCGCAGGACTGGCATCTGAATGTAAGCTTATCCTTTTTTTTCAATCTATTTTAACCATGCCTGTCTTTAATTTATAAAGTCCGGGAACTATAGCATTTTGTGGCATCCATATCAAGATTCCGATAATGCAGGTCATAACAGGCCGGCCCGGGCCGGATATTTACCTTGTAATTTTATTGCATATCGTCTAACTATATTTTTTTTACTTCAAACCCTAAAAGGATCCCCATGGCCTACAATGGTGAAATAATAGCTATTGCAACCGTGCTTTGCTGGAGCATCAGCGTTCAATTTTTCGAAGCCGCATCCAAAAAAGTCGGAGCAACCCCGGTGAATATCATAAGACTCTCTTTTGCATTAGTATTTTTCAGCATTTTTTTATTTTTCAAACACGGTTATATCCTTCCTGTTCACTTCCCGGCCATTGCCTGGTTTTACCTAAGTCTTTCCGGGATCATCGGCTTTTTCATAGGGGATATCTTTCTTTTCAAGTCCCTTGTTGAAATCGGGCCAAGGGTTTCCATGCTGATTTTCAGCTTGTCAGCACCCACTACAGCCTTAATCGGCTGGATTTTCCTGGATGAAATATATGTTTTCCACCAATGGATCGGCATGTTTGTTACCCTTTCCGGCGTCGGCATTGTTATCCTTGAGAGAAACCAAAAAATATCCAAAACTTCGAAACTTAAAATCAGGAACATCTCTTTTAAGGGTGTGATATTTGGATTCGGCGGAATGTTCGGCCAGGCATTAGGGTACATATTAAGCAAGACCGGCATGCAGACAGGGTCAGGTTATCTGGATGCATTTTCAGCAACCCAGATAAGGGTTATTGCAGCTTTTATCTGTTTTCTTGTTTTCTTTACCATCACTGGAAAATGGAAAAATGTTAAAACTGCCGTCAAAAATACTGAAGCTGTAATTTTTACAGCCATCGGTTCGGCCATCGGCCCGTTTTTAGGGGTATCTTTATCCCTTTTAGTGCTGCATTACCTTTCAACCGGTGTTGCCTCCACATTTCTCTCTCTTGTCCCGGTTTTCATTATCCCGTTTTCAATTTTCCTTCACAAAGAACATGTATCTTTAAGAGCTGCGGCAGGTGCCGTGACAGCCGTATTTGGAATTTACCTGCTCATGATGTGAACTTCTCTCTGTAAAGAATTTAAAAAACACTATATAATCGGCAGGTGGATAATAAATTTTGCCCCTTTGCCAGGCTCTGAAACGACATTCATTTCACCGTTATGGTTTTCAATGATAATAAAATAAGAAACAGAAAGTCCCAGGCCCGTGCCTTTTCCCACAGGTTTTGTCGTAAAAAAAGGTTCAAATATCCTTTTGCGGGTATCTTTGGTCATCCCAGGTCCGTTATCTTCTATTTCAATACGGACAAACGCCCCTTTTGGCCTGACTCTCAGGAAAAACATGGGATCCTTTAATGACTCAAATTCCTGCATTGCCTCGGCAGAATTTTTTAAAATATTGAAAAACACCTGCTGGATTTTGCTGATTTCACACAACACCAGGGGTGTATCCGGGTGATATTCCCTGACAATTTTGATCTTTTTAAAATCATATTGTTTTTTAAGATCATAGTCACTTTTGGCAAGTTCTATGGTCTGATCAAGGATAAGTGCAATATCCTGCCTGACTTTACCGGAAAAATCCCTCCTGGAAAAGCTCAACATATTTTGAACAATCTGAGATGCCCTGACACCGGCTTCATGTATCAGCCCAAGCTGTCTTATGATCCCCCGGTTTTCCATAAAATTCCTGATCTGGTCCATGGAGATTCCGGCCTTCTCTGCTGCTTTTGTGCTTGCAGGGATATCAGCCTGTATTCTCCGTAAGGCAACCTGGGCATTCTGCATCATGCCTGCCAGCGGGTTGTTTATCTCATGGGCCATTCCTGCGGCCAGGCCCCCGATGGAGAGCATCTTTTCCGACTGGACCACCATTTCTTCCATGCGGACATGCTCTGTGATGTCATCCACACGTATGACAGCACCTTCAACACTGTCGGCAACCAATGGGTAGACTGTAATATCTTCATATACTATCCCTTCAGATGTTTTGCCGGCCTGTTTTGGAAAATAATAAGGTTTACCTGTCTGAATTGCTTTACTTATATTGCCCATAAACGGCTTCATTTTCGGAAGCACCTGGTACAGAGGTTTTGAAATAGCATCCGATGCCTTTATACCATAAAGTTTTTCCGCCTTATGGTTCCACTGGGTAATCTTGAATTCCCGGTCCAGGCTCATTAAAGCACTCGGCATGGAATTGATTATATTATCAATATAATTTTTAGTTTTTTTAAGCTCTTCTTCCGCCTGTTTAAGATCGGATATATCAATGGTTATCCCGACAATTCCCCTGTCACCATCCAGTGCCTTAAACGGTACTTTTTTTGTGGAATACCATTTGGACATCCCGGGTGATGTGCCATGGGATTTTGTTAACAAAGTCAATGTTTGCCCTGTTTTAATTACCTGTTGATCATCCGCCAGAATCTTTGCCGCTGCATCCCGGTCAGGCATGACATCCCCTTGTAATTTTCCGGTTATCCCTTCCACTGTAGAGTTTAAATCATCTGCCACAGCCTTATTGACAACCAGAAACCTGCCTTTTACATCTCTTACAAAAATCATATGGGGGATAAGGTCAATTATCAACCTTAAGAAGGATTCACTCTTTTCAAGGGCCAGGCTTGTTTTTTGATGCTGGTCCACTTCAAATTGAAGGGATTCTACTTTTTCTTTCACAGCATCACGCATAATGACAAGATTATCCGCCAGGGCACCCAATTCATCATTCCTGTTAACGTTGATGGGATGATCCAGATGTCCCGAGGCTATTTTTTCCGAACCCTTCCGTAATTCCTGCAAAGGTCTTACAAATCTTATAATCAGAACCAGGATCAATACCAATCCCAGGGTTAGATCCAGGATCACAACCTGGAGGATGCTGCTGGATTTAAGCATTGAAATCTTTTTATTTAAAAAAACGCTTGTGGCAATAATTTTGATTTTCCCGATTTTTTCTTTTTTGAAATATATTGGATAGTCAACGGATTTAATACCGTTTCCCAGATATCCGGACCGGTATTGTTCATCTTGAAATGAAAGATATTCCTGGTTCTGGTCCCAGATTGTAATCTTAATTATCTCAGGCTTTTTTAAAGCTGCCATGCAAATCACTTTTAAGATCCCATCATTAAAATCAAACAAAGCCATTGACAGGCTCGCAGAAAGCTGAACCGCTTCATTTTTAAGGGAAGTATTTAAATTTTCTTCCATACTGGCGGTCCGGGTTTTAATACGGTAAATTCCGAATGCTGCCAGAACCAGGGTCTGGATGACAATGGCAATCAAACTCAGCTGGATAGAAAGATTTTTTAAACTGAACTTTCTTCCCTTTGGCGGCATGAGAAGTTTATTTTTTAATTTCCGGTTCAATATTTATCGTTCCATTGTTTATGAAAAAGAAAACTTGCGAGACTGCAAAATTTGCATTACCTTATTAATCTAACACAACCCTGTGAAAATGCAACCAGAATATAAAGGGCCAGGATAAAGCCCTGGATTGTAATCCAGGGCTTTATCCTGTATGGTATGCCCAAATAAAAATTAACTGCAAACCATCAGGATATTGACCTTAAACATGTTTCTTCCCACAACGCAAAATGAGGTAAAAAAGCTTAACTGGAACAGGCTTGATGTGATCCTTGTCACAGGGGACGCTTATATTGATTCACCCTTTATGGGTATTGCCGTCATAGGAAAGGTTCTTGTCGATCAAGGATTTCGCGTGGGAATCATTGCCCAGCCTGGTATGGATGCCGGAAAAGACATATCAAGACTCGGGGAACCGGCCCTGTTCTGGGGCATTACAGGCGGCTGTGTGGATTCCATGGTGACAAATTACACAGCCTTGAAAAAAAAAAGGAAAAAAGATGATTATACACCCGGCGGTATTAATAACCAAAGGCCGGACAGGGCCGTGATCGCCTATTCCAATCTTGTCAGAAAATATTTTAAAAAAACCCGGCCAATTGTCCTTGGCGGGATTGAAGCAAGCCTCAGGCGAATAGCCCATTATGATTTCTGGTCTGACAAAATCAGACGGTCCGTTCTTTTTGATGCAAAAGCAAACTTTCTCTTATTTGGAATGGCCCACAGCTCCATCATCAAATTTGCAAGGGCAATAAGGGAAAACAAAAACCCGGAGTCTTTAAATGGCGTGGCTTATATTTCAAATAAAAAAAAAGGGAAAGAACTTCCCTCATTTGAAACAGTCCGGAAAAACAAAGACCAATATATTAAAAGCTTTCAGCTTTTCTATGAAAACAATGATCCCATCACAGCCATTGGACTCTGCCAGCGGCACCAGGACCGCTATCTTGTTTTAAACCCTCCAGAGCCCTATAGCACAAGCCTGGAGCTTGACCATATCCATTCTCTTGAATTTGAAAGGGACCTTCACCCGTATTATAAGAGACACGGAACCGTCAGGGCACTTTCCACCATAAAATTTTCCATTCCCACCCATTACGGCTGCTATGGCGAGTGTAATTTTTGTGCCATCTCGGTCCACCAGGGCCGGACTGTCCGGTATAGAAGTTCAGAATCCATTATAAATGAAGCAAAAACCATTTCACGGCTTAAAGATTTTAAAGGATATATTACAGACCTTGGAGGCCCCACAGCAAACATGTACGGATTTGAATGTAAAAAAAAGCTTAAAAAAGGAGCCTGCAACGACAAGAGGTGTCTTTTCCCTGTTCCCTGCAAAAGTCTTTGCCCGGATCATTCAAAACATATGGACTTGATCCGGAAAATTGAAAAACTTTCCAACATTAAAAAGGTATTTATCAGCTCAGGCATCCGTTATGACCTTATATTCAATGATAAAAACAACGGCACTGCATACCTTGAAAAAATAGTAAAAGATAATGTGTCAGGCCAAATGAAAATTGCGCCGGAACATATAGTACCCCATGTTTTAAACTTAATGGGCAAGCAGTCTTCCAACCTGGTTTTGCAGTTTAAAAATAAATTTGATTTATTGAGCAAAAAATCAGGGAAAAAACAGTTTTTAACCTATTATTTAATCGCTGCCCACCCCGGATGCGACATGAAGGATATGGCAGCATTAAAAAAATTTTGTACCAATAAGCTTAAAACAAGGCCTGAACAAGTACAAATTTTTACCCCGTCGCCTTCAACCTATTCAACACTTATGTATTACACAGGCCTTGATCCTTTCCTGATGGCAGCGATATATATTGAGAAAGATCAAAAAAAGAAGGAAAAACAAAAAAAAATCATAACAGACAAGCTGTCAAGGCAGGGTTTTAGAAGAAGAAAGCAGCACAACCGGTAATGGTTTTAAAACTTATTTATTAAATCCGTATTTTTTAATCAGATACTTTACGATATCAATACTTGCCTGGTTCATATCAATAAACTTGAAGCCGATAATATAATATTCAGGGTTGGCATCCTTTTCACACCAGAGGCTCCTTGCTTCAAACACCAGGTTTTCATCCATGCCAAAGCCTTCATCCAGGTTGATCCTGAAATGAAAGACCTGGTCCAGGTCCACAGCCTTTTTTGAGAACAGCATCAACCCCTGGGCGGAAATATCACCGAGGTATCCTGCAAGCCTGCCTGTCTTGAAATAGTTTACCTTTAAATAATAATATAATTGCTGTCTGTCAAATCTTCGCTTTTCATTGTTTCGAAAAAGGTCGGTGTCCATTGTCTTTTCCTTGAAAAATTAACTTTCCTCAATCCTTTAATTTAACTTCCAGTTTTACAGGGTTATGGTCTGAATGTTCAAAATTAAGGTAGATCCCCTGGATCTTTTTGATTTCAATATTCGGTGACACCAGGAAAAAATCAATCAGTGTTGTAAGGGTTGTTTTTTCATCATATGGGGCTGCAAGGCGCCTGTTACTTGGAATCTTTTGATCATACGCCCATTGCCAGTCCGGCAGGTAATCTTTTTTAATGTCCATGCGATTTTTCTTATCCATGAGGTTCTGTCTGAATTCCGGATTAAAACCGGGCGGACATTGGTTCCAGTCTCCTCCCACAATGACATAATTGCCTTTTTCATATTCCCGGATTAAAAAATTCTTAAGATATGCCATCTGGTTGCTCCGCAATGTTCCGTCATCATAGGCTGAGTTGTGGGTGTTGATCACCAGGAGCTCCCTTTTTTTATCAAGCCTGTATCTTGACACTAAAAAACACCTGTCCAGCATGAACAGGCCCTGGGGCCATGCATAATTTCCAGGGAAAGAATGCCTGATAACTAAAACAGGCTCAAACCGGGACAGGGTCTGAAGACCCGACAGGACAGCACCAAGCGGGCTGGCAGGTGGAACCGGTACAAAAAAAACGTCATAATTTTTACCGAAACTTGAATGGAACCCGGGGAAAAGGCCGGCAATTTTGGCAACCTCATCAAAGTAATAACTTCGCCTGGATTTTTTATCCACTTCCTGCAATAAAAAAAAATCAATGCCGGTTTGCCGGGAGATAAAGGTCTCAATGGCCGATATGTTCTTTTTAACGATTTTCTTTTGAGGTCTGACCTGTTTCCCACCGTCATAAAAAAAATCCATATCCCGGCCAAGGCCGCCGTACCCGATATTCCAGGCAATCAGCGTATAGATTTTTGATTCAGGAATTATTCTTGCATTCTTGTTTGAAAAAACCAATGTTGTTGGAGCGGGCTTATAGTCTGAAATACTCGCATACCCGACAAGGCCTGCAAATCCCAACGCTAAAATCAAAAAAAATCCTATAATGATCCAGATATATTTTTTCATACCTGAAAGCATAGAATAAACACTTGCCAGAGTCAATCCTGTAATTGCATCAGGGCCAACGCATGTAAATATTAAAAAGTACCTATCATTACAACGACAGTTGAACACCTAATTTTTTAGCTATAGCAATTTGTTTTTTTCTGTGACTATGGTGAGCAATGCGGTTATGTTTTATGGTGTATTTGATAATTTCTAATGCGCCTTTTCGTGTCATAGAGTGAAGTGGTAAAACAACCTGAGGCAATTTTTTAGCCATGGCTAAGGTTAGGTTTTTTTTTAAGAGTTTGTCTTACACGGAAAAGAAAATGCAGACAAAACAGTCTGGAAATATATGATGGAAATCCGTTAATTCCCAGGCAATCAAATCGAAATTGCCATCTTTGAAATCAATAGCATCTAATAAGACCGGCTCTCCCTATGGGCCGGAGAATACCCTTTTGGGGACATTTAATCTTCAATCCCGACAAGCGCTTCTATAGGAACATTTACGGCCTGAAAAGAATCATAATCTTTCATCACTTCATCCATGATTTGTTTGAACAATTCCTTTTTCATTTTTTTCCAGTGAAGATGATTATATTTCAATTGCCTTTTTGCCAATCGTCTGATATTTTTTTGAAAAATATGCATTGATTTCAACACCCTTTATTACTATTTTGGGATTAACCCGAAAATTTTTTTAGTAAAAATCATGAACCAGGATCGGGCAGAAGAAAAAACAGCGCATACCTGCTAAAATTTTGGCACAACACATAAGGGAAATATGAAAGAGAATATAAAAAAGGCTGTTTTTGTTGCTAAAAAGATGTTTGCCCAACTTGTTTATGATTTCCAATACCTGGAAGAAATGCCTTTTACTTTTCCAGAACTCCAAACATTCCTCCAGGGTATCACCATCGGTGGACATAAGATCTCAGACCAGGAGAAACTCAAGCAACAGCAAATTGCATGGCAGAAACTTATTGAGATTATCGAGCAGGGAAAGTTTAAATTATCTAAAAAAATTACCTGCAAACTTGAATATATTGTTGCAAAAGATGAAGCTTTAACCCCAGGCATAATCAGGGATGGGGCTGTCTCTGCAACCGGTGGTGATTTTACCTGTCATCCACCGGAGCCTCACGAGCTGCCAGCGTTATTCGACCAGGCCCTGAAAGATGCCAGTCAAAAAGAGGTTCCCTGTTTTTATTACACGGTGTCCTTTTCGGCGGGCATGCGTGAATCGAGTTTTAAAAAATGGTAGTATCGGTTCTCAAAAACAATTCAAATAGGATAAGAGGAAGATCTGGTGGATATAAAAAAATGTCCGGTTACTATCCATCATATTATAAACATTACTTTCACCCCTGACAGGAAAAAAATGTCCAAATACGAGTCTGAAATAGAAAAAAAAAGACTGGCAATTTTAAAGCCTCTCGAATTGGCGTTAAAAGACAAAGGAACGCTGACTGAAAAATATTCTTCCCTGCTGAGTCAAACTCTTGCTGCGCGCAAGGAATATATAGATGATCTGACAAGTGACTTAGAGGAAATTACCCAGGAGATTATCAAGACTGAATCTTTTAAAGATATGCTTCCTTTACTGGGGACAAAATATGCCATTGAGAGAACTCTCCTAGCTGAAGAACGTAATATCCTGGCTGAAAGAAGCAATTTATTTGGGAAAAAGAGAACCAAGGCCTCTGTTAAACGCACTGAATTATCAGAAAAACGCAGCGGCTTCGCCAGGATCAGAACAGTCTTGGCTAGACGACGTTCATTCCTGTCGGAAAAAAGAACTATCATGGCCCAGCAGCGAAATCTTCTGGCCAAGGCCAGGACTGACTTGGCTTTTATCAGGACCGGGGTGGCTTTTATAACCTTGGCCACCGGTCTTATCCGCTACTTCGGCATTAGCTGGTGGACGGTATTGGATGCAAGTATCCTGCTTTTAGGCGGTATTATGGTTATTATCGGAATTTATTATTACCTGCCTACCAGAAAACGGGAAGTTGGACTTCTGAAGACCCTGCGGCAAAAGGAAGACGAATTAATGAACAAAAAAGCGAGCATCATGGTTATTGATGATGATCCTGCCATATGTGACCTGCTCAAGGTTTTTTTCAATAAGAAAGGCTATGAGGTTGAGGCCTGTGTAGATCCTTTAATTGCATGCCAGCGTTTGGAATACACCCAATTTGATATTGTTATCACAGACCTTATGATGGATAATATGAGTGGAGATCAAATAGTTCATCTGCTTAAACGGCTGTCTCCTGAGACTCCGATCATCATGGTCAGCTTCATGCCTTCTTCGGAAGAATCAATCATAAATATCCGAGATAACATTTTTGCTTTTTTCCCAAAGCCACTTGATTTAAAAGCCTTGCATCAAAGTGTCAAAAAAGCCATCTTAGAGCAAACTTTTAACTCAAGGAATAATCAATGATTAAATTTTGGAAAAAGCTACAACAAAAAATAACCAACAATAACAGCGAACTTCAAAACAGTCTTCAATTGCGATACAAAGCTTTTTTAGATCTGCTCACAGAAAATGAGCATGCTCTTGATCTCATGACTGAATTAGAAAATAAATATTATAATCAGCAATTAATCAGTATCCCCTATCTTAAAGGCATGATTAAAAATTTGACTCGAAGGACCAAGAATATACTCTTTGACCTTTCAGCCTTGGCAGGTGAAGATTATAAGCATTTGTTTCAAATCTTTGGAGACCTGGAAAAAGATGTCCGTGAAATCATAACTGGCAGCAAAGATCCCATTTACACCCCTATCATTATTCCCATGGATAAAATCACAACAAAATTTATTGATAAAGTCGGCAGTAAAATGGCCAATTTAGGAGAACTAAAAAACAAATGTGATCTGCATATACCGGACGGCTTTGGCCTTACTGCCTGTGCTTATACTCAATTTGCTGATTATAATGATCTGTCTGAAAAAATTTCCAATATTTTACGTAAGACTGAAGTCAACAAAAGCCATGAACTTCTTGCTGCAGAGACAAAAATAAAAAAATTAATTAAAAATGCCCCGGTTCCGGCTGAAATCGCTCATATTATCTGTCGCGAGAGCGAAGAAATAGAAAAAAAATATAACCGACCCATTTTCTGGGCTGTGCGCAGCAGTGCCATAGGTGAAGACCTTGAACATTCCTTTGCTGGACAATTTTCCAGCACTCTTAATATTCCAACAGAACAACTCTTAGAAGAGTACAAGTCCGTGGTGGCCAGTAAATATAATACACGCAGCATTCTTTATCAAAGGATGAAACGCATTCGGTCAGACGATGTCGATATGAGTGTCGGTTTTTTGGAAATGGTTAACGCAAAATGCTCTGGAGTCCTTTATACCACGGATCCGGTTCGACCTGATAAACAAGAAATTGTTATTTCAGCAATTTGGGGGCTTGGGCAACTTTTGGTTGAGGGTGTAGTCTCGGCTGACACCTATATCCTTAAACGCACTCCTGACTTCAGCATAGCCAGACAGGAGATCGTTCAAAAAGAAATTTTTTTGAAACAATTGAAACATGGTGGTGTAGGGCATGGTATTGTTCCTGAAGAATTAAGAAACAAGCCCTGCCTGACAGGGAATCAGCTGCATAAGCTTGGACAGGCTGCAATGCTTATTGAAAAACATAATAAATATGCTCAGGATATAGAGTGGTGCTTTGATGAACAGGATCGACTATTTATCGTGCAGACAAGGCCCTTACATCTCAACACAAGGCGGGAAGCCTCAACCCAGGAAGTCCATGCTCCTGTCATTTCTGACAAGGCTCAGTCAGTTGCTGCGGGGGTGGGAGCCGGGCTGGTTTTTAAGGCCACGGATATTCACAGCCTTTCTGAATTTTCTAAAGGCGGTATTCTGGTTTTAAAAAATTCTTCACTCCAGTATATAGGGGCCTTTCAAAAAGCAACAGCCGTTATTGTAGAAAAAGGGAATCTTACTGATCATATATCCTCAGTGGTCAGGGAATTCAAAATACCCTGCGTTGTGAGGGTTCCCGATATATTTTCAATTTTAGAAAATGGCCAGAAAATAACTGTTGATGCTAACAGGGGAGTTATATACAAAGGCATCATTAACGAAATTTTGGATAATGACATCATCATTGACCCAATTTCCATAAATGTGGAACGTACAGAATCATACCGCATGCTAAAAAGACTTGCCGAACTTATCTTTCCACTGCACCTGACTGATCCTAGATCTGCTAATTTTAAAGAAGGGGCTTGTCAGAGCTGGCACGATATCATAAGGTTCAGTCATGAGACAGCATTAAATGAAATGTTCTCCTTAAAAGACAAGACTTTTCTTGGAAAAATAAAAAATGTTTATCAGGTTAAGACAGACCTTCCCTTGAGCATCTGCCTTTTGAATTTATTTGAAGATATCCAAACCTATCCCAAGCAAAAGCTGATTAGCGCCAAGTCAATTGTATGCAGGCCATTCCAGGCCCTGTGGAGTGGTATGAATTCACATAGTATATCCTGGAGGGGACCGGAACGGATGGCTGATGCGGGAGGTATTTTCGCAGCAATGACGAGAACTCCTGCTTTAGAAAACGTAAGCTACGATACAAAAAGCTATGCCGTGGTAACCCCGGAATACCTGAATTTGAGTCTTAGTATGGGGTATCACTATGTTACTCTGGATTCCTATCTTTCAGACGACCCATACCTCAATCATATCACGATTTCCTTCAAAGGCGGTGCAGCAGATGCACGGAAAAAAAACTTAAGGATTTTGCTTATCTCCCGAATTTTAAAAAGAGTGGGATTTAAGACCAATATAAATAAAGATTTTTTAAAGGCCAGGATAAAAGCAGAAGATGCACAAATAATTGAACATAGCCTTTATACAGCAGGGAGAATGCTTGGCATGACAAGATTGCTTGATCTGTCCCTTGAAAATGAAAATACAGTTGAATATTATGTCAAAAAATTTTATGATCAGGAAGATGAGCCTTACAGTGAAAAAAGCTGATAAGGATATCAATTGGGGTTTGTAATTGTAGAGAGTCGCTTTAATATCCCCAAAATACCGCATAAATTCTCAAGTTACATTACCAACGTGAAAAAAATCAGGTATTGAAAAATAAGAAAATCAATCGTTTTTAAATCAGACAGCAAGAACCGCCCGATGCCTTTCATCCTCGTTACCGATGTGATAATGATTTATGCCCCAATAAAACATTTTCAATACTGCTGCATGCATTTCTGCCAATAGTCAGGGCCTCTTTTGCATCGGGATGCTAATGGGCTGCGTTTTGGGGAGATGCTTGACCAAGCATCCTGGCAAAGATACGTCCACCCGGACGGTTCCCATATTACCCTGAGTGGTGAAACCCTTAGAAAATGGTTATATCGTTATCTTCGCTGCGGGTTGCCAGGGCTAAAGGGAAAAACAAGTTGATCTTACAAAAAATATTATTGACAAATAACGTCGAATGGTTTAACCATTATATAGGGAAATTGTACATCAGGAGAAAATATGACGGATAATAGAATCAACACCCACCCGGTTTTAGATGTTTTAAAAAAAGAACCCGTTTCTTTTTATTGGAACAACTCAAAACTTAAGGCAAAAAAGGACGAGATGATCTCTTCCGCACTTTTTGCAAACAATATAAAAATATTCGGGCATCACCATAAAGACGGCTCTGCCCGTGGAATTTTCTGTGCCAACGGCCAGTGTGCGAAATGTACGGTCATTGCCAATGGAGTTCCGGTAAAAGCGTGCATGACAGGTGTCAAAAAAAACATGATTGTCAAAAGTGTTGAAGGCCTGCCCAGTCTTCCCTCAGCAGATGAAAATCCAGACATCAGTGATATCGAACATTTAGACACGGATGTACTCATAATCGGCGGGGGCCCGGCAGGGTTGTCAGCATCCATCCAGTTGGAAGAACACAAAATAAACACAATCCTTGTGGACGACAAGGATGAACTTGGCGGGAAACTTGTCTTGCAGACCCATAAATTTTTCGGTTCACAAGAAGACTCCCATGCTGGTATGCGCGGCATGGATATCGGGCGTATGCTGGCCCTCAAAGTTGAGAACAGTACGCATATTGATGTATGGAAAAACAGCACAGCCCTTTATATATTTGACGATAAGAAAGTTGGCATTCTCAAAAATCAAACATATAAAATTGTCACCCCGAAACTGATTTTAAATGCAGCCGGTGCCAGGGAAAAATTCTTACAATTCAAAGGCAATTCATTGTCGGGAGTATATGGCGCAGGTGCTTTCCAGACCCTTGCAAACCGGGATCTTGTCAAACCCGCTGAAAAACTCTTTATTGTCGGAGGCGGCAATGTCGGCATTATTGCCGGATATCATGCATTGCAGGCAGGCATTAAGGTTGTGGGCCTTTGTGAAGCCCTTCCTGAATGCGGCGGGTACAAGGTGCATGAAGACAAACTAAAAAGGCTTGGCGTTCCCATATACACATCCCATTCCATTGTCTCTGCCAATGGCCTTGAATCTGTTTCTTCCGTCACCATTGCCGGAATCGATAAAAATTTTCAGATCATTGATGGCACCAACAAAACCTTTGAGTGTGACACTATTTTGATTGCCGTGGGTCTTGAGTCTGTTTCAGAGTTCACCAGTGAGGCCGAATCTGCCGGCATCAAAGTGTTTTCAGCAGGCGATGCCGGTGAAATTGCAGAAGCATCGTCCGCCATGTTCAACGGCCGGATTGCAGGATTAAAAATAGTTGGCCACTTTAAACCAGGTGTAAAAGACATCCCTGACACCTGGTATAAAAAAGCTGAGGTCCTCAAATCCCTTCCCGGACCTGTTCAAAAAATTGAGGTTCCTGACACAGAAGAAGGAATCTTTCCTGTAATTCACTGCAAACAGGAAATCCCCTGCAATCCATGCAGTACGGTCTGCCCTGAAGGCTCAATCAATATGCAGGGAGATCCAATAAAGGGACGGCCAAGGTTTGACGGCAAATGCAAAGGATGCATGAAATGTCTGGCCATATGCCCGGGCCTTGCCATCACTCTTGTGGATTACAGGAAAGACAAGGACAACCCTGTGGTCTTTCTCCCATATGAAATATCCAATATAAAGGTTGAAAAAGAAGATGAAATAGCACTTGCGGATGTGGATGGGAACCCATTGGGCACGCATAAGGCACTTGGTGCCAGAGCAACAAAGGGCAGCAATAAAACCTGGATTGTAAGGGTACGGGTACCAAAAAATATTGCTAAAAAAGCTGTGGCCTTTACCATCCAGGAAAAAGCGGTGACAAGGCAAATGACAAAAAAAATCCCCCTTGACCATATCCAGAATGACGAGATGGTCTGCCTTTGTGAAAGAGTAACAGCAGGCCAGGTAAGAAACCTTGTCAGGAAAGGCATTACAGATATGAACCAGATCAAGGCCATTTCAAGGGCCGGCATGGGGCCCTGCGGCCAGAAGACCTGCAAGAACCTGATGAACCAGATCTTCCGGGCAGAAAAAATAGCCGGAGAAGATGTTGTCAACAATGTCAGGCGCCCTCTTTACGTTGAAGTTCCCCTGGGCAAATTTGCCAATGGAGGTCAATAATGAAAAATTATGATGTAATCATTATCGGTGCAGGCTCTGTTGGAGTCCCTGCTGCCATGTCGCTTGCCCGAAATAAAATCAAGGTTCTGGTCATTGATGCCAAAGCCTCCCCTGGCCAGGGCCAGAACAAAAAAGCCATCGGAGGCATCAGGGCCACCCACTCTGATAAAGGGAAAATCACCACCTGTCATAAAAGTATTGAAATCTTTTCCACCTGGAAAGAGACTCATGGCGATGATATCGGCTGGATTCAGAATGGATACAGTTTTCCTGCCTATACTGACGCTGATGCTGAAAAATTAAAGGAGTTAATGAAAGTTCAAAAATCTTTTAACCTGGATATTGACTGGCTCACCCCGGAAGAATATCTTGAAATAGTTCCGGGAATTAACAAAAAAAATCTTAAAGGTGCCACATACTCTCCTAAAGACGGCAGTGCTTCTCCTCTTTTAGCCATCAACGCTTTTTATTTTAAAAGCCTCGAATATGGTGCCAGGTATAAATTTAGAGAAAAAGTCAAGGCTATAATTATTTCAGGTGAAAAAAAAATAAAAATCAAAACAGACAAGGGCGAGTACAAAGCTGGCAAAGTCATAAATGCCGCAGGCAATTATGCCCGCGCGATGGGCAAATTAATCGGGCTTGATTTACCTGTGGAGCCCGACAGCCACGAAGGCGCTATAACAGAACCGGTAAAAAGATTTTTCGGCCCGATGATTGTTGATTTAAGGCCTTGCCATGATCCTGCCACAGAGGATTCAGCCAATTTTTATTTTTATCAGAACAATGAAGGCCAGGTAATTTTCTGCCTGACACCAATGCACCTGATCAAGGGAACCGCCAGTAAGTCCACATCCGTATTCCTCCCCCAGGTGGCAAAACGTATGGTGGAACTCTTTCCAAAGCTTGCCAATCTTAAAGTCAGGAGAACCTGGAGGGGGCAATACCCCATGACACCTGACGGGTTCCCCATTATCGGGGAAACAAAAAAATTTCCTAATTTCATTAATGCCGTTGGAATGTGCGGCCAGGGTTACATGTTGGGACCCGGGTTAGGAGAATTACTATCAAGAATTGTTACTTGTAAATTGACAGAAGATGATATAGATGTTTTAAAATGTTTTAATTTATATAGAGACTTTACCGGAATAGAACAATTTAAATAGGAAAACCTCCAGGGATCCGTCAATGTTTAAAAAAGCAAAGCAAAGCAGGGTATTTCAGGATGTGGTTGAACAAATACAAAATGCCATTTTAAGCGGCAAACTTTCCCCCGGCACAAAACTTCCGCCGGAAAGGGAATTAAAAGATATGTTTAACACCAGCCGCGGAACCTTAAGGGAAGCCTTAAGGGTGCTTGAGCAAAAAGGCCTAATTGAAATCAAACTTGGCGTTTCAGGCGGTGCCATTGTCAAGCGCATTGATACCGAGCCCATTGCTGAATCCCTGGCTCTTTTAATCCGTTCAGGAGAAGTCAGCCTTGAACATATTTCAGAATTTAGGATAAAAATCGAGGGCAGCCTTGTGGAACTTGCTGCCCAACGTGCCACAAAAAAAGATATCAGGGAGCTGGAAACGCTTTATAACAAGGCAAAAGCTTATTATAAAGAACACGACTGGGAAAATTTTCTTAAAACCGATGAAGAAATGCACACCTATATCGGCATTATGACCCGGAACCCTGTGTTCCAGTTTGTGCAGAAAAGCATCCATGACAATATTCATAAGTATTATGAAGAATACCTTCCCATGAACAAGAAAAGAACCCTTGAAAACCTGACAGATTTTAAGAGGCTCCTTGATGCCATGAGAATTAACGACGGCAAGGCAGCCTCCCGCATTATCATGGATCATGTAAAACGCTTTAACAACAAAATGCAGGAAAAATTAAAAGGAAAAACTTAGGTAAGCCTGCCTTAATTCCGGTTCTGACCAAACAATCCTTTAAACTTGCTAACTGCCACGGGCAGACCTGGTATTTTACCAGAGTTTGCCCACAACAAAACATGAAAGTTCTGATTTGGATTGCAAAGACTTTCATATAAATTAAATTTAAAAGAGGCCCGCATGAATACACCAAAGTTCAAAACACCGATTGATGCTTCCATCGTAAAACAGGAAATTAAAAAAATGGGCCTTAAATCCGTTGGCCTTGCCTCTATCAGGGAGCTGAATCGGATCGTGAACAATATAGAAACCGCTTCCGGTGAAAAATATATCCGCATGGAAATGGGAGTTCCCGGCCTTGATCCACCTGAAATAGCAGTTGAGGAGGAAATAAAAGCATTAAAAAAAGGCGTGGGATCGAAATACCCGCCCTTTGACGGCATTCCTCAATTAAAACATGAAATATCAAGGTTTGTAAAAAACTTCATTGATGTTGATATCTCCCCTGAATCCTGTTTTCCCACGGTGGGTTCCATGCAGGGATGCTACATGGCCATGATGTGTACCACAAGAAGGCTGAAAGGCAAAAACAAAATTCTCTTCATTGATCCCGGCTTTCCTGTCAACAAACGCCAGGCCAGTGTTGTTGGTGTGCCCTATGATAATTTTGATGTGTATGAATACAGGGGCAAAAAACTCAAAGCAAAGCTTGAATCATATCTTGAAAAAGGTGATATTGCATCCCTTATGTATTCCAACCCCAATAACCCTGCCTGGATATGCTTTACCGGACAGGAGCTTGAAACCATAGGGGAGCTTGCTACGAAATATAACTGCATTGTCATGGAAGATCTTGCCTATTTCGGCATGGATTTCAGGAAAGACTATTCCCTGCCCGGAAAAGAACCCTATATCCCCTCTGTTGCCAAATATACTGACAATTACATCCTGCTTATTTCAAGTTCCAAATCCTTTTCCTTAGCAGGCCAGAGAATCGGTATGACCGCTATCCCGGACAAGCTTTTCAATTCCAACGGGGATAATCTTGAACCCTTTTTCGGCTCCAGTAATTTTGGGTATTCTTATATTTTCGGTGCCATGTATGCCTTAAGCTCAGGTGTCTCCCACTCCAACCAATGGGGGCTTGCAGGACTTTTAAAAGCTGTCAACAACGGTGAATATAATTTTGTTGAAAATGTCAAAGAATATGGAAAAAGAGCCGGGATCATGAAAAAACTCTTTATTTCCAATGGCTTTAAAATTGTCTATGACATGGATGATGATAAACAAATTGCAGACGGGTTTTATTTCACAATTTCATACCCCGGGTTCACCGGTGTTAAGCTTGTGGAAGAACTTTTATATTATGGCATCAGTGCTATTTCTCTTACCACCACGGGAAGTGACAGGCATGAAGGATTAAGGGCCTGTGTTTCCCTGACAGGGCAGGACAGGTTCAAGGACCTTGAAGACAGGCTGATATCCTTCAAAAAAGACCATTAGAAAAAAACAACATTATTATTGATTTCCAATATATTTTATTTTATGTTGTCTTCATTGTTTGTAAGTCGATTTGATTCAAAGATACATCTAGTTTTTTAAGCAGTGTTTAAAGCCTTTTACAAGGAATTGCAACACGATGGATAAAGCCCTAAAGGACAGGACAGATCTTTTAATCTCCCTGTTTGACAATATTCTTCTGGGCATCACGGTATGGAGTCGCGATGGTACCTTTTTGTTTGCAAACAAGGCTTTTGGCGACCTGTTCGGTGATATCGGACATGGCCCGCCCGGAAACATGTATATTGATAAAAAAATGAACCGCGAGGTTTTTAAAACCATGATGGGCGGTAGCCAGTGGATCGGTGAAGTTGCAATGCTCGATAAGAATCAAAAGACTTTAAATATCCTGCTGAAGGCCTATGCCCTAAAAAATGAGAACGATCAGATTATTGGCCTTGTGGGAACCTATATGGACATGACCCGGCAAAAGCAGGCAGAAAAGGCTTTGCTGAAAAGTGAGCAGCAGATGAGGGCCATTCTGGAAGCAAGCCCGGACCCGATAGTCATGTATGACAAAATTGGGCACCCCCGATACATTAATCCTGCTTTTACAAAGGTATTCGGATGGACCCTTGACGAACTGAAAAAAAAAATTATTCCATTTGTTCCACAAGACCAGGAAGAACTGACCGGCCAGAAAATCAGGGAAATCTACACCTACGGGAAGCCATTGAGCTTTGAAACCAGAAGGGTTACAAAAGACCATCGTACACTTGACATATTCCTCAGTGCTGCCGTGACCAAGACAGATGACGGAATACCCACAGGGATGGTTGTCAATCTTACGGACGTAACAGAAAAAAAAGCTCTTGAAGTCCAGTATGAACAGGCCCAGAAGATGGAATCCTTAGGAACTCTGGCAGGAGGCATTGCCCATGACTTCAACAACCTTCTCAGCGGAATTTTCGGATATCTTGATCTGGCACGCAAACTGACAAAAGAGCCGGACGTAGCAGAATTTCTTACAAAGGCGTTTAATACATCTGAAAGAGCAAAAGGACTTACCCGCCAGCTTCTGACATTTTCAAAAGGAGGGGTTCCCGTAAAAGAAATCGAACCTCTTGTTCCCTTTCTTCAGGAAACCACTGAATTTGCTTTAAGCGGGGCAAATGTGTCCTGCAGTTTTGCGCTTCCACGTGACCTCTGGTTATGTGATTATGATAAAAACCAGATCGGCCAGGTAATTGACAATATTATTATCAATGCACAGCAGGCCATGCCTGCCGGCGGCAATATCCAGGTAACTGCATCCAATGAAATTCTCAGGGAAAAAGAACACCCCGGCCTTAATCCCGGTAAATACGTTAAAATAAGCATATCTGATACAGGAACGGGAATCCCGGAAAAATATATTACAAGGATCTTTGACCCTTTTTTTACGACCAAACAAAAAGGCAGCGGCCTGGGACTTGCGACATCCTATTCCATTGTCAAGCACCATGACGGGATTATAGATGTTGAATCCAGGCAGGGTACCGGAACCATGTTTCATACCTTTCTTCCTGCGGCAGAACACCAGGAAATCAAAAAAAAAGCCACAGTGGAAAAGACCTATCAGGGTTCAGGCTCCATCCTTGTCATGGATGATGATGATATGGTCCGGGAAATGCTGATTGATATGCTTACTACCATGGGATTTACTGCAACCCCCACAAGCGAAGGTCTTGAGGCAGTAGAAACATTTAACAAGGCTGCTGGTCAAGACAAAGAATTTTGTGCTGTTATTCTGGATCTTACCGTCCCGGGCGGAATGGGGGGCAAAGAAACTATAAAAGAAATCCGTAAAATAAATAAAAACATACCTGTATTTGTTGCAAGCGGTTATTCAGAAGACGCAGCCATAGCAAACCCGAAAGACTTCGGTTTTACAGCAAGCCTTCAAAAGCCTTTTGCCTTTGCCAGGCTTGCCCGGATGTTTGAAAAATACCTTTAAAAGAAACCGGGACAGTCAATAAGCTGTTCAACAAAAATCATGAGAGGCAAAAATGAATACGTTAAAGCCACCTGAAAGTACCATCATGATTGTTGATGACGAACAAGAACAGATTGAATTTTTAAAAAAAATTCTGGATCAATTCGGCTTTGATCTACAGGTGGCACATAGCGGCTTCCAGGTATTTGAGCTTTTAAAAGGAAAACTTCCCCGTATCATTCTTCTTGATGTATTAATGCCTGAAATGGACGGATTTGAAGTGTGCCGCAGGCTGAAACAAGACAAGAAAACCCGGGGTATCCCTGTTATTTTAATGACATCTCTTGCAGAGGCGATCAACAAGGTCACAGGCCTTGAGATTGGTGCGGCTGACTATATTACCAAACCTTTTCAAAAAGAAGAGGTACTGGCCCGGGTAAAAACACATTTCGTGATGCAGCAACTCCAGATGCAGCTTGACCGGACAAGGCAGACACTGGATGATAAGGTAAACGTGAGAACACGGGAACTTGCAAGGTCAAACGACCAGTTAAAAAAAGAGCTTGCCGAACATAAAAGAATGGAAAAAATATTAGAACAGGCCCGGAAGATGGAAGCCATCAGCACATTGTCCAGCGGGATTGCCCATGATTTTAATAATATTCTTTCCATTATCATAGGCTACTCTGAAATGGCGGCCATGGAAAAACTGTCTTTGGATTCAATAGTTGGCGAATGCCTGGAAAAGATTAATGCTGCCGCTTTCAGGGCCAAAGAACTTGTCCAGAACCTCCTGACCTTCTGCCGCAAGACAGAACAGAAAAAAACACATATTAAAATCTCACCGATTCTCAACTATGTATTAAATTATCTTAAAGCCGACCTTCCGTCCTCCATTGAAATAAGAAAAGAGATTCAGGAAGAAACCGGTATGGTCCTGGCTGATCCGGCCTTGATCCATCAATTGATATTAAATCTCTGCCAGAATGCAGGCCAGGCTATGATAGAAAGCGGTGGAACCTTGAAAGTCAGCCTTAAACAGGTCTTTTTAAATTCAGAAGAAGTCACTGAATATCCAAATCTGGTTTCCGGCCATTATATCAGTATTGTGGTGCAAGACAAGGGCCCAGGCATGGATCAGGAAATTGTTGAACGGATTTTTGATCCGTATTTCACCACGAAAGAGCCTGGGGAAGGGACCGGGCTTGGCCTTTCCGTTGCCTACGGGATAGCCGTCAGCCATGGGGGGACAATCCTGGTTGAAACCCGGCCCGGGTCGGGATCTTCTTTTGAGGTGCTTCTTCCATGCAGGCAGACAGAACGTGTAAAGCCTGATATTAAAGGGGATCAAACACTTCCCAGGGGCAGCGGCAATATATTATTTGTTGATGATGAAGAATCCCTGGTTGATTTTGGAACGGCTGTTCTTGAAAGGGTTGGATACAAGGTTGACGGATGTCAAAGCAGCATTGAAGCACTGGAGATTTTCAAAAAAAATCCTCAAAAATTTGACCTTGTCATTACAGACCATATCATGCCAAAAATGCAGGGAATGGAACTTGTCGAAAAAATTCTGAAAATTCGCGGCAATATTCCTGTAATGCTGTGTACCGGCACTAAAAGCGACAAACTTGTCGAACACGCAAAAGATGCGGGTATTGTTGAGGTCATGCAAAAACCAATACCAATGAAGACGCTTATCAAAACTATTAACAACATCCTGGCAAAAAAATAATTCTAATATGGTAATCAAGACTAGTGTGATGTAAAAATTTTAATACTTTGAAAAACATCGTTTTCAAAATTCCGGATCTTTTCTTTTACCCAGACAGCGGGATCAAGATCCAGGCCCCTGATAAGCGGGGTCATGTCCATTGCAATTGATAAACTGCTTGCTGAATCCACAGCAAGGGTTTCATGGAAAGTTGCATTGGCCCGGTTCCGGCCCTGGACAGCCAGATCATACCTTTTGCCCCCTGAAATCTGTGAGTCATGCACACCAAGAAGGGCTGCCTTAAGATTCTCTTTTGGGGAACAATCAAGCATTTTTTTATCCCTGTCCGGCAGCCAGTCCAGGCTCCGCCAGACCTCACACCCGAACAAAGAATCCGGCCGATGGACCTGGGGCATCTTCCTGATGGCCTCAATCACTCTTAAACTTGCAGCAACATGTGTATCGTGCTTATCTGCAAGGTTATGGGTATATACTATACCGGGTTTTGTTTTTTCCAAAACCATGACAAGATCCCGGACAACCTTTTTCTGCTGCACATCCCGGATGTCGTAATCCCTGTAGTCCAACATGACCTGGGCTGAATACTCACCAACCATGGCGGCCTTTTTTTGCTCTTTATGCCTGATGGCCCGCATCTGTTCATCCGTGACATCCTTGTACGCACCACCTCTTGGTGATCCACCGCCGCTGGTCAGTGTAACCCCGGTGAACCACAGGTCATTGGAATGATAGCATTTCATGATACCTTCAACTGCCATGATTTCAATATCATCGGGGTGGGCGCCTATGGCCATGTGCGTGGTTCTTTCAAGTGCACCAGACCTGCTTGATTTGTCAGTGATAATTATTTTTGCGCTGTTCATGTGCAATTTCATAAATTTACTTCACCACGTTTTCGGTTTTTGCATCAAAAAGGTGGAGCTTGTCCATATTGCAGGCCATGGTTACTCTTTCACCAGCGGTGATGTCCCTTGAACCTTCACACTTGCCCGTAATTTTCACACCGTCAATATTCAAATGGACATGGATTTCACTGCCAAGGGGTTCTATCACCTCAACCACACCCTGCGCAGCATTGTCAAGAGAACCGTTTTCCAGACCTTTGAGTATAACATCATCAGGGCGCAGCCCCACAACCAATTTCTGGCCAGGCTTTAATTTAGATATTGCACCGGCCGGAGCCTCTATTAACCAGTTTTTTGACAGGCAAATTTTAATTTTACCACCCTCTTTTACTGCCTGGGCGTTCACAAGGTTCATGGGTGGATTTCCTATAAACCCTGCAACAAATACGTTGAGCGGGTTCCGGTATAATTCCATGGCACTCCCGACCTGCTCTATGTGCCCGGCTCTCAGCACCACAATTCTGTCCCCCAGGGTCATAGCCTCAACTTGGTCATGGGTTACATAAATAATTGTATTTTTTACCCGCTGATGAAGTTCTTTTATTTCAACCCGCATTTTATTACGCAATTTTGCGTCAAGGTTTGAAAGCGGTTCGTCAAACAGAAACAGGTCCGGGTTACGGACAATGGCCCGCCCCATGGCCACCCTTTGCCTTTGTCCGCCTGAAAGCTGGCCGGGCTTCCTTTTGAACAAATTCTGAATATTGAGAATCCCGGCTGCTTTTTCCACCCTTTTTGCTATTTCTTTTTTGGATTTTTTACCCATTTTCAAACCAAAGGACATGTTCTGGTAAACATTCATGTGGGGATAAAGCGCATAATTTTGAAATACCATGGCGACATTCCTATCTTTAGGAGAGGTATTATTGATGATCCTGTCGCCAAACATGATCGTCCCGTCCGATATTTCTTCAAGCCCTGCCACCATACGCAGAATGGTGGATTTCCCACAGCCTGACGGCCCGACAAGAACAATAAATTCCGAATCTTCGATTTCAAGGTTGATGCCGTGCACCACTTCGGTTTTGTCATACCGTTTTACCACATTTTTAAGGGATACTGTTGTCATGATGAATAAATTTATCCTTTTTTAAGTTCTATATTTTCCAGCATAAAACTATTTTTGGCTGCAAGACAGAAGGCACCTATAAGGTTGGCATTCTGTCCGGTTTTTAAAAAATGGCATGGGCGGATTTCAGATTTAACCCCGGCTTTGTCAAGCACCTGCCGAACCTTGGGGACAAACAGGTCAAAGGACTTGGAAAGGCCCCCGCCAAGGTATACCGGGATATCAAAAGCTGCACCGTCACATTTGATTTTTTTAAGGATATCAACAGCAGCCTCACCAAATATCCTTGCAAAAAGCGACACGGCTTTTCTTGCAGTTCGATCACCTTTTACATACTGCTTAAAGATCATGGGCCCTGCTGTTCCGGGATTCAGAAGATGATTTTTTGCATCCTCCGGCACATGGTCAAGATCATCCTTTGTAATAAAAGCATGATAAATCCGCCACAGACCTTTCCCTGAAACACATGTTTCTGCCCTCAAGGCATTAGTATCATTATCCGGGCCTGCCACCCTGCAGGGCTCAAGCGCAACTTCCCGTGCATAATTTTCAAGGAACAAGTCCCATGATGCTCCATAATCTTTAAATATATCTCCCAGTTCTTTTTTGGTAATTTTTGAGACATAACCGGGTTCATTGGTGATATGGATGGTCCTGTCCTGCCCGTCCCAGTTTATATTGGGAAATTGTACGCTTCCCTCCCTGCTTATCCATGAACCGCCCCAACCGCCGCCAAAAGTCCAGTATAACAATTCGCACCGATGGACATTCCACTGGGCCAGGGCACCGCAGTCGCCATCATTTATAATGGAAACATCGGCACCACAGGCACAAGACAACGGGCCTTTAATATCACAGTGATCAAGAAAGGGCAGGTTGTTGCAGGAAATGATCTTCTGTGTGTCATCTGAAAACCCCGGAATACTGACACCTATAGAATCAAGCCTCGCAAAATCAAGGCCGCATGATGCCATCATTTTTTTCAGGGTATGGGCCAGTTTTTGGATGAACCTTAAAGGATCGGTCCCGTATTCCTGCTGGTGCAGCAGTTTCTCACACAAGCATCCGGTTCTAAAATCCTTAAGGCCTGCAATGGCTATTTTTGTACCCAGCCCGGCACCGATGTCAATTGCCGCAAGGAGTTGATCATCTATATTAATATTTTTTTTAATTTTCAATGCGTTAAATTTCCTCAGGGCATTTCATAATTCTGCCATTCCAGCAGGTTTTTTTCCACCCAGCCATAGTGTTCCTTATGGAACAACAGGCTTGCTGCCGCTTCATCCAGAACAACGGTTGTTCTTTTATGGAACTGCAGGGCGGATGCCGGCCACTTAGCAGTTACAGGCCCCTCAATCATGGCTTTTACAGCCTGGGATTTTTTCCAGCCGCAGGCCATGACCATGCAGTGCCGGGCTTCCATAATCGTACCGATCCCCATGGTTATAACATGCCTTGGGACCTTGCCGGCATCCTCAAAAAACCTGGCATTATCCTTGATGGTATTCTCGGTTAAGATTTTAATCCAGGTTCTGGAAGAAAGAGAGCCCATGGGTTCGTTAAACCCGATATGCCCGTTACGTCCAATGCCGAGTACCTGGAGGTCAATGCCGCCGGATGCTTTTATTCTTGCTTCATAATCCAGGCAGGTCTGCCTTAAATCACATGCTGTTCCGTCAGGGATATTAATTTTATCCTCTGGTATGTCAATGAAATCAAAAAGGTGTTCTTTCATATACCTGTGATAAGATTGAGGATGGGAATGAGTAAGCCCTACATATTCATCAAGGTTGAAGGTGGTACTGTTCTTAAAACTTATTTTTTTTGCCCTGTAAAGGGATATGAGCTGCCTGTACAATCCTTCCGGTGTACCGCCCGTTGCAAGGCCCAGAACCGGACCTTTTTTCCCCCTTAAATACTTTGCCACAATTTTTGCTGCAACCCTGGCACAATCTTGTGGGTTGTCCCGTATAATAATTTCCATAATGCCTTTTATCCTTTTATTTTCAATCCATTAGGTTTTTTAGGCTCTATCCCTTGATCGCCCCGTGCAGAAGGCCTTTAACAAAAAATTTTGAAAAAACAAGGTAAAATGCCACAATGGGAAGTGAGGCCATGGAAAGGGCAGCAAACACAAGGCCGAAATTTGTCCGGTATTGTCCAAAAAGCAATGCAGTAGCAAGTGGTATGGTCTTCATCGAGTCTGATTTTATCAAAATCAGTGGAAACCAGAAATCATTCCAGATGGGAATAAAAATAACAATGGCCAGAGCCGAGATTGCCGGCATGAGCAGGGGCAGGACCACGCGCATAAATACGCTGGGCTCGCTGCACCCGTCAAGGCGTGCTGCATCAAAAAGGTCTTTCGGGATCATTTTGATAAAATCTGTAAGTATAAACACCCCCAGGGGAATACCCACTGCAATATTTATGATGATAAGTGAAACAATATTATCGTTTAACCCCATACCCACAAACATTTTTAAAAGGCTTATGGTTCCAAGCCTTATGGGGATCACAAGCCCTGCCAGAAAATAAATATAAAAAAATGTGTTCCACCTGGAAGAATATCTTGCAAAAACAAAGGATGCCGGAGCGGAAACCATAACAATAAACAAGAGGCTTATTAATACGATAAGAATACTATTTAAAAAATAGACATCAAAATTAGCCTTTACAATAAGGTGGATATAATTATCCAGGTATATGCCCTTTGGAAATCCAAAAGGATTTTTAAAAATTTCCCTTGTGGGTTTCAATGAAGTTACAGTCATCAAAAAAATCGGATACACAATGGTCATGACATAGATGATGATTGTACAATAATAAAGAATCCGGTTTAATGCTTTTTTCAGAGTCATTTTTTTAGTAATCCACTTTTTTCTTTGCATTAAAAAAGAACATCCATCCGGCCAGTCCGATAAAGACGATGATCGACATCACGGTTGACACGGCAGCACCCATGCCGATCCCCCAGCCGCCCCTTGCAGGAACGGTAAAGGCTGCACGGTAGAAAAGGGAACCAAAGAGATCCGTGGCAAAGGCCGGGTTTCCCTGGGTGGTTGACATGGCATAGACAATATCAAACTGGGTAAAATCACCAATAAAGATCATAATGGTGACAATCCCGATAACCGGCATGATATAGGGGATTATAATATGCCGGATCATGCAAAGATGGCCTGCCCCATCAATTTTGGCGGCTTCAATGACCTCCCTTGGAATGTTGTCAATGGCGGCTGTGTAAAAAAGGATGGTTTCCCCCATGAACTGCCAGCTTATGACAATGGCCAGTACAGGCAGCGCAAAAACAGGATCGCCAAGCCATGGCCTGATCAAAGCCCCAAGGCCCATGGTTTCAAGAATTTTATCGAATATTCCAAATACCGGGTTGAAAATCAGCTTGCTGAAAAGAAACCCCACAACAATCACAGATAAGGTCGTTGGCAGAAAACTGAATTTGCGGACAGCGTCTGCCGCCCACATGCGGCGGGTAATCATATAGGCTATCACAAACCCTATAAAATTCTGTATAAAAGTCACAATCAAAAAAAATTTAATATTATTGTAAAATGCATTAACCAGGCGTTCCTTAAACGGGAACTGTGTAAATAATTTTATAAAATTTCCAAAACCGATAAACTCTTTTACAATAAGTCCGTCAGAATTATAGAAACTAAGCCGGATCGAATCAATGATCGGTATGAAAAAGAAAACAGTATAAATAATAAGAGCAGGAAAAAGAAAATACATCATAAAAAGTTTATGCCGTGGTATGGGGGAACGAATTGCCATTGATGATGCTCTCCTGTTTTAAAAAAATCTCTATAATTTACATATGCCTGTCAGGGTTCCAGGACCCGTCATCCCGGAACCCTTTATACCAGGACTATTTCTGAAACGGTTTATACCATGACAAGCCTTTTTGAACAAAGGCGGCAGCCTGTTGGGGGGTAAACTTATCAGTGAGCATCTTGATTAACGCTTCATTCATCAAGGAATTCCCGCTGGGCGCCTGGTCAGACAATTTTTCCCAGGTGGTCCGGATAGTGATATCCGCACCCTGGGCTGCTGAAATCATGGCCCTGGCAAGGTCATCATCCAGGTTAAATTTACCCGGTGTATATGCATAAAATCCTGGGACTTCCTTCATTACAAGCTGGGCATATTCATGTGTTGCAGTCCATTTTACAAATTCCAGCGCCTCTTTAAAATGTTTGGAATTCTTGTTAAGGCCGATACCTGCATCCACATGAAAGCAATAGGAGAGACGGTCTCCCTTGCTCCTTACAGGCGGGGGAAACCATGCGATATCACTTGACCCAATGGCCCTGAACGTACCGATTTCCCAGGAGCCGCCGAAAAACATTGCGGCACGGCCTGCTGCAAACATCTGCTGCATGCTGACATAATCAAGACCTTGATACCCCCTTGGAAGGAATGGCTGTAACTGGTCTATATGCTTGAAAGCATCGATAAAAGGAGCATCTGTTAATTTCATCTTTCCTGCAATCAAGGCCTGCCGGCTTTTTTCCCCGCCATAGAAATTAGGCCCAAGCCCGCTGAAAACCACTTCATAAAGAGTCCATTCATCCATAGCACCCTGGGCGAGAACGGTTTCATTATGGTCTTTTAAAGTCTTGCAGACAGCGATAAATTCATCCCATGTTTCAGGGGGAGTCAGATTATATTTTTTAAAAATATCTTTGTGGTAGTAAACACCGTGGGTCACACCAAATATGGGGACTCCATAAATTTTGCCATCATCTGTTGACCAGGCTTTTTTTGCAGAAGAAGGAAAGTCCTTTAACACGGGAATGTCATTGTTCAGCTCATGGAGGAACCCGCCGTCATAAACCGCCCTTCCGGCAGAAAAAGAGCGTAAAAAAATGACATCCGAACCGGTTCCGGTCTGAAGGGAGGACATAAGCTGGGCATCATATTCAGTGTCTGCCTTTGGTTCAAATTCAACCACAACATTTGGATGCGCTTTATTATAAACAGCCAGGACCCTTTCCATCCCTTCGATATCGTCATTACGCCAGCTTGTAAACGTCAATTTTATCTTGCCGCCTGCCAGGGCCTGTCCGCCGAAACCCAGCCCGAAGATACCGGCCATAAAGATTGCACAAATGAAGAAGAAAACTCTTACACCTTTTTTCATAACACTCTCCTTTCTGAATGTTTTGTTTAAACCCCTTATTAAATTACCCTTCTGCCTGTTATAAACCAAACTCATACCAACCATTTTTAACGCATGGAAATCATGAATCCTGATATCCATTCAAAATTAAATATCTGGAATAGTTTGTTAGTTAAGTTAACTATCTCTTAATCGCTTTTGTATTGTTTTGTCAAGGATAATTTTAACTTTCTTTAAAAAAATACAAAAATACTTGCAAAAAAACCCATAATTAGTTAGTTAAGTGAACTATTAAAACCTGCAAGCCACCTGGCAGCAGCCTTGAAAGAATCTGCACTGGCATAGAGGAGAACGCAAACATGCTTGAAAAACAATCACAATTCAATGTCAAACTCAACAATCTCCAACTGATTTTAAAAACAATTATCAATCATGAAACACTTTCCCGGGCCGACCTGGTCAGGCTGACCCATATTTCAAAGCCCACGGTCTCAAACCTGATTGAGGATTTACTAGGACAGGACCTGGTTCTGGAAATAGGCCAGGGCCACTCCAGGACCGGGAGGAAACCCATCCTGATAAAATTCAACAGCACCCTGAAATATTTTCTTGTTTTCACCATTGGAAGGGAAGATTTTCATGTGGCTGTCTCAGACCTTAAAGGAAATATACAAGAAAGTTACACAGGAGCGTTCAAACACCTTCAAAACCACCATGACCGTCTCTTACTTCTTTACGCGCACATGCAGGAGCTTCTTGAAAAAATAAAAATCACATCCAAGGATCTTTTAAAGATACATGGTGCTGCACCAGGGGTGTATGTTGAACCGGGAAAAGCATTAAAATGGTCTGATCATGGCTTCCCGGAGGAACAGAACATGCAGGCTTTTCTCGAACAGGCTTTTAATACACCGGTACTTCTTAACCATTCCAGTAAAATATCCCTGTTCGGCGAAAAAATCGCAGGCAGGGCCCGGGACATAAGCCATGCCGTATACATAGATTTCGGCTATGGACTAGGAAGCGCTTTTATGTTTAATGACCAGATCTATTTTGGCGCAAACAAATCTGCAGGAGAAATCGGATATGTTTATTCCGAACTTAAGGAATTCAACTCCTATTGTTTAAAACCATACGGCTGGGGAGCCCTTGAAACCATTATTTCAGGAAAAGCATTGCAAAAAAAGGGCATTGAAGTTGCTGAAAAACAAAAGGACACTCTGATTTTAAAACTTGCCAATAAAGACAAAAAAAGAATCACGGCAAAAACCGTATTCGATGCAGCAGAAAAAGGTGACCCCCATGCGTATTACATCCTGAAAGAAGCGTTCAAGTATTTTAACATGTGGCTTTGCAACATTATTAATATGCTGAACCCGCAACGAATCATTATCGGCGGGGGAATATCCAATGCCGGGGACTTCCTGCTAAGCTTTGTGGAAAATGAAATCAAAGACAAGGTTCTCATAATGCCGGAATTAGCCATATCAGACTTGAAAGACAAAGCTGCCGTAATCGGGGCCATTGCCTATTTGATCGAACATACTGATTTTTTTACTGAATTATAGTACAAATATTGCCATGATGACCTGATTTCCCTTGATTAATCACAAACCCGGCGATATAAACTTAACAATAGACATACATATGCAGTATTGTTCGGCCTTATTTACTTATAATCAGGCTGGCCTGAACAAAAAGATCCAGTATTAAAAAATGAAACATGACGGTTTTGTGGAAATACTCAATAAAAATATAGTTTTTAAAAATTTATTTTCATCAAATGGAAAAAGATAAATACAAAGAGCTGTTTGAACGGTCTGCCGATGCTATTTTAATTATCCGGGACGGCAAATTTGTTGACTGCAATGCTGCCACAGTTAAAATGCTTTGCTACAGCAACAAGCAGGAATTATTAAACACTCATCCTTCTCAACTGTCCCCTGAAAGGCAGCCTGACGGCCGCATGTCCTATGAAAAAGCTAATGAAATAATAAAGATTGCCTTTAAAAAGGGGAGCCACAGGTTTGAATGGAACCATAAAAAAGCCAATGGCGATATTTTCCCTGTGGAAGTTTTATTAACCGCGGTTACGGATGGTATCAACAAAACACTCCATGTAGTCTGGCGGGATATTTCAGAACGAAAGCAAAGAGAAAAAGCACTTCACAATAATATTGAATTGTTGGATTCTATTTTCACCAATTTGCCGATCTGTGTAAAACTTATCAAAAAAGACGGAACCCTGATTGATATGAACCCGTCCGGTCTTTCCATGGTGGGTGCCCTGTCAAAAAACGATGTCATTGGAAAAAATATCTATGATCTTATTGCAGATGAAGACAGGAATGATTTTATTAGATTTAATGAAACCATATGCAGCGGGAAAGAAGCCGGCTTAACTTTTAAAATAAATGCATTGGACGGGAATGTGCATCATATGGACTCAAAAGCCGTTCCTATACATTATGGCCCAAAAAATGAAATAATACAACTTGGCATCACACGTGATATCACAAAACAAGTAAAAAACCGGGTGGAAAGGCAAGCGTTGAGGAACCAACTGCATCAGGCCCAGAAAATGGAGGCCATAGGAACACTTGCCGGGGGGATCGCTCATGATTTCAATAATATTCTGTCAGGCATTTTCGGATTTTCCCAGCTTGCAAAAGACTATGTCAATGATCCTGTAAAAGTAAAAATATATATTGAGGAAATCATCAGCGGATCAAAAAAAGCTGCTGAACTGGTTCAACAGATTCTGACATTCAGCAGGAAATCGACCAATGAGAAGAAACCTGTCAAGATACACATTATTATAAAAGAGGCTCTGAAACTGCTGAGGGCATCGCTTCCATCAACCATCGACATAAAGGGAATGATTGATTCCCACGACATGGTGATGGCCGATCCCACAAAAATACACCAGGTGATTATGAACCTTTGCACAAATGCTTACCATGCCATGAGCGATACCGGCGGCACATTGTCGGTGGCACTGAAACAAATAAAAAAAGGAACCGGCACACCTGAATCAAATTTACCACCCAAGGACTATATCAGGCTTGAAGTAAAAGATACAGGCAGGGGAATGACAAAAGAAACAATTGAAAAAATATTTGATCCCTATTTCACGACCAAGGATGCAGACAAGGGGACAGGACTCGGGCTTGCAGTGGTTCATGCCATTATTGAAGAGCACAATGGATTAATAAAAGTCGACAGTGTTGAAGGCAAAGGATCTTCTTTTAAAATTTTTCTTCCGATAACAACCCAGAAAACAATTTTACAAAGCAAAGAAACTACAAAAACACCACTTTGCCCGGGAAGAGAAAGAATAATGCTGGTTGATGATGAAAAAAATATCCGTGAATCGACAAAAAGTTTATTAGAGCATTATGGTTATATTGTAAGATCATTTTCAAACGGCATGGATGCATTAGAGGTATTTAAAAATGATCCGTTAAAATTTGATCTTGTTATTTCAGATATTACCATGCCCGGCATGACCGGGGATATTTTTTCAGCAAACCTGTTGGAGTTAAGACCGGATCTCCCGATCATACTATGTTCAGGCTTCAGTGAAAAAATTTCTGAAAGGGAGATGACAGAAATCGGTATTAAAAAATTTTTACAAAAACCAATACTAAGCCATGAGCTTGCATCTGAGATACAAAAAATCCTGTCAAAAAAAAGCTGAACTTTGCAATTAAATTATTGGAAAGGATTATTACTTTCCCCTTTGCTATATTTTTTTAACTTTCCTTTTTTTGTTTTGCTTTCAAAGCCTGGCGCCGGGAAGCATTCAGCACACTTTTTCTCAAACGGATGGAAAGAGGCGTAACTTCCACCATCTCATCATCCCTTATAAAATGAATGGCTTTTTCCAGGGTCATGGCTTTTACCGGGGAACAGATAACGCTGTCGTCTTTCCCGGATGCCCGCATATTGGTAAGTTTTTTCTCCTTACAGGCATTCACATCGATATCCTGGTGGCGGTTGTGTTCTCCTATGATCATGCCTTCATACACCAGAGTGCCGGGCTCAATGAGAAGCTGCCCCCTTGGCTCAAGATTAAACAATGCATAAGGAACGGCTTTACCCTTTCGGTCTGCAACAATGGACCCGTTATAACGGACAGGAAAATCACCCCTGTATTCTTCATACCCGGAAAGATATGAGTTCATAATTCCTGTTCCCCTTGTGTCTGTCATAAACTCGTCCCGGTACCCGATCAAAGATCTTGAAGGTATTGAAAATTCAATTCGAACCCTGCCTTTGCCGTTATTAACAAGGTTGATCATCTTGCCTTTCCTGATGGAAAGTTTTTCAGTTACAACGCCTAAAAAATCCTCACCGCAATCCACAAACAAATGCTCAACAGGTTCAAGCTTTTCCCCATCCGCATACTTATATATAACTTTTGGACGTCCTACACTAAGTTCAAACCCCTCCCTGCGCATGGTTTCTATCAATATGGCAAGCTGGAGTTCCCCCCTTCCCTTGACAGTAAAACTTTCATCCGTCTGGCTTTCCTCCACTTCTATGGCCACGTTCATCAAGGTTTCCTTAAGAAGGCGCTCCCTGATTTTCCTGGACTGGACATATTTTCCGTCCATGCCTGCAAAAGGGGATGTGGAGATGGAAAACTGCATTGATACTGTTGGTTCGTCAACCGTGATTCTTTTTAAGGGCACAGGTTCCAGTTTTGTGCAGATTGTGTCTCCGATTTTAACATCCTCGATTCCTGATAATACTATAATATCGCCGACCTGGGCCTGTTCCACGGGTAAGAGCACCATGCCCTCATAGGATTGAAGCTTGGATACTTTTAAAGGTAATAGTTCATTGTTTTCATTCATGCATACAAGATTTTCATTGGACTTGGCACTGCCGTTAAATATTTTGCCAATGGCAAGCCTGCCGAGATAATCAGAATACCCGAGGTCCGAAACCAGCATCTGGAAAGGGGCATCAGGATCATAGGAAGGAGGTGGCATTTCTTCCAATATGATATCAAACAAAACCGTTAAATTGTCAACATCATCATCCAGTTCTTTTTTAACAATACCATCACGGCCAATGGCATAAAGGTAAGTAAAATCAAGCTGTTCCTCCGTGGCATCAAGATCGATGAAAAGATCATATACCATATCAAGTACCTCATCCGGCCTTGCATCTTTCCGGTCAATCTTATTTATAATGACCATGACAGGAAGATTGGCTTCAAAGGTCTTTTTAAGGACAAAGCGGGTCTGGGGCAAAGGCCCTTCAGATGCATCAACCAGAAGAATCGCGCTGTCGGCCATGGAAAGCGCTCTCTCCACCTCGCCACCGAAATCCGCATGCCCTGGAGTGTCAATAATATTAATTTTAACATCCTGCCAGGTCACAGAACAGTTTTTTGCAGCAATGGTGATACCACGTTCCCTTTCAAGGTCCATGCTGTCCATGAGGCGGTCATCCACCTTTTGCCCTTCCCTGAAAAGCCCGCTCTGCCTGAACATCGCATCAACAAGAGTGGTTTTGCCATGGTCAACATGAGCAATGATGGCAACATTTCTTAAGTTGTTATTATATTCTGTATTTCTTTTCATGATTCTCCAGTTCTTATGCCGTCTTTATTTACAGGCAGGGAAGATAACCATGAAAATAAAAAAGGCAAATATTACTTTGACACCCTTGTCGTTCCGTCGGCAGCCGTAATAATCCTGACCCTGTCTCCTGCAGCAATCAGGACATCTGCTTCCTGTACGACAACGATTGATTGCCCATTGTCTTTTTTAACAATAATTTCAAGGCCCTGTTTCCGGGTTATCCCTTCTTCTGCTGCCGTGCCTGCTGCGGCTCCGGCAAGGGCGCCTAATACGGTTGCGACAGTCCTGCCTGAACCACTTCCCACAGTACTGCCCAGGACTCCGCCTGTCACGGCGCCGACGGCCGTACCAACAGGGGTTTTAGTCCCTTCAATCATCACTTGTTTTACAGACTCAACCGTTCCGTTTTCAACGGTCTGCACCTGTCTTGCTTCGTCCCGTGAATAGACCTGGCCTGACCTGCTTGATGCACACCCTGTCACATATACGGCAACCACTGCCACAAGAAAAATCATAATTATTGCTGATTTTAAAGTTTTCATAAAAACATCCTTTATAAACATAAAATTACACTCTGGGCTTATATGCTATACAATCCATTTCCACTAATGCGCCGAGTGCAAGTTCCTTTACCCCCACCGTTATTCTGGCAGGAGGTTCAAATTGTATTGCATCAAGGTAAGCTGAATTCATATCATGAAAATTATCCATATCCGTTAAATATACACTCACCTTGACCATGTCTTCCAGGCCGGCATTACACTGGCTTAAAATAGTTCCGATGTGGAACAGGACCTGCTCGGTCTGTTTTCCCACTCCCCCTTCGACAATTTCAAGCTTATCGTGTTTTGTGCCGAGAATACCTGAAACATAAATAAAATCTCCCGCAACAGCAGCATGGCTGAATGCAGGAAGCCTTGCAAGACTCTCACAATTTATTTTTTGAATTCCCATTATAATTTTCCTCTTTCCTGTGTGAATACTTGTCTTATTCTACCGCACCTTGACCCATGCTTCAAGCTTTCAATTGTTTAAAATTGTTACCAGGATCTTTTTTAAATACATCCAGGTCATGTTTAACATTAACGCTTATAATGCTGTTGCAAATTATAAAATAATTGCAATATTCCGAATTTTAGCCTTGCCAATCAGCTTGCCAAATGGTATTTTTTATTATTCGTATCCATTCGTTTTTTATTGTTTAATAATAATGTCAAAGCATTAATTGAAAATTTTTTTCACGTTTGCGAAAATATACTTGGTTGATAAATGCAAAAAGACTGCAACGTCAGTTTAGCTGATTAAAAATCATATAATTAATAAAAAAAGGGAGGGGAAATGTTTAAAAACAAATGGATAAAACTGATATTAGTTTTTTTTATGATCAGTATTTTCATAGCGGGATGTAAGTCCATTGGCGCCAACCTGGCAAATGGGTGGAAATACTTTGATAAAAAAGAATATGCCCTGAGCGCCAGATACTATGAGAATATACTCAATGAGGAACCAGACCATCAAGTCTCTCTTTTAATGGCAGGGTGGTGCTATTTCAAGCTGGAAAGATATGAAGAAGCTTTAATGTCTTTTGAGCGGTTAAAAGAACTGGACAAAAAATCTTTTGATGCACTTGAAGGTATCGGCTGGTCCACATTCAAACTGCATGATTTTAAAAAATCCCTGGAAACCTTTGAAACCATGCACGAAAAAAAGAAAAACCATATCGGTGCCATTGAAGGTATCGCATATAATTATTTTAAACTTGGAAAGCTTGAACAAGCAAAAAAATATCTGAAAACCGCATTTAAAAAAGACCCTGAATCTGCTGATAATCATGTCATCAGAGGGTATATAGCATTTATGGAAAAAGACTATCCTCTTGCCATCAAGTATTTTAATAAATCTTTGGAACTGTCTGAAAAACCTGATCCCGACACACTTACGGCCATTGGGAATGTTTACCTTGCACAAAAAGACTATAACAATGCTGACCTCTGGTTTAACAAAGGGCTTGAGCAGAATGCAAAGCATCCGGGTGCAACAGCCGGAAGGGCAAGCCTTGCCTATATCAAACGTACTGCTATGGCCAGGGCATCTGAATTTTATACACAAAAGCAATATTCCAGGGCCTTGAATGCCTTTAGGAAAGTGGAACAGAAATATCCTTTATGGGCTGAAGTCCACACAGCAATAGGATGGACTCAATATAAAAAATTGAACTACAGGGAAGCACAAAAGAGCTTTGAGGCTGGTTTGAAGCTCAACAAACTTTCCTATGACGGTTATGACGGTCTTGGCTGGAGCATGCTGAAACTGGGTAAAGACAGCGAGGCTAAAGAGGCGTTTAAAAAAGCACTTGACCTGTATCCTGATTATATAAGTTCAACAGCCGGGCTTGAAGAACTTAAAAATTCAGCCTACCAACAATAAAGGAGCATATTATGTCTAATATCAGATATCTTCCAAAATATATTCTTGTTCTGGCTTTGATTGTTTTTTTTGCAGGACCTCTTTGGGCCCAGGATATTGAAACAGCAGGCAAATTTTATAAGGCAAAGCAATACTTAGAAGCATATTCCAAGTTTGAAAATGCCTATATCAAAGACTCCGGTGACATGACGGCCCTTAACGGAATGGCATGGTGCAAATTTCAGATGGGAAAGCTGAAAAAAGCCCGGGCCATGTTCAAAAGTATTCTTCGCAAACAACCTTATCATACCGGTGCAACCCAGGGCATTGCTGCTGTTAATGCAAAAATTTATGGAAATTTCAATGCTGCCCTGGCTAAAAGTAACACAGGAAATTATGATGGTGCCATAAAAGCATTTCAGGCTATTTTAGATGACCAGAACAGGTTGATGCCCGAAAAAGAGCTATATAAGGTTTACCTGCAGATGGGGTACACTTATTACAAAAAAAATGACCGCTTCCAGGCCAGACGTTATTTCAACAGATCTTTGAACCTTGAAGATAATTTCGATGCGCACAAAGGACTCGGGCTTATAGCGTATTATGAAAAAAACTATGACCAGGCTGTTTCAGCATTTAAGGAGTCATTAAAACTGTATCCGGCCCAATATGACGTGGCTTCTTTAATTGCCTGGTGCCAATTTAAAAAAGGGGACAATAAAAATGCCATAAAGGGTTTTAAAAACCAGGTTGCCATTAACCCCTATATCGCGGATGCACATTACGGACTGGGCCTTGCATTACATAAAAAAGGTGAAAAAAAATCAGCTGTTGAGCAGTTTTATGCGGTGGTATCCCTTTTGCCGGGTTATCTTGCAACAAATGAATTTTATAATATATTAAAAAATGAAAAAGAATATAAACCCCTGTACATGGATCTTGGGTGGGCTCTTTATTTTACCGGCCTTGCCGATCAAAGTTTCAAGGTTTTTAAAAAAGGGCTGAAATATGACCCTGAAAATGCAGTCCTGCTGAGAGGGGCAGGTTATGCTGCATATAGCCTTAAAAATTATGACGAATCCATTGCATATTGTCAAAAATCCTTATCCAAAAATGACAGCCTGCCTGCGATTTTTGAGACCGGCTATACCAGAACGGGCCTGCCGTATAAATTCCACAGTGATGCCAGAAGCACCATGGCGTGGGCTTATTTTTACAAACAGGATTATGCCAATGCCATGGCAAATTTTAAAAAAACAATAAAACTTCACCCAAAATGGCCTGATGCAAACAACGGCCTTGGATGGATTTATTATTCACAAAAAAAATATGATAATGCAGAAAAATATTTTCGTGCTGCCTTAAAAGCAGATCCGGCCTACAATGATGCCTATAACGGCCTGGCCGCAGTGAGCAAGGCAAGGATAGGAAGGTCCGGAGAAGGATGGAAATATTATTATTTGTCACAATTTGATAAATCCATTAAAAAATTTGACCGTATAATGGCCGGGAAAGATGCAACAAAAGATGAAAAACTGTCTGCAAAAAGGGGACTTGGCTGGAGCTATCTCAAACTTGACAAATATAAAGATGCTGGCCGGTATTTTAACTGGCTGATCAAACAGGACAGAAAGGATTTTGATGCCATCCTGGGACTCGGATACGTTTATTATGGAGAAAAAAAATATAATAAGGCCGCAGACACATTGGGACTGGCAGTCAAGATGTTCCCCATGGATGTTAATGCTGCCATTGCCTATGGATGGAGCCTCTATCATGTTAAAAAATTCAGTGAAAGCCTTATGGAGTTCAGTAAGGCTATAAGGCTGTATCCGGGCATTGCTGAACCATACAGGGGAACCGGATATTCACAGGTCAAACTTGGCAAAGTGAATGAGGGCAGGCTTAGTATCATAACCGCCATTAATATTTTTCCCAAGACTGTAGATAATGATACGTTTACCAGCCTGGTTCAGGAGAACCCTGGTCTCAAGGATCTGTATATTACCCTTGCCTGGTCCTATTATAATTCTGGCCTGTATCCTGATGCCTTAAAGAATGCAAAGCTCATTGATGTGGAATATCCTGATCTTGATATGCTGTTTGGCTTTATTTATTTTGCTAATAAGCAGTACAATAATGCAATACAATTGCTTGAAAACTTTCTTACCCAGTCTCCCGGAACGGAAAAAGGGTACGGAAAATACAGCAAATCTTTATACGATCTTGGATGGTCCTATTATAATGAAAAAAATTATTCCAAATCCCTTGAAATATTTGAAAAATTTGTCAAACTGCATAAAGATGATGATATATGGGCCGCACCTTATGACGGTATGGGGTGGAGCTATCTGAAAATAGGCGATGCACCCAGAGCCGAAATTAATTTTAAGGAATCATTAAAGCGTACACCAGGGTATGCAAATTCCCTGGCAGGATTAAAAGTATTAAAAAAGTTAAAAAAATAAAAAGGGCTCTTTATGAAAAAACAGCTGACAAGTATTACTGTGAGTGATACAGGCTTTGTGTTTGACCCTTCCACAGGCCAGACATTTTTATTAAACAAAACCGGTTTAAGTCTCGTAAAAATGCTTCAGGCCGGAACATCTTTAAAGGATACGCCTGCATTTCTGGAAAAGGAATATGATGTTGAAGAAAAGGATGCCAAGGAAGATATAAGAGAATTTGTATCATTAATGAGGAAAATGGGATTCAAGGTGGAAAATACATGAATTTTTCTAATATCTGCGTTGGAGTAACCGGACTTAACATGACGGACAGCCCTGCTCCGGGAGTCGCTGTGATGAGATGTATCAAGGAAGGTTTTAAAAATCATTTTACCGGGATTGGATTCGGGTATGATTCTATGGATGCGGGGCTTTACGAAAAACAATTTTTCAAACATGTATATTTGCTGCCCTATCCATCTGAGGGCCCTGCAAATCTTCTGGAAAGAATCTTGAAAATTCATGAGAAAACACCCATGGATGTGATTGTCCCAACCCTGGATGCAGAATTATTTAATTTTATTTCTATTAGAAAGGACCTCCATAAAGAAGGAATCATGACATTTTTCCCTACCAGGGAACAATTTGAGTTGTGCTCCAAGGTCAAACTCCATGAACTAGGTGAAAAATCCAATATCCTTGTACCAAAGACCTCCGTTGAAAAGGAGCTTAAAAAGGTCAGCACAGGCATTGAAAAAATCGGATTCCCCCTGATGGTAAAAGGAATTTATTATGATGCATATCTGGCTTATTCCTATGACGAGGTTTATAGATTTGCAAGAAAAATCATATCAAAATGGGGAATGCCCATCATCCTGCAAAAACATGTTAAAGGAGTTGAGCTTGATGTAGCTGCCCTGGGCGACGGGAAAGGCGGGTGCATCGGGTATGTCCCCATGAGAAAACTCATTATTACGGATAAGGGCAAGGGGTGGGCTGCTGTTACGATAGAGGATAAAAAAATCGCCAGCCTGTTGGATCGTTTTTTTTTACTCACAAAATGGCAGGGGCCTGTTGAGCTTGAGATCATTAAAAAAGAAGAGTCCCGGGATTATTATCTGATCGAAATAAACAACCGGTTTCCCGCCTGGATTTATTTGGCAAAAGCCGCCGGGATTAATTTGCCCTATTTGACAGTTATGATGGCAAAAGGAGAACCCGTAAAAAAAAATAAAAGCCATAAAATAGGCATTATCTATAACAGGGGAACATGCGATCTTGTTTTCGATATGAAGCAACTTGAAATAATGAACATGGAAGGAGAACTGCATTATGAGTAAAGAAAGTTATGAAAAGCCAAGTATCATAAGGCACACCATAGGCACAATGAACGAATTTGGCAGACCTTCCGGCCAGAAACGTTGCGAAAAGATTGACGGTATATCAGTAGAGCAGCTGGTTAAAAATCACGGTTCCCCCCTGGTGGTATTTTCCGAAGCTAGCATCCGGAAAAGGCATGCGGCATTACAAAGGGCTTTTGAACTTAGATACCCGAAAGTCCAGATCGCATGGTCATATAAAACTAATTATCAAAAGGCCATTTGTGCTGTTATGCATGATGAAGGTTCCTTTGCAGAAGTTGTATCGGAGTATGAATATGAAATGGCTATAAACTTAGGGGTCGAAGGCAAAAAAATCATATACAACGGTCCTCATAAACCTGAACCCTCATTAATAACAGCAGTCCAGCAAGGCACTATCATTAACATTGATAATTTTGAAGAGGTTTACTTATTGGAAAAAATTGCAGACTCTTTAAACAGGACAGTGGAAGTCGGCATACGTATCAATATGGATACTGGAATGTATCCGGCCTGGGACCGGTTTGGTTTTAACCTTGAAAACGGGCAGGCCGATGAAGCTGCAGAACGGATCATGTCCAGCAAAAAGCTGAAACTTACCGGGCTTCATTCCCATATAGGCACCTTTATTCTTGAGCCCCGGTTTTACCAACAGGCGGTTTTGAATTTATGTGGGTTTGCCGGCAGGATGAAAGAAAAATTTAAAATTGATTTAAAATATATGGACATCGGCGGAGGGTTTGCATCTAGAAACAGGCTTAAATCCACCTATCTGCCCACAACCGACCTGGCACCTGATTTTGATTCTTTTGCTGAAGCCATCTGCAGTGTTCTTTTAAACTCCTTTCCAAAAGACAATCTGCCCATACTGTTCCTGGAAACCGGCCGCGCGATAATAGACGAAGCAGGATACCTGATTACAACAGTGGAAGCAACCAAAAGGCTGCCGACCGGGCTTCGCGCACTTGTCCTGGATGCAGGGGTAAACATCATGGTAACCAGTTTCTGGTATGATCTGGAAATGCTTCCCGTCCAGAAAAAAAGTACTTTTTTAGAAGACCATGTCGTATTCGGCCCCTTATGCATGCAGATCGATGTAATAAGGGACCTGATCAAACTGCCTGTACTCAGTAAAGGGGACAACCTGGTTATCCGGCCTTTTGGCGCATACAACACCACCCAGTGGATGCAGTTCATTAAAATGCGCCCGGCTATCGTGATGATTGGCATGTTAAAAGAAGTGGATATTATAAGGGAAGCCGAAGATGTTTCATACCTCCATCAAAAGGATCACCTGCCAGAACGTTTTGCCCGGAAGACTAATGGAAAAAATTCCAAACTGCTTCCAAAACATTTAAAAATGGTGCCAGACAAAAAAAAAATTATCGGGTAGATGAATGACCTTTGACCGAAATCATTCCTTTTTTCTTGATGGTATTTTGCACAGTTATTCCCAAATCCTGTTTTCAGAAGACCGGGGATTAGGGGCCATGCTTTTGATATCGACATTTATTCATCCGTTCGCAGGGTTTAATGGATTGATAGGCGCTTTATTTATCAATTTTTTTGCCTGTAAGCTTGGCCATGAAAAAATACAGATAAGGGCCGGAGTTTTTGGATTTAACGGAATCCTGTTCGGGATGGCCTTAAGCCTCTACAGCCGGATCTCACATGTAAAGATCATCCTTCTTGTAACTTTATTTTCCATTTTATTAATGGTCATTAAAACATGGGTAACCGAATTGTGCCAGAAGCGGTCTCTGCCGTTTTTAAGCATTCCTTTTGTCTTAATGACCTGGATTGTCATCCTTTCCGGCGCAGTAACCGGGAAAAACGCTATCCTGCTTTCAATTCCAGAATTTGGAGGATATGCATTCCCTTTTCTTGCTGAAACCTTTTTAAAAAATATGGGGCATATCATCTTCAGCCCCAATGTAATCTCAGGATTGCTCGTTGTTGCCGCCCTGGTTTATTATTCAAGAATTATATTGTTCATTTCCATCCTTTCTTTTGCAGCCATCATCGGGCTTGCGTATATTGTCCCTGAATATTATGGCTTTGTGATCAACGATGGATTTAATGCTATCCTTACGGCTATTGCCATTGGCGGCATTTTTTTTACCCCTGGGCCGCTAAGCCTTTTAATGGCAGTTATTGCATCACTTTTTACCGCCATTATCGGAGATGTACTGACCCGGTATTTTTCAATTTACAACATCTCCTCCCTGACTGCCTCATTCAATATTGCGACCCTGCTTTTTATCTACGCCATGCAGTATAATTTTATTCAAACAGGCCTTTTCAGAATTTTTATTCCCGGTTCTCCTGAAGAAAACTATAAACGCTTTATAAAAGGTATAGACAATTCAGGAAAGACGGATCGAAATTTTATTCTGCCTTTTATGGGATGGTGGTTTGTCAGTCAAGGCATTGACGGCAGGCATACCCACCAGGGAATATATAAATGGGGGCTGGATTTCATTGTAACAGACCAAAACTTTTGCTCCTACAGGAATAACGGAGTTGATCTTGAAGATCATTTTTGTTTCAACAAGCCTGTGACGTCTCCCGGGAACGGACTTGTTTATGCGGTTGAATCCTCAACACCTGACAACCCTGTCACCAGGACAAACCTTGATAACACCTGGGGCAATTATGTGATTATCCAGCATCATCCCACTTTATTTTCTATCCTGTGCCACCTGGGACAAAAAAAAATATCTGTATATCCCAACACCATTATTAAAGCAGGAGATTATATTGGAAATACCGGCAGTTCCGGGCTTGCCCCATATCCCCATCTGCATTTGCAGTTCCAGGCAGCAGGGGTGGCGGGCGCCCCTGCAATCCCGGTACATTTTTCAGATTATCTAGTAAAAAGAAAAAACCATGATGAGTATGTCCCTCTTGGTATACCTGAAGAAAAGCAGATTGTTTCAAATATACCGGTTGATATCAATCTAAAAGATATTATTGGATTTGAACTGGGTGAAACCAAAAAATACGAGCTCCGGGTAAATTCTAAAAAATATACAGAGCTCTGGACATGCGATATGGATTCAAAAGGAATTTTATTTATTGAATCATCATTGTATAAAGACAGATTGTTTTTCTTGAAAAATGAACGGTCTATTTCATTTATTGAATACGTCGGTGGGAAAAACAGCGGGCTTCACTTGATGAGCCTTGCCATTGATAAAATACCATTCTATACGGACGAGCGGTTAAGGTGGCAAAAAAATATTCCTTATTCTGATATGCTTTTCGGCATTAAAGCATTTTTATGGGAACCGATTCTTCCTTTTTTAAATAAAAATTTTGTCCGCTCAACCCATACGTTTCAATCACAGGGCAACCAGCTTACATTATCTTCTAAAATTTTTAAAAACACCCGAGTTCCCATAGCCAAACGATGGATGACTTTTGATAAAGGTCTTACAAAACTCACCTTTGTGGCAGGCCACAAGGAAGTTTACCTGAAAAGAATTGAAACGTAATGGCCAGCCTTTGAAGTTACCTTTCAAAGGTAATTTTTAAAGATTATCTTACTTTCTTGATTTTTTAAAACACCCCATATAGACTGTTGCCAGGTTTTAAGAATTTCTAGCCTTGTAAAAATATAATTTTGCATTATTTTTCAAACTATTGTTGATTGATTACCTTAACCAGAAGGAGCAACACAATGACTATAATCATTGCAGCACTCATCTTTCTTATTGCCGTTATCGGTTTTGGCGTTATAATGAAAAATCTTAAAGCCAAAGGAAAAAATGTGCAAGCAAAAGGCAGCACATCGCCTCCTGCTCCTGACGCATCCCGGCCTGAAGCAAGCCCTGACCGGGAGTACAAAGCCATCCTGGATTCTTTATTAAAACTGAATATCCTTTTGAGAAAAGACAAAGACCTTGCCTCTGAAATGACTGGGGAAATAGAAGCCATTATTGATGATTTAATGGTGATAACACCCTCTATGATGGAACGATACCCGGGAGAAACTCTGACCTATGAAATTAAAAAAATCGGCAGCAACCATCTTTTTAAAACAGTGAAAGAATACCTTGACCTGTCATTGGAAAGCCGGGAAAACCAGTTTGACATGTTTCAAAAAACCATAAAAAACCTGCATGACGTGTCAAACCGGTCAAGGGATATTGTGGAAAAAAATGAGACCGCAGAATTTAAGACCATGGCAAATTTCCTTGCAGGTAAATTTTCTTAAGAAAAA
>JAADHV010000093.1 GCA_013151635.1 Deltaproteobacteria bacterium | reverse complement strand
TATACAGGTTTGTCCCGGGATGCCGTTTCCATAAAAACCAGGCTCTTAGTTGCTGAAAAAAAGGTTTCCAGACTGACCCGGGAAAAAGAGGTCTTAATGGCAAGACTTGTAATCTCAGGAAAAGAGCCCGGGATTGAAAAACTAAGTGAAAAAGAAGGCAAACCTGCTGTTGCAAAACTTGAAGACAAAAAACCTCTTGTCTCAAAAAATAAGGAAATAAAACCAATTTCACCTGAACCTGAAGATATGGTTAAGGCAGAAACGCCTTTAAAGGTTGAAAATAAAAAAAATATCATAAAACCTGAATTGAACCGGATTGCAAAATTGCCTGAAATACCGGCAGAGCCTGAATTGGCCAAGGGGATAAACAAAACGGTTTCCATAGAAAAATTTACCGTTGTAAAGGATGGGTTAAATGGGGATCTCCTGGTCCGGTTTGATATCAGGAATATTTCCAAAGACCCGGGAGATGTTTCAGGAAGGATTTTTACCCTGTTAAAACCTGATAATGATTTCGAAGATCAATGGCTTGTGGTTCCGACGGCGCCCTTAAAAAATGGCATACCTTCCGAATACAAAAAAGGCCAGTATTTTTCAATTGCTCATTTTAAACCGGTTAAATTCAGGATCAAAAATCAGGCTGAGCCTGATTTTTTTAAAAAAGCTTCCATTTTTATTTATAATGACCAGGGTGATTTGATATTTGAAAAACTTATTGATATTACCGAGGCTAAATAGTTTAAATGAAAAAAACTTTGTATATAAAAGCTGCTGTTTTTCTTTTATTAAGCCTTCTATTACCGGTTTGCAGCCAGGTCCTTGCCGGGCAGAAAACCCATACGGTTTTTTTTGAGGGAGAGGACAATGAACTGCATGTTTACAGGATAAACGGCTCAAAACCCGGGAAAACATTGCTGATTGTAGGGGGAATTCAAGGAGATGAACCAGGCGGATTTCTTGCAGCAGATTTCTACGCTGATTTCTTGCTTGAAAAGGGTAACCTGATTGTCGTGCCAAGAGCAAATTTCCCGTCAATTTTAAAAAAAGAAAGACAGATCAATCAAGACATGAACCGGAAGTTTTTAGACGATGATATATCCAATTATGAGGCCCGTGTTGTCAATGTCCTTAAAAAATTAATATGTGAAAGCGATTGTTTTATTAATCTCCATGAAGGATCGGGAATTTACTCTAATAAATGGGAAAGCGAGTATAAAAGCCCGCAACGGTTCGGACAATCCATTATTGCCGATGACTCATTTTTAAAAAAGCAGGATCCTAAAGAAAATGTTAATCTTAAGGAAATGGCCCAGAAGGTCATTGAAAAGATTAACCGGCATATTAAAGATAAAGAATATTTTTTCCATTTTAATAATCATAAGACCGATCACCCTGATTCAATACATAAAGAGCAATTAAAATCAGCAACATATTATGCCCATAATGTCTGTAAAATCCCGGCCTTTGGAATTGAATCCGCCAAATCACTTCCTCTGGAGCAAAAAGTCAGGCAGCATATTTATGCTATTAACGCTTTTATGGAAATATTGGGTATTATCCCCCAGACTCCGGGCATTGATTTAAAAAAGCCTGAAATGCAATATATGATCATTTCAGTGAATAATTCCATTCCTGTTGTTGTCGGAAAAATGCAGCATCTGAAAATTCATAGAGGTGATATAGTTGAAATTCTTGATATTGTGGCAAACTATGAAAGAGGGCTTAGCGTTGATGTAATTGGTTTGGGAAATCAATTTAATGATATGAAAAAAAAGCTTATTATTAATGAGCCGACCAGAATTGTGGCAAAAAAAGATTTTTACAAGTGCGGAAGTGTTTTTCTGGATATTGATACAAAAAGTTTAAAGCAGGAGCCGCAGCTTACCCTCAGCGAATCCGGCGATACTTTGATTTTGAGGTATAAATTAAAAATTAACGGCAACCTTAAGATTGTAGACAATTACAGCCATGTGAATATCCGTAAGGGAGATAAATTCGTAATAGAAGATATACTTGCAGGTAAAGTGGACCCATCAAAATATATCGTGAATTTTAAAGGCTTTGTCGGAAATCTTCATAACAACGGTGGTGAAGATCGAGGGTATTTGATAGATACATCCAAAGATGTTTTGATGGAGCGATATTCGCTTGGAAAAAAAGGCCGGCATTATTATGTGTTAACAACCTTGAATGGGAAAGAAGTCGGTAAAATATTCATAGATATTCAATTATAGGTAATAAAAGGAGATATAAAGTGGGAAAGAAAAACAGTAAAAATTTATCCATAATTGATAAGGAGCTTAAAATTGAAGGCTCAATATCAAGCACTGGAAAATTGATTATCAAGGGCCAGGTAACAGGTACGATTGAAGGGGATGTGGTTATTATCGCAGAAGACGGCAGGGTAAATTCCAGTGCCACAAAGGTATCAAGCATTACAATAGGCGGGAAATTTAAAGGGGAAGTCACTGCCACCAAGGAATTGATTATCCTTGCCACGGGAACCTGTGCCGGTAAGGTGGAATGCAAAGACCTTATTGTTGAAAACGGCGGCATTTTGAATGCTGAAGTATCCTGCAAAACATCGAGCAAAGTATCGGCCGGAAAAGAGTCCGGCGCATTTGACACCCACAAATTAAAAAAAGGAAAACAAATAGAACTTTAAATTCTGCTTGACATAGACATGAAAATTATGTAAATGTTGCTGATTGTGTTTATGAAGAGGAGCGTTGAGAAAATTGAAAAAATATACATATAGTGCAAAAAGATCAGATAATAAAGAAAATTGGTGCATCATTGATGCAGAGGATAAAATTCTTGGCAGGCTCGCATCAAAGGTCGCTTATAGAATTCGTGGAAAACATAATCCCCTTTTTACGCCCCATGTTGATACCGGAGACTGGGTTGTTATTATCAATGCAGATAAAATCCGTATGACAGGTAACAAGCTGGAACAAAAAAAATATTACAGGCATTCAGGATATGTGGGCGGGATTAAATCAGTTACAGCAAAAGAATTAATAGAGAAAAAACCTGAAGAGCTCATCAAGAAGGCTGTTAAGGGTATGCTGCCTAAAAACAGACTTGGCAGAAAACTTGGCAAGAAATTATTTGTTTATGCAGGCGACCAGCATCCTCATGTTGCTCAAAAACCTGAAGTTGTTGAAATTTAAGAAAAAAAGGACGCGATAATTATCAATGGAAAGTGGAAACGTATTTTATGCGACTGGTAAAAGAAAAGATTCTATAGCCAAAGTATGGTTAACACCCGGTAATGGTAAGATTATTGTCAATAATAAAGATCTGAATGAATATTTTGAATTGAATGTGACACGGGATTTGCTTTCAGCTCCTTTAGTCCTTACCCAGAAAAGCGATGTCTTTGATATTAAGGTTACTGTAATGGGTGGTGGGAAAACCGGTCAGGCCGGTGCCATTCGCCTTGGTGTATCTAAAGCGCTTGAGCTTTCAGATCCTGATCTTCGCGGGGTGTTGAAAAGTGCGGGATTTCTCACAAGAGACGCACGGAAAAAAGAACGAAAAAAATATGGTAAAAAAGGCGCAAGGGCAAGCTTCCAGTTTTCAAAAAGATAGTCTTTTTTATACAATCCTGTTGTTTTGCACAAACCTGCCAGGGGCAAAGAGTTTTTTTTTGTCCCTTTTTGTGTTGGGGAAAGAGAGAGGAAATGAAGACCTATCTGTTCTATGATATTGAAACCAGCGGCTTAAATCATGCCTTTGACCAGGTCTTAACCTTTGCCTGTATCAGGACCGACCTTGAACTTAATGAACTCGACAGGCAGACGATTACCATTAGTTTACGAAAAGATATTGTTCCTTCACCAAAAGCTTTTCTAACTCATGGTTTAACCTTATATGAATTAGAACAGGGGGTTTGTGAGTACAAAGCTGCGATAAAAATTCATAAGATATTAAATACACCCGGTACCATCAGCCTGGGATATAATTCACTGGGATTTGATGATGAATTTTTAAGATTCCTTTTTTATCGAAATCTTTTGGATCCATATACCCATCAATACAGCAAAGGGTGCTGCAGGATGGATATACTGCCCATTGCTGTTATTTTCAGGGTGTTCCATCCCGGCTGTTTAAAATGGCCTGAGGTCGATGGAAAGCCAAGTTTAAAACTTGATCTGATTTCACGTGAGAATGATTTTTTAACTTCAGGAAGAGCCCATGAGGCTATGAGTGATGTGGAAGCCGTCATTTTGCTTGCCAAGAAATTTTATCAACAAAAAAATATCTGGAATTACTGCCTTGATTTTTTTAATAAACTTAAAGATGAAGCAAGGATAAATAAGATTGAAGAAAGTTTTTGCCTTAAATCCCGGCAATTCAAAGTTTGTATTATGATGTCGGCATCTTTCGGGTCCAAGGTTAATTATATGGCCCCTGTCCTTCAACTTGGTCAATCCACGGTCTATAAAAATCAAAGTCTGTGGTTACGACTTGATCTTGACGATGTTTTAGGCCTGACTTCTAATAAAGATTTGAATGAAACCTTTGTGGTAAGAAGACGCGCAGGGGAGGCATTGATTGTCCTGCCGGCCCTTGAAAGGTTCTGGAATAAACTTTCAAAGCCTTCAAAAAAAGCCGCTCAAACCAACATGGAAAAAATTCGCCATCATCATGAAAAATTTTTTGAATTTATTCAATACCATTTAGCCTATAAATATCCCTTCATCTCCAATATCGACCCGGATGCAGCACTTTATCAGGAAGGTTTTTTTTCAAGTCTGGAGAAAAAACAAAGCAGTCTGTTTCACAAAACCCCTGATACAAAGAAACACGAATTTTTAAGTGAAATAAAAAGTCATAGGATAAAAAAATTGGCTGCCCGTATTATTGCCAGGAATTTTGAGGATGAGAAAAGTGGAACAAAAGACAGTGAATTTAATATTTATTTGAACAAGCTTAGATCCCCTTTGGAAGAAGACCGGATTCACGGATATAAAAATGATATAAAGTTTAACCGTGAACAAGGGCTTTGCAAATTAAAAGAAATAGAACATGAACTCTTAAACCCGGATCAGGGCCAAAGAAAGATGTTATGCTGGCTAAAGGACTGCATAGAGAATCTATGAGTTTCTTCCACTCAGCCTTTTCAGTTCATCTATCTGTGCGTCGTGAATAAATTGATTCAAAATACTTTCACTGCCAGGTTCAAGGTTTAAAATTTTTAAACCCACTAAAGAGTGCGTGTCAGAGTAGTTAGGACTGACTCTCGTAACCTGCGCCTTGATGGGAAGAGTGCCGTCAGGTTTATTTTTATTCATATTGACCAGTATGATGCCGGTCACGATTTTTTCATTGGTTTTCAGTTCAGTCAGGGGGTTCAAGTTTTTATTTCTTTTTTTGGGAATCACAAGGCCAAGCCCTGTAAGGGAGATATCTCGAATGGAAAAGTCCCTTGGGGTATAGAATTCAAGATTTCTGTATAAGAGTTTGCCTTTAATGATATATTTCGTACTTAAAGGCAATCGAAAAGCAGATCTTATATTTGTTTCTTTTACAGGTAATTCATATTTTAAAAGGACAGCTTGCACATTTGTCTTATTGGCAAGTGCATATTGATCAATAACTTTGAATTGAATACATTCCAGCCCGGCCCTTATCTTTCTGTTCTTGCCATGAATTATGGTAGTCAGGTGTAATTCCCTGAAAGATGTATTTTTTGAAAACGGTGTGAGAGGCTGGGCAATGGTAATTGCCTCAGACTTGAAATCAACATCATAGATAATAGATGATCTGGAATAAGGTGTCAGTGAGCTTATATTAAATACCATGTCCACCCCGACAGAAGGTAGAAATATTTTATCTATATCAAAGCCCATGACAAAAAAATATTCTGGCAGTATTTGATAATTCAAATACTGCCAGAATGAATCCTGCGGATTTTATTTTACAGCGTCTTTTAATGCTTTACCAGGGACAAATTTTGGTACGTTTCTGGCTGGAATATTAATTTCTTTTCCTGTTTGGGGATTTCTTCCTTTTCTGGCTTTACGATTAGCAGTCTTGAATGTTCCAAAGCCAACCAGTGTAACAGAGTCATTGTTTGAAAGAGCTTCCGTGATTGCTTTTATTGTGCAGTCGACTGCTGCCTGAGCTTCTTTCTTACTGCTAAGTACTTCTGAAACCTTGTTGATTAAATCACCTTTGTTCATCTTGATCACTCCTTTTTTTAGGTTTTAGAAATTTCCAAATACTAAAATTTGTAAATAAAACATTTTCCTAAAGTTAAATTAAATTGAATCAGCTTTTTAAGCGTACGTTACGTCGTTGAGAAGTGCGTGTCAAGTATTTATTCACATTTTTCATGAAATTTGTTGCCAGGATAAGAGAAAAATTATAAAATTGGTAAAAACAGGAGGTAAATATGGATGCAGCACTGGTTAACCCTTTTATTGAGGGTGCTTTACATATTCTGGACACAACCGCATTTGTAAAAGTGAAACCTGAAACACCATTTTTGAAAAAAGACCTGAAATCACTGGGTGATATTTCAGGGCTTCTTGAAATATCCGGCGATCTTTCCGGGTCTGCCGCAATAAGCTTTTCCAAGAAAAGCATTCTTGGAATTGTTTCTGCAATGTTTGGCGAGGACATGGTTGAAATCAACGAAGAAATAACTGATGCTGTAGGTGAGATCAGTAATATGATTGCCGGCCATGCAACAACAAAAATTGCTGAGCTGGATAAAAAAGTTAAAGTCAAATTCAAAGAGATTAAAATCGGGAAGGATGCTTTGATAGAACATATAGAAGGAGTAAAGCATGTTCTTGTACTCCCGTTTCGCACGACAAAAGGCAAGGTTGTAATAGAAGTATGCTACATCTGAAAATTAGTTAATTGCTAAGCAGCATCAAATACCATTGAATCAATTGTCTTCCAAAGAAAATATATAAAATTGCCCCTGACGACAGAAAAGGCCCAAAGGGAATTTTTAATTTCGAGTCTGCTATTCTGGTGTAAACCATGATTAAAAGCCCAACGATTGTTCCGAACACTGACCCTGTAAAAATGGTAAAAAGCACGCCTTTGATCCCTGTTGCAGCACCTATCATGGCCAGTAGCTTTATGTCGCCGCCGCCCATTCCTTCGTTTTTTCTTAAATAATAATAAAAAAGGGCCACTGCATATAAACTGCCACCTCCGGCCAAAATGCCAAGAACAGTATCTGAAAAAGTCATCTCAGGCAGAAAATAAAAAGAAGAAGCAAATATGAAAATACCCGGGACGGATATGATGTCAGGGATGATCTGGTAATC
>JAADHV010000089.1 GCA_013151635.1 Deltaproteobacteria bacterium | reverse complement strand
TTAGGTCTCCAAAAAACCATGCTTCACCTTCTTCAATAGCTAAGCAAAATTCGGTTCTTGGTTTTTTCCTACATTTTTCAAGAACATCTTTCAATTCCCTTATGTAATCATTCAATACCCTATTATCAAGGTCAGTAACAACAATAACTACAGCCTGATAAGTATCTGGATATCCTGCAAAAGTTTTTCCATATCCATTTAGAAGTTTGGGCAGTTGAGTCAAAAGCATTCTTTTTTTAGGGTCATTGACTTCTCCCATTCCCTTTGGAATTCTACCAATACCCTTATATGAATAAATTTTCCAAGTATGTTCTTTATCAATGATCTTTTTTACGAGAATTTCTAATGTTTTTTTCCCAGACAAATCTTCAACCAAAAATTCGAAATGCATTGATCACCTCGCATCCAAGTAATCACTGTACCAGAGGCTACCTAGGAGAAGACCTTCTTCTACCATGTTTTTTACAAGTTCATCATCACTGGCTCTATTGATAGATGAAAATCCATTTTTCTCTTTAGTAAGGATCCAAACCTCATCGGGTTTAAGGGCATCAACGAAATAGGGTTGATGAGTTGTAATAAAAACTTGAGATCCACCTTTACGACCTGTAGCATGAGATCGAAATTCTGACACTAGTGTTTCAAGCAATTTATGATAAAGACCATTTTCAGGTTCTTCAATACAAAGAAAAGGAGGGGGACTCGGATCTTCCAGCATCAAAATATATGCAAAAACTTTAAGGGTCCCGTCAGACATCTGCTGAGCATAGAAAGGATCACTGAATCCTTTATCGTTAAATCTTAACAGTAAACGACCATCAGGAGTTTTCTCAGTATCAATAGTTTCTAAACCTGGTATCTTTGCAGCTATTTTATTTAAAATTTTTTTAAATTTAATTCTATGTTGACGCTCCATGAATTGAACAACATTTCCCAAATTATCACCATGAATGTTTAAGTGCCTTTGTGGACCAGCAAGCGGTAAGCTCCTGGCGGAATCAGGTGTAAAATAGCTTAAATACCAACTTTCTATAAAGCTACGAAAAGCTGATATTCTTGGATGTTGCTTTAAAGCTCCTAAAGTAGCAATCCCTAATTTTCGTTTATCATCTAACTCTACAGATTCTTTTTCAGCAATTTCTTCAGAGGAATCATCTTGTTTTTCACCAGAATCAGAAAATAAAATGTCTATCCTATTTTCTTTTTCTTCATCTATTTGAAGGCCTGCTAAATCACCCTTCCATACTTTTCCTTTCCCATTGTTTAGGATAAGAAAAGAAAATGGACGACCAACAGTTTGACCTTTTCTTCTTTGTCGTAATCTTTCCTTCTTAACATATGGTCTATCGGACCTATCAAGATCTATCGATAATTCATATGTGATTGGGCGGGATTTGCCATCTTGTTTATAATAAATTTCAAATTCTATAGGCCCTTTTGAACCTTGAGACCGAATTCGCTCGAATCCCCCTCTTTCATTTGCATCACAAGCTTCTTCAACACCCTTGTTTAAGCAATCCGATAAGAAACCAAAAGCATCAAAAAGAGTACTCTTTCCAACTCCATTTTTACCAATTACAACCGTTAGAGGAGAAAGGGGCTTGATTTTTTGTAAATTCCAAAGCTTACCAATTGTAATATCCCTTAGTGCTCTATAATTTTTAATCCTAAAACCTTCTATTTTTGCCATCACTGCCCCTATTAGAATAGAAAAAATGTTATTATGAATAACAAAAAATATAATAAATAATTTTAAATATCGCAAATAGTAATACAATAAAAGTAAGGATATCTTAGTCTAAACAAAAAATAAAATCCATTATCTTTTTAGGCGATACCCGGTAGAGATCAGAATTTAGGATACTTGTATTATTCAAAAGTTTTTTACCAAATTTATTAATGTTTGAGTTCTTTTTTGGAAATGAAGGTATTAAATTTACTGTCACTAAGTGACAGTAAATTTTTTATAGAAAGCTTGAAAACCTGGTCGGGATGAGAGGATTCGAACCTCCGGCCCCAGCGTCCCGAACGCTGTGCTCTACCAGACTGAGCCACATCCCGACTGCAAGAAAGGGTTATACACAAAAAAAATCAAAATGTCTAATTGAAAATGTCTTCTTTCATAATTGTCGATTCCCTTCCAGGTCCTACCGAGATAATTTTAATATTGACCTGGGAAAGCTCTTCAATCCTTGCAAGGTATTTTTTTGCATTTTCAGGCAGATCATTGAACTCTGTAATGCCTGAAATATCCTGTTTCCAGCCGGGATGGGTTTCATATACAGGAGTGCATTCGTCTAAAATTCTGATTTCCGGCGGGAAATCTGAAATCAGGGCTCCGTCAAGTTCATAACCTGTACAAATTTTAATCTCATCAAGGTCATCCAGAACATCAAGTTTTGTTATGGCAAGGCCGGTCAGGCTGTTAAGGCGGGATGCATTGCGAAGAACAACCATATCCAGCCATCCGCACCGTCTCTTCCTGCCGGTGGTGGCACCGAATTCGGAACCGGTTTTCTGGATTTTATTTCCAATGTCATCAAATAATTCTGTTGGGAACGGGCCTGCACCGACACGTGTGGTGTATGCTTTCACAATTCCTATGATTTCATTAAGATTGGCAGGACCCACGCCGGAGCCGTTGGCTGCATTGCCGGATACAACAGAGGAAGATGTCACAAACGGATATGTCCCGTGTTCAATATCAAGGTGGGTTCCCTGGGCGCCTTCAAATAATATGGTTTTATTATCATTTATTCCGTTAAACAATATCACGGAAACATCTGCAATATATGGTATCAATCGATCTTTAACCTGCTGGAAGCGATCAATGACAGTTTCAGGATCTATAGTTTCGGTTTTAAAATAGGTTTTAAGATAAAAGTTTTTTTCTTCAAGAATCGTTTTAACCTTTTCTTTGAAAAAATCAAAATCAAAAAGATCACAAAATCTTATGCCCCTTCTTGTTGCCTTGTCCTCATAACATGGTCCGATTCCCCTGCCGGTTGTCCCTATCTTCTGATCTCCCTTGCTGGCTTCCCTTGCGCAGTCGATGAGCCTGTGGTAGGGCATGATAATATGAGCCCGGTTGCTTATTTTGAGCATATCCGGTGAGACGTCAATATCGTTAGATAGCAGGTAATCGATTTCCTCCAGTAAAACAAAGGGATCAACCACCACACCATTGCCGATAAAACATTTTTTTTGCTGGATAATACCGGAAGGGATAAGATGACTTATGATTTCTTTTCCATCTACAACCATAGTATGTCCGGCATTATTCCCGCCTTGAAACCTGACGACATAATCTGCATGTTCACTTAATAAGTCAACGATTTTGCCTTTTCCTTCATCTCCCCATTGTGTACCGACAATTACTGTATTTCCCACTATTTGCTCCTTTTATTTTTAAAAAAACCTTTTATGAGCTGTTTAATTTTTTCTTTAGATATTCCTGACGTGATTTCAGGTTGATGATTTAATAGTTTGTCCTCTGCAATATTATATAATGAGCCTGCTGCCCCCCATTTTAAATCTTTTGCGCCAAACACAACACGTTTGATCCTGGCATGAATAATAGCGCCCATACACATGATGCAGGGCTCAATAGTGACGTACAAAGTCGTGTTAATAAGCCTGTAATTACCTGATACCTTGGAAGCCATGCGAATGGCATTGATTTCCGCATGGCTTGTGGGATCATTTGAAGATATAGGGCAGTTATAACCATATCCGATAACGTCTTTGTTATTATCCACAATGACTGCACCAACAGGTACCTCATCTATATCTTCTGCTTTTTTTGCCTCCAGAAAGGCAAGGTCCATATAATATTCATCATTCATAATCCAGGCTATATTTATATAAATCTTTTTTCCTAAGGTCAAACTAATTAAACTGCTTTGTCCAAAAATAAATAGTGAATCCTTGAAATGTTTCCAGGTTGGGAAGGGCAGTGAAATTTTTTGATTGATTAATATTGTTCAGCATGATCAAACCCTTTAATCCAATGACGGCACCAAGTTTCAAGATATGGGTGCTGTCAGGCAGTTTGCTGTATTCTTTAAAATCTTTTTCATTGATCAAAATAGTTTTGTTTTTCTTATATTGTTTTGTGATTTCAATTTTATTCCGGTCGATCATGACAGTCCATTTTCTTTTTGATAATTTCATAAGTGAGGATTTTGATTGATATATGGCCTTTTTTAAATTTTTATATAAATTCGGATCCCATCCAAATTCAAAAAAAATGGGATTCTGCATTAACGAGTTTAAAAGGTTTAAGAATTCAAACCGGTGGTTTTGTCTTAAAATGGTCTTAAACAGGTCTGTTGGTTTTGGTCCGTTATCATCATTAGATTGTTTGATTGAAAGACCGTGTGCCTTTAACTCAAATTGAGATAACCAGTGAAATTCCATTTTTAAATTTATAGGATTGTTGTTCTCAAGCATTTCAAGAAGGAATTTTCCCATCTGGTCTGTCAAAATTGTTTGATAACATGATTTGTTTCCTGATACCAATTCTTTTATGAATAAGTATTCCATGACAGAACGATGGATAAATTTAAATGAACCGGATTGAGTCCGGCTGATCAATGATTGTTTGTTGTTCTCCGGGGGATAAAGAATTGTTCCCCAATCCCTGGCTTTTTGTGCAAGTTCTTCGGGCTCTATGGATTCCTCACCCATTTTTTCCCGTCCCAGATATATATCTGCTGCAAGTCGTTGGATAAATGAGTTTAATAAAGGTTTATCATTACAGTTCCGATCCTTGCTGATCCGGCTTTTAATAATTTTTTCATAAATTTCATTTATCGATTCCAACCGGAGGTCTTCTTTTTTGAAAATATCTTTAAAAAAACTGAGCAGGAGGGGATTGATGCGCATTATTGGATTGTTTTCAATAAAAGACAGGATTTTTTTCTTTATACTTATTTTCCAGATTGGAAGGTGGGAGTTTAAATATTTTTTTATGTCAGCCTGGTTAAAAGGAGAAAAATAAAGCTTTTTAAATTCATACATATGGTTTTCATTGATGTTTTCCGGTCCTATCCTTTCATATCCTGTTTTCATTGGCATATTTTTATCTTTTGGAATAAAATTAATACCAGAAGTAATAACCACTTTTCTGTATTTCCGGCTGAGGTCTATGATCTGCCTGAGCCGCGTGTGCCGGTTTCCAGCGGCTTTTGCATCTTCATCAAATCCATCTAAAAAAAGAACACTGTTTTTTTTATCAGAAGGTTTTAAAATCAGCGTTTCGGCTTTTTTAGTCCCTAATGGCACCAGGACGATTTTATGACGTTCTTTTTTAGGGCGTTTAAAATTGTGGATAAAATAGTTTAGCGCAAAACAGGTTTTACCCATACCTGAATCTGCCAGTATGAGCATGTGCCTGCATGTGGCATCATGATCCATGAAGATGTCAAGTTCCTTTATCAGATCTTTTTTTTTTATGCGGGTTCTGTGGTTCCGGCCGGGTTTTTTAAAAGGGTGACTTTCCTGGCATTTAGGCGGGACATATGGTTTGATCGATCGGTTTATTGTGAAAGCATCATAAATATTGTTATTGATAAGGGGTTTTAAAATCCCCAGGCTTTGTTGCTTTGTCCATAAGGGGTGAACAATTACCAATACCTTTTTAAAGCATATCCACAGGGAAACAAGAAAGATACCGGCAAAGAGAATTTTTAAAAAGAGTAATATCATTTCATTTGGTATTTTCCCTTAAAACGGTTCATGGATATTTCAGGTCCCATGTATGATTATAATAAGTTTTTGACTCAAAATCAAATAGGATAAAAACAAAAAATCTTGAAATCTTGCAAAAAGCCTGATATAAAGCTCTCGTTGTCATGCGCGCCCGTGGCTCAGTTGGATAGAGTATCTGACTACGAATCAGGGGGTCACAGGTTCGAATCCTGTCGGGCGCGCCATTTTTTACGCAGGTTAACTATATTCTTGCCATATTCTGAAAGATGAATACTAAAAATAATAAAATATTTGATTTCTGGAATGACCACTCCCTTGTATTCCTTGAAATGGCCATGAAAAGGGACTATCAAGAAAGCATTACATCCTGTGACGGGTATGGAAAAAAGACCAGGGAGTGCGGTGATACAATTGAATTTTATCTTATGATCAAAGAGGATATAATTCAATCCGTTTCTTATAATATCAAAGGGTGTTTGTTTTCACATGCCTGCGCCAACACCTTAATAAAACTTACACGTCTTCAAAGCGTTGAAAGAGCCAGAACCATTGGCCCCTGGGATATTACAACCTGTTTAAAGACCCTGCCGAAAGAAGAAGAACATTGTGCAGTGCATGCCCTTGCAGCATTCCATCTTGCTCTTGATGATTATGAAACACACAAGGGTTTGACCTGTTGCAAATCATGAATCAGCAAGTCTCCGGTCATACATGGAACCTACCCCGTATTCATTCCTGCGCATGAATTTGTCCACTGAAGGCCCGATAAGCTGCATCTCGGAATTTTCTTTTTGAACATCCTGGGCAATTTTCATTTCTTTTGTGCAGCCTGTACTATAGGTTGAGTCCTTACCGATCCATTCAGGCGGAACCTTCTTGCCTGTAAGTGAAAAACTTTCTGTTATGTCACTGGATGTCTGGAACCGCCATATATCTATGTGCCTGCTCCTTTGAACAATTTCCCACATATACATGAGGTCGTCTGCATCCATTCCGGGTTCATAATAGTTTGACGGGTTGATAATAAACAGATCGGAAGACTGTTTATGCAAATGGTCGATAAATGTAGTCATTATTTTTTTTGCCACATCAGTTTTTCCTGGAATGGAGCCTATGATACCGCTGTAGAACATCACTGTCATCCCCTTGCTTTTGGCGGTTTTCATTTGATCGATAATTTTATTTGCCTTTTCTTCCAGCTGTTCGTGGGAAAACTTGATGAACTCAGGATGCCTTGGCTTATAAGTTACCATTATTGCTTTTTCATCAAGGCTGATGTTGATAATGTTCTGGGTGAACCGGAAATGAGAGTCAATTAATCTTTTTTTCTGGGCAAGTCCCCTGGATACAACGCAATCCACCTCTTTAAAAATTCTGGAAAAGGTCGTAGAGGTAAGTAAAAGGTTTAAATTTTCCCTGGTTCCGTCAGATACCACATAAATATTCTTATCATGTTTTAAAAGTTCGACCAGCTTGTTTTTGCTTATGGTTTTTTCGTGTATAAAGTGGGCGTTTTCAAGTTCTTTTACGAGAACCGGATCAGTCCTGGTATCTGCAAGACAGACTTTTTTGAAGAAAGGGGTTTCTTTTACTGCGAAAATCACAGCATGTCCCAGTTCTGCCATGAACTTTGCAATCATAAGATCTACCACAACCTCTCCT
>JAADHV010000071.1 GCA_013151635.1 Deltaproteobacteria bacterium | reverse complement strand
GGACGATACGATTCAATATGCGTTAGAGTGTATAGATAGTGTAATATTAAAAATTTATCAATATAATAACGGAAAGCTAACACTAAAAGATCCAAATCCAATAGGTTTGCCAAGTTTAAGTAACCTCTCACGCTATGAAAAAGAAAAACTACTAAAACAACTACAAGATTGAATATTCAAAGATAAAGAATATACATTGGCACTTGATTTTATGGAAATCGGACTTGCCCAAAAGTCAAAAATAAGGATGGCATCTATGCCTAATAGGAAAGATAAAATAACAGATGTTCTTGCTGTATTGGCATATATTAAAAAATCGATAAAAAGATCGACCGTCTACCAAGAAATTACAGAATTGCGAAAAGAGGCAATTCAAGAAATTTCGGCTATTGAGTTCCATTCAGGTAGATATAAAAACATTGAATCTGCTTCAAAAACTATTCATGATGCTTGTGCAAGACGACTTCGACCTGATATTGAGAATATTTCGGATTTCGATAGAATTGCAGATAAAAGTTTAAGAAATAATTCGTCCAAATTGAAAATCATTCTTATGGCACATTCAAAGAGTATGGAACAAATGAAGTTGGTTAATGATTTTTTCAAATTGTAGTTCTATACATTTCATGATTGTTACGGAAAAATATTGCACAACATGCGGGTCAACCGGACAGCAAGGGGCAACTCCGTTTTGAAGGCTGTTGATAATTTTGAAAGAATATGCTTTAATCAAATTATTTGGAAACCCTTGCTGCCAGTTACCCTTAACGTTGGGTGCGATATATGCACATGAGCGACAGTGGAAAACCCCATCCGAAAACCACACTTCTTATCGGGTTCGATTCTTCATGGACTCCGAAGAATCGTGGTGCCATAATCGGAGTAATCCGTAAGCATGATGGAACATTCCGCGAGCTTGATCAACCTCAGATGGCCAATTTCACCGAGGCGGCAAATGTGATTTCTGAATGGCGAAGGAGCGAACGCCCGGCAGTAACAATTGTATTGCTCGACCAGCCGACCATCGTTAAGAACGCGACTGGCCAGCGCCCTGTTGAGAATATTGTTGCATCGCCGGTGAGCCTTCGCTATGGGGGGATGCAACCAGCAAGCATTTCACGAGCTGAGATGTTCGGCCCGTCGGCACCAGTGTGGCAGTTCCTGAATCAGTTCGGAGGTGCAGCAGACCCGTTGAGCTCAACAGCGGATACCAAAGTGTTCGAAACGTACCCCGTGCTGGCAATGATGGCGCTTGAGTGGGTATTGCCCGATACGCGAGTCACCGGTCGACTGCCGAAATACAATCCGAAACGAAGGAAGACCTTTTCGATAGATGATTGGCGCTACGTATGCGAGCAGCTCTCGGACGAGATCGCTGGACGCGACCTATCTATGTTGAGTGCGTGGATCATTAAGATGAAATCAAATCCTTCCCCGAGCAAAGCAGATCAGGATTGCCTTGATGCCTGCATCTGCTTATTGGTTGCGCTACACTTGGCTGAGTTCAAGGACTGCCTCATGGTCGGGGACACCGATACGGGCTATATCGTAGCTCCACTTGGGGACGGGTTGCGGGGAGAACTGGTGGATCGCTGCGGAAAAACTAATCGCGATCCATCGAAGTGGGTAAGGATTTTAAATCTGAACGCCGTTCAACAATCGGCTTAACCTGACTGCGAGAACGTCTGCGGCGCTAACGCGGTAAGTTTGGGTGGCACAGCAGGTTAGCCGTAACGTTTCTCTAAATCTAAGACACGCTAATTTTCTCCAACTCACACATTGACATTTATATATATTGTAATTATACTTTCATTATGAAAGAGATACATTTCTCATGGGATGAAACTAAAGCAAAGGCTAATTTATTAAAGCATAAAATTTTTTTTAATGAAGCAGTTTCAGTATTTAGTGATGATAATGCCAGATTGATTTATGATCCAGATCACTCTTTGGAAGAAGAAAGATTTTTATTATTAGGCATTAGTTATAAGCTTAAATTATTAATTGTAGTTCATTGTGTGAAAGATGAAAACAACGAAATAAGAATCATATCTGCAAGAAAGGCTTCAAAAAAAGAACAAAAACAATATGGAGGATATCTATTATGAGAAAAGAATATGATTTTACCAATTCAATAAAGAATCCTTATGCCAAGAAAGTAAAAAAACAAATTTCAATTCGTATTGAAACCAGCACAATTACATATTTTAAAGAGTTGTCAAAAGAAGTTGGGATTCCATATCAGAATCTTATCAACTCTTATCTTGCAGAATGTGCACAACAGCATAAAAAACCTGAATTGAAATGGACTTAAGCAATAACATGGCGATTCACTGGATTGCAGGGGGTCTCAGCCGTTTTGAAAATTTTTGGTTTAACAGAATTATTAACATAAACAAGATTTCGGGAAACCCCTTGCAACCAGTGATCTTGTTATGCTTCAAACAGAAATATAATGGGAAAAAAATTATTTAAAATTCGGAATGCAACAATAGGTGATTGTTCAGAGCTATCTGAGTTGTCAAAAGAACTTGGATATCCAGCTTCTGAAGATGAAATCAGGAAACGTCTCAATTCCATTTTGAACTCCAATAATCATATTGTATATGTTGCTTTTCTTTCAGATGGGAGAGTAATTGGTTGGATACACATATATGAAGCTCAAAGGATAGAGTCAGGGGCATTTTCTGAAATCGGTGGTCTTATTGTCTCGGAAATATTTCGAAACAAAGGTGTTGGAAAAAAGCTATTGAAATTGGCTGAAGAATGGACTCAAAAAAAGAACCTTTCTAAACTGAGGGTTCGGAGCAAAATTGAAAGAGAGGATGCTAAAAAATTCTATTTAAATATGGGCTTCTCAGTATCGAAAAAACAGAGAGTATTTGACAAAATAATGAATAGAAAAAAGCATAACGAATAAGGATAGCTGCGTTTGTGAGGAACGAACCACGACCTTATCCAGTGGTTGGACAAGCCCGGTAAAATTTGCGATGTGGTCTAATATAAGAAAATATCTTTTTTTGAAGATGGGGAGAATGTTGCGCCTTTAGATGAATAGTTAAATAATCAAGGCCATTATTCAGTCATTAAAATCTTAATTATTGAAGCTTTGGTTTATCCAAATTCACTGAAACTTGACTTTAAGATATCAATTATATTATTAATCTTGATCATAAAAACGATTATTAACCTTTTACAATGAATTAAAGGAAAGATCATGGGCAAGAATGTTGTAGAAAAAATTGATATTCATGTGAAAATTAATACCATCCTGGTGAGTGTGTCTGACAAATCAGGTTTGGGTACCTTTATACCTGGCCTGGTGGAGTTAAACCCTGATATCCTCATTTTATCAACCGGCGGAACCTATGGTAAAATAAAAGAGATCTTAGGTGAAAAAGCAGACTTCAATTTAAAACAGGTATCAGACTATACAGGTCAGCCGGAAACCCAGGGCGGGCTTGTCAAAACCCTTGACTTTAAAATTTACCTGGGTCTTTTGACGGAAACCTATAATAATGCTCACCAGAAGGATTTAAAAAGAACCAATGCCCGTACAATTGATATGGTAGTTGTGAACTTATACCCCTTTAGTGAAACCATTGAAAGACAAGGGGTGAGCCTGGAAGATGCCAGGGGAAATATTGATATCGGCGGCCCCGCCATGATCCGGGCATCAGCCAAAAATTTTATCCGGGTGGCATCGGTGGTTGATCCTCTGACATACCCTGTGCTTCTGGAAAAACTTAAGGCCGGTAATGGTTCATTATCACTTGAAGACAGGTTTAAGCTTGCCCGGAAAGCCTTTGCCCATACAGCCACCTATGACAGGACCATCGCAGATTATTTTGCCGCAAAACCGGTGAATGACCTTAAATCATGCTATAAGCCAGGAGAATAGACCATGTCAGAAGATTTAAAAAAAATGTACAAAACAATTATGGATGACCATTTTACCCCGCAACTGGAGGTTTCCTTTGTTGATGGCGATAAAAGGCAAACCCTTTTTTATGAAAAGGTTTCGTGGGTGATCGAAGGAGTGAACAAGGGCTTAAGATATGGTGAAAATCCTGGACAGGAAGCAGCGCTTTACCGGCTTGTCAACGGGAACCTTGTTCTTGGCGATGCCAGGACTATTACCCCCGGAAAATATCTGGTCTCTGATATTGAACTTCTGCAATCAGGGAAGCATCCTGGAAAAACCAATCTGACCGATGCTGATAACGCCTTGAATATTTTAAGATATTTTACCGACACTCCCTGTGCCGTTATTGTCAAACATAATAACCCCTGTGGAGCTGCAAGGGCAAAAAGTCTTGAACAAGCTTATCATAAAGCCTATATGGCGGACCGGGTAGCTGCTTTTGGCGGCTGCATTGCGCTTAATAAAGCTGTGGATACTGCCACGGCAAGAGCCATTGCAGACCAGTATGCAGAAGTTGTTGTGGCACCTGAATTCGAAGACGGGGTCATTGATATACTTGGTGCAAGGAAAAATTTAAGGGTGATCCGTATTAATAATATTGATAAGCTCCAGGGCTTTATCGGTGAGAGGGTGATTGATTTTAAAACCCTGATGGACGGTGGCATGGTGGCGCAATGGTCCTTTGTTCCCCAAACCCTTTCTGAAAAAGATTTTATTTTGGCTTCAACCGAATATAAAGGAAAGACTTTTACGATTGATCGTGAGCCCACAAAAGAGGAGTATGAAGATATGCTGTTCGGGTGGCTTGTGGAATCCGGCATTACATCCAATTCCGTGATTTATGTGAAAGATAATGTTACAGTGGGGATAGGAACCGGCGAGCAGGACAGGGTAGGTGTGGCGGAAATTGCTGTGGACAAGGCTTACCGGAAACTTGCAGACCGGTATAGTTTTGAAAAATATGGCATTTCCTTTGCCGGTCTTACAGATATGGACAAAAAGGCCCGGATTGAAAATGATGTTAAGAAAGTCAAAGGCGGCCTTATTGGATCTGCCATGGTATCGGATGCGTTTTTCCCTTTCAGGGACGGTGTTGATGTGGGGCTTGCCCAGGGGGTTAAAGCAGTGGTCCAGCCGGGTGGTTCATTAAATGACTACCAGTCGGTTGAAGCATGCAACGAAAACAATGCAACCATGGTTTATACAGGACAAAGAAGTTTTAAACATTAGAATTATCTGCATGGCTTTTCTATGCAAATAATGAGAGCTGTTCCCTTCTGGCATCTGCGTGCTGGATAGTGACTTGGATGATATCACCGTGCCTTAGCTTGATACCGCTTGAAGGAAGTTTTGCTTCAAGCATGAATTCCTTTAGCAGCACATTATAGTGATCCCTGTAGCAATCAAGGACCAGTGCTTCATAAGTGCTTCCCTTTTTTGCTTCCAGGTACTTGATAATCCAGTATTTCTTTCTTGATGCCTGTACCCGGCCGGTGTTGGCAATGGTCTGTGAAATGGACTGGAGAATATTTTCAAGTTCAGCTTTGGAATAAGCTTTGTCATATCCGAAAACAGCTTTAATCTGCCGCTGGGTCAGGAGATCATGATACCTTCTGATGGGGGATGTAGCTGTGGCATAAGCCTTGACCCCAAGGCCGGAATGGATTTCAGGGTCTGTTCCGATCATGGCACGGCTTAAGTGTTTTCTCTGCATGAAATTCAAGGTTAAAGAGGTTTCAATGCCTTTGAAAAGTCTTTGCTTTGGAGGTGGCTGGGATCTGAAGACAGCCGGCATGTTGTTGCTTGCAAGAAACTCGGCCATAAGTGAATTGGCAAATATCATCATTTCAGAGACCAGCATGCGTGAGGGGTTTTCCCGGTCTATTTTAAGATATCCGATTTCCTGATTGTCTTCCAGCCAGACATTTACTTCGGGCAGGGTGATTTGAATGGCGCCTGCTTTAAGCCTTTTTTCCCTTAATAATGTTGCAATTTTATAAAGTGTTGTAATAGGATCGTTCTTGCCGTTCAACAGGTTTGCCTCGGCATAGCTCATCTGTTTGTGAACCTTTATGATGCTTGGAACAATATTATAATCCTGGATTTCAAAAAAACGGTTCATTTTAATGATGGTGCTTATGCCCGGCCGTATTTCGTTTTCTTTCAGGCTGCAAAGATCCTCGGAAAGATTGGGCGGTATCATGGGCAGCTTGTCATCCGGCATATAAATGGAACTTGCCCTGTCCCGTGCTGCAAGGTCAATGGGATCATTGGATTTAATATAAAAATCAACATCAATAATATGTATCCCGAGCGTATAGCCGGTATCTGTATTCTCAAGGCTTATGGCATCATCAAAATCAAGGGTGGACTGGCCGTCAATGGTGATCAACGGGATATTTGTAAGGTCCTTTCTTAAAGGATCATCAAAAAAACCGGTCCGGGCGCAGGTCAGCTTTTTTTCCTGTTCCAGCACATCCCTGGAAAAGCTTGTGGGAATCTGCATGGCCAGAAGGTCGATGTTCTGATTTTGGTCCCAGATACCCGCTTTTACAAATACATTAAACAATTGTTCGGAAGAATTAAGGGAAGATTTTTTGATAATATTTCTGGCAATCAGAAAGGTATCCGAATCATTTTTAAACAGGTAGTAGGATTTTAAAATATCAATAATATTCTGATCAACCTCTGTGTTGCTGCCATTTTTATTATTCAGGACATTATTGATCCATGAAGCCCCTTTTAAAATCATGATTTCCCTTTTTTCAGCCTCCTGGATCTGCCTTTTTTTGGCTTCGACCTGGTCTGGAGTATAAGGGACAAAAATCATCCTGTTGAATTTAAAATACAGTCTGTCATGAAAAAACGCACGGATAACGGCGGCTTCATGGTCAGAAGTCAAAGGGGGATCAAAATTAAAAAGAGTCATGGTCTCAAGATCAATATCTTCGGATTCTTCATGAAGTATTTCCCATAATTCTTTAATATCTATGGTCTCGGAAAGGTTTTTACGGTTTTGCGTGAGTTGTTTTAACTTTGTAACAATAGAGTTTCTTGCAACAGTAGTGTCAAGGCATTCTTGTGAGATATGGGACAACCGTTTTTCAGAAAAACTGACTTCCCGGTTATTCTCGTTCAATAATCTTAATTTGCCTTTTGTTTCCTGTAATATAACAGCACAAATAATTTTCTGCTGATCAATATATTCTACAATGTTCCCTTTAATCATAATCTGGACAATAGCAGGAAGGAGAACCGTTGTCAAATGAACCGGGGGCTTGAAAATCTTGAAAATTTTCCCTGGATACGATAGGATAATTCCATGGGAAACAAAAGGGGAAAAAATAAAAACGGCCTTCCGGAATTTGATTCCAACCATGATTTTTTAGAGGCTTTTGAAAAAAAAAATAAAGACTTGTCCGAGTCCCATGGAAAGATTTTTATTAAGTCTTCAAAATTGAGAAAAACAAATAAGCATGGTGTCAAGGTGCTGGATCATTT
>JAADHV010000041.1 GCA_013151635.1 Deltaproteobacteria bacterium | reverse complement strand
TCTCCTTTCTTTTTGGGAGAAAAGTTAAAAATTACTGTTTGGGAGGTTCTCTATGCTTCTACTACAATTTTAACACCTGACAAATCCTTTTTTGAGCTAACTGCGGGGTTTGGGGGTTATGACCCGAATTATTTAGTCGATTGTACCCTTTTAATCATATTTTCAACATCAACAGACTTATTGACCGTTCTGAGATGTACATCAGGATGCTTATTTGTAAAAACTCTGAATATTTGATCAGCAAACGCTTGTCCGATTTGGGCAACACCTTTGAAATCTAAAATTACCTCAGTAAATCTGTCAAATCTTGATATAAGTCTTTTTGCCTGTGATCTTGATAGCAAAGACTCTCCCTCATGTTGCATCAACTCAACGGGAATACGAGTTTTATGGAAACTCGGATTTTTATCAGGATCTGCATATTCGTCAAAGATTTCTTTTAATAAGGTGCTTGAATTTTTCTTGATCTCCATATGGACGGTTGTTCCAGGAAGATCACTTCTTTCATCAAACAAGAAGCCATCATCATTCCCAAACCCGACAAAGCGTAACTGGTGTGAAAAAATTAAGAAGGTATCAAACACCCTGGAAGTAAAAAATATGCCTTCTCCTGAGTGGTTTTCAGGGTCAGAAGTGAATTTCCCCTTGGCTAGCTCTAAAATTGATTGTTTTGGATGTTCCAATCCTAAGTCAGTTTTTATTTTCTCAAAAATACCAATTCCACTATCAGACACCTGTATTTTAAGATTTAAATAATCGACAGTTAATTGAATAAATAATATATCTGATTCTGAATGATCAATCACATTGTTAACCATTTCTGTGAAACCATATTGGCAAATTTCTTTTACATTACTTTTTAAATTTTTTAATAGGGGTGCAATATCCTTTGACCATAGTATATCTTCTTCTATATGATCATTTTCATACTTCCAATTGTAAACAGATTCAACCAATTGGTATTTGGGTGATCGATTTGATCCCAGTTTTTCAATTATTCTGTCTTTAATTAATTCATTGATGTATTTATAGACAGTTGGTTTGGTAATTTGAAAATGATTGCACGTAATTAGTGTCAATGTATTTGGATTGTCGGAGACATTATTAATCATAAATGTTTTTATCATTTCGACAACTTCTTTTGTAAACTTCATTTTGATTCCCTGTATTTAATTATAAAAATAAACATTAAAATATTGATATAATGATAAACATTAAAAGGAAATTTACAATTTGTAAAGTAAAAATAAACAAAACATGGTTTTTCAATAAATTTGTCATAAATAAATATTGTCCCTCGCATCAATTCGTCTTATCTGAAATTATTGATAACTTTGATAGTGCTTTATTTTGATTCGCACCAAGAAAACGGATATGGCAGAATCGTCTTCGGAGATGTATGGCAATTAGTCCAACTGCGGGGCAGCAAAATGGGGGCATCGGTATCATGAATACATTGAAACTGGAAATCTCCGGGCTCGATATCAAGATCAATACAGTGGCACCCAATGCAGATACAGGTATGGCTGAAGACGTCTGTATCGGTGATGCTGCACGGCCCATTTGTGCAGAAGAAGTCCGGGATCAATTTGAGCAGATTAAAAGCCTTGAAGATGCAAAACCATATGAACACCGTGGCCTGATTTACGCTTTGGGACGACTGCTCACCGACCTGTAGGGGGAATTTATATGGACTATTATCCTCGCCTGGCACAATCAATTGATTTTATAGAAGATAATTTAACCTGTGCCATATCATTAGAAGACGTCTCGCAAAGGGCGTATAGTTCATTGTCACACTTTCATCGGATCTTTGCTTTTATGACAGGCTTTGGTATCAATACCACGCTGGAAAATGACCAGGTCGCAACAGATATTCCAGCCTTCATGGATAATTTTTTTATAAATAAAAAGTCAGGCGAAATCCCCGGTATCATCAAGCCTGAAATATTTTATGGTATTTACTCTAACCTGGATGTTCACAATAATTTCAGGTTCACCATTGCTTATGAAACAAAACCATTAAAACAGGTTCCGGAAGAATTAGAACAGCATGTGATTCCGCCACGAAATTATGCTGTTTTTACAGCCACAGGCCCCATGCCTGAAAAACTGGTCAATGCCTGGCATTATATCTATGGAAACTGGTTGCCCAATTCTCCCTATGAAAGGGAGACCGGCATTGATTTTGAGGTCTATGATACCCGAACACTGCAGGAAAATATTGCAAGTGTTGATATCTATATCCCTTTGAAAATTGTTCAGCAATGATACAAAATGTCAAGAATCTTCTGTTCTGATCAGATATGATTTGTACATAAATTGAAACTGATTTTGAGAAATCAGTTTTAAAAAATCGATCATAACACCATAACAAGGAGAGAAGAAGATGGATTATACTGTTGAACAAATACAAGGATTTTGTATCACAGGTATTAAAACCAGAACAGATAACACCAAGGCAATGCAGGTCATCCCAAAGATATGGGAACAGTTTTTTAAGGAAAATACGATGGATAAAATTAAGGACCTGGTTCCGGGTTCAGGCCTTTATGCCGTCTATACCGGGTATGAAAGCGATGAACATGGCGAATATGATTTTATCATTGGTACCCGGACGTACGCTTGCGATGGTAATAATGATTTTATGAGCCTTGAAATTTCCAATGGATCATATGCGGTGTTTACAGCGAAGAATAATGAGCAGGTGGCACCTGCCTGGCCGAAAATCTGGCAGATCGATCTGAAACGAGCCTATATCAGTGATTTTGAGTGGTATGATCCCAAAACTGGAGAAGTAAAGATTTTTGTTGGTATCAAGTAAGGCAGGTTGAAAATCCCTCCCTTGCAGGAAAATACAGGGAGGGGTTAACGTTAAAACGTGATGATCTGATACTTTTTTTCATCATGGATTCAGGCATGCGAACCGCCACCACGTGACCTTTTGCCCAAACAACATCGCCAGCCATAACTTTTGATTCAATAATGGCTTTTTTAGGGGTTACTTCAAGTACTTTGCCCCGGTTTTCAAATTTGTACGAGGCAGCAGCTGCAGTCCCAGTACTGTGGCAGTCTATTCAAGAAGCGAGAAGACCGCCGTAAACAAATCCCTGAATGGCAGTATGATATTCCTTGGGGTGATATTTTGTCACGCATTCTTCACATTTGCCCATGGCAAAACCAATAATGATAACAAATTTTCCGTTACGTCTGGTTGGGAATCAAAATCTGATTGTATAGTATAAAGTTATTGTTGAAAAAATACAAAGACGTGTTTAAAACTGCATTTTTTTGATCCTTGAAATGGCAGCCTGGGAAAGCTGCGCCCCCATGACCTGGCAGACTTCGTAGCCACAGGCAGATGCGATCCGGCCGCTTTTTTCAATGGAAAATCCATGGGCTATTCCAAAAAGGAATCCGGCAGCCCATAGATCGCCTGCCCCTGTGGTATCAACAGGAGCATTTCCTGATTGGGCTTTAATCCTTATGATATTATTATTGTGAGAGACATAACTGCCTCGTTCGCCAATTTTCAATACAGCATATGTGACGCCCTGAGACAGTCTTTTGATGGCTTTTTCTTCATCATCGTACCCGGTATATGCTTTTGCTTCATCTTCATTGGCAATAAGGATATCAACAAAATCATTTATGATATCTTCAAGAATATCCTTTGAGGCATTCACCACCTCAAAACTTGCCAGGTCAAGGGCGACAAGCGATCCCGCATCCCTGGCTGCTTTCAGTGAAGCCATCATTAAGTCTTTGTTAAATAAAAGGTATCCTTCAATCATTGAAATAGCTGTATCTTTAAACATGTCAGGAGTGATTGATACGGGAGCAAGTTCTGTGGACGCACCAAGATAAGTGAACATGGAGCGCTGGGCATCCGGTGTGATAACAGATAAGACAGTTCCTGTCGAAGAGCCGGATATTGAAACAACAGGTTCAACATTACATTTAACAAGCTGGTCTTCAAATGAGCGGCCATATGCGTCATTGCCCCTTTTGCCGATAAATCTTGCATCGCCGCCAAGGTTTCCGACACCGATAATCGTATTGCATGCTGCACCTCCCGGAACAACAACAGGTGTTTTATCAGTTTTAGATAAAATTTGTTTGATATCCTTTTCTTCCACAAGGGTCATCCCGCCTTTTTCTTTTCCAAGACCTGTTAAAAATTGATCTGATTCACTAATTAAAATATCAACCAGGGCAGAACCGATTCCTGTAATTCTTGTATGTCTCATTTCCAGCATGTCCTTATTTTTAAAAAATATAATTTTAGTTAATATGGGGCTTTTGAAGGAACCTGATTTTAAATTATGCAAAGAATAAAAATTGTGGGGAAATTGTCAAGTTATTTGTGATTTTTTTTAAAAAAATGAGAAATATGGCACAAGTCAGGACGTGTATCATTGACAAAGGGAAAATAAAAATTTATTAATTAGGATCTTGAACACTATGAGTTTATTTATAAAATATTTATCCCGAAAATTAAGGAGCTTGGAATGCCAGAAAAAAAATCTTTCATGTTTACATCCGAATCTGTAACAGAAGGTCATCCGGATAAAGTTGCCGACGCAATATCAGATGGTATCCTTGATGCCATCATGGCTGAAGATAAAAAGTGCAGGGTAGCCTGTGAGACAATGGTCACAACAGGACTTGCAATGGTTGCAGGAGAAATTACAACTGACTGCTATGTTGACATACCGGAAGTGGTCAGGAGTACAATTAAGGATATTGGATACAACTCTTCAAGCATGGGATTTGACTGGCAGACATGCTCGGTTATTACAAGTATTGATCAACAATCCGTTGATATTGCCCAGGGGGTTGACGAGGGCGAAGGCCTTTACAAAGAACAGGGTGCAGGTGACCAGGGGTTGATGTTCGGATTTGCAACCAGTGAGACCCCTGAATTAATGCCCATGCCGATTATTTATGCCCATAAATTGACCAAACGGCTGGCACAAGTCAGAAAAAACGGTGCGCTTGATTTTTTAAGACCTGACGGGAAATCCCAGGTAACCATTGAATATGTGGATGGACTGCCAAAAAGAGTCGATACGGTTGTGATTTCAAGCCAGCATTCTCCTGATGTGTCCTATGATGATTTGAAATCCGCCATAATAAAAGAAGTTATTAGAAAAGTAATCCCCGAAAAGATGATGGACGGTGATACAAGATTTTTTATTAACCCGACAGGAAGGTTTGTCGTGGGCGGTCCAATGGGAGACTGCGGTGTTACCGGCAGGAAAATTATTGTAGATACCTATGGCGGGCAGGGCAGTCATGGCGGCGGTTGCTTTTCAGGTAAAGATCCCTCAAAAGTTGATAGAAGTGCATCATATATGGGAAGGTATGTGGCAAAGAACCTGGTTGCATCGGGAATTGCAGATAAGTGCGAGGTCCAGGTGGCCTATGCAATAGGCGTTGCCCAGCCTGTTTCCCTTCTTGTTGATTTCATGGGGACAGGGAAAATTTCGGAACCAAAGGCAGTGGCAATAGTAAAAGAGGTATTTGATTTAAGACCTGCTGCGATTATTGAGACTCTTGATCTTCTGCGCCCGATTTACAGGAAAACATCTTCCTACGGGCATTTTGGAAGAAAAGACCCTGATTTTTACTGGGAAAGAACAGACAAGGCTGACCAGATAAAGGAGCTTGCCGGAATATAATTAATATCCCGTTTATTTTAGTTTTAAAAAAGCCGCCCGGCCTTAAGATTTTAAGCCTCTGCGGCTTTTTTTATTGACATCAAAAACAGATACCTGTATTTTGGATAGAAAACAATATATCAACATATTTTGATATGTTATTTTAAAATAATTTTTCAAGGAGTATTAAAATGATAAAATCAACTAAAGACCCTTCCTATCTTGATCTTGACCTTAGCCTGGAATACAGGGTTAAGGATATCTTACTTGCCAGAGAGGGACACAAGGACATGCAGCTTTCAGAAAAAGAAATGCCGGGACTCATGGCTATCAGGAAAAAATACGGTCCCCAAAAACCATTAAAGGGCTTGAAAATAATGGGCAGCCTTCACATGACCATCCAGACAGCCATGCTCATTGATACGCTTTATGAACTGGGAGCTGATCTCCGATGGGCTTCCTGCAATATTTTTTCCACCCAGGATCATGCAGCCGCAGCCATTGCAGATAAAGGGTCTGCCGCAGTATTTGCATGGAAAGGTGAAACACTTGAGGAATTCTGGTGGTGTACGGAACAGGCACTGACCTGGCCGGATGGTACGGGACCTGACCTGATTGTCGATGACGGCGGGGATGCAACACTTTATGTCCACCAGGGAGTTAAAGTGGAAAAGAACCCATCTTTACTTGATAATAAAATAAATAGTCTGGACGAAAAATGCCTGATGGACAGGCTTGGGGTAAGCCTTGCAGAAGATCCGGAAAAATGGACCGGAATTGCAGAAAAAATCAGGGGTGTATCAGAAGAGACAACCACGGGCGTCCACAGGCTTTACCAGCTTGCTGAAAAAAACGAGCTGCTGTTTCCTGCCATCAATGTCAATGATTCCGTTACAAAATCCAAATTTGATAATCTTTACGGGTGCCGTGAATCCCTGGCCGACGGGATCAAGAGAGCAACCGATATCATGATCGCCGGTAAAACTGTTGTTGTGGCTGGATATGGTGATGTGGGAAAAGGGTGCGCTGCATCCATGAAAGGATATGGTGCTATTGTCTGGGTAACTGAAATTGATCCGATTTGCGCACTCCAGGCAGCTATGGAAGGTTACAGGGTGGTAACAATGGAAGAGGCCGCTCCCCATGGTGATATTTTTGTGACAGCAACCGGGAATTACCATGTTATTAAGGGTGAACACATTGAAATGATGAAGGATGAATCCATTATATGTAACATCGGGCACTTTGATAATGAAATAGAAATGAGTTATCTGGATAACCATCCAAAAGCCGTTAAAACAAATATTAAACCCCAGGTGGATAAGTGGACGTTAGAGTCTGGCAGGTCTGTTATTGTGCTTGCTGAAGGAAGGCTTGTGAACCTTGGCTGTGCAACAGGACACCCAAGTTTTGTAATGAGCAATAGTTTTTCAAACCAGACCCTGGCCCAGATCAAACTTGCAAAGGAAGATCTTGAAGTTAAAGTTTTTACATTGCCAAAGGAACTTGATGAAGAAGTGGCAAGGCTTCATTTAAAGAATCTTTCAGTCAATCTGACCCAATTGACAAAGGAACAGTCGGAATACCTTGGAATCCCTGTCAACGGCCCTTTTAAATCCGATCAGTATAAGTATTAAATGCCATTTGGCCGAAAGCCCCACTCTTCCGGGTTCCTTTGTCAGGTTAAAAAATATGGTTTTCGGCCAGACATGGTTTAATTTTTTGAACTGTTAAAACTATGTATATTTTTCCTTTTATTCCAGCAGGTTAGCTTGTTTGCAGCGATTTAAAGATTTTTTTTAGTTCAAAATTTTGAACTTTTATGAGAATAAGAGGACTTATAAAGACAAGGTAAAGATGATAAAATTAAATAGTTTAAAATTTTTAATTTAATTAT